>CANQKF010000016.1 GCA_947624445.1 uncultured Clostridia bacterium | reverse complement strand
ATATGGAAAAATGGCACCTCATTGTATCTCAGGTGCGGAAAAATCAATTTTCCAAAGAGAACGAAATACAGCGTCTAATTCGGGCTCCCCTTGATAATATATCCTCGCGTTCTTCAAACCATCTTTTATCCCTTGCTTGGTGGGGTTTTTGAGAAGTTCCCATAAGATGAAAGAATAGATCCCGCAGCCGATACAGCTTCTCGGGTGGGCGTGGGTGAGCGCGGAAGCGCGGTGGATATAGGCAATCTTTCCATCCAACGGGAAATCGGAACAATAGAGATAGAGGGAGAACGGATAAATGCGCATTAGAGACCCGTTTCCGTTTTCATGTTCGCCGCAACGTCCGTGCCCCTCCGCAGTCATCGCTTTACGGGAGAATTCTTCGACCGATCGGAAGCAGGTTCTGCCGACATCGAATGTTACGCCCGTCGGCGTAAATTCGTTTTCAAAGAGCCATTTTTTGAAATTTTCCATGACCTCTCTGAAATCAAGCTCGTGTTTTGTGAGCGCGTCCATTGCGCAGAGCGACATGCTTGTGTCGTCCGACCATGCGCCTTTTGGAAAACGCGGATTGCCGAAGGGCATCATATCGGTGACGGGAAATCTGTCGCGCACTTCCCGTTCCTCAAACTGCACGGGGCCGCCGACCGCATCTCCCACAGCGTGCCCGAAAATAATTGCTTTGACTTTCTCGAAAAATTGCTCTTGCTTCATCACTGCGCTCCTAAAAATCCCTTTTCTTCTATTATAACATAAAATCGTGGACAAAACTATGACATCGTGGGCAAAAACAAAAAATTTTATGAGACAGGGCTGATTTCAAGCCCATTTTTTGATATTTTCATGATGAAATCCGCGAGAAATGAAGTGACTCCCGAGGATATTTTTCTCACTTCTTGCGGAAAATCAGTCGTTTTTATAGGTTTTTAAGCCGAATCACGAAGCCGAAGCCGTCTTTTACGGGAAAAACGGTGTTCGGATAATTAACGTCCACCTCACCATAGTCAGTCTAATCCGAATATTTCACATTCGGATTAGACTATTTTATTACATATAGATGCAAAAGAGGGAGTAAGAAAATATGGATGCACTTTTGTCAGAAGAGGAAGTCAAGAAGTTTATAAACGATTACCTTTCAGAACGTGGATTTCACACGACTGTTGCGTGGCGACATTCGCGTGGAGCAGACATCGTTGCTCAAAAAGGTGATGAGCGCGCTATTATCGAAGTTAAGGGATGCGGGTCTCGACAGCCGATGCGCGTAAATTATTTTCTCGCTATTTTGGGCGAGATTTTGCAACGGATGGACGATTCCGATTGTTCATATTATATTGCACTGCCGTATATGAAACAATATCTAAATCTTTGGAATCGTTTGCCCGAGCTCGCAAAAAATCGCACAAAAATTCAAATGATTTTCGTGGATAATGAAGGTCGGCTTGAATTTTTCCATTGAAACACCGATGACAGCTCGCCACTCTCAACCTGAACGCAAAGTGGCGGCTTGGTTTTTTTCATTTGGGCGTGGAAGCGCTTGTCTGCGCTTTGCCGCTCCTGCACTTCAGGGAGATGCTTCGCGGCATTCGCTATCTTCTGCGGACGTTTCCCCTCCGAGGAACTTTCGGGGACGCCCCATGCGGGCGCGGCGGTGGTATGATATTTTCATTTTGTTCGAAAAGCAACATCCGCCCCAAAACCAATCTTTAACAATTCTTCACACGATTCTTTGGGCAAAAAATCCTCCCCCGCTTGCATGAAATGCCTTTCTTTGCTATAATAAAATCACATAGGGTCCCGCGGAAATCACAAAAAGCCGCGGGAAAAACGGAAGAACGATATGAATTACACGGTTAGCGCAAGAAATCTGCTGTTCGTTGAGGACGACGAGGGATTCAAGCGGGAGATGGTCGCCTATTTCTCCCGGGAAAACACTGTTTTTACGGCGTCGGACGTGGATGAAGCCGCCGAGATTTTGGCGGAAAAGGGCGGATTCGACGCGATCGTTTTGGATCTCATCCTCAAAAACAGCATGGGGCTGGAGCTCTTCCAACGGCTCCCCGAGGTATCCCCTCCCGTCATTATTCTCTCCACGCTCGACGGCGAGGACACCATTCTCTCGGGGCTCACCTCGGGCGCGGCGGATTATGTGGTGAAGCCCTGTTCCATGCGCCTCCTGGAGACGCACATCGCCATACGCCTCCTGCCCAAAGCGGACGCGGTGGAGACCTTCGGGGCCTTTTCCGTGGACGCCAACAAGCGCACCGTGAAATATAAGGGAACGCCCATCCCCCTCACGCCTTCCGAATTCAATATTCTGTTCTTCCTGATCAAACACCGCGGCGCGTATTTCACCGCGGATGAGATCTACGAGAAGATCTGGTGCGCGCCGAGTTTGGGCACGACGACGATCCGCACGCATCTTTCCTCCCTGCGCAGAAAGCTGAAGGAGGCCACCGCGGACGTATCATCCGCACCGAGTTCAACAAGGGATACTGTTTTACGGGGGAGGCCTTATGAGAAAGAACCTGCGGAACGTGCTCGTTCTTTCGGGCGTGTTCCTGCTCTGCATGACGTTTTCTCTGATCTTATTGCTCTCGGCGCGGGGCGCCGTCGACGGGGCGCCCGTGCGCCAAAAAGAACTCTCGGGCGTCACCGTCAACACCGTCTCCATTGCGGACGTGAAGGGCGTGATGGAGATGACGGCTTTCAACTATCTCCCCAATGAATTTGCGGAACTCAACGAAGCCGTCTCTTGCGAAAATGCGGGAGAAACTCCCGTAAGGCGGGGGACGTACCGATTTTATATCGATACGCTGACCCAAGAAGAGTGGGCGGCGAGCGGCAATTTGCGCGGCCTTTTAAAGCCCGACGGGAACTGGCATCTGACGATGTATCTTCCCCCCGTCTTTGCCGCATGCAGCGTGTTTGTGCAGTACGAAAACAAAGATTACGTCGGCACGATCGACAGATACAACATCGGCTACTACATCAATTACTCTTCGCCCTCCGAATTCGACGAAACCGCCCTTCATCAAACGGCAACGCGGCCGATGTTCCTCGATATCCCCATCTCTTCGGACGGGAAATATTCGCGGGAGTGCGCCGTGACCATCCACTACGAGGCGGACAGCGACAACTTCGTGGGATTCATGGGCCCCGTCCTCATCGGCGAGGAGGCGGCGGTCTATCGCGCCGTCAACGGGAACCGCGCAATTCTTCTCATCGGCGCGATCCTCGGGGCGGCGACCCTCCTCTTTTTCCTCCTGATCTGCATTCTGAAGCGGTCCTTTTCCTTCATCCCGCAGCTCCTGTTTGCCGTCGGGATCTTCTCGGTGCTTTTTCCCACCTACGCGCTCTTCGGGTATACGACCGTCCCCTATTTTCTGCTCGGGGTCCGACGCTTTTCGGTCGGGTTGATTCTCTTCGCCGCTGCGCTCTATCTCCCCAAAAAAATAGGACAGGTCCCCGTTTTATATCCGATCGGCGCCGCCACGTCGATCGCAACGGCGCTCGCGTTTCTCTCCCCCTTCTTCACGGGCGCGGCCGCCTATCGGGCGGTCTGTCTCACCTATATCGTACTGGTGTTTGCCTGCATCCTTGTCATCTACGGCGCCACCGTCCGCGACGTCTACAGGAATAAGCCCCTGGGGCTGCGCCTCAATTCCATGATCGCGGGCGTTTTGACCGTCATGGCCCTGTTTGCGACGCAGCCCATCCCCTTCATCATGTTCTCCCCCGCGTTTTGGCTGTGCCTCGGGGCGCTGGGCGTCACGCATGTGCTCGGCCTTCGCGAATTTGTCTCCACGGAGATCCACAACCGCTATCTCACCACCAATCTGGAGCTGGAAGTAAAGAAGCAGACGCAGAGCTTGCAGAACGTCCTCGCCGAACGGGACAAAATTTTGCTCTACGTCGGCCACGATATGAAGCGGACCGTCGTCGGCATGAACGATTCCCTGACCGACCTGCGCCAAAAGCTGACGGCGCCCGAGCTGGTTGCAAAAGTGGATTTTCTGCTGCGGAAAAATTCGGAGCTGAAAAATGACTTCGCCGAGATCGGAACGTACGGCAGGCAAAACTATGTCGCAGAGCAGTCCGAAGCGGTGAATTTGAGCGAGATCGTGAAACGCGTCGCCGACGAATTGCGCCCCGACTGCGAGGCAAACGGGATCGTTCTTACGGTTTCGGTCCCCGAGATCCTGAATGTGTACGCCAAACGAGCGGCGCTTGAGAGCGTGATCCTCAATTTGATTTTGAATGCGATCGAGCACTCGTCTTGTTCCCATCTGAACGTGACCGCCGCCAAGCGCAAGGGGTTCTGCCGCCTCGACGTCATCGACGACGGGCGGGGCATTGCGACCGGGCAAAACATCTTTGCGCCCTTCGTTTCGGGCAGCCCCTCCGAAAATAATTCGGGCCTCGGCCTGTTCCTCGCCAAGAACGCGATCGAAGCGATGCACGGCGAATTGACCTATGAACGCAAGGAGGATCATACGGTCTTTTCCGCCACCCTCCCGCTCGCATAATAGTTCAGATAAGATACAGAGGTCAATATGGATGTTTCATGGGTAAAACCGCAACTGATGCAAATGTTCGGCATAAATCCGACGAATCAAAGCATCGAGGACTTCATCCGAGAAAAAATACGCCGTTTCAACGGGAAACTCTATAAATATTTCTCGTTCAGTGAAAACGATGCAAATCACGCTTTGGACAATCTGGAAAACGGCATTCTATATTTTTCCAAGCCGGAGCATTTTAACGATCCGTTTGATTGCGCATTGGGTTTTTCGATCGAGAAAGCACTCAAAGAAATGCTGCCGCAATTGCTCAATGATAAGATAAACATCAAAGGGGAAAACGCGGTCATAAAAGATTTTGTTGAAAAATTATTGTGCGGCAACGCCCCGGAAACGGAGTATGATGATCCTACGATCAAACTGATCGGTTTATTATATTCGCATCCGAAAACAAACGATATGATCCAAAGGATGTCCCGCGGCGAATCGATTCAAGAGGATGAATTGCAGGCAAGTTTCCTTGAAGCGCTCGCCGATAAAGATTTTGCAAGCCGATTCTTTTCCCTCATCACCGATCCTTCCAAAATAGATACCGCATCCATCACGGAGCGTGATATCATGAAAGCGGTTCTCTCGCTGATACAACATGATCCCGGAATTTTGGCATCGAGCGGAATTCAACTTGATGATACATCGAGGAATATCATTTCCGTGATTCGATCCATTTCCGCGGAGGAGTCGATCGTTGACAGGATCGAAAGGATCGCCGAGGCATCGAACCTCCACGGCATAGACATCAAAACAGAGGTTGCAAACGCCAGAAAAACATTGGAGCCCATCTTGCCGCGCATCAAAGAAACGATCAACGAACACTTTGCGATCACCTGTTTTTCGGAGACCCCCGATAACATTTTGATGTGGTCGCATTACGCAGGGAAACATTCCGGGTTTTGCGTTGAATATGATTTCACAAAAATGACGTCGCAAAACCTGCTTTTGATGCTATTTCCGGCGATTTATTCCACCGAAAAACCGACTGTCCCGCTCTCCATGTTTGATTTCAATGATCTGGGCAATATTCGGCTTTCCAACGGTAGTGGCGGGATTCCCGATCTGATCGTATCGTTGCTTACAAAAAGTAATATTTGGAGCTATGAAAACGAATGGCGCATGATTGGATATCGATCTATGCTACGGGAACAAAAATATTATGAGGACATCGCTGTAAAAGTTTATTACGGCGCAAATATCAGCACGGAAAATAAACAACGGCTTGATGAAATTGTGCGGCGCAAAGGTATCGGATCCGCACAGTTTCGCATTGATGATGACCGGTTCAAGTTAAAATTGTGTTGATCGGATCTTCGCTCCCCGCCATCGGGGTTTTCTGCCCATCCTTAAAAAATTTATCTGCCGCAACGCGGGTTTGCAATTCGCTGCGCTGCGCTTTTAAGGCCGCGCAGGAAGATCGGGGCCTTTATGGAAAAGTAAACACTGCGCGAAATTGTGCAAAAATGGGGTGAAATGGCCGAAAAATCGGCGAATTTTGACGAATTTGGGGGAAAATGGAAGATGAAATCGATTGCTTTTCCGTGGGCGATATGATAGAATAAAATTCGCAACAAAGCAAATCCACCGATCCCGAAAAAGGAATGTTATGGTTTATTGGATCACTTTGCTGGTCGCCGGCGTACTCTGCGTGGTTTCAGCATCTTGTTTTCTGCTTCCCAAACTTCATGCAAACGCACGCAAGCAGGCGGGCGCCCAAACGCGTACCGTTCTTGTTTTGTTTCCTTTTAGTATCGCTTTGGCGGTCACAGTCGACGTGGGCATTCTCGCCTGCGCCTTCTTTTTTGCCGCCGCGGCAACGAAGTTCCCCTTGGGAGCGTTGCCCTGCCCCGCCCTCCTTTGGCTCACGGCAGCGGGACCCATCCTCTCCGCCGCCCTCTTCCCCCTGCTTCTCCGGCAGATCCGCCGAACTCCTGCGGCGACAGCCCCCCGTCCCGCCCTTGCCTGCAAGCGGGAAACGCTGCTCCGCGCCGCAACGCTGATCCTTTTGTTCCTTGCCATCCTCGGCACCGCATTCTATGTGGGCGCCGCATTCGACCACCTGCTCATCCGCCTCCTGAATATCGTCCGCGCGAAAAAACTCATCTTCGCGGTCGTCGTCGCAGAAGGGCTGGGCGTCATTGCCGCGTCCCTCGTTTTATGGCGAAAAAAGCATGCAGGTCCCCTCTTATTTTCGACGGTCATGCTGTTCATCTGCTTCTGCACGTTTTTCGTGCTCATCGCGCGGCTGAACGCTTTGGCGCTCGAAACGACCTGCGTGATCTTCGGCTCGACTGCATCGGTCGCCATTCTGCTCACGGCATGCGCCGCCGGCGCCGCCATCCTCCACAGGCGCAGTACCCGCCGCCGCCTCGACCCCGTAATCGAAAAGGAACTTTGATATGATACTACTACTTGCTTCTTGGAACGACATTTGGTCCCTCATCCGTCAGCCCGTCTTTGCCATCGTTTACATCGCGGTGATGGTCTTGCTCATGCTGCTGATCGTCATCATGTCCATGCTCGACGAGCGGCGGTTCAACAACGTCACCGCCCGTCTCGAACAGAACAGCACGGACGACGACGGTTCGCGTTTTGGCATGCTCAAATCGCTCGACGAACAACCCAAATTAGCACCCCCCCCCCTGGAAATAACGCTTGAGCGCTTTTGTAACGGGCTCAGAAGCTACGCTGCGGATGAGCTCGGGTTATATTACGAGATCGCCTCCGTGCGCGAGCTGGTGGCAGGAATGGCGGTCTCCAATTTCATCATTTTGCAGGGCATGTCGGGCACGGGAAAAACCTCGCTCGCCTTCGCCCTCGGGGAGTTCCTCTCGAATCCCTCTCTCATCGTGCCCGTCCAGCCGATGTGGAAGGAGCGGAGCGATCTCCTCGGTTATTACAACGAATTCACTAAAAAATTTAATGAGACCCGCCTCCTGCAAAAGATGTATGAGGCGAACGGCGACGGGCGGATCTTTGTGACCGTCCTCGATGAGCTGAACATTGCCCGCGTAGAATATTACTTCGCGGAATTTTTATCGCTCATGGAGATCCCCAACCCCGAATCCCGCTATCTCGAGATCGTCTCCGATCAACGGGACGACGACCCCGTGCGCCTGAAAAACGGCTGTATCCGTCTCCCCGAGAACATATGGTTTTTGGGCACGGCGAACAACGACGATTCGACGTTCGCCATCTCGGATAAGGTCTACGACCGCGCGATGGTCCTCGACTTCGACAGCAAAGCGGAGCCCTTCAAGGCCGAAAAAACGACCCCCGTCCCCCTCTCTTATGCGCAGCTGCGGCAACTTTCGGAGGAGGCGATGCGGCGGGGCGTCGAAGACGCGACGATGAAGCGTCTCTCCGCGCTCGACGAATATCTCTCGCGGCGGTATAAGATCTCCTTCGGCAACCGCATCATGAAGCAGATCGGGAAATATCTCCCCGTCTACGTCGCCTGCGGCGGCACCGAACTCGACGCGCTCGACGACATCCTCTCCAAAAAGGTGTTCCGCAAACTCGAGACTGTCTCGTTCAAAGGCAAGGACGCAGAGGAACTCACCGAAAAGCTCAAGGCGCTCTTCGGTGCGGGGACCATGAAAAAATGTGAGGCGTGCGCTGCGAAGCTCGCACGGAACGGGTGAGCATATGGATGAACGCTGCGCGATCTTCGGTGCATTCACCGAACTTGCTCCCCTCGCCGAGCTGCCCGCCTTGAAGCAGCTCCTGCGCGACCTCTCGGAGGTCTGCCGCGTCACGGTAACGACAACGGTCTGCCGCGCCTCGGGCGGCTGGCTTCCCGCGATCGAACGGGGCCTCTCCGCCGTTGCGGACGCGATCGGCGAAGAACGGCAATTTATCCTTTCGAACGGGGAAGTCCTCCCCATTGAGAAGGTCAAGCGGGTCTCCAAGGAATCCGTCCGCCATCTCTCGGGGCACAGCGAGCTCCTCGGCGAGGAGGCCGATGGGACGATCAAGCCCGAAAAGCTCTACACGGTGGAGCGCCTCACCGACTACGCGACCTACGAAAACAGATTCCTCTATACCCTCCTGCTCCTCATCCGTGAATTTGCCGAGGAAAGGCGCATCGAGATGGAGGGCGCGGGCGTCGTTTGCGGCGAGGCGATCCTCCGCGCCGATATGACGGCGGGCGGGCGGAAACTTTCCTACGACCTCAAACTGCGCAGCGAAACCCCACGCCCGAACGCCGACCTCGAGCGGATCGAAGCGGTGATCCGTTCCGCTTCGCTACTGCTCAAAACTCCGCTCATGGCGTCTGTCGCGCAGGGGGACAGGATCCGGCATCTCACCAAGACCAACGTGCTCCGTCACGACAAGAATTTCCGCGAAGCGGTCTCCCTCTATGAATTTTTGCAGGAGTTCTCCGGGACGGGCGTCACGGTGGAGCGGCAAGATATCCCGCTCGCAAGCGCGGGCAGCCTTTCCATCACACTGCCCGCCGCCCTGCAGTGGTCTCTGCTTGAAACCTATGCCTGCGGGCTCGAAGAAGAACTCTCGGAAGAATACGCGCGCGGCCTCACGGGTCCCAAGCGGAGGGCGGCAGAGCTCGAAGAAAAAATCCGTGCCCTCACACACGCGCTCGCGGCCTCGGACGCGGCGAAGGCGGAGGCCGAACAAAAGCTCGACGCAGCGGAAAAGAATAAGCGCCTGGAGTTCGAAGCGCTCACCGAAGAGACCGCGCTTCTGCGCGCCGAACTCGCCAAAACGCGGGAGGACGTGGCAATTCTTTCCGCACAACTGCTTGCCGCCCGCGAGCGGTTGCAGGAGGGCGATCCCGCCGACGAGGACAAAATCGCGCGCCTCGAAGCCGACTGCGAGACGCTCACCCGCGCGCTCAACCGCGACTGGAAGGGCGTACGGCGCGAAATGCGGCGGCAGTTCTATCGCGATCTGCGCGCAAAGACATTCGCAAAGGGGAGGCGGACGGATGAAAACGAGACGAAATAAACTCCATCTCCTGCCCATCATACTTCTGGCGCTCATTGTCCTTCTCGCGGTGACGGCGATCGTCGTCATCATCTATCTCTCTGTCAACGGCCTGCTCGAAGCCACCTTCTCGGCGCTGTTCGCCTACTTCAACACGGGCGGAAGGAGCACGATCTTCTTCTTTTGGGCGCTGCTTCTCCCTCTTCTGTTGATCGCCTTCCTCATCTTCATGCTGCTGCGCAAAAAGCGGGTGAAGAAGGTCGCGGAAGTTTGGGAGGCGGGAATGGACGAAGCGCTGCGCAACGAACGCGAAAAACTCGCCGCCGCCCGCGATACCGTGCGCTTCACCGTGCGGGACGACAGCCCCAACGAAACCTTCGATGAAATCGTCTCGCCCGCGGAGCTCTGCACGCGCTTCCGCGCCTTTGCGGCGGGACGCAGGCTCTACTTCGGTCTGCGCGAGATCCGCGGATTCATCGCCGGGCTTGCGACTTCCCATCTACTCCTCCTGCAGGGCGCTTCGGGCACGGGAAAGACTTCCCTCCCCTACGCGTTCGGGCAATTCCTCCAAACTCCCGCCACCGTCATCCCCGTCCAGCCGACATGGAAAGAGCGGGCGGACCTCATCGGGTATTACAACGAATTCACGAAAAAATACAACGAGACCCCGCTCTTCAAGAAAATTTACGAGGCGGGCAAGAGCGACAAGATGTATCTCGTCGTCCTCGATGAAATGAATCTTGCGCGCGTGGAGTACTACTTCGCCGAGTTCCTCTCGCTGATGGAGATCCCCGATCCCGAGCTCCGTTTGCTCCCCATCGTCCCCGACGCCCGCGCGAGCGATCCGCAACAGTTTGAAAACGGCGCCCTGCGTCTGCCCGAAAACATCTGGTTCGTGGGCACGGTCGACGGCGAGGCACAAAACCCTATTTCGGATAAAGTCTTTGACCGCGCGATGGTCCTCACGCTCGGCGAGGCGTGCCCTCCCTTTGCGGGCGCGGATGCCTGCGCGTGCCTCTCCTATGCGCACTTTGCGGAGATGGTCGCCGCGGCGGAGCGGGACTTCCCGCTCCCGCAGCAGTTCGCAGAAAAACTCGCCGCGCTCGACGCGACCCTCATCCGCACCCTCCGCCTGACCTTCGGCAACCGCATCCGCAAACAGATCGGCACCTATCTCTCCTTCTACGCCGCTTGCGGCGGCGACCGCACGGACGCGCTCGACGATATTCTCTCCGCAAAGATCCTGCGCAAGCTCGAAGCGGGGGATACCGGCAGGATCCGCGGGGAGATCTCTGCGCTCATGGAAGAGCTCACGGCGCTGTTCGGCGCGGGACGCATGGAAAAGAGCCGCAAATATCTCGCGGCGCTGTGCGGACGGGAGGTATAGGATGCCTAAACGCAGTTCCTTCCTCTATTTTTTCGGGATCCTCATCCTTCTCGTATTCGCCGTCGTCACGGTGCTCGGATATGATATCGTAACGCATGCGAACGTCGTCGAAAAGCCCCGTCCCGACCTTCCGGACGGGATCCCGTGGAACAGGGTCCCGTGGCGGGAGTTCCCCGAGGATTTCCCCTGGGACGCCGTGCCTTGGGAACGCTTTCCGAGCGATACCGATTGGGAAACGCTCCCGTGGACAGAGATCCCTTGGGAGAAGATCCCCGAGAGCTCCGTCGACGTGATCCCTTGGGAATCTGTCCCGTGGGAAGAACTGCCCGAGGACTTCCCGTATGACAGCCTGCCGTGGGAGGATGTCCCTTGGGAAGAACTGCCCGAAACCACGCCGTGGAAAGGCGTTCCGTGGGAGGATGTCCCTTGGGAAGAACTGCCCGAAACCACGCCGTGGAAAGAGGTTCCGTGGGCAGATGTGCCTTGGAAGGATCTTCCCGACGACACGCCTTGGAGCGAAGTCCCTTGGGGGCAGATCCCATGGAAAGAGCTGCCGGAGGACTATCCGTGGGCGGAGGTCCCCTGGGACGATCTCGAGCACTACGCGTGGGTCGAACCGCCCGAACATATCCACATGTTCGCCGCCGACGGCTACTGCACGATCTGCAAACGGGTGCGGCTCATCCTGCGCAGCGGCAGCGCGGAGGCCGAATATGCGGGCGCGCCGCTCTCGGCAGAACACTTCACCGTGGAGGCAGGCTTCCTGCTCCCCGGGCACACCCTTACCGCGCACTATGCCTCCCTGCCGCTCGTGGGCTCGGCGGATAACGTTTTCACCGTCTCGATCACCGATGCGGAGGGCGAGGATGTCGGGGACCGCTATGTCGTCGAGCTTCACTTCGGTATGCTCACGCTCGCGCACAGGAAACTTACGATCACGACGGGCTCCGCCGAAAAAACGTATGACGGCGCAACGCTCACCGCGCACTCCTTCGAAGAGAGCGGACTCGCCGCGGGCGACCGCATCGATATCTCCTACACGGGCGCCCAAACGGCGCGCGGGACGAGCGACAACACCGCGACCGTCCGTATCTTCAATGCCGAAAACGTCGATGTGACCCAAAATTACGAGATCGACCTCCGCTTCGGCACGCTCTCGGTGAATTGACCATGCTTTGCACAAAATACCGTGAAAAACTTGCCCGCAGGGAACGCTTCCTGCTCGGGCTCTGGAAATGGCGCGCGCTCCTGCTTGCGGGTGCGCTGTTGCTTGTCGTTGCCGCCCTGCTCTTGGGGCTGTGCGGCGTCGTGTTCCATGCGGAGATCGCCTCCGTCGTCTATGGAGAAACCCCTGCGCCCACGGGCTACGCCCTCTTCCGGAAAACGCGCTTTGAATACCGCACCGAAGGCGGGGATTGGTCGGAAGAAGTGCCACTACGCTGTGGAAATTTCGAGATGCGCGCCGTCTCTTCCCGTCTCGGCGGAACGCCTTCCTACGGGCGGGCGATCCCCTTTTCTATCCTCCCCCGTACGGCGGAAATCAGGATCGGGGACGACGATCTGCGCTACGGGGAGACGCCCGAGGTATACGCTTCGCTCGTCTACGACGACGAATTGCATGCGGATCGCTTCCTCTTTGAGGAAAAGACCGACGGCTTTTTTTCCGTCTGCGCCGATCTCGGGCGCGTGCGGATCCTCGGCAGCGGGGGCGACGACGTCACGGATTGCTATGCGCTCTGCGCCCCGCAACGGACCTTCCTGCCTATCCCCCGCAGCCTTGAGATCACAACTCCCTCAAAGACTTGGGTCTACGACGGCATGCCGCACCGCGAGGAGCGCTTTTCGGTCCCGGGCGGCGACGGGCTGCTCGAGGGGCATGTCATCCGCGCGGAATTTCCCGAGATCACCGAGGCGGGAAGCGCAAAAAACGCACCGCGTATCACCGTTTTCGATGGCGAAGAGGACGTCACGCGGTTCTACGATATCACGGGAAATTGGGGCGAGATCGCGATAGAAAAGCGTCCGCTCACCATAACGACCAATAGCGTGTCCGTCCCTTACGACGGCACACCCCACGGCGCCCACGGGTGCACGGCGGAGGGGCTTCTTGATGGGCACACGCTGGAATACGGCGGCAGCGATTGGACGGAGCGCACCACCGTGGGCACGGCCGAAAACCGCGCTTTTCTGACCCCCCGCGTCCTGCAAACGGGGGAGGATGTGACAGATAATTACGAGATCTCCGTCGCATACGGAACGATCTCGGTGGAAAAATGTCCGCTCACCGTCACGACGGGATCTGCCCAATTCCTCTATGACGGCACCCCGCACCGCGTTCCGGACGTCCCGACCGCGAAGGGCATCGCCGCGGGGGAGGAAGTTGTGTTCGGCGCGTCTCCTGAAGGGACGGAAGCGGGCACGTACCCCAATACCGTCTCTGTCGCAGTCTATGCGGACGGGGAGAACGTCACCGGAAATTATGCCGTCACGACGCACTTCGGCACCCTCACCATATTGCAGCGCACCCTGACGATCACGACCGCCTCGGCGGAATTCCTCTACGACGGCATGCCGCACGAACAGGAAGGCTACACGCTCACGCCTGCCGCGGGCGAGGACGTGCTTGCGGGACACAGCGTCTCGGTGCATATGGGCACACAGGTGCGCGCGGCGGGGACCGTGCCAAACCGTGCGGCCGTCACGATATCGGCGGCGGAGACCGACGTTACGAAAAATTATCACATCATCGAGAAATTCGGCACCCTCACCGTGAAAAAGCGGACGGTGTATGTGACGACGGGCTCGGCGGAGTTTGTTTACGACGGTACTCCAAAGCGCCTGGATGACTACGCGCTTGCGGAGGGCGGCGACGGATTGCTCGCGGGCGACGACATCGTGCGGGCATGGGGCGCGGGCGTCACCGCGATCACGGACAGCGCGAACGCGGTCGGCACGCGCGAGAATATCCTCTCCTTTGCCGTCGAAAACGCAACGGGCGACGTCTCCGCGAACTATGAATTCCTCGGCGGCTGGGGCACGCTTCGTGTGAAATCCCCCATCGTCGTCACCCTGTTCTCCTATCAAAAGCAATACGACGGCATGCCGCTCGTCTACCCCGAAAATGCGTATAGGATCACGCAAATGCCTCCCGACGTCACGGCTGCGGAGCTTGGGATCCGTGTGGCGGGCGCGCACATCGTCGACGCGGGCGAGGTGACGGGAACAGAGCTCCTCCGCGGCTGTGCGGTGACGCAGTGCCCCGAGGGACACCGCGTCGATTTTGTGGGCGGGGCGCTCAAGGTCCTTCCGCGCAGGATCGAACTCACCAGCGCTTCCGCGGCGAAAATCCGGGGCGAGACCCCGCTCACAGAAAAAAGCTATCGCGTCTCCCTCGGTTCGCTGGTCGAGGGGCAGGAACTCTCCGTTGAGATCACGGGATCGCTCTCCCCCGCCGCTGCGGAAGCCGAGAACACCTTCGGCGAGGTTGCGATCTATGAAAAGTCGAGGGACGTAACAAATAATTACGAGATCGTGCTGCATTGCGGCACCCTACGCTGGCTCGCGCCCTACGGGGGAGCGCAATAAACAGCGCAAAAGCGGGGAAGGCCGAAACGGTCCTGCCGCGATTTTCATGTCTCTGCGGTGCGCAGGCGGAAAAGTATGGGGACGTATGTAGTTCATTCGGCCGTACGGGCAGAAAAAAAGGATGGCAGGCGCCATCCTTTTTTTGGATTTCGTTTCCGTTACTTCGTCATGCCCTCTTGGACGGCGACCGCGACCGCGACGGTAGCTCCGACCATCGGGTTGTTGCCCATGCCGATGAGGCCCATCATCTCGACGTGCGCGGGAACGGAGGAGGAGCCTGCGAACTGCGCGTCAGAGTGCATCCTGCCCATCGTGTCCGTCATGCCGTAGGAGGAAGGACCCGCCGCCATGTTGTCGGGATGGAGCGTTCTGCCCGTGCCGCCGCCGCTTGCCACGGAGAAGTACTTCACGCCGTTCTCGACGCACCACTTCTTGTAGGTGCCCGCGACGGGGTGCTGGAATCTCGTCGGGTTGGTGGAGTTGCCCGTGATGGAGACGCCCACCTTCTCGAGCTTCATGATCGCGACGCCCTCGGGAACGTTGTCCGCGCCGTAGCAGTTGACCTTGGCGCGCGGGCCGTCCGAATAGGAGATGCGGTTGGTGACTTCCACCGTCTCGGTGTAGGGATCGAACACGGTCTCGCAGAAGGTGAAGCCGTTGATGCGGGAGATGATCATCGCAGCGTCCTTGCCGAGCCCGTTCAGGATGACGCGGAGGGGATTCTTGCGGACCTTGTTGGCATTGAGCGCGATGGAGATGGCGCCCTCCGCCGCCGCGAACGATTCATGCCCCGCGAGGAAGCAGAAGCATTCGGTCTCCTCGGAGAGGAGCATGGAAGCGAGGTTGCCGTGCCCGAGCCCGACTTTGCGGTTCTCGGCGACGGAGCCGGGGATGCAGAACGATTGCAGGCCGATGCCGATCGCCGCCGCCGCGTCCGCCGCCCGCGTGCAGCTCTTCTTGATGGCGATCGCCGCGCCTACCGTGTATGCCCAAACCGCATTCTCGAAGCAGATGGGCTGGGTGCCGCGGACGATCTTATCGCAGTCGACGCCTTTGGAGAGTGCGATCTCCCTGCATTCCTCGACGGAAGAGATCCCGTATTCCTTGAGGGTCTTGTTGATCTTGTCGATCCTTCTTTCATATCCTTCGAACAAAGCCATGATTGCACCTCCTTATTCCTTACGGGGGTCAATATACTTGACCGCGCCCTGTTCTTTTGCGAATCTGCCGTAGTGCCCGAGCGCCTTCTCCCATGCTTCGTTGGGCGTGAGCCCCTTCTTCACGAAGTCGGTCATCTTGCCGAGGGAGACGAACTCGTAGCCGCAGACCTGGTCGTCCTTATCGAGCGCGAGGCGGGTGACGTAGCCCTCCGCCATCTCGAGATAGCGCACGCCCTTCGCGGCGGTGCCGTACATCGTGCCGACCTGCGAACGCAGCCCCTTGCCGAGGTCCTCGAGCCCTGCGCCGATCGTGAGCCCGTCGTCGGAGAACGCGGACTGCGTCCTGCCGTAGACGATCTGCAAGAAGAGCTCGCGCATGGCGGTGTTGATGGCGTCGCACACAAGGTCGGTGTTAAGCGCCTCGAGAATGGTCTTGTGGGGCAGGATCTCCGCCGCCATCGCCGCGGAGTGCGTCATGCCCGAGCAGCCGATCGTCTCGATGAGCGCCTCCTGGATGACGCCGCCCTTGACGTTGAGCGTGAGCTTGCAGGCGCCCTGCTGCGGAGCGCACCAACCGATGCCGTGCGTAAATCCGTTGATGTCTGTGATCTGTTTTGCGCAGACCCACTTCCCCTCTTCGGGAATGGGCGCAGGATCGTGCTTGGGACCCTTCGCAACGCAGATCATGTTTTCCACTTCGCGTGAATATTGCATTTTTCTTCCTCCATACTGATTCTTCCCTACATGGGATATGCGGGAAATATTTTACCACATTTTTCTCGGAAATACAAGAGTTCGCGCGGGAATTACGGGCGTTCCGCCGAAAAATTTCTCGTCCATGCAAAAAATGCGGGCAAAACTTGCCCGCGCGGACGGCTTTCCGAGACAAAAAATCCCTACCCACCCCCGCACGGGATGGGCGGCAAGCGCAAACAAAGACCAAACGGCGCGGGCGCTTCCCCCGGAAAGGGAGCGCCGCGTTTTCCGAAGATCAGAATTTGATGTGCTCGATCTCCTCGCGGGAGGACCTTCTGTACAGGATCGCCTTTCTGCCGATGACGGCGACGAGCTCCGCTTTGAGCGCCTCTGCAAGCGCGGTGGCGATGGGTTCCCCCTTCTCCCCTGCGGCGGGCAAAAGCGTCACTTTGATGAGCTCCCGCGCCTCGAGCGCGTCCGAGAGCCCCTGCACGAGATTTTCCCCGATCCCGTCCTTTCCGACCTGCGCGACGGGCTTGATCACCGCCGCGAGAGAGCGGAGATTCGCACGCTCCTTACTTGTCATAATGTTCCTCCTTTCATTTTTTTGCCGCGTAAAATTATTTTTCTTTATGTTCGATCGGCTGCCCGATCTGTTCCTCCGTGACGTGGGGCCCGCACGGGGCTCAAACGTATTCGAATTCCACTTCGCCGACGACCACCGTGTCGCCCGCCTTGCAGCCCATCTTCTCGAGCTCCTTGAATACGCCGCGGAGCTTCAAGACGCGCTGGAAATAATTCATGCTATCGGGATTGTTCAGGACGACGTTGCGGCAGAGGAGATCGACGAGCCCGCCCACGATCACATAGGCGCCGTTTTCATCGAGGAAGATCTCGAACTGCGTGTTGTCCTCTTCTTCGAATTCGAATTCGTCCGCGGGGATGCGCTCGGCGGGCGGAAGGGCGGAGAGCTTCGCCCAGACTTTGGCGAGCATCTGCGCGGTGCCCTCGCCGCGGATCGCGGAGATCCTGCAAATATCGCATACGTCCCCGTACTTTTCCGTAAACCGCGCGGCGTTTTCCTCCGCGCCCGCGATGTCGCACTTGTTGAGCACGACGACGGAGGGAAGGGCGGCGAGCTTTGCGGAATACGCCGCAAGCTCGGCCTTTATCGTCTCGAAATCGGCGAGGGGATCCCGCCCCTCGACGCCCGAAATATCCACCACGTGCAGCAGCATGCGCGTGCGCTCAATGTGCCGCAAAAAGTCGTGCCCCAGCCCCGCGCCCTGCGCCGCGCCCTCGATGAGCCCGGGGATATCGGCGGCGATGAAGGTGTTGTCGTAATAGGAGACGACGCCGAGGTTGGGCGAGAGCGTCGTGAAATGATAATCGGCGATCTTGGGCTTCGCCGAGGAAATTTTGGAGAGCAGGGTGCTCTTTCCGACGTTGGGAAAGCCCACGAGCCCGACGTCGGCGATGACCTTCATCTCGAGGATGAGGGCGTGCGGAAGCACTTTTTGCCCCTTTTGGGCGAAGTTGGGGGCATGGCGGCGCGCCGTCGTGAAGCGGACGTTGCCCTTCCCGCCCCTGCCGCCGTGCAGGAGGATGTGCGTCTCCCCGTCCGCAAAGACGTCGCAGACGATCTTCCCGCTCTCGGCGTCGCGGACGAGCGTCCCGCAGGGGACCTTGATCACGACGTCCGCCCCGCGCTTCCCGAAGCACTTGTTGGAACCGCCGCGTTCACCGTTTTCCGCGTAGTATTTGGCGGTATAGCGGAAGGGAAGCAAGTCGTGCATGTTCCTGTCGCCGCAAAAAATTATGTCGCCCCCGTCGCCGCCGTCGCCGCCGTCCGGTCCGCAGGCGGGCTTGCCCTTATATGCCTTGAAGGAGTTCATGCCGTCTCCCCCGTCGCCCGCTTTGACCGTGATTTTCACCCGATCGGTAAACCCATTGGTTGCCATGACAAAAGTATAGCAGACTTTCACGGGTTTTGCAAGATGCTCGCGGAAAATTTTTTGCAAAAAAAGAGGAGAATCGAAGGGTTTTTTGCGGGATCTGCGAAGCAAAAGATGATTTTTTGCGAAAATTCTGCGGAAAAGTGTTGTAATCCGCGGATTTTGCGTTACAATAGAAATGAGGTTATAAATTATGGATTACTTGCTCTTCTTGCTTCTCCTCGTGCCGCTCATCATCCTTTCGGGCTGGGCAAGCGCAAAAGTCAATTCCACGTACCGCGCCTTCGACGAAGTTGTGAACTCCTCCCGCATGACGGGCTACGATACCGCCGTGCGTCTGCTCGCGCGGGGCGGCGTCGACGATATCACGGTGAACCGCGTCGGCGGGCGGCTCACCGACCACTACCATCCCGCGAAGAAGCAGGTCAACCTCTCCGAGAGCACCTACGGCTCGGCTTCGGTCGCGGCGGTCGCCGTCGCGGCGCACGAGATCGGGCACGTGATGCAGAAAAAAGAGGGGTACCTCCCCTATAAGATCCGCGCCGCGCTCGTGCCCATCGCCACGATCGGCTCGCGCTTCGCCCTGCCGCTCATCATGATCGGCATCCTGCTCGATCTCTTCCTCTTCGCCGCCACGGGCTCCTCCGCGGGACAGTGGATCATGATCGCGGGCATCATCCTCTACGGCGCCTCCACGCTCTTCATGCTCATGACGCTGCCCGTCGAACTCAACGCCTCTTCGCGCGCCAAAAAGATGCTCCTCGAGGAGGGCATCATCACCGAGGAGGAACTGCCGGGCGCGAAGAAGGTGCTCTCCGCCGCCGCGATGACCTACGTCGCCTCCCTGCTCATCGGGCTCGTCTACTTCCTGCGCTATCTCTTCATCGTGCTCTCCTTCACGCGGAGAGACTGATCATCGCCATACGTCCCCCCGCTTGCCCCGCGCATGCGGGGCTTTTTTTATCGCCGCTTTGCCCCCTTTCCGCCCGTAAAGAGATCGCTCTCGAGGATGCCCGAGGAGACGATCTCCCGCTGCGGCGGGAGCGTTTTCCCCTCCTCGATCAGGGAGACGAGGAAATCGCGGCGCGCTCTGAGGCTCCGCCCGAACAGATGGCAGGCGAGCGAGCCGGGCACGGTGTTGAGCTCGTTGAAGTACACCTGCTCCCCCGCAACGAAGAAATCCGCCCGCACGACGCCGCGGCAGGAAAACGCCGCATACACGGTTTTCGTCGCGCTATGTATCGTCCGCACGACCGCCTCGGGCAGCTCCGCGGGGATCTTGCTCGGCTGCGGCGCGTGCTCGTATTTCTCGGCGAAGGTGAGGATGGAGCTCTCCGAAAAGACTTCCTCGAGGGGGGAGAGGCAGATCTCGTCTCCCCTCCTCCATGCGGCGCAGTTGATATCCCGCCTGCCCGCGAGATAGGGCTCGATGAGGGCGCGTGAATCGAGGCGGAAGGCGAGTTCGAGCGCGCGGGAGAGCTCCTCCTCCCCGTTCGCGACCTTGATGCCGATGCTCGAGCCCAGCCGCGCGGGCTTGACGACGACGGGATACCCGAGCTCCGCCGCCCTGCGCGCCGTATCGGTGTCCCCCTCCTCGGCGGAAAAAGAGGGCAGGGTGGGGATTTCCAGCCCTTTCAGGACGAGCTTCGAGAGGCTCTTATCCATGAACACGGCGGAGACAGGCATGCTCGGCGAGGCGGAGGGAACACCGTGGAAGGCGAGCAGTGCCGAGAGCGTGCCGTCCTCCCCCATGCCGCCGTGGCAGCAGTTGAGCGCGCAGCCGACCGTGCAGAGCGTCCGCCCGCCCCGCACGCGGACGAGGCGGCGCCCCTCGAGACGGACGGGGACGCGGTGTTTTTTCGACCCTTCGGCGAGGTCTTTCGGGGAGGTGAAGTCCCCCGTCTCCATGCCCCCCTCGGGCGGCAGATAGACGGGGACGACGCGGTAGCGGGAGGCGAGCAGATTGGCGGCGAGCATCCCCGTGATGACGGAGATCTCCCGCTCGCTGGATCTCCCGCCGAAAAAGACGGCAACGGTAAAATCGGGCATAAAAAACACCTCCGAAGAATTTTTTCCTCTTTGGCGTTTCTTTGGCGCGATCTTATTTGCGCGTCAGCCCCTGTATTTATCGGGCAGATCGTTCAAAAAAAGCACAGCGTCCCCCGACGAAAGCTCCTCGGCGAGGAACTTCTGCGCGTGGGCGAGATCGGGCACAATGCGCAGCCTTGCCTCCTCGCCGCCCGCTTCCAGATAGCCGTGCCGCACGGAGAGGACGCGCGTCTCCCCGACGAGGATGACGTCGAGCCCGACGAGCTCCGCGCCGAGCTGCGCGTTCGCGCGCGCCTCGAGTTCGCCGAGCTCCACGAGCCCGGGGGTGACGACGTATTTCCTGCCCGCAAAGCAGCGGAGCGCCTCGATGGCGTTCTGCGCCCCGCGCACGTTGGAGTTGTAGGAATCGTCGAGCACGGTCACGCCGTTCTCCTCGATGCGCTGCAACCTGTGGGGGACGGCTTCGAGCGTCGGGATGCGCGCGGCGATCTCCTCCGCCGTCATGCCGAGCGAAACGCAGAGCGCCGCGGCGAGCGCGATGTCCTCCGCGGCATGCCGCCCGAGCAGCGCGCTGTGCACGCGGATGCAGGCGCCCGGTAAGCGGAGATCGAATTCGACGCCGCCCTCGGAGAGAACGACGTTTTCGGCGCCGAAATCCTTGCCCGCGATGAGCGCGTGCTCCGCAGGGACGTGCGCCGTCTCGCCGAGCACGACGAACCGCGCCGTCTTTGCGAGGATCCCCTTCTCCGCGGCGATCGCCTCCACCGAGCCGAACGTCTCGAGGTGCTGGGCGCAGATCCCCGTGACGACGCCGTAGGTCGGGGCGACCATCGCGCAGAGCTCCTTGATGTCCCCCGTCCTGCGGGCGCCCATCTCGGCGAGGAAGATGTCGCAGTCGAGCCCGCCGCCGTTCACGCAGCGCGCGATGCCGATGGGCGTGTTGTAGGAAGCGGGCGTCATGCGGACGCGGTACTTCTCCCCGAGCATGTGGGCGGCGAAATGTTTGACCGTCGTCTTTCCGAACGACCCCGTGATGCCCACTTTGACGCAGGGGCTCGCGGCGAGCGCTTCCCTTGCGCGGCGGATATACTTGCGGCTGTGCGGGATCTCGTAGACCTTGGCGACAAGCCCCGCAAGCGCGACCGCAAAGACGGCGAAAAGCGGCATGAGCGCGGGGACCGCGGCGCGCAGCATTGCCGAGGCGAGCGGGTGCCCGATCGCCTCCGTGAGGAACCAGAGCCCCGTCTCCACGCCGAACAGGAGCGCGGCATAGAGCAAATAGAACACGGCGCCGAGCCGCACGGCGCGGGCGGTGCGCACGAGCGGGACTTTGAGCGCGGTCTTGAACGAAAAGAGGAAGAGCGCGAGCATGCCCGCGATGGCGAGACGCCCGAAGAACACGGCGTACCCCGTTCCCGCGAAGGAAAAGACGAGCGCAAAGAGCGCGGAGAGAAGCAGCGCGCAGAGCGATAAGAGGGCGTATCTGCGCCACAGCTCGTTGCCGCGGCGGAAATACCATTTGAGCATGGCGCGCTCCCCGTAGCCCTCCTGTTGCAGGATGCCGAAGAGTGGTTGCGCCGCAAAGGTCGTAAGGAGCGCGATGACAATCGCGTATGCCGCAAACGTTAAATAGAGTTCAGGCGTCGGCATGGTAAAAATCCTCCACCGCGAGCCGGAAGGCAAGCGGATTTTCGAGATGTGCAAAGTGTCCGCAATTTTTAAGGAGCATGAACTTCGCCCCGGGGACGCTCTCCGCGAGCAGCTTCCCCTGCGCGGGCGGCGTCTCGCGGTCGCGGTCGCCGTAGAGAAAGAGCACGGGGCGGGCAATGGCATGCGCCTCCGCCCGAAGGTCCTCCCCTACGATCTTCTTGAAGCTCTCCTTCATGACGGGGGAGAGCCCGCGGTAGTCGCGGCTGCCGAAGTGCGCCTCCGCAAAACGGGGGGCGATCCTGCGAAAAACGCGGTACGTCCCCACCCTAAATTTATATTTTAAGCCTCGCTTGGGCACAACGCCTGCGCATCCGACGAGCACGGCGCCCGCCGCTTTTCCCCGCGCGAGGAGCTTGATCGCCACCCTTCCGCCGAAGGAATGGGCGATGAGCAGCGGATCGCAAATCCCGAGCACTTGGAAGGCGCGCTCCGTCCAATCCGCGTAGTCGGAGACCGAATAGGGCGCTGGAAGGGGCTCCGCCGCCCCCATGCCGGGAAAATCGGGCGCCGTCACGCGGTAGAACTGCGAGAAATAGTCGATCTGCGGCAAGAAATTTTCCTTGGAAGCGAGGTACCCGTGTAAAAATACGAGGTCCCTGCCCCCTCCTTTGCGGATGTAGGAGAGCCTCAAGCGAGCTCCTTCTTCATCACGATGGCGTCCTCCCCGTCGGGATAGTAGCGGGTGCGGCAATAGAGCCCCGTAAATCCGCATTTGAGATACAGGATCTGCGCGGCGGCATTGGAGACGCGGACCTCGAGAAAGACCCGCTTCGCCCCCTTTTCCGCGGCGATATGCAGAAGATCTTCGAGGACCTTCCTCCCTCTCCCGCAGCGGCGGTACATCTCGCTCACGGCGATGAGCTGGATCTCGGCCTCGTCCGCGGCGATCCCCACGCCCCCGTAGGCGACGATGCCGCCGTCCTCTTCGAGCAGCGTCCCGAAGAAGCGGTCCGAAAGGAAGCTCTCGGTGAGCATCCGCCACGTCCACGGGTCGGAGAAGCACTCCTTTTCGAGGGCGGCGATGTCCTCGAGATCGTTCATCGTCCAGGCTCTTCCGTTCATCGTCTCTCCTCCGCCGAGGATCTCCGCAAATAGAGCGCCGTGAGCGCGCCCGCAGGGCAGGTCCCCGTGGCGCGGAGCACCGCGCGGAGCAGGCCGTTTGCGCCGTCGACCCGCTTCGCCCCCGCGATCTCTTCCGCCGCGCAGGGCGCATAGCCCATGCCGATGAGCTTGCCGACGTCCTCCGCCGTGCAGTATGCGGGCGGGACCTCGACGCCCCCTTCTGCGTATGCCGCGGCATAGAAACAGCCGTGCCCCGCGTCGACGAGCGCCAGCCGCTTTCCGCTCTCTTCAGCATATGCGACGCAATCGAGCGAGGTGACGGCGCGCGCGGGCTTCCCGCAGGCGAGGCAGAGCCCCTTCACCGTCGCGATGCCGATGCGGATACCCGTAAACGACCCCGGCCCCACCGAGACGGCGAAAAAATCGCATTCGGAAAGGGAGAGCGCCGCCGCTTTGGATGCGCGGTCGATGGCGTCCATGAGTACGACGGAATGCTCCCGCGCGCCCGCTTCGGGCGTAATGATCGAGGACATCCCCCCGCGATATGCGACGACGGCAAGCTGCGCGCCGCTCGTATCTACGGCAAGAAAATTCAATATTCGACCTCCCGCGTCTCCCCCGTTCCCGTAATGCGGACGCGCTTGACGTTTTCGGGAAGAAGCTCCGCGATGTTTTCCCCCCACTCGATGAGGCAGATCCCGCCGCGGCCGAAATAATCGGCCAGCCCGAGCGAGAGCGCCTGCGCGACGCTTTGGACGCGGTAGCAATCGAAGTGAAAGACGAAGCCGTATTCGTTGACATAGGCATACGTCGGGCTCGTGACTTCCTCAAAAATGCCGAGCCCGCGCACGATGCCCTGCGCGAGCACCGTCTTTCCCGCGCCCATTTCGCCCTCTAAAAGTACCACGTCCCCCCGCTTCAGGGTCTTTGCGTACGCCATGGCGAAGGCGTACGTCTCCTGCGCGGAGCGAGAAGAAAAAACTGCCATATACGGGACAATTATACTGCATACGACAGGATTTTGCAAGAGTTTTTACGGGATCGCGAAAAATCTTCGAGCCGCCCCGCAGGAGGACGAAAACAAGGCGCGGCGATCATAGAACGCGCGCCCGCCGCAGAAGCGGCGGGCGCGCCCTTGACCGTTCGGATCTATGCGAGGATGGCGATCGAGAGCCCGCAGAAGAGGATGAGCGAAACGGCGTCGACGATCGTCGTGATAAAGGGCGAGGCGACGGCGGCGGGATCCAGCCCCACCTTCTTCACGAACATGGGCAGCATGCACCCGACGATCTTCGCCACCACGACCGTCGCAAACAGCGCGAGCGAAACGACGGCGCACTTATCGGGCGTATACGCCCTGTTCCCGGGCATGAACATGCCGAAGAGCAGGTTGTCGATGAGCATGAGTTTTGCGAAGCAGGCGACGGCGAGGGTCGCGGCGAGGAGCAGCGACGCCCGCACTTCCTTCCATAAAACCTTCCACGTATCCCGCGTCGATAGTTCGCCGAGGGCGAGGGAGCGGATGACGGTGACGGAGGCCTGCGAGCCCGAATTTCCGCCCGTATCCATGAGCATGGGGATGCACGCGAAGAGCACGGGGCTGATCGCATTGAGCTTCGCCTCGAAGGTGTTGATGATGAGCCCCGTGAACGTCGCCGAGATCATGAGGATGAGCAGCCACGGCACGCGGTTCTTCCAGATCGAAAACACGCTCGTCTTTAAGTAGGGCTTGTTGTCGTGGACGATACCTGCCATCCCTTCGATATCCTCTGTCGTCTCCTCTTCGATGACGTCCATTGCGTCGTCGACGGTGACGATGCCGACGAGCCGCCGCTCGATATCCACGACGGGAATGGCGAGGAAGCCGTAATCCGAGATCTTCCGCGCGACCTCCTCCTTGTCGTCGAGAGTGTTCACGTAGATGACGTTATCTTCCATGATCTCGGAGATCTGCTTCCCCTTATCGGCGAGCATGAGTTCCTTCGCCGTGACGAGCCCGATGAGCTTATTCGCCGTATCCGTCACATAACAGGTGTAGATGGTCTCCTTGTCGATCGCCGTCTCGCGGATGCGGTCGAAGGCCTCCTCCACCGTCATGGTGGGCAAAAAGCGCACGAACTCGATCGTCATGATGCTGCCCGCGCTGTCCTTGGGGTATTTCAGAAGTTCGTTGATGTAGGCGCGCGTCTCGCTGTCGCTCTGGGCGAGCAGGCGCTTGACGACGCTCGAGGGCATCTCCTCGATGAGGTCCACCGTATCATCGAGGAAGAGTTCGTCCATGACGTCCTTGATCTCGCGGTCGGAGAGCGCCTTCAAGAGCTTTTCCTGCGTGTCGCTGTCGATCTCGACGAACATCTCGGCGGCGAGGTCCTTGGGCAGGATGCGGAAGAGGATGGGCAGGTCCTCCTCTTTCACGTTTTCAAAGACTTCGGCGAGGTCGATCTCGTTCATCGAAGCGAGCAGGGGCTTCAGGACGGCGAAGTTCCGCTCCTCCAAAAGGGCGAGGATCTCCTCCTCCTCGGCGATCCTGCGGGCGATCTCCTCGGGCATCTCCTCGATGATGTCGACGGTGTCGTCGACGGAGACGTCCTCCATGACCTCTTCGAGCTCGTCGTCGTGCAGCCCCGAGAGGATCTTCTGTTGCAGCGGGGCGTCGAGCAAGACGATGACGTCGGCGAGAAAATCGCTGTCGAGCGCGCGGCAGAAGGGGAGAACGTCGTCCTCCGCCATCTCCGACAAAATATGCGCCGCCTCATCGGGCTTCTTTACCGATGCGGCAGCGCTCTCATAATCCTTCTCCTCGAGAAGTTTCTTCAATTCTTCATTCATAGCAGTCCCTCCGCGCAAAATACAAGGCATGCAGCAAGAGACGGGCTATGTGCGACCCTATGCGGCGGCGCCGCAAAGCACATTGCCCGCGGATATGTCTACCACGCTACTTCGTCCTTTCACGGCGCATTCCTCCTAATTCGGTCTCATTATCATAGTATCCCATTTGCGGGAAAAAGTCAACCGTTTCGCGGCACATTTGCGGCAAAATTCCCGCCGGGAAGCGGCGCGATTTTCCGCGGCGCAACAGCGACGCATGCGGTTCCATGAGGCAAAACGCGGCACCCTGTGGTCGTTCTTTACGACCAGAGGAAGTACCGCAGCAGCGCGAACAGCGCCAGAAGAAGCACGGCGGCAACGACGATGATCACGACCGCCGTATCCCGCCCCGAGGCCTTGCCCTCCTCCGCGGGGGCGAGTTTCCGGTTGAGCCGCGCGATGAGGCGGGAGATATGCTTGTACACAAAGAAGCTCACAAGGCTTGCGATGAGGCAGCGGAGCGCGTTGAAGGGCAGCACCGAAACCCACAGATAGACGGCATAGAAGCTGTTTTCGGTGACGTTCGGGAACAGCCCGCGCATCATGCCGAGCAGGGGCTCCCAGCTTCCGCCGAACATGATGTTCACATAGAACGGGATGAGCAGGAAGCGGTTAGCGAGGATCGCGACGGCGATCGAGGAGAGCGATCCCACGGCAAGGGCGAGGATCGCCCCCTTCATCGTGCGCAGGCGCCGATAGATGAGCCCCGCGGGGATGACGAAGCCGAATCCGATAAGGAGATTCGCGAGTTCGCCGACGAAGGCGTTCGCCGTGCCCACCGAGACGAGCTTGATGAGCAGCTTCACAACGACGATGAGACATCCCGAGAGCGGTCCGAGGGCAAAGGTGCCGATGAAGAGCGGGATATCCGAGAAGTCGAACTCGAGAAAGCCCGGGAAGGCGAAGGGCAGCGGGAATTTCAAGATGTGCAAAACCCCCGCAAGCGCGCCGAAGAGCGCGATCATCACGATGCGCGTCGTACTGAAATACCGTTCTTTTTGCATAGGGTCCCCTCCTTTTTTCGAGTATTCCCTGTACGCCGCAAAAAACGCCCCCGAAAACACGGGGGCGAAAGATTGCATCTTTTCTCATCCGGACTATGACCGTCGGTACGGGAATCGCACCCGTTCGGGAGCCTTGGCTCTTCGCAGACTTTACTGCCGGTGGAGACTTTCACTCCGCCCCAAAGAATATTCGATTGCCTGTATTATACACCGCGCGCCCGCCCTTGTCAAATCTTTTTTCGAACTTTTTCGGCGCGGCCCGAGGCTTGCCCCGCGCGCCCCGGAAGCGCAAAAAAAGACCCCCGTGCGGGGGCCTTTTGGAATTTTTGGTTCTCTTCGGATCAGGAAAGTTTTTCCATGAGCTTGAAGTCGATGCCCTTCTCGCCGATCTTGATGATCTTCACCTTCACGAGGTCGCCGATCGCGAGCACGTCCTCCACCTTCTCCACCCGCTTATCCGAGAGCTTGGAGATGTGGATCATGCCGTCTTTGCCGGGGGCGAACTCGACGAACGCGCCCATCGTGGAGAGGATGCGGACGACCCTGCCGAGGAACATATCCCCGACTTCGGGATCGTGCACGATGCTCTCGACGATCGCCTTCGCCTTCTCCGCCGCCTTGGCGTCGCCGTAGGAGGCGATGCAGACGGTGCCGTCGTCCTCGATGTCGATCTTGGTGCCCGTCTCGGCGATGATGGAGTTGATGACCTTGCCCTGCTTGCCCACGACGTCGCCGATCTTCTCGGGGTCGATCTTGAAGAAGATGATGCGGGGCGCGTACTTGGAGAGCTCGGGACGGACCTCGGGCACGCACTCGAGCATCTTGGAGAGGATGAACTCGCGGCCCTCATTCGCCTGCTCGATCGCGGTGTGCATGATCTCCTCGGAGATGCCCTTGATCTTGATGTCCATCTGGATGGCGGTGATGCCCTTCTGGGTCCCCGCGACCTTGAAGTCCATGTCGCCGAGGAAGTCCTCGAGGCCCTGGATATCCGTCATGACGCGGAATTCGCCCGTCTCCTGGTTTTTGATGAGCCCCATCGCGACGCCCGCGACGGGCGCCTTGATCGGCACGCCCGCGTCCATGAGCGCCATCGTCGAGCCGCACACGGAGGCCATCGACGAAGAACCGTTGGAAGAGAGGATGTCGTTGACGACGCGGATGGCATAAGGGAATTCCTCTACGGGAGGAATGACGGGGATGAGCGCGCGCTCCGCAAGGGCGCCGTGCCCGATCTCGCGGCGGCCGGGGCTGCGCAGCGCCTTGGCTTCGCCCGTGCAGTAACCGGGGAAGTTATATTGGTGCATGTAGCGCTTCTCGGTCTCGTCGTCGAGCCCTTCGAGCTTCTGCGCCGCGGCGAGCATATCGAGGGTGCAGGTGGTGAGGGTCTGCGTCTGTCCTCTCGTGAACACGGCCGAGCCGTGCGCGCGGGGCAAAACGGAGCGCTCGCACCAGATGGGACGGACGTCCTTGAGTCCTCTGCCGTCGGGACGGACGCCGTGATCGAAGATCTTCGCGCGGACTTTCTCCTTGGTGAGGTAGTAGAGGCTATCCTTGATCTCGCGCGTGTTCTCGGGATAGATGTCTTTGAAGTGCTCCAAGGTCTCGGCGTCCACCGCGTCTTGCCGCTTCTGACGTTCGCCGCGGTCGAAGGTATCGAGCGCCCAGTCGAGCTTTTCGCCCGCGAAAGTGCGGACGGCCGCGTCGATCTCCTCGGGAATGTGGTAGAGTTCGATCGCGCGCTTGGGCTTGCCCACCGCGGGAACGATGACTTCCTCGATGAAGGCGCAGATCTTGGAGATCTCGGCCTGTCCGAACATGATCGCGCCGACCATTTCATCGTTGGAGACTTCGTTCGCGCCCGCCTCGATCATGAGGATGGCGTCTCTCGAGCCCGCGAGGTTGAGATGGATGGTGCTCTTCTCGCGCTGCGCGCTATCGGGATTGATGACGTACTGCCCGTCCACGAGGCCGACGACGACCGAACCCGTGGGGCCCGCCCAGGGAATATCCGAGATCGCGAGGGCGATGGAGGAGCCGATCATGGCGAGGGGCTCGGGGGCGACGTCGGGCTCGACGGAGAGCGCCGTCGCCACGACGACGACGTCGTTGAAGAGCCCCTTCGGGAAGAGCGGGCGAAGCGGGCGGTCGATGAGGCGGGCCGTGAGGATGGCCTTATCCGAAGCTCTGCCCTCTCTCCGTTTGAAGCCGCCCGGGATCTTGCCGACGGCATACATCTTCTCTTCGTAGTCCACCTGCAACGGGAAGAAATCGATCCCGTCCCGCGGCGTTTCGGACATACACACGTTGACCATGACGGCCGTCTCGCCGCATCTTACGACGCAGCTGCCGTTGGTCTGTTCGGCATACTTGCCCGTCTCGACGACGACTTCTCTGCCGCCGACCTCGAATTTGAATTCACGATAATTTGGTGTCATTGCTTTGTTTCTCCTTTCTGCTCCTATTTCTTTTGTCCGGAGCCCCGTGGCTGCGGACGAATTTCTGTGATGAAGTCGCGGATCGCTTCCGATCGGCCCACCCTGCGGGTCTCATGGAAAAATCCTGATGGGTAGCGTTGCATTTCCCCGTTTAATCGTGAGGATAGCGCCACAATCCCCGTTTTATCGCCCACATCCCCCGACTTATTCGCGTCACCTCGCGCAGCACGGCTTCCGCTATTGTGTGGGAAACGCTTCTTCCTGCGCCAAACGGCGGCAGGATCTTCGAGGCGGATAATCTGCGCTCCCCTTGCCGATGCGCGGACAACGTGTTTGGAGGCGCGGGCGGGGCGTCAACAAAAAAGGGCGGCAAAAAGCCCGCCCCTGTTTTGTTGTTACTTCCGAAGCCCGAGCTGTTCGATAATGGTCCTGTAACGCTCGATGTCCTTCGCTTTGAGATAGTCCAAGAGCCCGCGGCGCTTGCCGACCATCTTCAAGAGCCCGCGGCGGGAGTGATTATCCTGCTTGTGGATCTTGAGGTGCTCGTTGAGGTGGTTGATGCGCTCGGTGAGGAGAGCGATCTGGACCTCGGGCGACCCCGTGTCCCCCGGATGCTGGGCATACTTCGCGATGATCTCGTTCTTTTCCATTTGCGTTTATCCTCCTATGGAATTTGCCTTTGCGGCATGCCGCGCACGCCAAGAGATGCGTGGAGAGCGCAATTCCTCGCGTACGTCGGCTATTAGGATACCACATTCCGCAAAAGATGTCAAAGGATTTTGCCCGCAGAATGGAATTTTTTCTCGCAAAGCATGTCTATCTGCCATTTTGGAGACCGCGCCGCAGATCTTTCCGCGCCGCCTCCCGCGGAAATGCCATGTGCGGTGCGCAAATACTTCCTCCCGCGGAACGGCCGCAGACGGGCAAGACGCTGCGAAATAATCAAAAATATGTGATTTCCGAAATCTTCCACGAGGCGGGTTTTTCTTCAAAAAATCCCAAAGAATTCGCCTCGTATTTCCACACTTCGCCTACGTCCAGATAATTCATGTTGTCCACCGCCTGCCCGATGTTTGCGCCTTCGGCGTCGTAGAGGGTAAAGCTGATGCTGACATAGGAATATTTTCGCTTCCCTGTATTTTTGAGCGCGCCCTTGATTTTCACTTGATAACCGAGAAACTCGTTATATTCGAAGGTCGCCTCGGGCTCCGTCACCGTTTGGAGCCCCTCTTTCTCCGACGGATCCTCGATCTGACCGCCGCCCGAGCCTCCGCCGCCCGTGTTTTGCCCGCCCGAGCCCAACATGTCGCAGCCCGCAAACGCGGTCCATACGCCTACCGCAAGCATGCAACCGATCATCAACGAAAAAAATTTTTTCATGTCCTTTTTCCTCCGTTTTTCTATCATTATATCTAACTGTTGGTTATAAGTCAAGCATTTTCTAACCGTTAGTTATATTTTTTATACAAAGGAACTACGATATGGACATGATAAAAGAGCGGCTGCGGGAAGAGATCAAGGCGAGCGGGCTGACGACGGTGGAGATCGCGCGGCGGGTCGGGATCTCGCCCGAGATGGTCACGCAGTACACAACGACCAAAAAATTGCCCAAACTCGATACTTTTGCGCGGCTGTGCAAGGAGCTCGACCTCTCCGCCGACTACATTTTGGGCTTAAAAGACGAATAGGGTGCCGCCGTATACGGTTTGGCCGAAGGGCGCCGCGCCGCATGCCCGCCGCGCATATGACGACCTGATAGTTATGCGATTACTCCTTGTTACCCGCGAACGGGTCTTTGTCCAAACCCACCCATTGGGGGAGGAATTTTGCATTTGCCCACCCGATGGGGGTGGGGTTGTATGTGATTTGCCGCTTTTTGTTTTCCTGTCATCCTGAGCCGAAGCGGCGGTACGAAGTTCGCAGCCCCCGTCATCCTGAACGAATGTGCCCCGCCCGCACTGTTTTCTACCAAGCGCGGCACGAGCACGAAGTGCGAAGTAAGGATCCCGAGGTACGAAGTCCGATTTCCAACATCGGCCAGCGGGATTCTTCGGGGGCTGCGCCCCCTCTGAATGACAAGGAAACAGGGCCCCCTCTGAATGACACCCCCCCCCCAAAAAAAAAGGGGGTAGGGCTTGGGGGCGTGCGGCGTTCCCCCCATCCGTCACAGCTACGCCGTGCCACCCTCCCCCCAAAAGGGGTAGGGCTTGGGGTGCGGGGAAATCCCCTCCCGTTGCGCTGCTTATTTCTGTTCATCGGCAAGGTCTCTCTTGGGCCGCGACGAGCGCGCGGTTTTCATTCAGACGAAAGATCGGCCCCGCGGATTCCTCCGCGGGGCCTCTTTGGGCGGACCGTACGTCTTTATTTCTTGGTCTGCTTTTTCTTTTCTTCGCCGTTCTCGCCGCTTTCGCATGCTTTGAGGCGTTCATCCATCATTTCGTCCACCTTTTGCATGACTTCCGCCTGGCTCTTCTTGACGAGCGAACGCGCCTTGTAGCTGTTTGCAACGAGGAGCGCGCCGCCGATCGCACCGAGCACGACGCCGAGACAAAACATCTTTTCCATATCGTCCTCCGTTGTCATCAGTTTGTGAAAGAATACGCGGGTTATGCCTCGCCGCGGCTTCTTAATTTTTCCAACTCGGCGCGCAGACGTTCGTTTTCCCGCTTGAGTTCCTCGGCGATCCTGCCGTAGAGGGCGTCGATCTCCCGCTCCAGCCGCTTTTGCAGGAAGTCGGGCGCGACCCCCGCCGCCCGCGCCGCCCGCTCGACGCGCTCGGGCTGCTTCTTCAGGAGATTGCGGTACTTATTCTGCATGCGGAGCATGAGCTTTTCGTCGCCGTGCGCCGCCTCCATGATGCTCCTGCGCACCGAGAGCCCGCGCCGCTTGCCCTCGAGGACCTTCTCGAGCAGCTCGTCCGTCTCCTCCTCGGTGAAGGGCTTGATCGTCCCTGCGGAGAGGTCCTTCCCCGCAAGGATGCGCTCGACGCGCGAATCGCTCCTGCGCTTCAGGAAGGCGTAGTAGTAGTTGCGCACGCTCCCCTTGGCGCGGCTGTGCGTGCCCGCATACGTCTCGAAGAGATACGAGAGCGTTTTCCCCTCGTTTCTGCCCGCATAGATGTATTCGATGAGCCCCGTGGCTTCCTCTTCCGTGTAGCCGTTGATTTTGTTCATAACATCACCTCGGGCAAATTGTTGACATAATCCGCGGCGGTTATACATTGATTAAAGTAAATGCGTGTATTTTTTTTATCCGACCGCCCCGCCATGCTGACCGTGGGCGGCGCACAGCTCGGAATGATTGACGGCTTCGAGCGCACGGCCGAGCTCCCGCCCGACGGCGCCTTCTGCGAGGTCGCCCCCTGCGGCTTTTTGCCCGTGAAGTTCTGCTTCGACGAAGCCTTCCTCGCCGCGCCCCCGCCCCGCGTCGCACTCTATTTCACCCGCAAGGGCGTCGCCGTCTACTGCCACGACTACCTCCGCGAGGACGCCGCCATGCGCGTCGTGCGCCAGGCCACCGTTGCCCGCACGCGCATGACCCTCTATCTCCAGGGCAAGGTGCAGCTCTTCCTCGAAAACGAAACGGGCGCCCACCTCGTCGATCTCCCCGATTCCTTCGAAAACGCCGCCCTCTCCGCGGCGGGCGACGATCTCCTCCTCGAGGGCGACGGCACCTTCTGCATCCTCTCCCGCACGGGCGAAGTGCTCACCCGCGCCGACGGCAAGGTCCTCTCCGCGGGCGCGACCGTCGTCGCCGAGCTCCAATTCCGCGATAGCTCCCGCCACACCGCCGTGTGCGAATACGCCGCGGGCAAGCTCCTCTCCTGCAAGATCCGCGCCGCGTCGCCCCCGACCGCCGCCACCTTCGCCCTCGCGCTCTTCGAATCCGTGCTCATCGGCGCCGACCCCGTCCCCTTCCTCGCCCAAAATCTCGTGGAAAAGGCGGGGGACATAGGTCGATATCTCGGCAATTTCGTCTCCGTCGTCCTCACCGAACGGCAGGATGAAGTCGGGCTCGTTTACCCCCGTTGCGCGGGGATCTACGACGTGCGCTACTTCCGCGTGACGCGCGCGGACGGGAAGATCGATAACATTTTGCCGCTCGGATAACAAGGCGGCCCCCCCGATCTTGCGATCGGGGGGCCCGCACAAATCGAAAATTTATCAGGTCGTTGTCCAGCCGCCTGAAATTATTGCGGCGTCTTGGGGCGCCGTCGTGTCTTGTTTGTTGAAATACGCCGACTCTCCTCCCGTGCCGCCAGCCATGGCACCGCTTATTGCTGCCCACTCATCTTTATAATATTTTATCTCAATTGTATCTTCATTTGCACTATCAACTTTAACCAATGTTTTGATGTCCGAGAACGTTCTCTGCGCTGTTTTTACTTCCCCCATGGTGTAGGTTTTCCCTGCCACTGCACTTGTGATCGCTCCTTCTGCCGAAACAAGCCGCAATGCCAAATCCGTATAGATATTGACGTTATTTGTAGCGTCCGAAGCAACGCCGCCAATTCGGATATCCTTATCGGCAACCTGGGCGCCCGCTTTGACCTCGAGCTTTGCACCTTGCTTTTCGGAAGAAATCAAACCGCCCGCATGGCCTCCTTCATCTACGATCATAGTCCCGTTGACTTTCAACTCTCCGTAACTATTATAACCCTCATTTTTTAACATGGCCGCGTCGGGATACTGTGCTCCTACGATTTCTACATTCGAAGGCATCCAATCGAGAACGTAGAGCTTTGCACCACTTGCAACTTCCAATGTGCCGTTCACCGTGACCGAAGCCCCGGGGAGGATCGTATATTGATTTTTCACGGTAAAGTGTCCTTCGATCGTCAAATCAAAGTTATACGGCATCGGGAACAAAACTGTATCGGTGGATACGGTTGCCACGTTCATTTGCCCAAACGTTATTTCAAGTGATAAAACTCCCGTTTCTGCCTGTCCCATCACTTTAAGCGATACTTTGCCAATTCCTTCCTCGACGGACTTTGAAGGATCATACGTCGTTGTTGCTGATGCCCCTTCTTTTAATTTAATTACTGCTTCCGCGGTCGGATTAGATGTAATAAGATATGCGTCCGTTCGATTGTAGATTATGGCAAACAAATTACAATGTGCCATGAGGTTTGCGCCGTAATTGATCGTCATCGGGCATTGAATATTCACTACTCCATACTCTCTGAACGGCGTATATTGTGATTTATAGTAAAAATTAACGGTATTGGTACCGCCCATAAAGTCGGTGACAACGAATGGCTCGCACACGGTGCCGTTATCGGCAACAACGGAGCCCTCTCCTTTCACAAATCCCCAAACATCGAGTTTGCCGCCTTCGACTGCGATCGTACCATTGTTGGTGATCTGCCCGTAATTGCCCGAGGTGTGCCCTTGATAAGAATCCGCTGTACTCAAACTTGATGCACTACCTTCCGTATACCCGATCACCCCACCAACTCGAATCGTTCCATTCACAGTGACGGTCACATCTTGAGCGATTGTAACTTCATACTGTTTTTTATTCTCTGGTGCAATCGTTTTGCTGGGAGTAAAAATATCCATGCCGCCAACCGCCGCCGTTGGATAACCTGCGCCCTCACCGCAATAATAATTCTTCGTACCATCGCTATATTGTCGGCAATTCTTGCTCAAATCGCTTAACGTATCGTTATCCAAGAAATCCGAAGAGGAATTTTGATCACAGAATGGAATTTCCAAAGTGACGCCTTTCGGCACGGTTATATTTTGATTGATTGTATAGTTTTTGAGCGTTATGATCACCGAGCGCGCCAATCCCGAATATTTTGAAGAAATCCCGGCATCGTCCAATGCAACTTGAAGATCGTTATATTTCCCTTGATCGAAATTGTCCTCTTCTCCAAAATAGAATTCACTCTTCGCAATCACAGGACCGCTTTTTACAAGTTCTTCTCTGACCTCGGAAAGCGAAGTTTGGGCAATTTCTACACCAAGTTTTGATAAAGGTGCCTTCTGTTCGTCGGTAATGATAGAAGTATTCCCCAATAACATGATACCGAGATCTTGATTTTCAGGGATATCAATGATTTGTTCAACGGTTTGAGGAATTACTACGAGAATGGATTGATCTCCTATAACGTCAATAAGATTTTTTAAGGAAAAATCCTTTAATCCTTCATTGAATACAACTCTGGTTTTCACAGGCTGATTATCTTTATCGTTTTGTGTGTCCTCCGAATTGGAATACCATTTACGAACCCCTAATGTTGTATCTACCCAAAAGTTTACTATCTGTCCATCTGCGGCAATATAGTATGATGAATTTACGATTTTCATCAATGCCGTTTTCGCCTCGCCGCTCATTCCATTAAAAAGTTTTTGTACATTCTTCACGTCTGCCGACGTCCAAAATTCATTCCCTTGAGATAGATTATGTAAATTATAAAGCCCTTCGACAAAATCGTTGCCGCCGGTGCTCGTAATAATGTAGCCGTCGAAAATTTCCTCGGGAGAATAGGCGTTTTCGTCGAGCGTGAGGCCGCCCTCTTCGGCAAGCGGTTTCGCCGCCAGATTCTTCGCCGCGCCCGTCTTGCCCGCCGCAGAAAGCGACGCCGCTTTGACCTTTTTCTCGAAGTCGCTCATGAGCACGAATTTCTTCGCGGACTTATCATAAAGTATCACGTTGTCCGACTTCTTGGTCTCGAAGTTGTCGATCCCGTTGTCCTTCATGAGTTTGCGCAGGTTCTCCGCCGTGGCGGTGGAATCGGCGTCGAAATCGGTCGCGAGGACGGCGTTCATGTTCGCCACGAGCTGCACATCCGCGCTGTTGTTCGCGCTGTCGATGACGGTGATGAACGTCGGAATGAGCACCGCGGCCAAAATCGCGATGACCGCGATGACGATCACGAGCTCGACGAGTGTGAAGCCGCGCTTGATCTTTGCAAGCGTTTTGTTGTTACGTTTCATAGTTCTCTCCTTTTGATTTTTTTCGTCCCTTTTTTG
>CANQKF010000015.1 GCA_947624445.1 uncultured Clostridia bacterium | reverse complement strand
GTTTGACGACGTTATGACCGTTTCAAAATGGCTTAAAGAGAACAACGAGGGAATAAAAATACGCCTCAACACCAACGGGCAGGGGAACCTCATCTGCGGCGGGGATATCGTTCCGCGCTTAAAGGGCAGAATCGACGGGGTGAACATCTCGCTCAACATGCCCGATCGGGCGGGATACGAAGCCCTCTGCCGCCCGCAACTTCCCGGGGCCTTCGAGGCGATGCTCTCCTTTGCGCGCGCCTGCAAGCGGGAGGGGCTCAACGCGTGGTTTTCCGTCGTCGACTGCATCGGGGAGGAGAACGTCGCGGCCTGCCGAAAGATCGCGGAAGGCGTCGGGATCCCGCTGCGCGTCCGCCCGATGATCTCATGAGCGGCGAGGGGGAGATATGGTAGACATAAATGTTGGGAAAGAAGTATCATTAAAAGGCAAGTTTGTTTTTGTTGATGTAGAGACGGCGAATAACCAGAACGATATTTGTCAAATCGGCGCGATTGTGGTCAGCGACGGCACAATCGTTGATATTATATGTGAATACGTTAAACCATATGGAGTATTCAACGGCTCTAAATACCATACAGATATTCATGGAATAACTCCTGATATGGTTGCCAATGCCCCCACTTTCAGAGAGGTGTGGGATAATAAATTTGATTGCTATAAAGATTATGCTTTTGTTGCACACAATGCTGCAAGCGCCGATATCCCGTGGATCATAAAAAATCTCTTGCTTTATGAGAAAGAAATACAGCTACGTTATTATTGTACGATGAGTTTAGCAAGATCGTACTTATATGGTAAACTTCATATTTTACATGACCGAGAATTTTCCAGGGAAAAACTTTGCAATGCGTTGGGTTTTCCGATAGAAAAGAATCACGACGCATTGTCAGATGCCATAGATTGTTTCAGGATCTTTAGTTACATATGTGGGCACTTGGAAGGTGATCTTCCGATGCCGAGTGTTTGTAATCCAAGTTCAATCAATTACGAACGCAGGTCGGATTTTGTTGGCGATAAATATGCGGGCCTTAAGTTCAACATGAAGGAAATTGCGGCAACCGTCAGCCCCAATGATGAAAGCGATGCGGATTTCTTTCAAAAAACGGTAGTTGTTTCCGGTCAGTTTGCCAGGTTCAAAAATCGTCTCGAATTGGTTACAGAGCTATATAAACGTGGCGCGACGATAAAGAAAGGCGTGTCAAGAAGTACGGACATTTTGATTGTGGGCACGGGTCCGGGGAATGTAAAAATAAACGAAGCAAAAAAACTCAACGAAGAAGGCGCGCATATCAGAATTATTACGGATGAAGAACTTTTTTATCGTATGTTAGAAGATAATGCCGCCGTGGAGGAAAAAAATGGATAACACTAACAACATAATCATCAAAGAGCTTACCCATATCCAGGGTGAATTAACATCATTGTGGGGTTTACTAAATAATGCATATGAATATGATGATGTGGCAGAAAAGACTTCGATCAAGGCAGTAAGCGAGTGGTTTGATGAAAATGCCGTGGCTTTTTCTGACAACAAAGATATCGACTTGGGCGAAGAAATCGAAGATAGGCTCATGATGGTACATCAATTAGTAAATACGATATTAGAGAACGGGGAATTGACCGAAGACGAGGCTAGAGAAACGGTTATAGTTGTAGATAAAACGCAGAATATGATAAGCGAAAAGTTGCAAAAAATAAGTAAATAACGTAAATTAAAATGGAATTTCGCTTCAAGAAGCAGTTAGGGCAGAATTTTCTCACCGACGCAAACCTTCTGGGCGCCATCGTGGAGGACGCGGGCGTCGAAAAAACGACCACAGTCCTCGAGATCGGCGCGGGGGCGGGGGCGCTTACGCGCGCGCTCGCAGGGCGTGCCGCACGGGTCGTCGCCTACGAGATCGACCGCACGCTCATGCCCGTCCTCGAAGAGACGCTCCAAGGCGTGACCAATGCGGAGATCGTGTTCCGCGACTTCGCGAAAGAAGATCTTCCCGCGCTCGAAGCGGAGCTCGGGGATTACGTCGTCGTCGCCAATCTGCCCTACTACATCACGACGCCCGTCGTCATGCGCTTTCTCGAGGAGGCGAAGCGGTGCCGTGGGATCACCGTGATGGTGCAAGAGGAGGTCGCCGCCCGGTTTACGGCGCATGCGGGCACGCCCGAATACGGCGCCATCACCGCCGCGATCGCCCTCCGCGGGACGTGCGAGATCACCCGCAAGGTGCCGCGGACCCTCTTCTACCCCCGTCCCAACGTCGATTCCGCCGTCGTCCGCATCCGCTTCGAAGGGGGCGTTGCGGTCGGGAGCGAGGCGATGTACCGCGCCGTCGTGCGTGCGGCGTTTTCGAGCCGCAGAAAGACCCTCGAAAACAATCTGATGGCCGTCTTTTCGTGGGATCGTGAACGGGTGCATGCTCTTCTCGGGGCGGCGGAGATCCCTGCAAACGCACGGGGCGAAACGCTCACGCCCGCCGCGTTCGCCCGCCTTGCGGATCTCATCTCCGAAGAAACGCATTGAGCGGATATTCCGCGCAGCCGCGCCGCGGGCGTAAGCCCGAAATCCTCAAAAAACGATACAGGCCCCCCGCTTTTTCTTGCGCGGCGCCTTTTTCTTTGCGCGAAAGAAGGGGGAGCGTCATTTGGAACGAACGCGAAGGCGAAGTGCGGAGCCCGCCGTCCGAAACGATCCGAACGACGTCAAAAAGAAAAAACCACCCGATTGTCGGGTGGAACATGCACAAGGTTTATAGGCACAAGCGGGAGCTTACAGCGGCAATTCCGCGCGGGAAACGGGGAGCGTGAGGTGAGTGAACCCGATCTCTTTCAGGGCCGCGACCGCCTTCTCCCGCCCCTGGCAGAGCCGCGAGGGGCCGTGCGCGTCCGAGCCGTAGGAGATCTTCCGTCCGCCGAGCGCATAGTAGCGGGCGAGGATATCGGTGCCGGGCAGAAAATCGCCCGCACCCACCGCCGAGCCGTTCACCTCGAGGATCTTGTCCTTTTCGATGATCGTGTTCAGGATCGCGTCGATGAGCTCGGGGAAATCGCGGTAGCGCATCGCGCGGTGCAGATAGGGGGCGTTGCGCGAGGGGTACCCGACGTGCCCGACGATCTCGTAGGGATAGTCCGCGCCGAGGCTCTCGAGCACCCGTTTGAGATAGCACGTATATGCTTCTTTTTTGTTTTTGCCGCGGTAGAAGTCGTGGAAATAGACGTCGTTCCCGTCGATGATGTGCACGCTGTTGATGATATAATCGGGGGCATACTGCTCCGCGATCCCGCAGAGCGCGCGCTGGACCTCGGGGTCGGGGCAGAAGCCGAATTCGGCGCCGACGAACATGTGGAATCCGGGCGTTTCGGCCGCACGCTGCAATTTCCGCGCGGCGGGGAAGTACTGCGCAGGATCAGTGGTGGAAAAGACGCGCCCGCCCGCCTCGCAGTGCCGCTTCGAGAGGAAGTCGAGATCGAAATGTTCGGTGATGCCGTAGTACGCGATCCCGCAAGACGAGGCACCCTGTACCATTTCTTCGAGGGTGGCGTGGCCGTCGGGCGAAAAATAGGAGTGCGTGTGAAGATCGCAGATCATGCTCCTATTATAGCACGCTTTCCCGTTTTTTGCAAGCGCGGGAGCGCCGCGCCGCACAAAAATCGTGAGCGATCTTTTCTTGCGGCCGTGCGGCAAAATCGGGGCTTGATTTTTTGCGCGGGAGCTGGTATAATGGAAAAAAACGGAGGAGACAGCTATGATCTTCAAGAGCTTCGATGGGACGCCCGTCTATCTCTACACATGGGATATCCCTTCGCCCCGTGCCGTCGTGCAGATCGTGCACGGCATGACGGAGCACGCGGGACGCTATGAAAAATTCGCAAAATTCCTGAACGGGCACGGCTTTGCCGTCGTCGCCGACGACCACCGCGGGCATGGGCACACCCACCCCGAGAGTTTGGGCTATGCCGCGGGCGACATGTTCCGCGACACCGTGGACGACGAGGCGGCGATCACCGATTTCATCGCGGCAAAATATCCCGCGGCCAAGCGCATCCTCTTCGGCTTCTCCTACGGCTCCTTCCTCACGCAGAGCTACATCTCCCGCTACGGCGACAAGATCGACGCCGCCGTCATCGCGGGGAGCAACTACAAGAAGGATTTCGAGGTCTACCTCGGCGCTTTCGTCGCCGCGCTCGGCTGCGCCTTCAAGGGGGAGAAGAAGCCCGCAAAGCTCATCGAGAAGCTCTCCTTCGGCGCCTACGCCAAGAAATTCGAGGACGGCGCCTGGCTCTCCGCCGATGGGGAGAACAACGCGGCATACGGCGAGGATCCCTTCTGCGGGTTCACCTGCTCGTTCCGCTTCTACAAGGATTTCTTCCGCGGGTTGAAGCGTCTCTACACGAAGAAGTACATCCGCGGGCTGGATCCGGATCTGCCGCTGCTGCTCGTCTCGGGGGAGAACGATCCCGTCGGCGACATGGGGAAGGGCGTGAAGAAGCTCGAGAAGTTCTACCGCGAGAAGGCGGGCATGCGGAACGTGACGTGCAAGCTCTTCGCGGGCAGCCGTCACGAGTTTTTGAACGAGACGACAGGCAGAGAGGAAAAGTGGGGGACTGTGGTGGATTATTTCATGAAGATCGCCCCGTGAGCGGCGCAAAAAGCCGTTGCGCTGCAAACTGTTCCTACGGAAAATGTGTGCCCGCCGAACAATCGGCGGGCACACGGCATGAAAAGAGACGCCCCGTTTTACAAGAGAGCGTCTCGTAAGTTCCGAAGCGCGCATTCGCCGCGCGCGAATGCGGAAGTCAGTTCACGGACTGCGGGTCGAACTTGATGGTGTACTGCTCGCCGCGGTCCTCGGGGAAGAGGGTCGCGCCCGAAACGACGGGGAGCGTGAGCGGGTTGACGAGGGCGGCGGCGGTGAGGTTGGTCACGGAGGCGCGCAGATAGGGGAACATCGTCTCCGTCGCGTTGATCGCGAACGTGCGGCGGTCCTCCGCCGTCTCCATGTTCTTCACCTCGAACACGCCCACGAAGCGCGCCACAAGGTCGAAGGGCTTGGGTTGCTCCTCCGTCGACTCGATCTTGCACTCGAGAATGACGATGTTGATCGCGGGATTCTCCTGCGCCGTTTGGATGCGGCGGGTGAAGAAGGGCTTGATCTCGTATTTCGTGTTGGGCGCCGCCTGGATGCGGTTGACTTTGAAGGTGAGCTCGTCCGCGGAGAGCCCTCTGATGGAGTATTCGATCATAATTTTCTACCTCGATTTCATTACTGCACCCATTATAGCACGCCGCACCCGCGTTGTCAACCAAAATCCGCGGGTTTCGCCCGCGCCGGAACGGCAAGCATTTTTCAGAAATTTTCGGGAAGCGTAAGATCCCCGCCGAAAAGCGGGTTCCGGTGGTGGACCTTGTGCGGCGGCTCCGTGCAGCGGCGGCGGGCAAACGTCGCCAAGCGGCGGAACGGCATTGCGGAGTTCATGCGGGTCAATCCGAGAAGGATTTCGGGGCGGGAAGGCCGCGCTCTCTCGGGGCGGTTCCGCGCGCAAAAGTCTCGCGAAAACATCACATGCGGATGTTGCATTTTTATGCCAAAAGTGGTATAATAGAGCGAAAGGAAAAATCATCCCGTGCTGCGCGAAGGAGGGGGGACATATGGCAGCAAAAAGAAAAAATCTGGCCGAGAAGATCGTCATCGAACCCGATTTCCCGAGATATGTGGGATACGTCGATCACTTTCTCGATACGCCCGTCCGCATCCGCATCATCAACAAGTTCGAGGAAGAGCTCTCCGTGCAGGTGCAGCTTTCCGACGGCGAAGGGCTCATCGTGCCTCTCGAACATTCCGCCGAGCTCCCCTTTGAGAGTACGGTCGCGCTCGAGCTTTCGGGCGTTTTTTCACCCCGCTACCTCGCCGAATGCGACGCCGTCCATGTCGTCACGGTAAAGGTGAGCGTCCTGCACGAGGGCAAGGAGTGCGGGGCGCAGACGGCGGCGGTCACCGTGCTTCCGTTCGACTTCTGGGAGGGTCTCTCGGGGAACGCCGAGCGGCTTTCCGCGTATGTACGTCCCCGCACCAACGAGTGCGCGCTCACCCTGCAAGAGGCGGCAAAACAGCGCAAAAAGTGGAGCGACGGCACCGAATTCGGCTATGCCGGCGCCGATAAAAACGCCGTGCGCCGCGCCTTTGCGGCGATCTTTGCCGCCATCAAGGGGTACGGCATCGCGGGGCGGGAGGAGGACCTCTCCGCGCCCGTCTGCGCGTTCCCCCAAACGTCGCTTCTGAAGGAGCGGGCCGCGACGCACTTGCAACTCGCGCTCTTTGCCTGCGCCTGCCTCGAGACGGCGGGCTATCATCCCGTGCTCGCGGTCGGAAGAGGCGCCGTCGGCGTGGGCGTATGGCTCTACGACAGCTGCTTCCTCGATCCCTCGTTCGACGACGCCGAGATCATCTCCCGCTATCTCTCCGAGGGCATCAACAACCTCTCCTTCTTCGACGCGGACGACCTCTTTATGGACCGCAACGTCGGCTTCACGATTTCCGAGCGCCATTTCGCGCAGAAGTTGCAGGCGGACGCCTTCGAATATTTCACCGACGTCACCCGTTGCCGCATGGGCGGGATCGGCGCATGCCCCGCCCGCGGGAGGACCGTGAAGGGGTACGAGATCTACCGCGCCGACGAGATGTCCGCAGAGGCACCGCCGTCGCCCATTCCCGACTTCGGCGCCTGGAAGCTCGACGGCAAACAGCCCCGCAACCGCCAATGGGAGCGGCGGCTGCTCGACCTCACCTCCCGCAACGCCCTGCTCGGCTTTACGGGCAAGCACGCCCTGCATTTTTGGGTTTCCGATCCCGACGCGCTGCTGCGTTCGCTCTCCGCGGAAGTCAAGCTCAAGGCGGGGGAACGGCAGGACGCGTTCGGCGGGGAACTCACCCCCCAGCGGCGGGAGCTCGCCGCGCTCGAACTCACCAAGGGGATCCTGCGCGTCTCGGGGGACGCGAAATTCCTCGCCGAGACGGCTTCATATCTCCTCCGCAGGAACCGTGAGGCGGCGGAGGAGGCGGGGGCGCGCATCCTCTATCTCGCGCTCGGCTTTTTGAAGTATATCTCCAAGGAGGACGGGAAGGCGCGCTATGCGCCCATCGTGCTCGTCCCCGTGGGGCTGGCGCGGGCGAAGGGCAACGAGGACTTCGCGCTCACCGCGGGCGAGGAGGGGCACTTCGTCAACGCCACCCTGCTCGAATCGCTCAAGCAGGAATTCAATATCGATATCCGCGGGCTGGGCGGGGACGTCTCCGCGCTGAAAGTCTCCGAGATCTGCGCCATGGTGCGTGCCGAGACGGCGGGCATGAAGGGGTGGGACGTCGTGAACGACGCCTACCTCGCCGTGTTCTCCTTCCAGCGGTTTTTGCTCTGGAACGACCTGCGCACGCACATCGGCGCATGGGAAAAAAACAACAACGTGGCGGCACTTCTTTCGGGAAGAGCCGAGCGGTGCGAGACGGAGGAGGCCGATGAGGACGCGGGGGATCCCGAGGAAGTTTTGCTTCCGCTCGTCGCCGACAGCTCGCAATACAACGCGATTGCACTCTCGGGCACGGGGGCTTCCTTCGTGCTGCACGGCCCCCCGGGGACGGGCAAGAGCCAGACGATCACCAACATGATCGCCAACGCCCTCGCGCAGGGCAAGCGCGTCCTCTTCGTCGCGGAAAAGCGCGCGGCGCTCGACGTCGTGAAAAAGCGGCTCGACGCGATCGGCATCGGCGATTTCTGCCTCGAACTGCACTCGGGCAAGACGGACAAGGCGGACGTCGTGCGGCGGCTCGAGAGCACGCTCGCGCTCGCGGGCAACGAAACGGCGGTCTCCTTCGGCGAGCGGGCAAACGAGATCAAGGCGCTGCGCGCCGAGCTCATGGAGCCCATGCGCGCCCTGCACCGCAAACGGCGGCTGGGCATCTCGGTGTACGAGGCCATCCTCGCCTATCTCGAGAACAAGAACGCGCCCGACGTGCTCGATATCGAGAGCTCGTTCTACGATACGCTCTCCGAGAAGAAGCTCTCGGAATGCCGTTCGATGATCGCCTCCGCCGCGGCTGCCGCGAAGGAGTGCGGCGGCGTGTTCAATTCGCCCTTCGAAAACGTCAATCTCACCGAGTATTCCGTCGCCCTGCGCGACAGGATCTTCTGCGCCGCCGAGGTGCTCATCGCCGAGATCAAGCACCTGCGCTCCTTCCTCGCGCTGTTGCTCGAATTTTACCGCCAGAGGGTCTCGGCGGTCACGCGCAGGAAGCTCCTCTCGTTCGTCGAGCTCGCCCGCGGGCTCAAGGACGGGAAATACGCCAAATACTATGCGGGCGCCGGGGAAGAGGAGTTCTACGTATTCTACAACGCCAACCGCCGTCTCGACGGCTGCCTCAACTATTACTTCAAGCACTTCAAGTCGCTCATCGATCTCGACGGCTGCGAAAAGGTGCGGGAATACCTCGAGGGGGGCGGGGATTGGCGGCTGTTCAAGCCCGCGAAGGCGATCGTCAAACGGCTCGGCCGCGTCTGCCTCCACGAGCTCTCCGAGGAGGACGTCCCCAAGTATCTCGAGACGGTCACGGAGATCGACGCCGCCATGCGCCGCGTGACGAAAAGCCGCACCCTGTCATCGAAATTTACCGATCGCGGCGGGCGGATCGTCTTTAAGAAGCGGGCGGAATTCCTCGCCGATCTCTATGCGCTGCACGCGCTCGCGGGGTCCGTCTTTCTCGATTACAATCCCGACGCTTTCAACGGCATGTGCGTCCGCGCGGCGAACGGCTACACGCTGCCCGTGCTCGAGGGCTTCCTCAAGGCGGCGGACAGCTTCTTTGCCGCGGAGGAGAGCTTCCTCGCGGTGACGAACGCCGATCCCGCGAAGCAAAAGGAGGAGGACGTGCTCGATTTCTTCTCTTCGAAGGCGAGCGCGCTCATCGACAACATCGACATGCTTCCCAACTGGTGCATGTACCGCGCGACGGCGAAAAAGCTCGCCGCCTACGGGCTCACCTTCATCACCGATTCCCTCGAAAGCGGCAGGCTCAAGACCGAGAACATCCTCGCGGGCTTCGAGAAGAACGTCTACAAGAACTTCCTCGAGATCAACATCCCCGCCGATCCCGCGCTCTCCCGCATGACGGTGGGCACCCTCGAGGAGACGGTGGAAAAATTCCGCCTCGCGTGGGAGGACTTCGGCAAGGTCACCCGCGAGAAGCTCCGCGCGACGCTCATCGCCCGCCTGCCCAAACAGGGGGAGGAGGGGGACCTCGCGCTCGAACTCGCCGCCTTCACCCGCCTTGCGCGCTCCAATCTCCGCGGCGCGGGCATCCGCGGCCTGCTCGCCGAGATCCCGAACCTTGCCGAGGCGGTCTGCCCCTGCCTGCTCATGAGCCCCGCGACGGTCGCCCAATACCTCCAACCCGAGATCGACGCCTTCGACCTCGTGATCTTCGACGAGGCCTCCCAGATGTCCACGGCGGAGGCGATCGGCTCCATCGCGCGCGCAAAAGCGGCGGTCATCGTCGGCGACCCCAAACAGCTCCCGCCCACCGCCTTCTTCCATGCGGCGTATGTCGACGAGGAGAACCTCGAGGACGAGGACCTCGAGAGCGTGCTCGACGACTGCCTCGCCTTCGGCATGCCCGAGCGGCATCTCCGCTGGCATTACAGGAGCAAGCACGAGAGCCTCATCGCCTTCTCCAACAGCATGTACTACGACAATCTCCTCTGCACCTTCCCCTCGCCCGACGCCTTGGAGAGCAAGGTGCGCCTCATCCGCGTGGACGGCGTCTACGACCGCGGCGTCACCAAGCGCAACCATGCCGAATCGGAGGCGCTCGTCGCCGAGGTGGTCCGCCGCCTCGCCGATCCCGTGCTCTCCCGCGCGAGCATCGGCATCGTGACCTTCTCGAGCGCCCAGCGGGAGGACATCGAGCGCCTGCTCGCCAAGGAACTCTTCCGCCGCAAGCTCGACGGCGCTGCCTACGACCGCGAGGAGCCCCTGTTCGTGAAGAACCTCGAGAACGTGCAGGGAGACGAGCGGGACGTCATTCTGTTTTCGGTGTGCTACGGCCCCGATAAGGCGGGCAAGCTCTCTTTGAACTTCGGTCCCCTGAACCAGGCGGGCGGCTGGCGGAGGCTCAACGTCGCCGTCTCCCGCGCAAGGGAGGAGATGCTCGTCTTTTCCACGATGACCGCGGGCATGATCGATCTCTCCAAGACGACCTCGAAGGGCGTTGCGGGGCTCAAGGCCTTCCTCGAATTCGCCGAAAAGGGGAGGACGACGCTCGCCGTCCGCTCGGATTCCGTCCGCCGCGGCGCGGGCATCGGCAAATTCCTCGCCGCCGAGCTCTCCGCCTACGGCTACGATTGCCGCTACGACGTGGGCGCCTCGGACTTCAAAATCGACGTGGGCGTCGTCGACCCCAAGGACAAACATCGCTTCCTGCTCGGCATCCTCTGCGACGGCAACGACCGCTTCTCCGTGAAGGACCGCAATCTTTTGCAGGTGCAGACGTTGAAGCGGGGGAATTGGAACATCGTCCGCGCGGGCAGCGTCAACTACTACAACAACCCCAAGCGGGAGATCAAGCGCATCAAGGATGTGCTCGACCGCCTCGCGGGCGCCGAGAAGCGGGGTGACGCCCGTCTCTCCAAGTATCGCCGTCCCTACAAAAAGATCGCGCAGAGCGCCACGGAGACGGCTTCCTTCGTGACCTGCGGCGAGAACGACGCCGCGATCATGGCGCGCATCCGCGAGATCGTCGCCGCCGAGGAGCCCATCTCCCGCGCCTTCCTCAAAAAGCGGTGCCTCGCGAGCTTCGGCATCGTGAAGAGCGGGTCCAAGGTGGAGGCCCGCCTCGACGCGCTGATCGACGCCTGCGCCCTTCTGCGCGACCGCGCGATGGGGGTGGATTACTTCTACAAGACGCCCCGCGCGATCTCCTTCCAGCGCTACCGCGTCGAGACCGAGACCCCGCCCGTGCGCAGAACGGAGGAGGATTTCACCGTCTACGAGATCGTCGCGCTCGTGAAAGCGGCGCTCGAGGACCGCGTCGCGCTCTATATGGACGAGCTCGTCTCCGTGCTCTCCTCCGCGCTCGGCGAACTCCGCCCGAGCGAGCGCTTCCTCGCGTTTTTGCGGGACTGCGTCGCCTACGGGGAGGAGAAGGGGATCTTTGTGCGGTCGGTCTCCGATCGCGTTTCTCTCGCGTAGGCCCGCGAAACAGTTGACAAACGCGCCCCGAAGTGTTAGAATTGCAACGCATGAAATACAAGACGATAAAACCGAGAATGAACGTTTGGAGTTACCTTGCGCTGGGCTATCTCACGGTCGTGGTGTTGGGCAGCGTTTTGCTCGTTCTGCCGTTTTCGTCGCACGGGGGGACGAACTACCTCGACGCGCTCTTCACCTCCGTCTCCGCCGCCTGCGTCACGGGGCTCACGCCCTTCGATACGGGGGTGCATTGGACGATTTTCGGGCAGGCAGTGCTCCTTCTGCTCATCCAGCTCGGCGGGCTGGGATTCATGACGTTCGTCTCCGTCCTCCTCATGGCGGTGAAGGGCGGGCTCGGGCAATACGAGCGGCGTGCGATCCTGCAATCCTTCGGCGGCGGCGCGTTCGACCGCGTGAAGCGGCTCATCGCGCGCATCTTCGTGGGGACCTTTTTCTTCGAAGCCTTCGGCGCCGCGATCCTCTGCATCCGCTTCATCCCCGCCTTCGGCATGAAGGGGATCTGGTATGCGGCGTTCCACGCCGTCTCGGCGTTCTGCAACGCGGGCTTCGATCTCATGGGCGGAACGGAGATGGCGGGCGCGGGCTCTCTCTCGGCGTTTGCGGGCGATCCGCTCGTCTCGCTCACGATCTGCGCGCTCATCATCCTCGGGGGCCTCGGCTTCTGTATCTGGGGGGATGTGGTCGATTGTCGGGGCAATCTCAAGAAATTGCAGTTCTACACGAAGGTCATTCTGATCGCCAATTCGGTGCTGCTCGCGCTCGGCACGGCGCTGTTTTTGCTGTTCGAACGCAACAATCCGTCTTATGCGGGCTACAACTTCTGGGAGCGGCTGCTCGTCGCATTTTTCAACAGCACCACGGCGCGCACGGCGGGATTTTATACGACCGATCCCTCCACCCTTTCGGATAGCGGATCGCTGCTCATGATCATTCTGATGTTCATCGGCGGAAGCTCGGGCAGTACCGCGGGCGGCATTAAGGTGGGGACGTTCACCGTTCTTCTCATGGGCATGATCGCGGCGCTCCTCGGGCGGCGGGACATCACCTTCGGCAAGCGCAGGATCGACGCCCAGCTCCTCGGGCAGGCGCTCGCCGTGTTTGCGGCGTATCTCTTCCTCATCCTCGCCTCCACGCTCGTGCTCTGCACCATCGAGCCCGCGGGCGCGGCGGGCGGGCACGATACCTTCACGCGGGCGCTCTTCGAAGTCGTCTCCGCGCTCGGCACGGTGGGGCTCTCCATGGGCTTTACGCCGACGCTCTCCGTCGCCTCGAAGATCATCCTGATCCTGCTCATGTATATGGGCAGGGTGGGCATTCTCACCCTCGGATTCGCCTTCGGCAAGCACCGCGCGGCTTCGGGAGTGCGGCGCCCCGTCGATAACTTTTTCATCGGATAACCGAATGCGCGGCACCGCCGCAAAGGAGAACATATGAAGTCTGTCCTGCTCATCGGCATGGGGAAATTCGGCAGAACGCTCGGCGAGCGCCTCTGCAACATGGGCGATGAGGTCATGATCGTCGATAAGAACGAGGATCTCGTCAATTCGCTCGCCTCCAAATATACGAACGCGCTCATTGCCGACTGCATGAATCTCGATAACCTGCGCTCGATGGACGTGCCGTCCTTCGATGTGTGCGTCGTTGCGATCAGCGAGAACTTCCAATCTTCGCTCGAGATCACCTCCAACCTGAAAGACCTCGGCGCGCGGCGGGTCATCTCCAAGGCCTCCACCGATATCCAGCGCAAGTTCCTGCTCCGCGTGGGGGCGGACGAGGTCATCTACCCCGATATCGATATCGCGGCGAAGCTCGCGGTGCGGCTCAATTCCGCCAACGTCATCAATTACATCGACCTCGACTCCGAGCACTCCATCTTCGAGGTCGCCTGCCCCTCCAAGTGGAAGGGCAAGAAGCTCGCAGACATCAACCCCCGCAAGAAATACGGCATGAACATCCTCACGATCAAAAAGAGCCGCGAGGTCATCAACACGCTCGACGGCGAATACGTGTTCGAGGGGGGCGACCAGCTCGTCGTGTTCGGAAATTCCGAAACGATCCTGAACTTCATGAACAAGCAAAAATAAAAAAAGCCACCCCCGTGGGTGGTTTTTTCGTATCTTGACCGCAAAAACCGCCTCCGCACGGGGCGGTATCGCAACCGAGGATTTTTCCCGCGGCGCGGCTTTCTCCCGCGGAAGCGTTTTCCCCGAAAAAAAGGCTCCCTGCCGAAAAAGCAGGGGGCCTGTGTCGTTTTTTTCGGGTTACGCTTTGTCTGCGGAGCCGAGGACGTCGCAGATCTTGTGCTTCACGATCGCCTTCATGTTCGCGCGGGCGTCGCCGAGGTATTGGCGGGGGTCGAAGTGGGAAGGATTCTCCGCGAGGTGCTTGCGCACCGCCGCCGTGAAGGCCACGCGCAAATCGCTATCGATGTTGATCTTGCACACGGCGAGCTTCGCCGCTTTCCGGAGTTCGCTCTCGGGGATGCCGATCGCATTGGGCATGGAGCCGCCGAACTCGTTGACGATCGCCACCTGGTCCTGCGGGACGCTCGAAGCGCCGTGGAGCACGATGGGGAATCCGGGCAGGCGCTTGCCGATCTCCTCGAGGATATCGATGCGGAGCTTGGGATCCTGGCCGGGCTTGAATTTATAGGCGCCGTGGGAGGTGCCGATCGCGATCGCGAGCGAATCGCAACCCGTGCGCTGCGTGAACTCCTCCACTTCGTCGGGCGAGGTAAACATCGCGTCGCTCGCGGCGACATGCACGTCGTCCTCGATCCCCGCGAGCTTGCCGAGCTCGGCTTCGACGACCACGCCGTGCGCGTGCGCATATTCGACGACCTTCTTCGTGAGGGCGATGTTCTCTTCCCAGGGCTTGGAGGAGGCGTCGATCATGACGGAGGTGAAGCCGACGTCGATGCAGTCCTTGCAGATCTCGAAGTCTGCGCCGTGGTCGAGGTGCATCGCGATCGGGATCTGCGAAGTTTCGGCGGCCGCCGCGACGAGATGGCGGAGATACACGGGGTTGGCGTATTTGCGCGCACCCGCGGAGACTTGCAGGATGACGGGGGAGCGGCACTCGTTGGCGGCTTCGACGATCGCCTGGATCATCTCCATATTGTTGACGTTGAACGCACCGACGGCATACCCGCCCGCGTACGCTTTCTTGAACATTTCGGTCGTAGTGACTAAAGGCATAAACTTTCCTCCGGGTTGAATTTCTTCAATTATAAATCTTTCCGCGGAAAAATGCAAGAGGATTGCGGAAAATTCGGAAAAGAAAACGGCGCAAGGCGCACGGAAAAGGAAAATTTCGGAAAAATCGTTGACGAAGCCGAGAAAGCGTGGTATAATGAGTACGGTAAAAGGACGCGGAGGCGTCTAAATCGATATTCGGAGGATTTCAGTAATATGGCAAACGTAAAAGTTGCGATCAACGGATTCGGTCGGATCGGCCGTCTTGCATTCCGCCAGATGTTCAACGCGGAAGGGTATGAGATCGTCGCGATTAACGACCTTACGAGCCCCACGATGCTCGCGCATCTTTTGAAGTACGACAGCGCGCAGGGCAGATATGCGCTCGCGGACACCGTGTTCGCAAACGACGAAGAGAGAACGCTCACCGTAGACGGCAAGACCATCAAGATCTACGAAGAGAAGGACGCCGCCAATCTTCCTTGGGGCGAACTCGGGGTAGACGTCGTTTTGGAATGCACGGGCTTCTACACCTCCAAGGCGAAGGCGCAGGCGCATATCAATGCGGGCGCCAAAAAGGTCGTCATCTCCGCGCCCGCGGGCAACGATCTTCCCACCATCGTGTTCGGCGTCAATGAGCAGACTTTGAGCGCGAACGACAACATCATCTCCGCCGCAAGCTGCACGACGAACTGCCTCGCGCCCATGGCGAACGCGCTCAACAACGCGTATCCCATCGTTTCGGGCATCATGACGACCGTCCACGCCTACACGGGCGACCAGATGGTCCTCGACGGGCCGCACCGCAAGGGCGATCTCCGCCGTGCCCGCGCCGCCGCGATCAACATCGTTCCCAATTCGACGGGCGCCGCGAAGGCGATCGGCCTCGTCATCCCCGCGCTCAACGGCAAGCTCATCGGCAGCGCGCAGCGCGTTCCCGTCTGCACCGGCTCCACGACCATCCTTGTCGCGGTCGTCCACGGCAGAGACGTCACCAAGACGAGCATCAACGCCGCGATGAAGGCGGCTGCCTCCAAGTCCTTCGGCTACACCGAGGAGCCCATCGTCTCTTCCGACGTCATCGGCATCACCTACGGTTCGCTCTTCGACGCGACGCAGACGATGGTCACCCAGCTTGATGAGGAGACCTACCAGGTGCAGGTCGTTTCTTGGTACGACAACGAGAACTCCTACACCTCGCAGATGGTCCGCACGATCAAATACTTCGCCGAGCTGTAAGATAAGAATAAAAAAGACCTTCGGGCTCCCCGAAGGTCTTTTTTTCGACAAAAAAATCCACCCGTGCTATGGGTGGATCATGGTTTTCCCAAAAGCGGGGGCAGATCATTTTGTGTTGAACGTCGCGGATCTGATGAGATAGTTGAAGGTGCCGAGCGATTCGAGCCCATACGTCTGCATGGAGAGCAGGATGTTGCGGTAGGTGTTCGCCGCGGGGTCGACGCAGGCGGCGTAGGTGAGTTCCTGCTCCCTGCCGCGGAAGGTGCCGCTATAATGAACGGCAACGGTCGCCGTCTTGAGGGTGCGATCCTGCTCCTCGCCGTTGACGGCGAATTTGAAGGTGCGCTCCGTCGTCGTGGGCACGTCGTCGCTCATGAGCAAGGCCGAGGAGCGGTCGATCGGGTTGACCGTGCGCACGGAGATCGCGCTCTTCATGGGGAAGCCGCGCAGCGCGAAGAGGATCTCCTCGTTGTCGAGGAAGGTCCCGCTGCCGAGACGGACGTCCCACTCCTCGGGCGCCTGATCGTTCTGCAGGTTGTCGTAGACGACGTGGGAAGTTTTGAGCGCGTCGTCGTAGCTTGCCGTGTAGGTATAGTGATACAGCGTACCCGCGTCCTTCACCTCGGCCGCGAGGACGTTCGGCGAGGTACTGTGGACGGTTTTTTTGCTGTAAACGGGGCGGAGCGAGGCGGTCGTATCCATGAACCAGACCTCGGAGACGACGCGATCCGAGAAATCTTCGCCCGTTGCGCCGTTCAGGGTGTACCGCCCGACGATGTTCAGCTCGGAGCGCAGATAGTAGCAGTGCACGCCGATCCGCACGCCCTCGATGGGGTGATCGGCGGTGCTCGTCACGTCGCGGAGGGAAGTCGTGTAGACGCCCTCGTCGTAGGCGACGGAAAGGCCGTCCGTCTCCTCGGGGGTAAACGTGACAACGTATTCGAGATCCTCCCGGGTCCCCGTGATGGCACTGCCCATGTTGGTGTTGCTATACCAATTCGGCGCGAGCTCGAGGGTGGGCGTGGCGGTGCACGCCGAGAAGAGGAGCGTCGCCGCGATGAGGCAGGCGGGCGCGAGAAGTTTGTATTTCATGGTGTCTCCCTGCGGCAGACGCCGCAATTCACGCAGTTTTCCCCATTATAGCACAATTTTATCGGTTTGTAAAAATAAATTGCTTCCGTGCGCGGAAAAAGTTTATGAAATCCGCACGAAAGTATGCTATAATGGAAGCGATCGGAGGTGGATATGGCGAAACTTTACGAAGCGCCGACGTTGGACGACGCCGCAGAGGCGCTCCGACGCGTCGTCGAAGCGAACGAAAAGCGCGGAGAGCGCACGCTTGTCTTTTGCGAGGACAGGCTCACGCTGCTCGCCGAGCGGACGGTCGTCTCCGCCCGCGGGGGGAGCTTTTTGACCGAGGTCTCGACGTTCCGCCGCTTTCTGGAACGGAGGGACGCCGCTTCGGGCATGCTCTCCAAGCAGGGCGCCGTCATGGAGATCGCCGCCCTGCTCGGCGAAAACGGGCTCGGCTGTTTCAAGCGCAATGCGGCACAGGCGGTCTACGAGACGATCGCCCAGCTCTCCGCCTCCTGCGTGGACGCCGCGCTCCTGCGCCGCAGCGCCGAGGAGACCGAGGGCGTGCTCTCGCGCAAACTCTCCGATCTCGCGCTTCTCTTTGAAAAATACGAGGAGTTCCTGCAGACGCGGGGATTGCTCGATGAAAACGGCTACCTCGCGCTCCTGCCCGCACGCCTTGCGGACGAGGAGATCGGGGGGGTACATATCGTGTTTTTTGCGTACGACGCCTTCACGCGGCAGGCGCGGGAGTGCATTCGCGCGGCGGCGATGCACGCAAGATCGGTGACGGGCATCTTCCTCGGCGACAAGGCGCCCTATTGCACCCACGAGGCGGCGCGCGCCTTCCAAAGCGTGCTCAAAGACCTCGGGGACCCTTCCACGGTCGTCGCCCTGCCCGCTTCGGACGCGGGCGACGCGCGGCGCATCCGCGAGGGGATCTTCTCCGCGGCGGGCGTCCGAGCGGGAAAAGTCGGGGCACGTGGTATTTATTTCGCGGAATACGGCGACGAGACCGAGGAGATGAACGACATCGCCGCCCGCATCCGCAAGCTGACCGCGGAGGGAAAGCGCTTCCGCGATATCGCCGTGCTCGTGGGCGGGGAGAGCTATTTCCTCGCCGCGGCAAAGGCGTTCGAGGCCTACAAGATCCCCTACTATGCCGACCGCAAACGCAGTCTGCTTGCCCATCCCTTCTGCACCTTTGCGCTCACCGCGCTCTATGCGGTGGACTGCGGCGTCCTGCCCGACCAGGCGGAGACGCTCGCCGCCTCCGTCTATTTCGGCGACGGGGAGAAGTACCGCAACTATCTTTTGCGCAACGGCGCCTATCGCGGCGCGGTCATGCGGGAGATCCGTGAAGGCGTGCCCGACGAGGCGGCGCTGAACGAGGCCCGCGCGCGGATGCTCGCGATCCTCGGCTGTTTTTCGCGCAACGGCACGGGGCGTTCGCACGCGGCGGGGATCCGAAAACTCTACGAGACGGTGGAGGGGGAGCGCGTCACCGAGGAGCTCTCCGCCCGTCTCCCCGCGGAGGATCGCCCGTTCCTGAACATCGCGCCCCTCTTCGAGATCCTCGCGGAGACCGAGAACGTCGTGGGGGACCGCACCTTTTCGGCACGGGAATTCGCCGTGCTCCTGCGCAGCGGGCTGGAGGCGCGGGGGGTCTCGGTGCTTCCCCAGCGCGCGGACGCCGTCTTTCTCGGCGACGCCACGGAGAGCAGGCTCCTGCGCGCGCCCGTGCTCTTTCTCGCGGGGCTCTCCGAGGGGCTGCCCCGCGTCTCCCAGGATACCGCCGTCATCACCGATGGCGAGATCGTGCGGCTCAAAGACCTCTCCATGGAGATCGAGCCCGCGATCGCCGTCGTCAACGCGCGCTTCCGCGAAGTGTTCGCGCGCAACCTCGCTTCCTTTTCGGAGGCGCTCTATTGCAGCTGTCCCAAGCGGCTTTCGGGCAGCGAGACGACGCGCAGCGAGGCGGTTTTCTACCTCGAAAAGATGTTCGGGCTCCTGCCGACGCCCGAGGTCTACCCCTACGACTGCGCCGAAGCCGCGCCCGCCCTGCTCAAATATTTCGGGATGACGGAGGACGCCGCGGACGCCGAGCAGATCGCCCGCTACTCTTCGCTCCGCGACGTGCTCGCGCGGGACGCGGATCCCGAGACGCTGCGCGCGGGGGAAAAGCGCGGGGAGCGTGCGGGGCGGCTGTACCCGCAGCGGTTCTCGCCCACCCTGCTCGAGACGTACTTCGAGTGCCCCTATAAATGCTTTGCGTTGCGCGGTCTGCGCCTCGAAGAAAAGGAGGAGCGCACCCCGCTCGGCGCCGTCGACGCGGGCGTCTTTGTGCATACGGTCCTCGAGCGCGTTACGCGGGAATTTTCGGCGCTCCGCGATGAAGCGGAATGCGCCGCGCGTGCGAGCGAGGAGGCCAAAAAATTACTCACGTCCCCCCGCTTTTCCGCGCTTTCGGATACCGCCGCGGGCAGTTATTCGGGCGCGCGGCTCGTCGCCGAGGCGACTTCGGTCACCGTCGCGGCGTTCCGTCAGCTTGCGGGCTCGGCGTACCGCGTCAGAAGCCCCGAGATGGCGATCTCGATCGACGCTTTGAACCTTGCGGGCAAGGCCGACCGCGTCGACGAATCCGAGGGGATGGTGCGCGTGATCGACTACAAGACGGGCACCATCGAGGCGAAGGCGGAGGCCTACTACACGGGGCGGAAGCTCCAGCTCGAGCTCTATCTCAAGGCGGCTTCGGAGGGGGAGACGCCCGCGGGCGCCTTCTACTTCCCCGCCGCGGACGAGTTCACCAAGGAGGGGGAGAAGCGCTTCAGCATGACGGGCTTCTACTGCAAGGATGCGGGCGTCATCGAGCGCATGGACACCGCGCATGCCCCCGCGGAGAGCGAATATTTCCGCGCGGACAAGGATCTCGATCATGGCATGGACGGGGAGACGTTCGCGCGCTTCCTCGACTACGGGCTGCTCGTCGCCCGCGGCGCGGAGGAAGAGATGCGCGGCGGGAACATCCGTCCCGCGCCCTACGAAAAGGTCTGCGGATACTGCGATCTCAAGGGCATGTGTGGATTTTCGGGCACGCCCCGTGCGGAAAAGAGCGTCACTTGCAAGGAGATCGCGCAGATCGTTGCGGGGAAGGAGGGGAAAGATGCGTGAGCCCACGCCCGAACAGCGCGCCGCGATCGAAGCGCGCGGAAAAGTGATCGTCTCCGCAGCGGCGGGGAGCGGAAAGACGTACGTCATGGTCTGCCGTTTCCTCGCGCTGCTGATGCAGGGGGAGCGCATCGAAGATATGCTCGCCGTCACCTTCACGAGCAAGGCGGCGGCACAGATGCGCGACAGGATCCGCCGCGCCCTGCTTGAGGAGATGGCGGAGGACGGCAATTTGCGCCGCGCGCTCGACGCGCTTCCCGCGGCCGATATCTGCACCATCCATTCCCTCTGCGGGCGGATCATCCGCACGTATTTCTACCTCGTCGGCGTCGATCCCGCCTTCCGCATCGTGGGGGAGGAGGACGCCGAATGCCTCGCGCTCTCCGCGCGCGCCATGGATCGGGTGTTCGAAGAGGCGTATGCTTCGGGCGAGCTTGAGGAACTGCTCGCCGTCTACTTCCGCAAGAAGAAGGACGCCCGTCTCAAAAAGAACGTGTTGCAGCTCTATGCCAAGGCGCGCCTTGCGCCCGATTACCGCGCTTGGCTCGAAAAAACGGCAGAGGGGGGTGACCTTTTCGACGACGCGGTGCGCTATCTCGCCGATCTCATCGCCCCAGCTGCGCGCCGTGCGCTCTCGGAACTCAAAGCGCTCGGGGAGGACGTCGCGCGGCATGTCCCCGCGGGGCAGGCGTACTACGGGGCGCTGCTCGAGACCGTCGCTTATCTCGCGGACGGCGATCTCTTCGTCATGCGCGAAGCGGGCCGCGTTGCGATCCCCCGCAGCCCCACCCGCAGCAAGAAGGACGCCGAGAATTACCGCGTGCTCACCGCGTTGCAGGAGACCGCGGCATGGGCGAAGAAGCAGCGGGAATTGCTCGCGGGGCTTGCCGACGAGGCGACCGAGCGGAACGACTGCGCCGCGGCGGAGCGGCTCGGGCGCGCGCTCGCAAAGCTCACGCTCGCCTACGACGCCGCATTTTCCGAAGTCAAGCGGGAGGCGGGCGTGCTCGACTACGGCGATCTCGAACATCTCGCGCTCGAGGTGCTCAAGACGGAGGAGGGGCGCCGCGCCATCCGCAGCAAATATAAGTATATCTTCGTCGACGAATACCAGGACGTCAACCCCATGCAGGAGCGCATCCTCAACGAGCTCGCCGGGGAGGACGTGTTTCTCGTCGGCGACGCCAAGCAGGCGATCTACGGGTTCCGCGGCAGCAAGACCGAATATTTCCTGAAAAAGGCGGGGGGCGTGGATGGATTTTCGGCCCTTCCGCTCGATACCAACTTCCGCTCGGCAAGGCGTATCCTCGAGGCGGTCAACCGCGTCTTTTCCGCCCTGCTCGGCGCCGCCTACACGCCCGTGCGGGGCAGCGTCGCCGAGGAAGGGGAGGTGCGCGTCCACCTGCTTCCCGCAGCGGCGAAGGAAAAGCGCGCGCGGGGGGTGTACTCGGTCGCCGCGGCGCAGGAGCATGCGGATCCCGATCCCATCGCGCGGAAGGTCGCCGCGATCGTCGAGGCGGAGTGCGGCAGAAGGGAGACGCTGGGGCGGACGGTCGTCGAGGACGGCAAGGAGCGCCCCGTCCGCTACGGCGACATCGCTGTGCTCGTGCGCAAAAATACCAAGTCGGCGGGGCCGATCGTCTACGAACTCGGCAGGCGCGGCATCCCCGTTTCGGCGACGGCGGAAGTCAACGTCTGCGATTATTTCGAGGTGCGCATGCTCCTCGATTGGCTCTCCTATCTCGATAATTCCGAGCAGGATATCCCCATGGCCTCGGCGATGCTCTCCGCGATCGGCGGGTTCACCGAGGACGACCTCGCCGCGATCCGTTTGGGGACGCAGGAGACGAGCTTCCGCGCCGCATGCGCGGCATACAGGGCGCGCGGGGATGCGCTCGCCCAAAGGATCGACCGCTTTCTTCTGGCGGCGGCGCGCTATCGCGACCTTGCGCGGGTGCGCCCCGCTTCGGAGATGCTCTGCCTGTTGCTCGCCGAGGGATTGGAGGCGCAGATCGCGGCAAAGGGCGGGCGGAGTGCGCTCGCGCGGGTGCGGCGGCTGGTCGCCGAGAGCGAAACGAGCGGGGACGTCCATGATTTTTTGCGCCGTCTCGAGGACTGCGGCGGCGAGATCTCCCTCTCCGAGAGCGGCGGCGAGAACGCCGTAAAGGTGATGACGATGCACACCGCGAAGGGGCTGGAGTTCCCCGTCGTCATCCTCACCGAGCTCGATCTCGAGTTCCACGGCGTCGACCGCGACGACCTCATGTACACCGACCGCTTCGGCTGCGCGCCCCGCTATCACGACCTCGAAAGGCACACCTACCGCGATACCGTGTTGCGCCTCGCCGCGGCGCAGTACATGAAGCGGGAGCAGATCGAGGGGGAGCGCAACGTGCTGTATGTCGCCATGACGCGCGCCTGTTCCCGTCTGCACATGATCTTCAAGGCGTCGGGCGTCTACCGCCCGCAGGAGGCGTGCAAATTCTCCGATTTTCTGCCCCGCGACCGCTTGGAGGAGTACGTCGCCTTCGAGGAGGAGGCGGAAGAGGCGCCGCCCGCGGAGGGGCTCGTCTACCGCAGCGACGCGGCGCACATCGCGGCGATCGAGGGGGCGCGCACGCCCTATGCCTTCCCCGCGAGCACGCAGATCCCCGTCAAGAACTCGGCGACGGGGCTCATGCGGTTGCAGGCGCATCTTCCCGCGCGCGGGGAAAACGAGGCGCGGCCCGCGGAGGAGAGAGGGGAACTCATGGGCGGGTTCGACCCCGATACGGGCACCGCATACCACGCCTTTTTGGAGCATGCGGACTTTTCCGGAAGCGCCGAAGCCGAGCTCGCCCGCATGAAAGAAATGGGTATGCTCCCCCCCGAAATGCTCGAAAAGCTCGATCCCGCGCGGCTTGAACGCATCCTCGCGCTGCCTTATTTCAAGCGGCTCGCGAGCAAGCGGCTCTTCCGCGAACAGAGCTTCCTCGTCTCCTTCCCCGCCCGCGATTTCGCCGAGATCTACGGCGAAGCGACAGACGACGAGGTGATCTACCAGGGCGCCATCGACCTGCTCGTCGAAGAGGGGGAGGGGCGGTACACCGTGGTGGATTACAAGTATTCCGCGCTGCCCGCCGCCGCGATCCGCGAAAAGTACGCCGTGCAGCTCAAGCTCTACCGCAAGACGGTCGCGAAGATCATGCGCGTGCCGCCCGAAAACGTCGCCGTGCGGGTCTTGAACATCGCCCGCGGCGAGGAGATCGAAATCTGACGCGATCTTCCTCCGTTCGACAAAAAACGCTCCCGTTCGCGCCCGAAATGCGGCTATCCTTGAACGGGAGTTTTTTCTATGAAGATCTTATCCGCCATCATGGGCGCCCTCGCGCGGACGCCCGAATTCGTCCCCGTGTGCATTTTTCCCGCCCTCATCCTCGCGCTCTGCGTGTTGCATACGCTGCTCGGCATGCGCAAACTGTATCCCGCGGAGGGGGCGGCGCTCACGCTCTTGGGCGCGGTGCTCATCGCCTGCCGTGCGGACGCGCGCTCCGCGCTCGTCTGCGGGGGATTGCTCCTGCTGTGGACGGGGCTCCTTTCACCCCTCTTTTTGATCCGCGTGCCGCGCAAGCGCGAACGCCTCTCTGCGGAGGAAAAGCTCTACCGCAAATTCCGCGGGGAGCCGCTGCGGTCGCAACCCGCGCCCGCGGCGCCCGCCAAAGTGTGCCGCTTCGAGGAGCCCGCCGTGCTCTCCGCGCAGGAATGCGGCATGCGCCTCACTCACGCCGAGGAGATGCTCGCCCGTCTGAAAACGGCGCCGCTCGCAAGTTCCGACCGTTTGGAGACGGAGGCGCTCTCCCGCACGCTCTCGGGCTACCGCGAGAAAAAGCTGACGTCCGAGGAACTGCGCATGCTCAACGACTGCCTCGCCTCGGTGCTCAAACTCACGGCAAAATATAAGCTATAAGGCGGCGGGCCGCGCATCCCCCCGAAAAACGCAAATGATCCACATACGGGGTACCACATTTCGGGGACCGCAAAGCCGCGCGCACTGATTTTGCAGGGCGGGGAGCGGTCAGCCCGTCAGGGTGGAGAGATAGAGCCGCAGCAGGCAGTTCTTCCGCCGCGCGGCCGAGAGCATGGCGCACGTCACGCGGTCGCCCGCATGCGCGACGGGGACGCCGCTCCTGTCGCGCACGTCCCGCCGCACCCGCTTCCCGAGCAGATCGACCCCCGTGAGCGGTTCGGACGCGCCGTTTTGCGGGGGACGCCGCTCGGTTTGCGCTTCGTTGGTTTCTTCGGCCGGCGTTTGGGAGGATTTTCGGACGGGCGCGGGCGCCCGTTTTTGTTTGGTGCGGTTCGAAGTGCGCCTTGCCGATTCCTTGGCGGCGCGGTCGGGATAGAGGATGATCTTCTCCCCGAAACTCGCCAGATCGACGGGGACTGTGGCATATTTTTTGGGGGAGAGCACGAGAAAGCCGCCCTCTCCGCCGAGGATGAGATCGGAGACGTAGCCGAGGCGCACGCCCGCCGAAGAAAAGACTTCCCGCCCGATCGGGGAGGGGAGACCGACGGGCGTCTGCGATCTCCCGCCCCGCGCGATCACGGCGTCGCCGCAGGAGTGCACGAAGCGGAGAGGCAGATAGAACTCCTCTTCCTCCTCGTCCGCCACGACGAGCGCGGCGAGCTTTCCGTAGCCCTGCTCGAGCCGCAGGCCGATCACATAGCCGTAGCTCTCCCCCGCGGGCGTGAGCACGGGTTTGCCGATGAGTTCCGAAAGTTGCATGATGGAATACCTCGTTGTTCTATGGTCCATGATATGCGGCGACAGGGAAGCGCTTCGGGCGCTTTTTGCGCGGATCCGCGGAAATTTTGTCTTTTTTGCCCGTGCCCGCCCTTCCGCCCTGGCCGCGGGGCGCAGAGAAGGCCGTGCGGGGGCGCGGGGTTTATGGGCGCGGCGCTTTGCGGCTTTTTGCACCCTATATGGAAGGGGGCGCGCCGCACGCGGAGCCGTTCGGCGGGGAAATTCAAGATATCGTGCGGAATGCGGGGAAAAATTTGCTCCCGCGCCGTATTTTTTTGGGAAAAGCTCCGAAAATTGCCTTGAATGGCTTGTATTTTCCAAAGAAATAGTGTACAATAACACTCGGTGTAAAGAGAAAAACCAGGAGGATCCAAAATGGCTAAAAAGTATTGTTACCTTTTCACGGAAGGCAACGCAAACATGCGCGAACTGCTCGGCGGCAAGGGTGCGAACCTTGCGGAGATGACCAACATCGGGCTTCCCGTCCCGCAGGGCTTCACGATCTCGACCGAGGCGTGCACGCAGTACTATGAGGACGGCAGGCAGATCAACGAATCCATCCGCGCCGAGATCATGGAATACATCGACAAGATGGAGAAGATCACGGGCAAGAAGTTCGGCGACAAGGAGAATCCCCTTCTCGTCTCCGTCCGTTCGGGCGCGCGCGCTTCCATGCCCGGCATGATGGATACCATTCTCAACCTCGGGCTCAACGAAGAGGTCGTCGAAGTCATCGCGAAGAAGTCCAATAACCCCCGCTGGGCGTGGGACTGCTACCGCAGATTCATCCAGATGTTCTCCGACGTCGTCATGGAAGTCGGCAAGAAATATTTCGAGAAGCTCATCGACGAGATGAAGGAGAAGAAGGGCGTGAAGCAGGACGTCGAGCTGAATGCCGACGACCTCAAAGCGCTCGCCTTCCAGTTCAAGCAGGAATACAAGAACCAGCTCGGCAAGGATTTCCCTTCCGATCCCAAGGAACAGCTCTTCGAGGCCATCAAGGCCGTGTTCCGTTCGTGGGACAACCCCCGCGCCAACGTCTACCGCATGGATCACGACATCCCTTATTCGTGGGGCACCGCGGTCAACGTCCAGATGATGGCGTTCGGCAACATGGGCGACAACTGCGGCACGGGCGTTGCCTTCACCCGCAATCCCGCCACGGGCGAGAAAGGGCTCATGGGTGAGTTCCTCACCAACGCGCAGGGCGAGGACGTCGTCGCGGGCGTCCGCACCCCCATGCCCATCTCCAAGATGGCAGAGGTGTTCCCCGACGTCTACAAGCAGTTCCAGGAGGTCTGCACCATCCTCGAGAACCACTATAAAGACATGCAGGATATGGAGTTCACCGTCGAGAACGAGAAGCTCTACATGCTCCAGACCCGCAACGGCAAGCGCACGGCGGCGGCGGCGATCAAGATCGCCTGCGACCTCATCGACGAGGGCATGATCTCGGAGCAGGAAGCCCTCATGCAGATCGACGCCAAGTCGCTCGACATGCTCCTGCACCCGCAGTTCGATCCCAACGCCCTCAAGCAGGCCGATAAGAACAACGTCGTCGGCAAGGGCATCGCGGCTTCCCCCGGCGCGGCCGCGGGCACCATCGTGTTCACCGCGGAGGACGCCGTGAAGGCGGGCAAAGCGGGCAAGAAGGTCGTCCTCGTCCGCCTCGAGACCTCTCCCGAGGACATCGAAGGCATGAAGTTCGCGCAGGGCATCCTCACGGTGCGCGGCGGGCAGACCTCGCACGCGGCCGTCGTCGCGCGCGGCATGGGCACCTGCTGCGTCTCGGGCTGCGGCGACATCAAGATGGACGAAGAGAACAAGCAGTTCACCCTCAAGGGCAAGACCTATAAGGAGGGCGACGTGCTCTCTTTGGACGGCTCCACCGGCAATATCTACGATTGCCTCATCCCGACCGTTCCCGCCGATCCCAACAGCGGATACTTCGGCCGCATCATGGAGCTTGCGGATAAATACAAGGCGCTCGGCGTGCGCACCAACGCGGATACGCCCAAGGACGCCAAGCAGGCGGCGGCGTTCGGCGCGCAGGGCATCGGCCTCTGCCGCACCGAGCACATGTTCTTCGATCCCGCGAGGATCGGCGCGTTCCGCGAAATGATCTGCGCCGACACCGTGGAAGAGCGCGAGGCTGCGCTCGCCAAGATCGAGCCCATGCAGCAGGCAGACTTCGAGGGTCTCTTCGAGGCGCTCGGCGGCCAGCCCGTCACCATCCGCTTCCTCGATCCGCCGCTCCACGAGTTCGTTCCCACCGAGGAGGAGGACATCGCCGCCCTCGCCAAGGCACAGAACAAGACGGTTGCGCAGATCAAGCAGATCATCTCCGATCTCCACGAGTTCAACCCGATGATGGGCCACCGCGGCTGCCGTCTCTGCGTCACCTATCCCGAGATCGCCGTCATGCAGACGAAGGCCGTCATGAAGGCCGCGATTGCCGTCGCGAAGCGCCACAAGGATTGGAACGTCGTGCCCGAGATCATGATCCCGCTCACGGGCGAAGTGAAGGAATTCAAGTTCGTGAAGGATATCGTCGTCAAGACGGCGGAAGAGGTCATCAAGTCCAAGCACAAGAAGATCAAGTACGAAGTGGGGACCATGATCGAGATCCCGCGCGCGGCGCTCACCGCCGACGCGATCGCGAAGGAGGCCGATTTCTTCTGCTTCGGCACCAACGACCTCACCCAGATGACCTTCGGCTTCTCGCGCGACGACGCGGGCAAGTTCCTCCCCGCCTACTATAAGAACAAGATTTACGAGAGCGATCCGTTTGCGCGCCTTGATACGACGGGCGTCGGCCAACTCATGGAGATGGCGACCAAGAAGGGCAAGAAGGCCAACCGCAAGCTGCACACGGGCATCTGCGGCGAGCACGGCGGCGATCCTTCGTCGATCGAGTTCTGCCACAACATCGGGCTCACCTATGTTTCCTGCTCGCCGTTCAGAGTTCCCATTGCAAGACTCGCGGCCGCACAGGCGAACATCAAGAATCCGAGGAAGTAAGGCGAAGGATCCACGAAATTCTTTATCGAACGAACAGCGCTCCGTTACGGAGCGCTGTTTTCATAAAATAAGGGCAAAGAATTTCGTGAGCGGACGTCTTGTTTGTTTTTATTTACGTTCAGCCGCACACACAGATTTGTTTCATCGGACAATCGGCGCAAAGCGCAAATCGGAGAGAAAAAACAAAAAGCGCGGTTTTTGTTTTTTCAGCCGCCATAGATTGTTGAACACTTGATTTTTCTTGAAAAAAGTGCTAAAATACACAAATAGAATAAGGAATGGTTTGATTTTTGGTCATGATGTCTACGTTGCCGTATCGGGAGTGTATTGACAAGTTGAACGATGGTACGATCCGTAAAATAGTATTTCAAGTCGAAAACTATGCGCATTATAAAAGTTGTTCGATGGAAAGAAGGAGAGACTGTATAAAAGGCCGTGCAGTCAATTTCATCGACGTCAAACTGACGGAGGATGGCACAGAACGCGTCTGTTTTTTCGGAAAATTCAACGAGTCATATAAATTGTTCGGCTTGGGGCGAAAGGGACGATTTACGTTAGAGCAAATTTGGGACCGGATACGGTTGATCCGGATAGAATACGAAGAATCGGGCGCATCGGGTCAGGACAGCCGCCAATGCGTGGAATAAGTATGTTTCGCTTTGCAGGATGTCGCTTTGCGATGATCGGAAGGCGGATCGCATTGTCGTTCGCGAAAGATCGGGGGCGGACGAAACAATTTTCAGCGAAGTAAGAGAGAGATTATGGAACAAATCGAATGTGCGGAAGATCTCGTAAAATTGATCCACGGGGTGGGGTTTTTGCCCTTTTTCCGCGGGAATATTGCGGGATTTTCGGTCGAGGAACACTGTCCCGCCGAACTGTGGTTTGCGGATGACAGGGAGGGCCCGTGGGAGTGGAAGGGGCCCGTCATCCGCACGGGGACCTGCGTCTACGGCAAGCTGTTCGGCGGCAAGGCGGGCTTTGTCGCCAAGGAATGGGCGCCCGATCTCTTCAATTACCGCAGGGACGGCTACGATTTCGACGCCCGTTGCGATGAAGGGCTCGCGCCCTATAAGGACCAAGCCGTCGTGCGCGCCGTCGCGGCGGCTGCTCTCCAAGGAGATCAAGCGGCGGTGCAACTACAAAAAGGGGGGGAATGTGGGCTTTGAAACGGTCATCACCCGCCTCCAGATGCAGACGTATCTCGTCGTTTCGGACTTCGTATACGAGCGCGACCGCTTCCAAAGGCCGTATGGCTGGGGCGTGGCGGAGTACGCGGCGCCCGAGACGCTCTTCGGGGCGGACTTCGTTGCTTCCGCCTACCGCACGCCGCCCGAAATTTCCAAGGCGCGCATGTTTGCCCACCTGAGGGCGCTGCTCCCGCAGGCTTCGGCGGAGGAGATCGCGGCGCTCCTCGGATGAGCCGCGGAGGAAAACCGCACAAAACCATCGCTCCCGCGTTGACATCGGCGCGGGAGTTTGCTATAATACAGGGGAATACATTGCGAACCGGCGGCGCCGCGGGACAAACGCGCCCCCCGATTCGTTGGAGAAGAGAACATGGCACGCGGGAAATTTATCGTATTCGAGGGCACGGACGGCAGCGGCAAGACGACGCAGATGAAACTTTTGGGCGAATATCTCTCCGCCCGAGGCCCCGTCCACCTCACGCACGAGCCGACGGCTTCGCCCTACGGCGCGCTGCTCCGCTCCTGCATGGCGGGCAAGACGGACGCCGACGAGCACGTCATCGCCCTGCTCTTTGCGGCGGACCGCATCGACCACATCCAAAACGCCGAACACGGCATGGCGGGGCTGCTCGAAGCGGGCGTCACGGTGCTCTGCGACCGCTATTATTTCTCTTCCTTTGCCTACAACGGCGGCTTCGTGCCCCTCGAGTGGGTCGTCGAACTCAACCGCCCCGCCATGGAGATGTTGCGGCCCGATCTCGTCATCTATCTCGACGTCTCCCCCGAGGACGCCATGGCGCGCGTCGCGCTGCGCGGGGAGCGGGAGCGCTACGAGGACCTCGCGCGGCAGAAGCTCATCCGCGAGAAGTATTTCGAGGTGTTCGAGCGCTTCAAGGCGACGGAGAACGTCGTCGTCGTGCAGAGCGGCTCCACGCCCGAGGCGACGCAAAGAGAGGTGCGCCGCGTCGCGGAGACGCTCTTCGGAGGCAAAGCATGAAAACGCTCACCGTGGGATCGGTCTTGAAGCCGCAGGGGATCCGCGGCGAACTCAAAGTGAAACCTTTTACCGACAGCGCGGAGACCTTCCGCGCCTTCCAAAGCGTGCTCATCGGCGGCGAAACTTACAAGGTGCTCTCGGTGCGCACGGGGGACGGCATGGTCTATCTCGCCCTGCGGGGGGTGCCCGACCGCAACGCGGCGGAACTTCTGCGGGGGAAGGCCGTCGAGATTCCGCGCGAAGAGGCGCCCGAGCTCCCCGCGGGGAGCTACTACATCGCCGACCTTCTCGGCGCGGAGATCGTCACCGCGGAGGGGGAAACGCTCGGAACGCTCAAGGATGTGACGAAGGCGGGCACGGATATCTACACGATGGAATCCTGCGGGCGGGAGATCTTATTTCCCGCGGCGGCGGGCGTCGTTTTGTCCGTGGATCTCGCGGCGCGCCGCATCACGGTGGATAAAAAACGGTATTATGAGGTCGCGGTCCTGTGACCTCGGAGGAGAATTTTGTGGCGACGATCTTTGAATGTGAAAAGCTCTATAAGAGCTACGGAAGATCCCCTGCGCTGCTCGGCGTCGATCTGAAGATCGAAGCGGGCGGCGTCGTGGGGTTGCTCGGTCCCAACGGCAGCGGCAAGAGCACGCTCATCAAGCTCGCCATGGGCATGCTGCAACCCACCGAGGGGAGGATCCTCATCGACGGCAAGGCGCCCTGCCCTGCGACGAAGGCGATCACGGCCTATCTCCCCGACGCGAACTTCCTCACCGAGTGGATGCGCGTCGAGCAGGCGGTCGCGTTCAGCCGCGATATGTTCGCGGATTTCGACGAAGCCCGCGCCAAGGGCATGCTCGCGCGGCTGGGCATCGACCTCAAGCACAGGATCAAGTCCCTCTCCAAGGGGACCAAGGAAAAGCTCGCGCTCATCCTCACGATGGCGCGGGATGCGCGGCTGTATATCCTCGACGAGCCCATCGCGGGCGTCGATCCCGCCGCGCGCGACTTCATTCTCGAGACGGTGATGACCAACCGCGCCCCCGGGTCGACGATCTTTCTCTGCACCCACCTCATCGCGGACATCGAACCCGTCCTCACGCATGCGATCTTTTTGAACCGCGGCAAGGTCGTCCTCGACGAGGATGTCGCCGCCGTGAAGGAGCAGACGGGCAAGAGCCTCGACGAGCTCTTCCGGGAGGAATTCCGATGGTAAAGAAACTCTTGAAACACGAACTTTGGGCGCTCTTCCGCATCCTGTTTTGCATCGCGATCGCCGTCGTCTGCTTCGCGGTGTTGAGCCGCGTCCTTCTCGCAGTGCAGATGGCGACGACGACCGCGGACGGCAAGACTTCGGATGTCATGGCGCTCCTGCAGATCGTCTCGCTGCTCTTCTACGGCTTTGCCATCTTCTCCTTCGTCGCGGTCGCGTTCGGGCTGGGCGTCCATCGTTTTTACCGCACGATGTTCACGGGCGAGGGCTATATGACGCTCTCCATCCCCGCGACGCCCATGCAGATCGTCTGGTCCAAGCTCATCGCGGCCGTTCTCGGCATCTTGTTCGCCACCGTCGTGAGCTCCGCCTCGCTGTGCGTCTTTATCATCGATTGGCACAGCAATGTGATGCAGGAATTCATGGGCGTGTTCGGGGAGCTCTTCTCCGAGCTCGTCGCGCGCGTCCGCGAGGCGCCCCTCCTCTTTGCGGAAAACGCGATCTCCACCGCCCTGTCGCTGCCGAGCCTTCTGCTGGTCGCCTACGCCATGCTCTCGGTGGGGCAGCTCTTCACCTCCCGCCGCAAGCTGATGTGCTTCGTGCTCGCGCTCGCGGTCGTATTCGGGATCGCCTTTTTGGAGGCGCTCATCGTCGATCCCGTCGCTACGGCGATCCTCGGCGCGGTGCCCGAGGCGGCGGTGCAGCATCTCGCCGTGTGGCTGGACATTGCGGGGGAGCTCATCACCGACGTCATCTGCATTTTCATCGTGCGCTACATTTTGCGCAATAAAGTCAATCTCATCGCATAACGGAGGAAGTATGGGCAGGGCTTTCGGGAAGAGTTTGGGCGATCTCGGAAAACGGCTCTTCTGGATCGCGGCCGCGATCCCGCTTGCGGCCTTTCTCGTGTGGGTCATCCGTATGATCGACCGCAATGAAGTCGAGATGACGGGTCTCATCGCGGCGATCGTCTTTTACGGCGCGGTCTGCGTTGCCTGCTTGATCGTCTTGTACCGCTTCGGCGTCTCGCACGCCGTGCAAAGCGCGCGCTCCGCGGCAGAACTCTGCGGCGTGGCGCTCTCCGTCACATTGGTCCTGATGCTCATCTTCGCGCTCGCTTTGGGGGGCGCCGCCCTGTTCGCAAGCGCGCGGACGCTTGCCTTCGTCGCAGATTGGCCGTATTTTATTGAACTTATCGGCTTCTCTTTGGTGCTCGGGCCCGCGCTCTTTTTCATCGTGACGGCGATCGTGTTTGCCGTAAAAAAGAAGAGAAGGGCAGCGGCGGCCCTGCTCATCGCGTATGCGGCGGCCGCGTCCGTGTTTTTGACCGCGTTCGAGGTGCTGTTTCTGTTGCACGAAGCCTCGACGAACCTGTTGGGGGTCGGGTGCTCGCTTGCGGGGGTCTCGGCCGCGACGGTCGCGGTCGCAATCTGCAGTTTTTTGTTCGTCGTCAAGGAAAACAAGTCATGAAGATCACAGTGCTCACGCTCTTTCCCGAAATGTTTACGGCGCTCGAAGCGAGCATCATGGGCCGCGCGCAAAAGGCGGGCAAATTCGAGCTCGAGGTCGTGGATCTGCGCGATTACACCGAGGATAAGCACAAGAAGTGCGACGACTATCCCTTCGGCGGCGGCGCGGGCATGGTCATGATGGCGCAGCCCATCGGGAGCGCGATCGAGGCGGTCGATCCCGACCACAGGGCCCGCAGGATCTATCTCTCGCCCAAGGGGCGGCGGCTCGATCAGACGCACGTCATCGCCCTTGCCGGGGAGGAGTCCCTCGTGCTTCTCTGCGGACACTACGAGGGCGTCGACCAGCGCGCGATCGACCTCTTCATCGACGAAGAGCTCTCGATTGGCGACTATGTGCTTACGGGCGGGGAGCTTCCCGCCATGGTGCTCACCGACTGCGTGGCGCGGTATATCGACGGGGTGCTTTCGCCCGCTTCGCTCGTCGATGAGAGCTTTTCCGAGGGGCTTTTGGAGTACCCGCAATACACGCGGCCCGTGGAGTACAGAGGTCGCACGGTGCCCGAAATTTTGCGGAGCGGCAACCACGCCGAGATCGACAAGTGGCGGCACGAGCAGGCGCTCGCCGTCACCCGCAAGAACCGCCCCGACCTGTTAAAATGATATACGCCCCCGCCCCTTGGTGCCTTCTTGAGAGGGAGCTCCGCCGTAGGCGGTGAGGGGATGTTATTCCCTGAAAGGGGGGAATGCTCCGCCCCAAGGCCTACCCCCATCGGAGGGAGGCTCCGCAAAGCGGTGGTGGGGGGCAGGGACGGCGGAACCCGCAATGGGCACCGTGTCATTCAGAGGGAGCCCTGTTTTACTTGTCATTCAGAGGGGGCGCAGCCCCCGAAGAATCCCGTTGGTCGATGTTGGAAAGCGAACTCCGTACCTCGGGATCCTTCACTTTCGTTCAGGATGACAGGAAAACAAAGAGCCTCGCGCGGGGCGCGTTCGTTCAGGATGACGGGGGGACCCGCTTTCCCAATCACGGAAAAACCAAAAATCACACTTTTGGGTTTTTCACCCCATTTGCGCATTCATGCGCTTGTTGTCTTTGAGAACGTCGGGGTATGTGGCCGATAAAATCGAGAAATGTTCTAATTTAACCCCTCACGGAAATTTCTCGGCACGAGAAATTTCGTGAACTTACTCTTTTTGCGTTAGGCGGAATTCACTTCCGCCGTGCGCGCCCCAATTTGCGCATTCATGCGCTTGTTGTCTTTGAGAACAGCGGGGTATGTGGCCGAAATAGTGGGGGAATGTAGTAAATTAACCCCTCACGGAAATTTCTTGGAACAAGAAATTTCGTGAACTCTCAAACTCCCTTGCGCGAGCAAAACCACGCTTTTGCGCTGCGCGCCTCCATTTGCGCATTCATGCGCTTGTTGTCCGTGAAAACGTCGAGGTATGTGGTCGATAAAATTGAGAAATGTTCTAAATTAATCCCTCACGGAAATTTCTTGGAACAAGAAATTTCGTGAACATATATCCTATGAAAGTAATTCAATGGTATCCCGGGCACATGGCGAAGGCCATGCGCATGATGGAGGAAAATCTCAAGCTATGCGACGCGGTCGTGTTCGTGCTCGACGCCCGCTGTCCCGCCGCGAGCTATAATCCCCGCCTGCTTGCGCTCGCGGGGCAAAAACCCGTGCTCTTCGTGCTCAACAAGAGCGATCTTGCCGACGGAAGGAGGGAGGACGCTGCGCTGCTCCGTGCCGCGGGAAGGGCCGCGATCTCGGTCTCGGCGACGCCTGCCTTCGTCCGCCCGTTGAAGAGCGCCATGGCGGAGGTCGCGGCGGAGCGCATCGCCCGCAATCGCGCGAAGGGGATCGCGGGCAGGGTACGTTTCATGATCGCGGGCATCCCCAACACGGGCAAGAGCACGCTCATCAACCTGCTCGCGGGCAGCCGCAAAGCGCAGGTCGGCGATAAGGCGGGCGTGACCCGCGCGAAGCAGTGGGTCGCGTGCGGGGACTTCGATCTTCTCGATACGCCCGGCACGATGCCGCCCGCATGCGAACGGCAGGACCTCGCCGCGCGGCTCGCCTTCGTCGGAAGCCTCAACGATGAGATCCTCGCCCTCGACGAGATCGCCCTACTCCTCCTCGAGACCATGCAAAAGAACTACCCCATGGCGCTTGTTTCGCGCTACGGCACCGCGGAGGGGACCCCGTTGGAGCTCTTGGACGCCGTCTGCAAGAAGCGCGGCTTCCTCACGCGGGGCGGCTACGACTACGAGCGCGGCGAGCGGGCGGTGCTCGACGATCTCCGCAAGGGAAAGCTCGGGCGGGTGTCCTTCGACGGCGAGGACGATCTTCGCGCCGTCGGGCTCATTTGAGGGGGGGACGCTGTGGATCTTTTGACCTACGAGAACGAATATTTCGCGCGGGGATACACCGCCGTCGCGGGTGTGGACGAGGTCGGAAGGGGCCCTTTGGCGGGTCCCGTCGTGTGTGCGGCCGTCGTGCTTCCGCGCGAGGAGACGCTCCGCATCGCGGGGGTGGACGACTCCAAAAAGCTCTCCAAAAAGAAGCGGGAGATGCTCGCCGCCCGCATCCGCGAAGTTGCCCGTGCCTATAAGATCGTCGAGATCGACGCGCAGACGATCGACGAGATCAACATTTTGCAGGCGACCCGCCTCGGGATGAAACGGGCGGTGGAGGGGCTGCCGATCGCCGATTTCGTGCTCACGGACGGCAACATGACCCTCGATCTCGCTCTGCCCCAGCGGAGCATCGTGAAGGGGGACGCCCTCGTTTACAGCATCGGCGCGGCAAGTATCCTCGCCAAGGTCTACCGCGACGAGCTCATGTGCCGCTACGACGCCGAATTTCCCGAATACGGCTTCTGCCGCAACGTCGGCTACGGGACCGCCGAGCATATCGCGGCGATCCGGGAGTATGGAATATGCAGAATTCACCGCAGGACCTTCGTAAAAAAATTCTGGGACGGAAGGGAGAGGCCCTGACCGCGAAATACCTCAAAAAGCACGGCTATAAGCTCCTCGCGCGCAACTACACGACGCCCTTCGGCGAGGCGGACATCGTGGCGCTCAGCCCCGACGGCTACACCTGTTTCGTGGAAGTCAAGACGCGTGAGAGCGACGCTTTCGGGTTGCCCGCGGAGGCGGTGGACCGCGAAAAACAACATAGGTACCGCCGCATCGCGCTCTACTACTGTTCCGCGATGAAGCGGGAGATCCCCGTTCGATTCGATGTTGCGTCGGTGTGGGAGGGGGAGCTGGAGTATTTCGAGAATGCGTATATTTGAAAAAAGGCACCCCCCGTGGGTGTTTTTTTGTCTGGACTGCGTACGGGCGAACTGCGGATAAGCGGCGCAATACATCGTCATGCTGCGTTTTACTACTTCGCCTACGGCTCGTGCCGAGCTTGTGCACAAATAGAAGCTGCGCTCGGGGCGGTCGTGTACGGCAAAGTACACTCCCGTCGAAAAGCCTCGCATTCCTTGTCTTACTTGCAACTTTGCAGTTTAACGGTAACGGAGGGGGGAACCCCAAGCCCTACCCACACTGGGGGGAGGGTGGCACGGCGCAGCCGTGACGGATGGGGGGAAAGACCCCGAGAGGGCAAACACGTCATTCAGAGGGGGCGTAGCCCCCGAAGAATCCCGCTGGTCGATGTTGGAAAACGGACTTCGTACTTCGGGATTCTTATTTCGCGCTACGCGCTCGTGCGGACTTTAGTAGAAACAAAAGAAATTTCGGTCGGGGCGGTGCCGCGCTTCGTAGCACGACGCACCCGCGTTGTCAACCGAAATCCGCGGGTTTTGCCCGCGTCGGAACAGCGCAAAGAAGCGCGAATGCCGTGCGCTGTGCCGCTCTGCCGACCGCGATCTGTAAAAAAAATAAAAAATTTGCGTTTTCCGAAGAAAAACGCTTGCAATCTCGCCGTGATTGTGGTATATTTATCAAGCAATCGGAAGTTTAGCTCAGCCGGGAGAGCACTTGCCTTACAAGCAAGGGGTCATAGGTTCGATCCCTATAACTTCCACCAATACAGTGCGGAAAGCTTTTTATGCGGGAATAGCTCAGTGGTAGAGCGCCACCTTGCCAAGGTGGATGTCGCGGGTTCGAATCTCGTTTC
>CANQKF010000014.1 GCA_947624445.1 uncultured Clostridia bacterium | reverse complement strand
TATGTGAAGAAGCCCCAAACTTGCATCGGACGGGGTTTACATGGCACGGGGCGTTACCGTCCCGTCGGTGAGCTCTTGCCTCGCCTTTCCACCCTTGCCGCTCAAACATTTCCACGCGGGTCTTTTGGAAAGCCCTTTCGGGTCTCCTGAAACCGTTATGCGGTCTTTGCGAGCAAAAACCGCAACCGCGCTGTTTGGGAATTGTTTGATCGGCGGTCTATTTCTGTTGCACTTTCCTTGGGGTCGCCCCCACCTGACGTTATCAGGCGTCCTGCCCTGTGATGCCCGGACTTTCCTCATCGCAAATCTTGCGCCGCGACCGCGCAGTCCGCTCGGATCGAAAGTATTATAGCACAAATTTCGGAAAAGTACTTGTATTTTTCGGGAATTATGATAAAATATTTCCAAACACAGCATTCTGGGGGGAAAGGTATGAAAAAGACCAAGATTGTCTGCACGCTCGGTCCCGCATCGGAGACCGAGGAGATCATCGCCGCGATGGCGGACGCGGGCATGAACGTCGCCCGCATCAACTTCTCGCACGGGACGCATGAGGACCACGCGAAGAAGATCGCCGTCATCAAAAAGGTGCGCGCGGAGAAAAACATTCCGCTGCCCATCCTGCTCGATACCAAGGGGCCGGAGTTCCGCATCCGCACCTTCAAGGAGGGGAAGGTCCTCTTGAAGGCGGGCGACAGCTTCGCCTTCACGACCGAGGAGATCGAGGGCGACGAGACCCGCGTCGCCGTCTCCTATAAGAACATCTGCGAAGAGATGCTCCCGGGCGACAAGATCCTTCTCAACAACGGGCTCATGGTGTTCGAAGTCGTCGAAGTGAAGAAGCCCGAGGTACGCTGCAAGGTCGTGATCGGCGGCGAGCTCTCCAACCGCAAATCGATGTTCTTCCCCGAGAAGCAGCTCAACCTCGTCTACCTCTCCGAACAGGATAAATCCGACCTCCTCTTCGGCATCGAACACGGGGTAGACTTCGTGGCGTGCTCCTTCGTCTCCAAGGCGCAGGACATCATCGACGTCAGGAACTTCCTCCACGAGCACGGTTCGACGGACATCGACCTCATCGCGAAGATCGAGAACCGCGCGGGCGTCAACAATCTCGAAGAGATCCTGCAGGTCTCCGACGGCATCATGATCGGCCGCGGCGACATGGGCGTGGAGATCCCCTACGAGGAACTGCCCGATATCCAGAAGTCCATCATCACCGCCTGCCGCAAGGCGGGCAAGCGGTGCATCACGGCGACGGAAATGCTCGAGAGCATGATCCATCAGCCCCGTCCCACCCGTGCCGAGATCTCCGACGTCGCCAACGCCGTATACGACGGCTCTTCCGCCATCATGCTCTCGGGGGAGACGGCGGCGGGCGAATACCCCGTGCTCGCCGTGAAGGCAATGGCGCGCATCGCCGAACAGGCCGAACAAAAGACGGAGTACATCCAATACGTCGAGGATAAAGATTACCTCATCCGCGGCCTCTCGGACGCCCTCTCCCACTCGGCGTGCCTTTTGGCGCACGACGTGAAGGCCAAGGCGATCGTCGTCTGCACGCGGACGGGCGGCACGGCCAAGATGGTCTCCCGCTTCCGCCCCAACATCGACATCATCGGCATGACGACGAACGAAAAGAGCTATCGGAAGCTCGCCCTCTCGTGGGGGGTGCTGCCCGTGCTCTCCGAGGAGTATTTCTCGGTGGACGTCCTCTTCCACTTCGCAAAGCGCGCCGCCATGGAGAGCGGGCTCGTGAAGAAGGGCGACGTCATCGTCATCACGGGCGGGACGCCCAACGGCAAGAGCGGAAATTCCTCGCTCATCAACCTCGAGAGCATCTGATCGGGCGCGCGTCTTTTCGGCGCATCGCCAAACACGCCATGCGGGAAAGAAGCGGGGCGCGAAACTATGCCCGCCAATCGCGGCTGCGGAACGCTTTGGGCTTTGAAAAAAGCGTGCGGTTTCGGCAAAAAGTCGGGCCCTGTGGCATTTTATTCGCATGTGCCCGCAGGAGCCCCTGCCGCGCTTGCACGCCTGCGCACCTGTGCGCCTTGTACGTCTGTACGTCTGTGCGCCTGCGCACCTGCCGCGCCTCTGCACCTATACGTCTTGTAGGCCTGTATGCCTGCGCCGAACATTTGCCGCTCTGAAAAAACAAATCGAAAAGGAGGCACCACGCCTCCTTTTTTCTTGCTCCTTTTTTGCTTCTTTCATATTTGCCGAACCATAGCCGCTCGGCGCTCCGTTCACGTTTTCCTGCCAATGAGGTAATCGATCTCCTCGTCGAAATAATCCGCGATCTTACATAAATTTTCCAATGAGATCTCCCGCTGGCAAAGCAAATATCTTGAAATGGTCGGCTGCGGGATCCCTACCCTTCTGGAAAATTCGCTGAGCGACATTTCCCCAATCAAACTTTTCAAATTATGTGCGAACGCTACCGCATATTTGCTCGTCATGAAATTATTTTATACCAAATGGAATAAAAGTATTGACATTATACCAATCGGTATGGTATAATTGCCATAACAAACTTCGGGAGGGATAAAATGGAACAAAATGAAAAAGCGGACGAACTGCGTCTGCAATCGCAACTGCGCGCACGGAAATACGCAATAAATCTGCAATGGGTTGCAGTGATCCTATTGTTTGTATCGCCGATCGCCTTTCTTCTCTTTGGGATCGCACCCGCGGTTCAGATGCCGACCTACAACCTGACCCTTTACCAAATTACATCCGATGTGGGCCTATCTCTGCGCGGAAGCGCAATCAGTCTGCTGTTCTTCGCATGCCTTTGCGTGATTTCCTGGCCGTATCTTCTCATCGGTATTTTTCGCAAAAACACCAGGAAAGATCTGTTTCCGCCGTTTGTTCTCTTTGGAACACTCTGCGCTTTGGCGACTTTGATCTCGGCCTCCGTTCTGATCGCAGGCATCGCCTATATAGGTGGCGAGGTGGTGGCAGGCGCGGCACCCATCCTCGCAATGATCCTTTCGGGGATCATGCTGCTCAATGGAACGGCGTATGGCATCATTGTATTTCATCCGCGCTTCGACCCCTTCGGTTTGGCATTCCGACATACGAAACCGTTCAATTTCCGCAAATACATTACGACAGCCGTATTTGCAGTCATGGTTGTTTCGTTTTTCCTGTTTATGCTTGCGCCTGTCTATACTCCGCCTCTCTATACGTTGAAATCCGATAATTTCTACATTGTGCTCCGGCAGTTTTCCGAGAAAAGAGAAACTCCCATTCTCGTTGATCCCGGCTGCGCCTTGGCAATCGTTATTTTTCTTTGCTTGCTTGCGGCGACTGTTCTCCTGCAATTCTTCGCGTTGCTCGCGGAGGATGAGAGACTCCCCTTTTTCTGCACAGCCGCCGAAACCATTATAAGTCTGGTACTTATGATCCTTTCCGCAGTCGTCATCGGACAGATCAACAAGGGAAACGGATTTTTGCAGGTAGGCGCAGGATCCGTGTTGTTGCTCATATTCTCGATCGTGTTCCTACTCTATGGCGTTGTCACACTTTGTCTGCCATCAGGTATAAAAATTTGGAGGAAACTTGTAATGCACAAATGTCCAAACTGCAACACCGAATTCAAGGGAAATTTCTGCCCCGAATGCGGGAAGAAATGGCAAGAAAAGAAATCTTGCCCGCAATGCGGCGCAAAGTTTCCCGTCGGCGCCCGTTTCTGCAACAACTGCGGCCATCCGCTCAATGAAACGTCCGCACCCGCAAGAAATGAGAGTGCCAACGGCATTCCCGTGGCTGTGCGGAGCAAAAAGAACAAAAAACTCGCGATCGTTCTTTCCATTTCGCTCGTCATAGCCCTTGTTCTCGCCATCGTACTGCCGATCTATCTTACAAACAGATACAACGGCACTTACTATTTGTATGCCTACGGGCAGTATTTTGAAAATGATTACTTCCAGCTCGACGGCGGGAAATGGACGCACGGAGCAGACCACGGGACGTATCATCTCAACGGTGATAAGATCACGCTCTATCAAGCGGTTTTCGGCGGCACGGAGATCGCAAACGGCACCATAAAAGACGGTGTGATGAAGATCAGCTTCATGGGCGTGGAGATGACGTACGCAAAGAAGGGTGCTGCGATATCCACCCAAGAATCACAAGCGGAAATCATCGCCGCCCCATGTATCTCGGTTTGCCTGTGAAATGAGGCGATCAATGCGTAGAGTAAGATGATTCGGTTAAGGAAACCCCCATAATCCAATGACCGACCCGACCCGTGCGCACAACGAAATAGAGGATCGAAACGATCGAGAGGACAAAAGAGGTCTCCAAAAGGAGACCTCTTGCTTGTTTTTGATTGCATTATAGTACGTTAATAACTTACTTGTCAAGTGATAACGTACAAATTGCATATAATTTTCTTATGAAGAGTCTCACGAAATTTCAAGAACGATTCACGGAATGCCTGCATTATGCGGCCATCCGTCAAAACGAACTCGCGCGGGAGGTGGGCGTCTCCAAACAGTGCATCTCCGACTACAAGGCGGGCAAGAGCATGCCGAGCCTCGATACGCTGTATCTGATCTGCCGCTGTCTCGACGTCTCGGCGGACTACCTGCTCGGCCTTGAGGACTGACCGCAGAGCAAAGCTCCCTGCGGGGCAAATTTGCGGCGCACCGCGTAAGGCAGAACATGCGGCGCCGCGGGCAAATGATTGCCCGCGGCGCCGCGTCCGTTTTTTCGTATATTTACAATTTCGGCGGGGACCTGTGGTCGTTTATTTCGCCTTCGGGAGACGCTCAACCGCCGAGCGCCTCTTTCATTTTGCCGACGGCCTCGCCCCGCGAGGACGCGCCCACCTTCTCATAGATCGCCGAGGTATAGTTGCGGGAGGTCCCGTCAGAGAGCTTCAGCGCGGAGGCGATCTGCTTGTTCGTGAAGCCGTCGTAGATCATGAGGGCGATCTCGACCTCGCGGTCGGAGAAGCCGAACCGCTTCTTGAGCTTGATCTCGCGGTCGGAGCTCACCAGCTTCGCCGCGTCCGCGATGCGCTTTGCGATCTTTGCGGGCAGGATGGTATCCCCCTCGTTGGCGTTCTTGATGGCGTCGATGAGGGCGGATGCCGAGACGTCCTTCAAGAGATACCCGCTCGCGCCGTAGTTGATGGCGTTGAGGATATAATCGCTGTCGTCGAAGGTCGTGAGGATGAGCACCTTGGTCTCGGGGCGCTTGCGCTTGATCTCCTGCGTGGCGATGACGCCGTTCATGTTGGGCATGCGGATATCCATGAGCACGACGTCGGGCGCAAAGCGGTCCACTGCGTCGAGCGCGGAAAAGCCGTCGTATGCGACGCCCACGACCTCGATCTCGGGGCAGGTGGCGAGCACGCTCTTGATGCCGTCGGCGAGGATCGACTGGTCGTCCACGATGAGTACCTTGATCATACTGATTCTCCTTTTGCGCCGTCCAAAGGCAGCGTGATATGGATCTCGAAGCCCTCCCCGGGCTCGGTATCGAACCAGACTTGCCCGCCGAGCGATTCGGCGCGCTTGTGCATCCCGAAGAGCCCGAAGCCCTCTTTGAGCGCGGCAATCTCCATGCCCGTGCCGTTATCCGAGAGCAAAAACTCCACAACACGTCCCCCCACTTCTTTGCATTCGAAGTAGAACGCGGTGGCGTTCCCGTGGCGCAGACCGTTGGAGATGCCCTCCCGCAGACTGTTGACGAGGAAGCGCCGCTTGGCGTCGCACAGGGAGAGTTCGGCGATGTCGGCGCGGATGGCGACGCCCGTGCCGTCGGTCGAATCGTGCACGATCTCCATGAGCTGCGCCTTGAGCGTGGGCTGCGCCTGCGTGCCCGAGAGCAGGTGGACGCTCTCCCGAAGTTCATCGAGCGCGTGCTTGGCCTGCAGATTCGCCGCCGAGATCTTGCGCTTTGCCTCCTCGGGATCGGTATCGATGACGAGCTTGGCCGCCTCCGTCTGCATGATGACGGTCGTGATGGAGTGCCCGGCGGTATCGTGGATGTCCTTCGCGATGCGCTGGCGCTCCTCGAGCATGGTGATCTCCTGCAATTCGCGGTTGGCCGCCTGCAATTTTTCGTTCGCCTCGTGGAGCTCGGTGAGCGTCTTATCCGCCTCCACGTTTTTGCGGTAGATCTGGATCGTGAAGTTGAGCACGAGGAAGTGCAGAACGATGAGGATGAGATCGTTGAACATGCTCGAGACGAGCGAGATCACGTTGAAGTTGATGCCCTGCAACGTGTTCGTGACGGCGAAGGTGATGAGCAGGACCACGATGCACGAGGCGCCCATCGCGATGCTCCCCCCGAGCTTCTCCTGCCCGAGATAGAACTCGGAGAGGATGATGATGTAGAGCGTGGAGATGAGCGCGCCGTCGGAAAAGAGCGTCATCATGAGCAGGCTCACGACGTCGAACACATAGAAGGCGATCTTGCCGCGGGGCGTCTTGACCGCCCAGAGCTTGATCGCGTTTTCTGCCGTGAAAAAGACCATGAACGGCAGCAGGATATACCACGAGGGAATGCCCGCATAGGTGATATCCAGCCAGTTGTTCGCGCCGAGAAAGATCTCGACGACGATCAGCAGGACGAAGATGATGATCTTGCTGTATTTGAGGATAAGTTTTATGGGCAAGGAGCGCTCGTCGAACCGCATTACAGACGTCCTCCGATGAGATTGGCGAAGCTATACCGCTTTTTGATCTCCTCGAGCTTGCCGCTCGAAAAGTAGCTGAACAGCCCGTTTTGCCCGACGATGAAGTGATCGAACAGGCGGACGCCGTGCAGCTCGCACAGCACTTGCAGACGGGCGGTGAAGGCGTCGTCCGCGGCGGAAGGGATGGCGGGCGCGGCGGGATGGTTGTGCGCGATCACGATGCCGAAGGGATGCTGCGCCGCCACAAAGCCGCTGAGCGCCTCGGTATCGACGTTGGCGCGGTCCCGTTCCGCCGAGACGAACCGCTTGGTGAAGGTGATGTGCTCGCGCGCGTCGAGGCAGTAGATCTCGATGACCTCCGTCTCCTCCGCGCCGAACCGCCCGGGCAGGAACTTGGAAAACTCCCGCACGTTGAACACGGCGGGCGGCTCCTCCTTGCCCTTCTGGGGCAGACGGGCGCGCACGCAGGAGAGCGCCACGAGAAAGGCCGCCGTGGAGGGACCGACGCCGTCCACCGCGAGAAACTGCTCGTAAGTGCCCTTCAACACGGCTTCGAGGCTGCCGAAGCTGTCGATGAGCGAGTGCGCGAGCGGATTGGTGTTCTTCCGCGGGATCGCATAGAAGAGGAGGATCTCCAACAGCTCGTGGTCGCACAGCCCGTCGGGATCCGACCGCAAGCGTTCCTCCATTCGTTTTCTGTGACCTTCGTGCATTTCCCCAGCCCTCTCTCCCGAACATTGTAACACATTTCCCGTAAATTTGCACGAAAAAGCGCGCAGGTTTGATAATATTTTTCTCTTCCCCGCAGGAAAATATTTCCTTGACAGAACGCCCGCTTTTTGCTATACTTCATTACGACCGCACGTAGCGGTTTTGCCGCGGACAGCGTGGCATTTTGGGAGAATGACCTTGAAAAATTATCTTGCGCGTACGGTACAGAGTATCTCCGAGAGCATCCGCTTCGATTCTTCCCTGCATGCGGGAACGCAGGGCGCGCCCTTCGGGCAGGGCGCGCGCGACTGCCTGACCCACTTCCTCTCGCTCGCCGCGGAAATGGGCTTTGTGACCCATGATTACGACGGCTACGTCGGCGAAGTGGTATTCGGCGAGGGCAAGGAGTTCGCGATCCTGTGCCATCTCGACGTCGTGCCCGCGGGCAGCGGCTGGGAAAAGGACCCCTTCGGCGGGATCGTCGAGGATGGGAAGATCTGGGGCAGGGGCGCCGTCGACGACAAGGGCCCCGCGATCTGCTGCCTCTATGCGATGAAGGCGCTCAAAGACGACGGCTTCGTCCCCCGCAAAAAGATCAAGCTCATCGTGGGATGCAACGAGGAGAGCGGCTGGGCGTGCATCGAGCACTACAAAGCGGTCGCCCACATGCCCGAAGTCGGCTTCTCGCCCGACGCGGATTTCCCCGTGATCTGGGCGGAAAAGGGCATCTTGCACGTGCGGCTGCACTTTCCGCTCGAACGGCCGCCCTTCCTCTCCCTCGCGGGCGGGGAGAGCGCTAACATGGTGTGCGACCGCTGCGAAGTCACGCCGCGTTCGATCTCGGTGCGGCGGGCGGAGGCGCTGGGATTGCAGATCTCGGGGAAGAAGCTCATCGCCCACGGGAAGAGCGCCCACGGCTCCACCCCCGAAAGGGGCGAAAACGCCATCCTGCCCGTGCTGAAATACTTCGCGGGCAAGGATCCCCAGGTGCAGTATGTGGTCGACTGCCTGTTCAACGACCGCTACGGGCTGAGATCGGTGAGAGACGACACGGGCAGCCTCACCCTCTCGCCCGACATCATCCGCTTCCGCAAGAGCGAATTGCAGATCGTGTGCGATATCCGCTACCCCGCGACGCTCTCCCTCGCCGAGGTGTATGCCCTCATCGGCCGCTTCGGCGTGAAATACGAGATCCTTCACCACCAGGCGCCTCTCATCACCGACCGCAACGGAACGCTGATCAAGACCCTCCTCTCCGTCTATGAGGAATGCACGGGACAGCGCGCGATCCCCATCGCGATCGGCGGGGGCACCTATGCGCGGGCGCTCAAATGCGGGGCGGGATTCGGCCCAGAGATGCCCGGCGACGAGCCCGTCATCCACCGCCCGAACGAATACATCACGGTGGAGCGCGTGGAACTTCTGCTCGAGATCTATATGCGGGCGATCGCACGCCTCACGAAGTGATTCGGCGGGGACCTGTGGTCGATAAAACGCCCTTGGGTGCACCGAAACCGTGCGCCGCCGAGGCATGATCCGGATCCATTTCCGCACCGAATCAAAACCACCAGTGAACTGGTGGTTTGCATAACCCCTAGAAGGGGATGATGCCAGCTGGCCCGTAAACGGGCACCGAAATTTGGCATCGCATCACTATCTCGGGCAGCCGCTTCAAGCGGCTGTTTCTTTTTGCCTACTTATTCTTGCTACCCGTGAACGGGTCCATGTACCCTTTCATGCTGATCTGCTCGTACATATTATCTTCTTCCAACTGGTTCCTTATGTACTCCTGTATTATGCGCTCGTTCTTCCCTACCGTGTCTACATAATACCCTCTGCACCAAAAACTTATCCCGCCGTACTTATATTTCAAATTTGCGTGTCGGTCAAAGATCATTAGTGTGCTTTTTCCCTTGAGAAATCCCATGAATTGTGCTATACTTATGTAAGGTGGTATGCTTAACAGCATGTGGATATGGCCTGGACATGCTTCTGCTTCGATGATTTCTACATTCTTCTCTTTGCAGAGCTTCCTCAATATCTCCCCGATATCTTTCTTTAGCTGTCCGTATATCTCCTTCCTTCGATATTTCGGCGCAAACACGATATGATACTCACATCTGTACGTCGAATGGGCTGTGTGCCTTACTTCATTCTTCATTTCGTTAAAAACCTCCTGATATTTTTGATAGTGATACGGTCGCCAAACCTTCACTCCATTGTATCACGAGGTTTTTATTTACTAAAGTATTTTTACTTCCCCCAGTAGAACTGGGGGTTTATTTCCGCTAAAGCTACAAGAAGGGGAGCGGCGGCACGAAAGCCGTCGCTCCCCTCTTTTTTCACGTTCGCACGGGCGCATCGCCCCCGCGTCCGCGTCACAGTTTTTCGATGCCGAGATAGACCGTCTCGCCGTTGATCTCAAAGGGTTTCAGGCCGTCGCCGCTCTCACAGGCGGTGAATGCGCCCTGCGCCGAGCGGACGTCCTGCGTGAGATCTTCGCCGCGGAGCCCCTGCCCGAGCACCCGCTTCGCGCGGCCCTCCATAGCGAAATACTTCACGTTGATGCGGTCGGTGAGCTCGAAGCCCGCCTCTTTGCGCATGCTCTGGATGCGCGCGGCGAGTTCGCGGGCGGTGCCCTCTTCGAGCAGTTCCTCGGTGAGCGCCGTCTCGAGGGCGACCGTGATGCCGTAGCCCTGTGCCGTCGCATAGCCTGCGGCGGACGCCGTGAAGATCTGCAGATCCTCCTCGGTGAGGGCGACCTCTCCATCGAGATCAACGACATACGCCTCCCCCCGTTTCACGGTTTCGACGACTGCTTTGGCGTCGCACCCCGCGAGGAATTCGCCGATCGCCTTGAGCTTTTTGCCGTACTTGGGACCGAGCGTGCGGAGCTGCGGTTTGAGCGTGTAGGTGATGAGTTCGCCGTCGCCGTGGGTGAGGCGGAGCTTGTGCACGTTGAGCTCCTCGAGGGTCACCCGCTCGAGCTCGCCCGCGATCCCGAGCGTGCGGTCGGAGGCGATGAGCATCTCCGAGAGGGGCTGGCGGTTCTTGAGGTTGTTCGCGCTCCGCGCGCTCCTGCCGAGCTCGACGACGTGCAGCACATCCTCCATGCCCGCTTCGAGGGCGGGATCGACCATCGTCTCATCGCAGACGGGGAAGGCGGAGAGGTGCACCGAGACGGGCGCCCCGGGGAAGAACGCGGGCACGAGATTGCGGTACATCATCTCGGCCATGAAGGGCATATAGGGCGCGAGGAGCTTGGAGAGCGTCACGAGCACGGTGTAGAGCGTCGTGAACGCCGCCGCGCCGTCCTCCGTCGTCTCCCCCCAATAGCGGTCGCGGCCGCGGCGGACATACCAATTCGAGAGCTCGTCGACGAAATCCTGGATCCCGCGGGCGCTCTCGGTGATCGCATACGCCCCGAGCATGCGGTCGGTCTCCTTCACGAGGGTGTTGAGCTTGGAGAGCACCCAGCGGTCCATGAGGGAGAGCTTGCACGCCTTCAGATCGTGTTTGGAGGGGTCGTAGCCCGCGATCTCGGCGTAGAGCGTGAAGAACGCGTAGGTGTTCCAGAGCGTTCCCTGGAACTTGCGCTGGGTCTCGGAGACGGCCTCCTCCCCGAAGCGCGAGGGGATCCACGGCGCGCTGTTCGTGTAGAAATACCAGCGCACGGCGTCCGCCCCCTGCTTGGAGAGCACCGTCCACGGATCGACGACGTTGCCCTTGTGCTTCGACATCTTCACGCCGTCCTTATCGTTGACATGTCCGAGGACGATGCAGTTTTTGAAGGGCGCCCTGCCGAAGAGGATGGTCGAGATGACGAGAAGGACATAGAACCAGCCGCGCGTCTGGTCGACGGCTTCGGAGATGAAATCGGCGGGGAAGGTCTCCTCGAAGAGATCCTTGTTCTCAAAGGGATAGTGATACTGCGCAAAGGGCATGGAGCCCGAATCGAACCAGCAGTCGATGACCTCGGGCGTGCGCTTGCAGGTGCCGCCGCACTTGGAGCACTTGCAGGTGAGCCCGTCGAGATAGGGGCGGTGCAGTTCGATGTCCTCGGGGGCGCCGCACCGCGCGATGAGCTCTGCTTTGGAGCCGATGACCTCGAAGTTCCCGCAGTCCTCGCAGACCCAAACGGGCAGGGGCGTACCCCAATATCTGTCGCGGGAGAGCCCCCAATCGATGACGTTTTCGAGGAAGTTCCCCATCCTCCCCTCTTTGATCGTCTCGGGGATCCAATTCACCGAACGGTTGGCGGCGATGAGCTCCTCCTTGACCTTCGTGACCTCGACGAACCAGCTCGAACGGGCATAGTAGAGGAGGGGCGTATCGCACCGCCAGCAGTGCGGATAGCTGTGCTCGAACATGAGCTTTTTGAAGAGCAGCCCCCGCGCTTTGAGCATTTCAATGATGACAGGGTCCGCTTTTTTGGCGAAGAGCCCGTCGAGCTCGGGGCAGCGGCCGTCGAAGCAGCCCCGCTCGTTGACGAGCTGCACCACGGGCAGACGATAGCGCTTGCCGACCTTGTAGTCGTCCTCGCCGAACGCGGGCGCGATGTGCACGACGCCCGTCCCCTCGGTGAGGGTGACGTAGCCGTCGCAGACGACGTAATACGCCTTCTCCTTGAAGCTCCCCTGCGCCCACGGGAAGAGCGGGACGTAGCGGGTGCCCTCGAATTCCTTCCCCTTGCGGCGGGCGAGGACCTCGTAGTGCTCGAAGAACTTGCCCGCGAGCGCCTCGGCGAGGATATAATGGGCGCCGTCCTCCGCGGCGAGCTCGATGTAGTCCTCCTCGGGATTCATGCAGAGCGCGACGTTGGAGGGCAGGGTCCACGGGGTGGTCGTCCATGCGAGAATGTAGGTGTTTTCCGCCCCCTCGACCGCAAAACGGGCGACGACGGAAGCCTCTTTCACATCCTTATAGCCCTGCGCGACCTCGTGCGAGGAGAGCGCCGTGCCGCAGCGGGGGCAATAGGGAACGATCTTGTGCCCCTTGTACAAAAGCCCCTTCTTGTGGATCTCTTTGAGCGCCCACCACACCGATTCGATGTAGTCGTCGTGATAAGTGACATAGGGGTGCTCCATATCCACCCAATAGCCCACGGCGTCGGACATCTTCTCCCACTCGCTTTGGTACTTCCAGACCGATTCTTTGCACTTCTTGATGAAGGGCTCGATGCCGTATTTTTCGATATCCTGCTTGCCGTCCATGCCGAGGTTCTTCTCCACCTCGAGCTCGACGGGCAGACCGTGGGTATCCCAGCCCGCTTTGCGCAGCACGTGCTTCCCCTTCATCGTGTGATAGCGGGGGATGAGGTCCTTCATGACGCGGGTGAGGACATGCCCGATGTGCGGCTTGCCGTTGGCGGTAGGCGGGCCGTCGAAGAAGGAAAATTCCTCCCCGCCCTCGTTCTTCTCGATGGACTTCTCGAAGATCTTGTTCTCCTTCCAGAACTTCACGATCTCCTGCTCGCGCGCCACAAAGTCGAGGGACGTATCTACTTTTTTATACATTTTTTTGCTCCTCCGTTTGCATCCGTAACAAAAAAACCTCCGCGTTTTGGAATACGCGAAGGCATATCGACCACCAAAACAAACCGTCATTTGCCGCGGGAATGACGGTCCGCGACGCCGTGCGGAGTTACTTCCCGTCCGGCGGAAATTCCGCCCCCGTGTTCCCTCCGTAAGCTCGGAAGGGGATACCCCCACCGCACCGCTCTCCCTTCTCAACCAACGGGGATTCTCTGTACACGGCAAACCGGATGAGGACTTGTCCTTCGTCTACGCCTTTGATGAAGTTTTCTCTATTATAGCAAGCGCCCCGCAAAAAATCAAGCGTTTTTGGGCGGTTCCTCCCGATTTCGCAGGGGGAACATCACATTGCGGAGATCCAGCTTCCACTTGCCGTCTGCTTTTACGACGCGGTTCCACAGCCAGAGCAGGTATCCGAGCACGGCGAAAACGCCGAGGAGCCCCAAGACCCACAGGCACACGCCGCCGTAGCCGAGCGTCGCGGCGTTGAGGAAGAAGTAGGGATATTCGAAATTGGGGATCGCCGCTCCGAGGATCATGATGTAGACGACATAGATCAGCGGCGGAACAAAGCTATAGAGGGGCGCAAACACCGAGACCGTGCACTTTTCATCGAAGAGCAGATAATCGAGGATGAAGAGGAGCGGCGCGAGAAAGTGATACGACATGTTCCCGAGATCCAACCAGTAGTCCGCTTCCAGCGGCGATTGCAAAAGAACAATGACGACGAGGAAGGTGACGAGGATCATCACGACCGTCATGAATTTGAAGGTGCGCCACACCTTGTTGTACCCCTCCCGCTCCCCGCGGAGCACGCGGCGGAAGGTCGCGGCGGTCACCGCGATCGAGACGGCAAACACGCAGTAGTTGGAGAGATTGGTGTAGTATTTGAGGATCTCCCAGCTCATCGCATTGCCCCCTTTGCCCGCATAAAAGACGCGGAGCGACAAAAGGCAGGCGAGAAAGGAGACGCAGCACAGCACGACGCGGAACACCAGCTGCACGACCAGATTTTTACGCATGAAATTACCCCCGTTTTGGTTTCGGTACGCAAATTATAGCACAAATAGTTTACTTTGTGAATAAAAAAACGCCATATGCGGGATTTTTCCGCCAAACGCAAACATGCAACAAATTCTGAAAATCCATTGCGCTCGGGGAACCCGCGGATGGACTGTTTCACCCCGCGGAAGGCGTCGGGGTTTTTCGGCTTCCCCCCCCCGTGAAAAACGACCACATGGTGCCGCGTTTCTCTAAAAAACGACCACATGGTACCGCGAATAGGAAAAGAGCCGTAGCGGAGTTCCCCGTCATGGAATAACACCCCCCACGTCATTCCGAATGAACGTGCCCCGCGCGAGGCTTTTTGTTTTCCTGTCATCCTGAGCCGAAGCGGTGTTACGAAGTTCGCAGCCCCCGTTATCCTGAACGAACGCGCCCCGAGCGCAGCTTCTATTTGTGCACTAAGCTCGGCACGAGCCGTAGGCGAAGTAGTAAAACGTAGCATGACGAAGTATTACGCAGCAAATTTGCAGTTCGCCTCTAAAAAGTCCAAACAACCCCGATCAATTTGCTTGCATTCCTCCCCTCTTTCGCTTATAATATTCTTCGAGAAAAATTTGAGGGAAAAAACCATGCGCGTTCTTGCCATCAACGATATTTCCTGCGCGGGAAAATGTTCGCTCACCGTCGCCCTCCCCGTGCTCTCCGCGTGCGGGGCGACCGTCGATATCCTGCCCACCGCCCTCCTCTCCACCCACACGGGCGGATTCACGGGCTACACCTTCCTTCCGCTCGACGGCGAAATGGAGAAGATTTGCGCCCATTGGGAGACGCTGCCGCTCAAATACGACGTCGTCTACAGCGGCTATCTCGGCAGCCGCAGTCAGATCGAGTTCGTGAAGGATGTGAAGCGGCGCTTCCTGAAGCCCGGGGGCATCTTCGTCGTGGACCCCGTGCTCGGCGATAATTTCAAGTTCTATAAGGGATTCGACGAGCACTTCGCCGCCGAGATGCGCACCCTCTGCGGCCTTGCGGACTACATTCTTCCCAACGACACCGAGAGCTTTCTCCTCACGGGCGAACGGGACCCCGAGCGGGCGCTCGAAGCGCTCGCAGCGCTCTGCCCCCACCCCATCATCACGGGCGCGGAGACCGCCGAGGGCTACTTCCTCTACTACTACGACGGCAGCGCGAAGAAACTCCGCCTCCGGAAGGTGGAGGGCTCTTTCCACGGCGCGGGCGACGTGTTCGCCTCGGCGTTCGCGGGCTGCGTCGGCGGGGGAATGCCCCTCGAAAAGGCGCTCGCGCTCTGCGTCGAATTCTGCTACCGCGCGATCCTCCGCACCGAGAAAGAGGTGCCCGATAAGAAGTACGGCATGAACTACGAAAAGGAGCTCTATCTCCTCACCGAGGCTTTCCGCGGCAACTGATCGGCGTTTTGCCGTTTTATCGACCGCATCCCCCCGCTTCTTGCATGCAAAAAGCGTTGAACGACGCACGTTCAGCGCTTTTTTGTTACAGGAGATAAGAAATCCCTCTCCGCACGGCATAAGTCGCGCCATGGGGCAGTTTATTTCGTTCAATCCGCCTCGTTGATGTTGCGGAGCATCATGCGGATGATCTCCTCGTCGGTCTCCTTCATGCCGTTGCGGGCCAGGGAGCCGACGTTGTCGATCGTGCGCTCGACGCCCTGCTCGAGAATGCCCTCGCCGCCCGAAAAATTGCTGCCCCGCCGCTCCATTTCGAAGCCGAACAGCCCCGCGTCGACCGCCGCGGCGATCTTTGCCGCACAGCTCGACTTGGCGCCGTCGCACACGATGCCCGAGGCGATCGCAAGCCCGTTGGCGACGGTATGTGCGATCTTATCGAAGTCGCCCCCGAACATGTAGCACACGCCCGCGCCCGCGCCCACGCCCGCACAGACCGCCCCGCAATAGGCGGAGAGCCTGCCGACGCCCGCCTTCAGGTGGATGGTGACGAGGTCGGAGAGCGCGACGGCGCGCAACAGCCGATCGCGGGGGATCTCCATCTCTTCGGCGTATACGACGACGGGCATGCACGCCGTAATGCCCTGGTTGCCGCTCCCCGAGATGATGATGACGGGCAGATCGCAGCCGTTCATGCGGGCGTCCGAGCCCGCGGCGGAGACGGCCTTGGCGCGGTTCATCACCCCCTCCCCGTAGGCGGCGAGCAAGATCTTCCCGACGCGCGCGCCATAGGCATTTTTGAGCCCCTCCTCGCAGATGGCGCGGTTGACTTCGATCTGCCGACCGACGGTGTCCTCGAGCAATTCGGGGGGGACCTGTGTGCAAAATTCGAGGATCTGCCCGATCGTGAGCTCGGGGATGCACTCCTTTTCGTGATAGCTCCTGCCGCGGGAGACCTTCTCCCCGCTGCGCTCGATGCGGACGACGTTGGTGTGCCGCCCCTCGATGCGGACAAAGGCGTTTTCCCCGCCCGCAAAGACGCGGATCCCGATGTCGAACACGCACCCCGAGGTCGATTTTTCGACGGTGATGGGCGTCTTTTCGAGATATTCGGCGATGTCGGCGTACTTCTTCGGGGTGACGTGCGCGAGCACCTCGAGCTTCTTTTCGGCGCGCCCCGCGACGATGCCCGCCGCGGCCGCCGCGGCGACCCCGCGCAGTCCGCCCGTGTTGGGCACGATCACGCTCTTCACGTTCTTCAGAATGTTGCCGCTCACGGTGATCTCGACGCGCTCGGGCAGCATCCCGAGGGTCTTTTTCGCGAGCGCGGCGGCATAGGCGACTGCGATGGGTTCGGTGCACCCCGTCGCGGGGACGAGCTCCGCGGCAAGCAGGTCGCAATATGCCTTCATCAGCTGTTCATCCATAGCGTCCCCCCCCCTCAAAGCGGCATGAGCTTGGCGGTGAAGTGCCGCAGGATGGGCGGCTCCTCGACGATCTTGAAGCCCTTGATCTCCGCGGCGCGCTCCTTGATGTTCAGGAGGGCGTCGGCGATGACGTCGAGATGGGACTGCGTATACACCCTGCGCGGGATGGCGAGGCGGGTGAACTCGAATTCCGCCTCGAGCTGTTTGCCCGTATCGGGGTCGTTGCCGAGCATATAGGAGCCGATATCGCAGGCGCGGATGCCCGCCTCGCGGTAGAGCTCGATCGCAAGCGCCTGCGCGGGGAATTCATAGTAGGGGATATGGGGCAGGAGCTTCTTGGCGTCCACAAAGACGGCGTGCCCGCCCACGGGCGTCTGGAAGGGGATGCCCCCCTCTTCGAGCCGCGCGGCGAGGTACTGCATCTGCCCGATGCGGTATTGCAGGTAGTGCCCGTCGATGCCTTCGTCGAGCCCCCGCGCAAGGGCCTCGATATCCCGCCCGGACATCCCGCCGTAGGTGATGAATCCCTCGAAGGAGATCGTGCGCTGTTTGACGAGCTCGAAGATCTCCTTGCTGCGGCAGCCGATGAGCCCGCCCATGTTGACGATCGCGTCCTTCTTGGCGCTCATCGTAAAGACGTCGGCGCAGGCAAAGGAGGCCCGCACGATCTCGGGGATCGGCTTGCCCTTGAATTCCTCCTCGCGCTGCTGCACGAAGTAGCTGTTCTCGGCATAGCGTGCGGCGTCGATCATGAACGGGATGCCGTTCGCGCGGGCGATCGCGGCCGTCTCGCGGATGTTCGCCACCGAGACGGGCTGCCCGCCCGCCGAGTTGTTGGTGATCGTCATGATGATGACGCCGATGTTCTCCGCGCCGAGCTCGGCGATGTACTGTTTGAGCCGCGCGCAGTCCATGTTGCCCTTGAAGTCGTAATACGACGTCGTATCGAGCGCCTCGGGCACAACGCAGTCGATGGCGCGTGCCCCCGCGATCTCGACGTGCGCGCGCGTCGTATCGAAGTGCATGTTTGCGATCGCATACTTTTTCCCCTGCAAGAGGACGGGGAGCAGCACCTTCTCCGCCGCCCGCCCCTGGTGGACGAGCTGGATATAGGGCATCCCGAAGATGCGCTGCGCCGCCTCCTGCACCTTGTAGTAGCAATCGGCGCCCGCATACGATTCGTCGCCGAGCATCACCCCCGCCCACTGCGCGGAGCTCATCGCGCCCGTGCCGCTATCGGTGAGCAGGTCGATGTAGACGTCGGCAGCCGCCAGGCGGAACACGTTGTAGCCCGCTTCGGCGATCTTCTGTTCGCGCTCCTCGCGCGTGAGCATGCGGAGCGGCTCGACGCTCTTGATGCGGAAGGGCTCGGGAAAATACATGGGTTTCATAAAATTCTCCTTATCACGGCGGACGCCGCGCGCCCGCATTCTATCATATTTATTATAGCCCGCACGGCCGCCGTTGTCAAGACGTAAATCCAAAATGCTCCCCCGTTTGCCTGATAAAAATTCGCAAAAAACGGAATAAACTTTCAAAAAACCTATTGCCAAAAAGATTTTTTTGGTGTATAATAAAAAACCAAACGGTTCGCGCATCACGAAAAACCGTATCCGGAAAGGGGAAACCAACATGCTCAAAGTCAAATTCAGCGGAAAAGAACACGCCGTGGAGGAAGGAACGCGCGTCGTGGAGCTCGTGGAAAAAAAGGATCGCAAAAATCTCGTCGTCTGCCGCGTCGGCGCGCAGGTCAAGGAACTCAACTACCGTCTTTCGGCGAAGAACGACGGCATGGAGATCTCGCTCCTCAACCTGAACAACGCCGAGGCGGGCAGGGCGTATCGGGCGAGCTTGAGCTATATCGTCGCGATGGCGTTTTACAGGATCTATCCCGAGGTGCCCATCCGCTTTTCCTACAACATCTCGCGCTCGATCGCCTGCCAGGCGCTCACGAAGAACTTCAATATGTCGCGGGCGGTCGAGGCAATCACCGCGGAGGTTGGGCGCATCATCGCTGCAGACCTGCCCATCGAGCGGGTGACGGTGACGATCGAAGAGGCGGCGGAGATCTACAAGAAATTCCACCTCGACGACAAGATCGAGATCCTCAAATACCGCCCCGAAAACACCGTGCATCTCTACAAGTGCGGGGAGTACTACAACTATCTTTATAGCTATATGGTCCCCTCCACGGGCTGCATCCACAACTACACGATCACCCCGTATAGCCCCGGGATCATCATCCAATATCCCCGCCACGATCTCGACGCGAACATCCCCGAGTTCGAGGAGGAGGCGACCTACTGCAAGGCGTTGCAGCGGGCGTATGACCGCGCGATCAAGACCAAGACCCAGACGGTGTGCGACATCAACCGCAAGATCGACGACGGCAAGACGCTCGAATTCGTCCAGATGTGCGAGGCGCGCCACAGCCGCCAGCTCGCCGAGCTCGGCGATATGATCGAAAAACACATCGAGGAAGTGCGGCTCATCGCGATTGCGGGCCCCAGCTCGAGCGGCAAGACGACCTTCTGCAACCGCCTGCGCATTGAGCTGCTCTCGCGCGGGATCGACCCCGTGACCATCTCCCTCGACGACTACTACTTCGAGAAGGAGCGGATCTGCGCGCTCCAGGGCAAGCCCCGCGACCAGCTCGACCTCGAACACATCGACTGCCTCGATATCGAGCTCTTCAACAAGGACCTCTTCGACCTCATCAACGGCGAAGAAGTCACCCTCCCCCGCTTCAACTTCAAGCTCGACCGTCGGGAAGCGGGCAAGACGATCCGCCTCGGCCAGAACGTCCCCGTCATCATCGAGGGCATCCACGCGCTCAACGAAAAACTCACACATTCCATCCCCAAACACCAGAAGTTCAAGATCTACATCGCGCCGCACACGCAGCTCAATATGGATAACCACACCCCCCTCTCCATCACGAACACGCGGCTCGTCCGCCGCATCGTCCGCGATATGAACTTCCGGAATTGCCCCGCCGCCGCCACGATCGATATGTGGCAGTCGGTGCGCAACGGCGAATTCCGCTGGATCTACCCCCACCAGGAGACGGCGGATTACGTGTTCGATTCCAGCCTCGGCTACGAGCTCTGCGTGCTCAAAAAGCAGGCGATGGCGGCCCTCATGAAGATCGAAGCCGCCGACCCGCAATACCTTGTCGCAAACCGCCTCATCAAGATCCTCAAGTATTTCCGCGAGATCGAGAACGAGGCGATCATCCCCTGCAACTCGCTGGTGCGGGAGTTCATCGGCGGCAGCTGCTTCAACGTGTAACGGCATGCAAATGAAAAAGATGCACGGGGACGTGCATCTTTTCTTTTGGGTTACGGGAGACGGAGCACCCCCCTCCCGACGCGGCACGGCCGCGCCGCCCTCCCCCCAAGGGGGGAGGGCTCGCACCCCTCATTCTACGATGGTTTCGCCCACTTTTACTGCTTTCGCTTCGCTCTCGCCGACTTGGTACTTCAACGGGAGGTTGTAGCTCTGCTTATTGTTGTTGTTGGGTGCCTTCTCAGTGCTCAAATCTGCGCCGATGGTGAAGGAGCCCTCCAAGTTTGCGCCGTTCGCAACGTTGATCTTCGCGCCCGCGGTGGCCTGAATGGTGCCGCCGACATGGGCGCCCGCTTGCACATCGAAGGTGGCGCCGCTCTCCAATGTAAACTCGGCGTAAGACTTAAAGCCCGCATCCGTCAACATTTTCGCGGTGGGATACGACTTGCCGTCTAATTTCAAATTGCCGTCCGCGTTATAGCTATCCACCACATAGAAGGCGCCGCCGTTTGCCACGGAGAGCTTACCGCCATTCTTCACGGTGACCTTCGCCCCGGGTAGCGCCGCATATTTGTTGGTAACAGTGAACGTGCAGTCGCCTGCGATCTCGAATTCAAAGTTATAAGGGATCCAGCACAAAATTTGATTTTGGATGTCCGACGCAATACTCATGACGATCCCCGTCTGCACGTTCCCGTGGAGCGTTACTTTATTGACCCCGATATCCCCCGCGAGGTTGTTGTTCGCATTTTCATCTTTCACGGCGTTCTTGTATTCATAAGTGATGTCAACCGAACCGCCCGATTTGAGCGTAAGCAACCCGCCGTAAGGAAGCGAGTCGTTTGCGGCAGGATTTTTGTCGCTTCCGACGAAATAGCCTTCGCTGTCAATCAATGATTCCCCACCGCCCATAGCAACACTGAAATTCATTACACTCAATAACCCGCCGTAGTTGACTTCCAACTTCGTGATGTTGGGCAGAGCGTATCTCATGAACGGGAACATTCTATTATTATAATCCACCGGAAAAACCAACGATACAAGCGTATTACCCGAAGTCATATCGGTAATTACGATGGGATCGTACACCGTTGCGCCATCGTTCACAATGACCTTGCCTTCTGTTCCGCATTTCACATAGCCGTAGGCGTTCAATCTGCCGCCCGCTGCCACGGTGATCGTGCCGCTGTTGGTGATTTGTCCGTAGTTTCCGTTGACGCAATTATAATAGGCGGCGTCACTATTGGTCATAAGGCCGCTATTCATCTCCGCGCCAATCTCCAACGTGCCATTGACGGTTATGCTTGCGCCGCTTGCAACGGTGAGCGTGCATTTTTTGAAGCCCGTTCCATAAGTATAGCCGTCTTTCCCGTTCAACTCGTCATCGACAAGGGTCGTTTTTTCGCCCGCGCCCTGTCCGATCTGGAACTTGCCGCCCTCCATAGAATACGGCACGTGTAGGGTGACGTTTGCGGGAATGGTGATCGTGCCGCTTTTGATTTCGTAGTCGCTTGCGAGAATTACTTTGCGCGGAAGGCCAAAGGTCTCTACGGATTTCTCTGCCGCATTCAAAGCGTCTTGCAAATTGGTATAATACCCGGGCTTCCCTTCATCTGCTTCGTCGCTGCTTACATATGGCACGGCGGAAAGATTTGCGCCGAATGTTTTCACGTTCTCCTTGACTTCTTGAATGTGTACGGAACTGACAGTCGCACCGTATAATTTTGTGTTATCACCGTCTGTGGCTTCGGTCAAAACTTCCGTGTTGCCCAAAAACACAATACCGCTGAGCTCGGAATCTTTAATCTCACCATTGTTGACCACGCTCTCTATGCTTTCAGAAATTACAACCACGGCGTTTTCGAAAAAGCATTTGAACATATAAAGATCTAATTTTGTGCTCGCTTCTGGAACAAAAACTCTCGAAGGTGAAACTTTCAGTTTCGCACAGAATTCATCTGAAGTAGTGATTTTTCTATCATCGGTCGATATCTTTTTCCATTGTGAACTTGAGAAATCCACTTCTGTTCCGTCAATTGTGGGGGCGCTATTATTTTCTTTATCTACACCTATTACTTTTACATCTTTATTATCTTCACCTATCGTGATGAATGCCATATCACGAGTAGCACCACGAATCCCAGGCCAACTATCAAAACAATCAACAAATACAGATTCATTTATTAGCTTTTTGAATCCTTGAATTGCGGCGTCTTTATTATCGATTTTTATATCACAAATTTTTTCCCATAATGCCTTAAAATTCTCCACCGTTTTGGAAAGATCACTGCCGCCTTGCGTATGAACTCGAGTATTATAAAACCCATACACGGCTTCGGCAAGGCTGTTGCCGCCGGTGCTTACGATCGTGTAACCCTCGAAAATTTCCGCAAAGGAGAACGGATTCGGGTCGATGATCAAGGCGTTTTCCTCCCCCTCCGCGAGCGGGGAAACGCGCTTTGCCACGTTCGCCTTCTTCGCGGAAAGGCTTGCGGCTTCCGCCTCCGTCATGATCTTTGTATTCTTCAAATTGACCTTTTCGAAGCGGTTTTTAACCTGGTTGTAGAGGATGATATTCTCGGATTTTTTGGTTTGGAGGGCGTCCGCTTCGAGGCCGTTCTCCTTCAAGAGCTTGCGGAGGTTTTCGGCGGTGGCGGTTTCATCGGCGTAGACCTCGGTGGAAAGCACGGTGTTCATATTTGCGACGAGCTGGGTATCGGCGCTGTCGTTCGCGCTATCGATGACGGTGATGAACGTCGGGATCAAGACCGCCGCGAGAATCGCGATGACCGCGATGACAATCACGAGCTCGACGAGCGTGAATCCGCGCTTGATCTTTGCAAGCGTTGAGTGTTTTCTTTTCATGGTTCTCTCCTTTTGATTTTTTTCGTCCCTTTTTTGGGCATAACTTAATTGTATTTTTTTTTTTTTTCATTTGTCAAACAAATTGTTTCTCGTTTGCTTCATACAATAGTAAGAATCCAAAATTTTTTTGCGGGCGGGATGAGGAGGAATCGGGAGGAATCGGGCCGCCCCCGAATGAGCCCGCCCCCCGCTTGCGCGCGTGAGGAGCTTGGGTTGTGGGACGTTCCCCCCATCCGTCACGGCTACGCCGTGCCACCCTCCCCCCCAAAGGGGTAGGGCTTGGGTTGTGGTATTTCCCCCCACCACCGCTGCGCAGAGCCTCCCCCCAGCGGGGGTCGGCCTTGGAAGTCGTCACCGTATTGCGCCGCTTATCCGCAGTTCGCCCGTACGAAGTCCAGACAAACAAAAAAAGCCCCACGGGGGGCAAAAGGGCGGGTACGTATGTTAAAAAACGCGCAAAAAAAGAGCGCGGGGCGCGCTCGGGACGGGGCGGCGGTTTAAGCGCCGTTCACTTTCATGAGCCGCACGATCGCGGCGCGCTCGTTTTCATCGAGCTTGTTGCGGATATACTTGATCGTCTCCTCGAGCTGGGGGATCATCACGTATTCGAGGGCGTTGACGCGGCGCTTGTTGCGCTCGATCTCGTAGGAGAGGAGCCGCACCGCCTTTTCGATCTCGGCAAGGCGCAGAAGTTTGGGCAGCAGCGCGGAGACCATGCGCACCGAGTCATCGGCCTCGCTCGTGATCTCGGAGAAGGCATACGGGAGCGCGGCGGAGGTCGTCTGCGTGAGCGCGATCTTCGGGACGTCCACCCCCATCACGCTCTCGGTGGCGCAGTCTGCCTCCACCCGCGCGGCGGGCATGGAGAACGCCGTCTCCTGCACATAGGCGGGCGTGAGCGCGCCTGCGAGCGCGAACTGTTTGAGCGCGGCGGCGAGATCATCTTCCACCTCATCGCGGAGGCGCTTATCCTCGCGGAGAAGCACGGTGAAGCGGCGCACCATCTCATCGGACTTATCCTTGAGGAGCTTGTGCCCCCGGACTGCCGTCGAAAGGCGTGCTTTGAGCTTTTTGAGCTCCATCCGCGTTGGATTTACATTGAGTCTTGCCATAGTTTCAGATTCGGTCTGCGGTACGCGCGCCTGCGATGCGGCGCGCGCGGGCGACGGGACGGGGCGGCGGTCTTTGCCGTTTTCGGAAAAACGCGGCACCCTGTGGTCGTTCTTTTTGGTTTTCCGCGCGCAGACGCGCCGCGGAACTACTTCATGTATTTCTCGAGATACTCCTTGCGGATGCGCTTGAGCTCGCCCTTGGGGAGGATCTTCAGGAGCTTCCAGCCGAGGTCGAGGGTCTCCTCGATGGTCCTGTCCGTCTCGAAGCCCTGGTCGATATATTCCGCCTCGAACGCCTCGGCGAACTTCGCGTAGAGCTTATCGACGTCGGAGAGCGCCGCCTCGCCGAGGATCGCGGAGAGTTCCTTGCTCTCCTTGCCGCGCGCATACGCCGCAAAGAGCTGGTTCATCGTATCGGCGTGGTCCTCGCGCGTCTTGCCCGCGCCGATGCCCTTATCTTTGAGACGGGAGAGCGACGGCAAAACGTCGATGGGCGGGTTGACGCCCTTCTTGTAGAGATCGCGCGAGAGGATGATCTGCCCCTCGGTGATGTAGCCCGTAAGGTCGGGGATGGGGTGCGTTTTATCGTCCTCGGGCATCGTGAGGATGGGGATCTGGGTGATGGAGCCCTTCGAGCCGCGGATCCTGCCCGCCCGCTCATAGAGGGAGGCGAGGTCGGTGTAGAGATACCCCGGATACCCCCGCCGCCCGGGGATCTCCCGCCGTGCCGCGGAGACCTCGCGGAGGGCTTCCGCATAGTTGGTGATGTCCGTCATGATGACGAGCACGTGCATATCGCAGTTGAAGGCGAGGTATTCGGCGCAGGTGAGGGCGATGCGGGGCGTCGCGATGCGCTCGACGGCGGGGTCGTCGGCGAGATTGGTGAAGAGCACCGTCCGCTCGATCGCGCCCGTGCGGCGAAAGTCGTCGATGAAGTACTGCGCCTCCTCGAAGGTGATGCCGATCGCGGCGAACACGACGGCGAATCCCTCCTCCGAGCCCCGCACCTTGGCCTGCCGCGCGATCTGCGCCGCGAGCTCGGCATGCGGAAGTCCGCTCATCGAGAATACGGGCAGCTTTTGCCCGCGGACCAGCGTGTTCAGGCCGTCGATCGCGGAGACGCCCGTCTGGATGAACTCGTTGGGGTAGTCGCGCGCGGCGGGATTGATGGGCTCGCCGTTGATATCGAGGAGCTTTTCGGGAATGACGGGCGCGCCGCCGTCGCGGGGGTTGCCCATGCCGTCGAACACCCTGCCGAGCATATCTTTGGAGACGGCGAGCTGCTGGGCATGCCCCAAAAAGCGAGCCTTGGCCGTCGCGATCTGCAAGCCCTGCGCGCTCTCGAAGAGCTGGACGACCGCCTTATCGCGGTTGACCTCGAGCACCTTGCCCCTGCGGACTTCCCCGTCGGCGCAGAGGATCTCGACAAGTTCGTTGTATGTCACGCCCTCGACGCCCTCGACGAGCATCAACGGCCCCACGACCTCGCGGATCGTCTTATATTCCTTATACATCCCGTTCTCCTCCCTCGGTGAGCGCCTTGATCTCGGCGCTCATCTCGCCGATGAGTTCATCGAATGCGGAGAGGTTGCCCTCTTCGATGTATTTCGCCCGCCCGATCTTCTCCATGAAGGAGCACTTCAGGATGTCGTCGAGGGCGACGAAGCGCCCCACGGCCTCCTCGGAGAGCGTGTAGAATTCATAGATCGTGAGCAGCATCAGGAGCTGTTTGCGCAGAGACGTGTAGGTATCCACCTCGTGGAAGGCATTCTGGTGGAGATAGTCCTCGCGGATCATCTTCGCCGTCTCCATGATGAGCCGATCGTGCGAGGAGAGCGCGTCCATGCCGACGAGACGGACGATCTCATCGAGCGAGGCCTCCTCCTGCAAGGTCGTCATCGCGAATTGGCGGTACTTGAAGAACCCCTTGCCCACGTTTTTATCGTACCAACCCTTCATCCTGTCCGCATAGAGCGAATAGCTGATGAGCCAGTCGATCGCGGGGAAGTGCCGCTTGTAGGCGAGCGAGGCCGAGAGCCCCCAGAACACTTTGACGATGCGGAGGGTCGCCTGCGAGACGGGCTCGGAGAGGTCCCCGCCGGGGGGCGAGACGGCGCCGATCGCGGTGACCGAGCCCACCCGCTCATCGCTGCCGAGCAGTTTCACGATGCCCGCGCGCTCATAGAATTCGGCGAGGCGGCTCGCAAGATAGGCGGGATAGCCTTCGTCGCCCGGCATCTCCTCGAGGCGGCCGCTCATTTCGCGGAGCGCCTCCGCCCAGCGGGAGGTCGAATCGGCCATGATGGCGACGTTGTAGCCCATGTCGCGGAAGTACTCCGCGATCGTGATGCCCGTATAGATGGAGGCCTCGCGCGCCGCCACGGGCATATCCGAAGTGTTCGCGATGAGCACCGTGCGCTTCATGAGGGGCTCGCCCGTCTTGGGATCTTTGAGGGCGGGGAATTCGTTCAAAACGTCCGTCATCTCGTTGCCGCGCTCGCCGCAGCCGATGTAGACGATGATGTCCGCGTCCGCCCATTTGGCGAGCTGGTGCTGGACGACCGTTTTCCCGCTCCCGAAGGGGCCGGGGACGGCCGCAACGCCGCCGCGGGCGATGGGAAAGAGCGTATCGATGACGCGCTGCCCCGTGACCATGGGGCGATCGGGAGAGAACTTCTCACGGTACGGCCGCCCCTTGCGGACGGGCCATTTGCGGAGCATGCAGACCGCGGCTTCCCCCGCCTCCGTCTTGATTTTGGCGACGGGATCGACGATGGTGTAATCCCCCTCGCCGATGGAGACGACCTTCCCGCGCATGCCGTTGGGCACGAGAATGCGATGTTCGACGATCTCGGTCTCCTGCACGACGCCGAGGATATCCCCCTCTGCCACTTCGTCGCCCGCCTTCACCCGCGGCGTGAAGTGCCACTTCTTGTCGCGGCTGAGCGCGTTGACGGAGACCCCGCGCGAGATGCGGCTGCCGTATTGGAAATTCAGCGTCGTGAGCGGGCGCTGGATGCCGTCGAAAATGCCCGTGAGCAACCCGGGCGCGAGCTCCGCCGAGAGCGGCTCGCCCGTGGAGACGACGTCCTCCCCCGGGCCGAGCCCCGAGGTCTCCTCGTAGACCTGAATGGAGGCCTTGTCGCCCCGCAGTTCGATGATCTCCCCCACGAGGCGCATCTTCGAGACGTGAACGACGTCGTAGAGCTTGGCGTCCGCCATGTTCTCGGCGACGATCAGCGGGCCCGAAATTTTTACCGTTTTACCAACATTACCAGCCATATCGATCCTTCTTCATGATTGCAACGCTATTTTTGGAACAGGATGTCGACGCCGAGGGCGCGCTCCATGGAATCCTTCAAAAATGCCTCCCCGTAGCCCTTTTCTTTGCCCGTGGGAATGGGCAAAACGACGGGGTACGCCCCCTCGTCGAAGCGCTTCAAGAGGTCCTTGAGGGGCTCCGCAAATTCCTCCGAGAGGAACACGACGGGAAAGTCGTGCGCGACCTTGCGCAGTGTCTCGCGGGCGCTCTTTTCGTCCGTAACGGGGAAGGCCTCCACGCCCGCGGCTTTGAATACCATGATCGTCTCGGCAGAGCCGACGACCGCCATTTTTCCCTGCATTACTTCGCCCCCGCAAGCCGTTTTTCGATCTCCGCCGCCCCAACGCCCGCCCGCAAAGCGATGAGGACGGTGCGCACGTTCCTGATTTCCGCGCGGCGGCGGAACACATAGTAGAGGAAGGGCTCCTTGCCCGAGAGTTCATATTTCTGTGCTTCGAAGTACTCCGCTTCGAAACTTTCGAGGGCGCGCTCGGCGGCAGTCAGCGGCTTGCCCGCCTCCTTCGCGCGGTACGCCATCCGGAAGAAGTCGGCATACGTGGTGTTTTTTAACGCGTCCTCGCCGCCCGCAAGCGCCGCTTCGATCTGCGCCGCGCCGAGCGTTCCGCCCGCCAGATGGCAGCGCTTTGCAAACTCCGCGTCGGGAGAACGCAACGCCGCCAGAAGATTGATCCTGTCGACTTTTCCGACCAACAGCTTTTTGAGCGTGCCGTGCCGCTTGCACAGAGCGAAGAGACGGGCATACAGCGCGCGGTCGAACGCCGCGCCGATCTCCGCCCCCGTCGCGTCTTGCACCTCCTCCCACGGGAAGAACGGGTCGCGATCCTCCATCATTTGCCGCAGCTGTTCGATCGTTCGGAACCCGATGGGCGCGAGCATGGGCGAAGGATCCGCGGAAAGCAGTTGCGCCTTGAAGAGCGCCTTCATGTTGTGGAAATCGCGCGGCAATAGAAAATACGCCGCGTGCGCGAAGTCGGGCGCGTATTCGCGGATGAAGGCGTCGAGCGCCCCTTCTTCGGCGAGGACGGGATCCTCGCTTCCCGCGCCGAACCCGCTCTCCGAGAGGGCGCGGAGGACCTCCGCTTCCGTCATTGCGGGGAAGCGCAGGAGCCGTTCGCCGAGGAGCTGCCTCTCTTTTACGGCGATCACGCCGTTTGTGTACACGGTGCCGTATGCCATCAACGATCTCCGAAGAGTGCGCGCGCGATCTCCGCCTGGTGGGCTTCCCTGTCCGCCGCGAGCAGCGCGGGGAACGTGACGTCCTTATCCGACGTCGCTCCGCGCAGCAGGAAGCCGCCCTTCAGATCGGGCCGCTCGCCGCTCACGGTGAGCTTTTTCTCACGGACGACGGGGAGCCTCCCCACTTCTTCCGCATAGGCGAAGCCCTCGGAAAAGACGATCTCGTCCCCCTCTTCCGCGTACTCCTTCAGGAGCCGCTCGAAGAGCACGACCGATTCGTGCCGCCCGAGGCAGAGAAGTTCGGCGCGCGCGCGGAGATACACGGCGTCGAGCACCCGCCGCCGCTCTGCGAGACGGACTTTGGCGCCGTCCAGCCGCGCCATCGCCGCCTTGCCCTCGCGGACGCGCGTTCCCTGCGCCTCCGCCTCTCGTTCCGCTTCGGCACGCTCCGCCGCGCACTGCGCGTCGGCGGCGCGCAGGATCTCCTCCGCCCGCGCTTTGGCGGCGCGCACGGTCTCTTCCGCCTCCGCCTCCGCGTCGGAGAGAATGCGTGCTACGATTTCTTCCTTACCCATTGCTTCAGATCGCCATAAGGACCATGATCGAGATGACGAGCCCGAGCAGGGCGTAGAGCTCGATCATAGCGGGGCCCATAACGATTTTGAACCCGATGTTCTGTTTTCCCGCGGCATAGATGCCGTTGACGGCCGCCTTGCCCTGGAAAAATGCCGAGAAAAAGCCCGTGAGCGCCATGGGCAGGCACGCCCCGAAGATCGCCCAGCCCTGCGCCGTCGTCGCCGCGGTGGCGGCAAGGACGGCCCCGAGTTCGTTCGAAGCCATGATCGCGATGACGAACCCGTAGAGCCCCTGCGTCGCGGGGAGCAGCATCAGCATCGTGAGCGTGCCGTTGAATTTTTTGGGGTTCTCGCCTGCGACCCCCGCCGCCGCGCTCGAAGTCTTATAAAGACCGATCGCGGACCCCACACCGCACAGGAGCACGCACAGCGCGATCCCGACGACGGCAATGACAAACCCTGTCGAAAACATAGTAACGAAACCTCCGATATCTCCACGGCCCTTTCAGGCCGCGTTTTTCAAATAGATGTGTTTTTTCTCCGCGCCGAGCGGGGCAAAGAGCACCCCGTCGCCCTCGTAGAACTTGCCGAAAAATTCGATGTATTGCAATCGCGCCGTGTGGATGTACGCCCCGAGCAGCCCGATCGCGAGATTGAAGATGTGCCCCACGATCATGAGGAACACCCCCAGCACCACGAGGAAGGAGCCCGAAGCGAGCATCTGCAGCGCGTATTGCGAGACCACCTGCGCGATGATCGCGCCCGTCAGCATGAGCGCATACAGGCGGAGATAGCTCAAGACGTCCGAAAAATATCCGATCAGCGCGTAGAGCGCGCCGAAGCCCTTGGTGATCTTGCCGAGGAATTTCTGCTTCCTGCCCGCCGTCAGCACCGCGACCGCGAGCGCGGCCAGCGCGACGATCCCGCCCGCAGCCGTCAAAACGGAGGCGTGGAATTCTTCGACGAGCCCGAAGAGCGCGATCTCGACGCCGAGCGAAAAAATCGCCCACACGACGCCCTCGCAGATGCCGTCCCAGACGCCGCCCCGCCGCCATGCCTGCACGGCCTTGCACAGGTACCCCGCCATGAGCTGGATGACGCCGAGCATCAGCGAGATCACGAGCACCGCGGGGAGCCCGATGCCCATGACGGTATACATCTCCGTCTGCGCGTTGGGCATGACCGTGAAGGGCAGCACCGCGATCCCGAACAGGGAATTGAACAGGATCCCCCACACGATCGCGAAGATCCCGCACACGGCAAAGACGCCCGAGAGCGATTTCAGCCCCCCCTTTCTCGATTTCATGTAGAGCGCCCCGCCGCCGAGGAGCATCAGCAGCCCGTAACCGATGTCCGCCATGATGAAGCCCAAAAACAGGCTGTAAAAGAAGGACATCACCGTGTTCGGGTCCATCTCGCGGCTGTTCGGCGGGGAATACATGTTCGTGATGAGCTCGAAATTTTCGACGACGCGGTTGTTTTTGAGCAGGGTGGGCACCGCCTCGTCCTCCGCGGGATCGGTGAACTCAAAATAGAGCGGGATCCCGAGCGCGCAGAGCTCGTTTTTCACCAACGTCTCCCCGTCTTTCGGCACGAACGCCTCCAAAAAGACGGCGTGCGCGGTGGCCTGCATCTTCTCCGAAGCCTCCGCCTTTTCATGCTCGAATCCCACATAGTCGCAGTAAATTTTCAGCGGACGCAGCTCCGCGGAGAGCGCGACGAGCGCACCCTCGGCCGAACGGACGCTTTCTTCCTGCGCGCGCCGCGCTTCTTCGAGCGAGGAGAGAAGTTCCGCGCCCGTCTGCTCCCCCGCATAGGGGCAGGAGGAGAAGGATGCGGAAGAGAGCAACCCCTCCGCTTGTTGCAGCGCGCTCTTGTGGCAAACGACGAAAAGAATGACCACATCCCCCGACGAAACCGCTTCATAAGCGGCGAGCGGGAGCGCGTCGAGCGCCCCCTTCAGAAGATCCCATGCGGCGGCGGGGACCGTCCCGAACCGCACCGCAGTGTTCTTTGAATCGCGGCAGTCGGAGAACCGCACATCGGACGCGGCATAGGGCGCCGCCGCGGCGGTCTCCCGCGCGAGCCGCGCAAGTTCCCCCTCCGCAGCCGCCTTCTGCTCCGTCAGCTCCTTTACGCGCCCGAGGAGGGCGTCCGCCTTCGGACGGTACTCCTTCGCGGCGAGAAATTCCGAATAGGTGGTCTCGAAGCCGTCGTTGAGCCCCTCGACCTCCCCCTTGCCCCGCGGGGCGTAGGCGGAGATCACGCCGAGCGCCTCTTCGAGCGCGGCGAGATAGCCTGCGAGCGCCTCCTTCTCCGAAGTCAGGGCGGAAGTCGCCTCCGTCTCGGCATGCTCCTTGATCTCGGCGGCACACGTCCGCCCGAGTGCGTCGAGCACCTTGTCGCGGTCGTAGGAGAGCACCGCGAGATGGAGTTTTCGCATCCCGACGATCACTTGCAGATCCTCCCGACCACGGCGGCGACATGCGCGCCGAGATGTTCCATATGCGCCTCGGCATCCTCATACGCCGCTTTCCGCACGGCTTCGAGCGAGGCGCGATAGGCTTCATCCGCCGCTTCCTGCGCCCTCTGCACGATCTCTTCCGCAAGTTTTGCGCATGCGGATTCGGAAGCCGACGTGCGCTCCATGGCCTTCTTTTCCGCTTCCGCAACGATCGCGGCAGCCTCTGCCTCCGCCTTTTTTTGAATTTCCGCCGCTCTTTCTTCCGCCTCGGCGACGGCGGCTATGATCTCTTGCATTGCCCGTACCCGTTTCAGAATCCTATCGTTGTTATTTTACCTCTTTTTGCCACGGTTTGTCAAGAGGAATCGGGAAGTTCGGAAAATACTTTTTTCCCGCCGCCAGCGCCGCAGCTTCGGGAAGCGATGCGGGAGACGCAAGGGAGCGGGCCCCGTCGGAAAAGACGGGCGCCGCCCCGTCGTCTCCCGCTTACGCGGAGCCGACGGGGCGGCAAATAAACGACATATGTCCCCGACGAATGCCATGAAGAATGTCATGATGCCCGCCCGATTGCCCTCCAAACAAAAACGGGGAGAAGTTCTCTCCCCGCGATCCATTTGCACGCCGCAAAGCGGCATTCCGCATTCTTCATCATGCCTTGCCGAGGATCTCCCCGAAAAACCGATCACCGTCCCCCGGGGCCCATGCCGCCGCCGAAGCCGCCGCCCGGCCCTCCGCCGAACCCTCCGGGGGGCATACCGCTCGGGTTCCCCATATTCCCCTGCGATCCGACCGAAGTAATGACCGAAGATACCGTAAAGGCGCAGAGCTCGGTATCGCCGCCGTAGAGTTTGAAGCTCTTGCCCATCGCAAGTTCGGGGCAGGAGACGATGACCGATTGGCAGTTCTTTGCTACCGTGACGGAGAAAATCGGCGTACCTTCTTCATTCGTCAAAGACAGGACGGTGTTTGCGCTTATCCTTTGATTTTGCGCATAGGAGAGCACATTCTGTTTGGAATTGTTTGCGGGCGTTTCGACCATGCCGAGCGGCCCCACCGCAAAGAGATTGCCGCCGTCGATCACAATTCCTCTGTCTGCGTCAAGCGCACTATTCTCACCCGAAGTCGGACCGAATACGATAAGCGTTCCGCCCGTCATATGGATCGAGCCGTTGGAATCCACGCCGTCGCCCTCGGCGTTGACGGAAATATCGCCGCCCGAGATGATGATATGTTCGGTAACGCGCGTGTCGTCGCTCGCGGCATTGATGCCGTCGTCGCTCGCAGTAATGTTTATCGTGCCGCCCGCGATCTCCACATAGCCGCCCTCGACGCCCTCATAGCTCTTCGTCACGGTAATCTCTCCGCCCGTGATCTTCGTGAGATTGTCGCTCGTCAAGGCGTCGTCGAAAGTTGAGATCGTGAACGTGCCGCCGCCCACGGAGAGATTTCCGCTGTTGGCGTGAACGGCGTCGTCCGTGCTGTCGATTGTGAACGTGCCGCTCTCAATAATAATCGAATAATCGCCTTCTGTGACTGTTATCTCTTTGTCGGCATCGTTCGGATCGGGATATTCGATTTCCCCGACCTTGATCCCCTTGCACCCCTGCACGAGCCCGTAGAGCTGATTCACGGTATAACGGCCCGTTTCGTCGCTCGCGATCCTTTGATAGGTATTTCCCGATTGGATATACTTGAAATCGTCCGCGTCGATCCCGTATTGGGACATCTGCGTCTTGGGGACAAACGTGCCCGTCGTCTTGATATTGTAGTTGCCGCCGTCGAGATAGACGACGGTATCGGCCTGGATGCCGTCCCCCTCGGTTGCGCAGGAATAATCGACGTTTTTCAGGTAGACATAGCCCTCTTGGGTCGTGAACGCGGTCGTTTCGTCGTCGCACTCGGCGTTGATCCCGTCCTTGCCCGCAGAGAGAACGTTGATTTCGCAGTTCGCGGCAGCGACGGAGCGCGCGGAAATCGCGTGATTTGCCGCCGTGAGCGAAAGCGCGCAATCGACAACGGTAAGTTCCTTATCCACCTTGATCGCGTTCTTGCCGCCGCTTTCCACCGACAAAGAGCCTTCCCCGTTCAAAGAGAGCGTGCCCTCTTTGATGTGGACGGCGTTCTCCCCCTCGGCGGTGGACACAATGGAATTTTCGCCGAGAAGCGTTAAAACAACCTCTGCGCCCTTATTGGTCTTTCCGTCGAGGGCGATCCCTTCGGCTACCGTGATCGTTGCGCCGTCGAAAATGAGGTGCAACTGCAAGTTCTTTGCGCCGAACGCGATCCCGCCGTAGGAGCCGCTGAAACGGTAGGTCCCGTCCTCGGAAATCGTATATACTTCGCTCGAAGAATCAACTGTGGTTGCGCCATCGGTCGAAGTATTGCCCGACAATTCGGAAAAATCCTCGTCGGAAAACTCTTTTTTGACTTCGCCCGTCACATCGTCGGCGCTGTCCGCAACCTCACCCGTGCCGCCCCCGCCGAGATAGTCCCCGGGGTTGACAAAGTTCTCCCCGCCCCCGCAGCCTGCCAAAACGCACATGGATAAGACAAGCGTCCATATCAAAATCAAGATCCGTTTCATCCTTTCCTCCTTTTGATCAGAACTAACTATGGATATTGACCGCTTCTCATGAAAAATACACTGCGGCGAAAGACGCCGCAGGACTTTCATTTCTCTATATTATAGCATAAGATTTTGATTTTTGCAAGGATTTATCATGCGGCGAGGCAAAAAAACCCGCCGCATGCCGCTTTTTTTCTAACACATGTGTCGCCCTTTTTTTCAACATGTGTGGATCTCTTTTTCTAACGCATGCCACCCTTTTTCAACATATGTCACCCCTCTTTTCGCCGCATGTCGCCCTCCCGCGCCGAGCTTATGAGATAAGTTTTTCGCAAAACTTTTTGCCGATTTCCGCAAGATAAACAAAGAGCTTTCTCTTTGGAATCATGAGATAAGAGAAAGCTCGTTTGATTTTTCCATCACACCACGATATCGTATTTATCGAGATCGAGGAGCCTCGTGCTGCCGCCCTCGGAAAAGAAAGCGATCCCCTCGCCGTCCGAATAGACGTTGCCCGTCATCGTGCGCTCTCCGCCGCTCAAAAACACTTCGCAGCTCGATACGTCGAGGAAGATGCGCATGGAGAGCCAATTGTGCTCGGTCGTCACTTTGACGGAACGCACGGCGGCGTCCCGATCTTCCGCATCGTGCGTGATCTCGATCCCCATGCGGGAACGGTCGAAGATCACCCTGGTCCTTTCGCGGTCGTAATAGATCCGCGCGTCGTGCTCGCCCGTTTGGTAGAACTTGATGCCCACTTTTTTTGCCGTGCCGAGGTCGAGGGTGAAGCAGAGCTCGATCTTCGTTCCGTTGACCTTGGTGAGCTCGTTGCGATTGCCGATCGTCACGTTGCCGAAGTGCACATGGTTCCAGCGATAGCGCTCGATCTCGCGGACGGGGCTCTGGTAGAGGCGCCCTTCTTTCACGGTGAGCTCGCGGGGCAGGATTATCGCGCCCGCCCAGCCGTGCTTTGCGGTGGGAAACATCCGCTGCCACATCTGCATCCACGCGATCATGATCGTGCGGCCGTCCGCCGTCTTTAAGGTCTGGGGCGCGTAAAAGTCGAAGCCGCCGTCGATCTCGTCCTCGTAAGTTTTTTCGAACGTCCCCTTTTCTTCGTCGAACTTGCCGAGCATATAGATGGACGACTGCACGTTTTCGAACCGCCAATCCTCCGTGCGGTACCCCTGCGGGCTCGCAAGCATCACATCGCAACCGCCGAGTGCAAAGAAATCAGGGCATTCATAGATGCCGCGGGTCGTGAGGGGATTCCGCCGCACGGCACTGACATATTCCCACTTCATGAGATCGCGGGAACGGTACAGGAGGATCATGCCCTCGCCGCTCTCGGACATCGCGCCCGCGAGAAGATAGTAAACTTCACCCCGACGGAACACTTTCGGGTCACAGAAATCGGTTTTGAGGCAGTCCGCGGGGAGCTGCTCTCCCGAGATCACGACGCCGAGCTTTTCAAAATGAACGCCGTCCTCGGAGACAGCGACCGACTGCGTCTGCCGATCCCCCGCCACAGAGGTGTAGACGAGATACATCTTCCCGTCCTTCATCACGGAGGGGCCCGAAAAACAGCCGTCGCAGTCATCTGCGCCGTCGGGCGCAAGCGCCGTCGGCTCTAACTTCCACTTGACGAAATCCTCGGTAGTGTAGTGTCCCCAGTGCATGGAGTCCCACGAGGGGCCGTAGGGATAGAACTGTAGAACAGGTGATACTTCCCGAACGCCTCGCCGAAACCGTTGGGATCGTTCATCCAGCCCACGGGAGGCATGACATGGTAGGTATGGCGACTGCTTCCGTTGGCCGCCGCAAGATTATGCACGATGTAGAGATCTGCGATCTTCGTGCCGTAGGACCCGCCCGATACAGGCGTTTTTGTTTTCATAGACATTCCCCAATATCCTGGATCACGTGTGGAGAATCGTCTCTCAAACAGATTCCACATATCTTACCATGGTGATTATTTTTCTTGTAGCCCTAATGATAGCGGTCGTTTCGGAGATTTTCGGTAATTTGAGGTTAAGAAAACAAGAATACGCCGATTCTAAACGTTAAAAATCTTTTATAAATTTACCGAAGCACATTGGTACAAGCTATAAATGGTAAAAATACGGCGGCTCCCGAATATACGGGTGCCGCTTTTTTCCTGCCATCCCAGCTTTGGAATCTTTTTCAAGTGCAAAAAAAAGACCCCAACAGAACCATTTTACGGGTTCTACCGGGGTTTCGATTGGTGAGCGGTATTCAGTCTTAATCGAATAAACCGTTTCAATCCCAATGCGACTGCAAAAACAGCAACAGCCGCTTATTCAGAATTTGAATGTATTTCTCCGTGACTTCCCACTCCTGCGCAAGTGCCTTTTGTGTCTTTCCTTGAAGATACAGCCCCTCATACACCTGCGCCTGCCGCTTCGGAGCCGCCTTTGCAAGCGTATCATAACGCGCAATCAAACTTTTATAATCGCCGTGGTCGGTAACTTCAAAAGGGCGTTTCATCGTGCGTTTGAGCTTGTAATATTCCCGAATGAAGCGCAGATCGGCGCGTATTTCTTCCAATGATTTCATCTTGTTTTCCTCTTTGCCTTACTCCGAAAAGTTGGGGCTGTGAGAACGCGGCGTGTGCTTGTTTTGAACAAGTAGAGCCTATTTGCCCCGTCTTTTTCCCGTGTTTTCCGAGCCTCTGATTTCTTCGTGATAAAAATAGTTTATGACCGTAGGCTTGCCTTTCTCGCTTCTTCCGTCGGGAAGATAATTGTTGATATACGGCAAGCCCTTTTCGCGGGTAAGAACCTCTATTTGTTGTTCTAAAACTTTCCAATTTGAAGAAATCGAGGAGGACTAAAATCATGTACAAAGTAATGGCTTATATCAATTCGCTCAATCAAGGCAAAATGCGTTCTACCCAAAAAGCAGAAATCACCGTCTTGGAAAAGGTCGGCAACAATGACTATATCGTCGAGTATAACGGCGTGAAGTGCCATGCGATCTTTAACTTCTTTACGGGTTGCTACTATGCAGATGACTTATATGGGGTGGTCGAAAAATGAAATACATCCTCTACTATACCAACATTTACGGGGTGCTGGTTCTCCACTATTCAGATGATGACGGTAAAAGCATCCGAGAACGTTATTCGGGCTATTCTCTGGACGAAGCCTTGCGGCGGTTCAGAGAAAAACACGCCTTAAAGGGCAAACACATTGACATCGCGTCGATCGACGGCATAGGAGGCAGAAAATGAATACATACAAAGCATTGACAGACAGACAAAGCAAGGAAATGAATGCGTTCCCGCTCGGGGCAGCTTTCAGCAATAAGCAATTTGAAGAAATGATGCAAAAATGGGGTTTGACAGTAGACGACACCGATAAAATATAGAGTAGTTGGCAAGTAGCAAACTGCTCTCCATCACATAGATGAAATAAGCCTGTGCATTCCTCCGATTTTTGATTTCGATTTGAAAATCGCAACCGGACGAATTTCCCTGCAAACAAAAAAAGCCCGGTTGCGGGGGATAGACCGCAATCGGGCGTGTTAAAGAGGGCAATAAAAAAGCCCCACAAGAATAAGACCCTTTTGAGGTTTATCCTTGTGAGACTTGATAACTTCTTTTTACGGATAGTTTCCGTTTCCTCACAACTTATACCACGGCGAGCAGTTCGGACTTATGGTTTTATACTGCCTCTGTCCTCGGACATGGTACGTCTATTTTATGTGATGGTGTAAATTTAACTTGCTTTTTGGTCGAGATGCGGACGGGCGCTGACTAAAATCGAGCCGTCCTCATTCTTCGACAGTAGGAGGGATGCGCCACACTCATGGCACACTGTTTCCACCTCTTTGCAGGTGCGCACTTTAAGTTGCGCAGCACCGCAGAAAGGGCACTTGATCTCTGTTCTTCTTGCCATTTTACATAAACACCTCCTTCTTTCTCTATCGCCGCGCCTTCGGGAAGGGAGACTGCCATACAACGGGTGAGAAGTCCGCTTTGAAAGTGTCCCGCGGGGCGATCATGGGCAATCCGCAACGGGGAATTTGATTGCCCGTACAAACAAACGCCGCCTTTTGGAAGGGGTGGCAAACGAATGTTTGTATTTTCATTATAGTAAATCCCGCCCAAACTGTCAAGCATTTGTGCGGGAATTTTTGGAAAACGACAAAAATAATTTTACGACAATAACATTTATTACTTTCTTATTATTAGTTCAATAAGTATAACTCCTACACAAAAGAGGACAATGAACCCCACCCAAATTAACAATGTCAAAAGAATAACTTTCCATTCAGAGAGATAGGTACGATATTTTAAAATTAAATATACTCCCCCCCATAAAACTAAAGCAATTGCAATTAAGATAACTCCAATTATCATATCTTTATAAGTAGAATCTTCCCACGGTCCTCCAACCGCAGCCGATATAGCAGAGCATATACAATACAATAGATATTTTAAAAATTTCAAATTTCCTCTCCTGATACAATAATAATTGACGAAAAAACTATCGAAAGATACTCTTTCCAATGTTCTAAGATATAAGCGATAATGGAAGGTGGTATTAAGGTTTGACGAAATTCTCCTGGAGCTTAGCGCCCGAATCAAAGACTTCCAGCAACATTCCATTATAACGTTCGGTTTCTGCAGGTTTAGCTTTGCGTCCGTGCCACACATCAGATTGAATCGGTATTCCAAGGCCGAAAGTTTCCGCTTTATCATTGCAACACATCTCTTAACTCAATTCCGTTTGCGAAACTATTTCTTCTCTCGCAAGAGAATGGATGCCTCGGCCTCCACGCTTCCCGAATACTGTAGTTATGTCTTTCTTCGGCGTTTGCTCTATCCTCGCATCACGGCTCAGATCTCTTCGCTTCGAATCTCTTCTCTCCCGAATCTCGACGATTGATCGTTGAATTTAGACCTGCTCTTGAATTTCAGGCCTTCTCCGCCGTAACGATTCTCTTACGGCTCATTTTGCCGTGTTCTCTACCCGTTAATCTTTCCTCGCCCTTCTCGCATTTTACTTGGCTTTTATTTATATGTCTAATTTAATTTTTAACCAAATTGCAAAAATCTTTTTATCATATATTTTTGCGCACTTTTAAGTAAATCTATTATAACTCTTTTCATATTCAATGTCAATAGTGGAATTATAAATTAATGAACCTCTTTTGAAATTCAAGCCGCAAAGCCATATCCCGTATACATTAGTATAAATCTTTCTTCTCTACAAATATCTTTACTTTTTTATCCCAAATAAATTCAGTAGGCATTTCTTTTTCCTGCGGGCATATTCGCAAGCAGTCCACGCGCCGCCCCAATCAAAAGTGACACCCGAAATGATATAATCTACCCGCTCTACGATGGCTTGATTTGTATAGGATATCGCGTACTTTGGAGGGACGCTTTTTTCGAGCAAATAGACGGATTCGTCAAAATATTTCGGAAGCGCAAAGCCGTCGTGGGGATGAAAGGACACGACCATGATATTTTTTATGAAAGGGAACTTCACTTTCAAAGCAAAGACGATCTCCGCGCATACGCCGTCGAAATCGCCGCGGCAGCCATTGTAGAACTCATTCACGCCGTGATTTTCTATGAGGTCGCAAATGAGCGTTTCGATTTTCTCCCGATATGGAGCATAATTAAATTGCCGATGTCCGAAAAACGCAACAGATGACATAGCAAATCCCCCAAAGATAGGAACAGATAATTATTTTTCTGTTCTTTTTTGGCATAGAGATAGTTTATCATAAATTTGCAAAGAAAACAACTTTTCTGACCAAATTATTTTTACTATGCCGCGAACTCCATCCGAACCCGAAAAAAGAATATCGTCGGAATTTCAGCATCGCCTGATCGAATTGATGAGCGACGAGGACTGCTCAAAGAAAGAGCTTGCCGAAAAAGCGCACATAAGTGTTTCCGTTCTTACGCGGGCGGAGATATACGCGATCATTCCGAGCGTGAAAGTCCTAATCAAGATCGCCGACAGCTTTGAAGTGTCGCTACCGTATCTATTGGGTGAGACGGACAAGCGAGACTTCTATCCAACGGAAGAATCGAACGCGTTTCATGAGCGTCTCCAAAAATTGGTGGAAGAAAGAGGGACGAACTATTCGAGAATTGCAAGCGTCATGCCTTTTTCCAAAAACTTTTTCTATGAATGGCAACGGACAAAGACCTTGCCCTCTCTTGATTATCTGAAAGCGCTTGCGGAATATTTTGGGGTTTCCGTAGATTATTTGCTTGGAAGAACCGATTATAAGAATTGAACGGAATTTTATCTGATTAGTAGCCGAGCGATGCTCGGCTTTTTCTTTTTATCTCCAAAAATTTTTGCGGAATTTCCGAACTTTTTTTCTCAAACCCTTAAATTTGAAATGCCCCTCGCCGCTTATAAGTGAGAGGTTTTTTTATGGACGACAAAATTGACGTGAATATGGTGGTCGCACCGTCTTTGGAATGTCTATCGGACGCGGAATTTGAGGCTCTTTGCACTGCGCTTTTTTTTGAGATAGAAAAAATCGTCAATATAATGATCGACGATGTACTGATACATGGCGTCAATATCCCCGCCCAATTTGACCGACTGAATCAAAGCAATAAAG
>CANQKF010000013.1 GCA_947624445.1 uncultured Clostridia bacterium | reverse complement strand
TACTTCGATGTGAATGTCTTTTCTGCGCAGACGAGCTTCATATACGTCGTCCGTGCGCAGACGGTAAGGGACGATCATGTCCCCGCAAGCAAAAACTTTCCGATACTTTTCGGGCATACTTTTGATCTCCTTTTTTGTAAAAGTAAGCCCTTTTTCAGCCGTGCCGTATTCTCCACATAGCTCCGAGATTTCTTTGAGCAATTCCAGCTCTCTGCTCATCAAAAAAATCCAGTTGGCACAATTTGCGGCAATCGTCTGCGCATCTTCTTGATATTTTTGCAACATTTGATGCTTTGACTGCGCAATCAGCAAAAAGCGGATGTCGCGCGACCGTGCCGCCGAAATCATCGCGGGCATATCGGCAATCCTCGGCAAACTGCTGAACTCGTCTAAAATATAGTTGATCCGGTTCTGCACTTTTCCGCCGCTCCGCATCGCCATATCTATGATATACTCATAGCTCTGCTTGACGAAGAGGGAGACGACTTTATGATAGCTCGTCTTTTCATCGGGGGTAATCAGGAAAATTGCCGTTTTTTCTTTGTCGATATTATCGAGCTCGAAGTCACTGTGCGAAAGCAGATCCAGCAATGTGGGTTGGATCGCAAAAATGCGCATCTTTTGGTCGAAAACGCTCACAATGCTTCCGCGGGTTTTGCCTGTGGCGGCAACTGTCCCGCTCAGGCTCGCAGCGATCAATTCATCTTCCGAGGCATATTCCCACAGACGGTCATTTACGTTGTCGTCATTGATAAATAATGCTCTTTTTAAAGATAAAAGATTGGCAATATTGACCGCCGCCTCGGGAATTTCCTTCTCCTTGCAATAGCGGAAGAGCAGCATGACCAAACCATAAAACATATCGGAGGCGGAATAGTCCCAAAACGGATCGTTCGTCGCCACTTCATTTGTCATCAGATTGACGGCAATGTCATTCGCAAATTCTGCTGCTTTATCGTAATCTCCCTGTTGATAATAGCGATACGGAATTGCAAGCGGATTCCATGCATTGCCATACGCCGGTTCGCGCAAATTGATCACGATGACCTTATAGCCGTTCTTTTTCAAAATCGATGCATGGCGTTCGGCGAGTTCTCCCTTGCTGTCGTTGATAATCATGGACTCGCCCGCGTAGCACAGAATATTGATCGTCGGCATGACGACTGCGCGCGTTTTCAAAGAACCGGTAGAACCGTATACCAGAGTATGTGTATCCGAAGCGTCCACAAAAATTTCACGCCTCGTTTTATCAAAATATAGCGGAACACCCCCACGATTGGGACACAGAGAAAAAAATCGGCGGAAATATATGTCATCTGCGGGAGCGGGCGGGCATGACGCAGGAACTTCTCGCAGTCAAAATGCAGATCAACGGCTGCGACATCACGCGGAGCGCCATTGCGAAGATCGAAGTCGGGCAGAGGCACCTCTATCCCGATGAGATCGTGCTACTCAAAAAGATCCTCGGCGCGACCTACGATGAGATCTTTATGCTTTGAAAACCGATTGAAAAGAAATGGGCCGCCGCATACGATCATGCGGCGGCCCGTTGTTTGTTTGGGTGCATCTTTTGCGCCGCGGCCCCAAGCGGCGACGCAAAAAAAGCGGGGGGGCGTTATGCGATCATCGCGCTTTCGCCCGTCAGATTTCGTGGAAATACCGCAGGTAGGAGCGGCGGCAGTATCTGCAAATTTCCTCGTCTGCCGCGGCTTCCCCATCGAAGCGGTAGGCGCCGTTCACGCGCCATGAATTGAACAGGGCGACGCTCACCGCGTCTTTGGGGCAGCCGAAGGCGCACGCCATGCAACCCACGCAGGACTTCCCGAACACGGGCCGCCCCTCCTTCATCGCAATGTTGCCCTGCGGACAGACTTCGGCGCACTTGCCGCAGCCGACGCACCCCTCCCGTACGCGGAAGTGCCGCCCTACGAGGGGCATCGCCGTGTGTTCGATGCGGAGCACAAACGCCGCCGCACGGCGAAAGGGACCCACGCGCCGCGTCGCTCCGCCGCCCGCGTCGATCAGCGCGGCGTCCCGCTTCGCCCGCGCCTCCGCCGTCTGCCACATCCGCGCCGCCATCTTATCGGTGTGGCGGAAGATGATGTTGTAGGGCATGACGTAGGAGAATTCCCCCCGCACGCGGTAGCCGCGCTTTTTGAGGATGCGCTTGGGCGTGATGCCCGAGGCGTCGTTGAGCCGCAACGGTTCCCCCGAGGAGCGGAGAAGATAGACGGGCATGCCCTCCGCCGCGGGAAGGCGTTTCAGAAATCCGAGGAAGGGCGTGGGCGCGTTGAAGGCGTGCACGGGATAGCCCGCGATGAGCGCGTCGAATCCCTCCGTCGCGGGCATGGGCGCCCCGCGTTTCACCTTGAAGAACTCCGTCTCGTGCCCGAGCGCACGGAGTTCGGCGGCGAGGAGCTCCCCCACGCGGCGAGTGTTGCCCGTCCCCGAAAAGACGCAAAAGAGCAGCCTCATGCCTCTGCCTCCGCAGGCAGGACGACGGCTTTGCCCGTCTCGTCGTAGCTGTAGACGGCATCGTCGCCTTGGTCGTGGGAATCGTACCACACCTGCGCGAAGAAGGGGACGTCCTTTGCGAGCGCGCCGAAACGCCACGGCACGGGCTGGCAGCAAGCAGGGCACCAGTGTCCGCCGCGCAACACCGTGAACGGGCTCGCCGCGAATTCATGCCCCGCGTGGCATTTCCACGTGATTTTTTGATATATGCCCCCCATCTTCTCCGAGACGACCTCCCCTCCGCGGAAGGCGGCGGCGGAGCGCAGATCCTCCATCGTCCACGCCGACATGGGCTTGGATTCATCGTAGCCGTGGGAGAGCAGCGCGGCGTTTTTCTTGTCGCGCAGGGCGTCGTAGTCGCCGAAATCGCCCTTCGCCATGAGTTTATAGTCCTTCCAATCGGGGGAGAGCGCCTTCGCCGCTTCGAGGGAGCCGAAGGTCGCCTGCGCACGGGCTTCGTCGCCGTTTTTCACCCACGTCATGGGGGAATTGGGATGCTTTAAGAGCCTGCGGAAGAGGAAGAAATGGATGAGCCCCTTGGGCACGCACTTGCCGAGCGCGTAGACCTTGTGCTGCTTTCCGATCTCCTTCCAATATTCGTGCACGCCGTCGCGCTGGAAGGAAAAGTACTTCTCGAGCTCGTCGCCGTCGTAGAACCACAGCCCGTGGAAGTTGCGGGAGGCGAGCCAATTCGGCTTGAAGAACTTCTCCGCCGAGCCGCCGATGGTCGCGAATCCGTCGTTGAAGGTTTCGTAGCCCGTCTCCATGCCGCGGAATCCCGCGCCGATGTTGTAGATATTTCCCCAAAACTCCCCGATCTCGCCCGCGTCGTCCCGCTCGAGGATGCGCTTGATGAGATAGCCGCTGTCCCGCGAGGTCGACCACTCGAGGGGCGCGTTGAGGGCGGTGTGGAACATGAGCCCGTCGGAGATGTTCTGCTTCATCATCTCGGGGTAGAGCATCGCCGTCTGACGGAGCACGACAAAGCGGTCGAGCTCGGCGTCGAGGCAATACCGCTCGCCGTAGAGCTTGTGCATGGCATAGACGTCGAACGCGCTGACGAGCAGGGGATCGCCCACCCTGCCGAAGGGGTGCTTCTCGTTGCGGTTGCCGTAGAGGGCGACCGTGGAGACATGGATGTAGGATGGCTGGGGATCGCACGCCTTCACGGCGTCGACGATCGCCATCGCGCCCAGCTTGTTGCACTGCTCGCTCGCGGCGGGATCGGCGTCCGATCGGGGCGGGATGACGGCAGCCATGTGGACGACGTAATCCACGCCCTCCACGAGTTTTTTGCAGGTTTCGCGGTCGGCAACGGTGCCGCGGACGATCTGCACGCGGGCGCCGTATTGCTTTTTCAGCCGCTTCGCAAGTTTGTCGTTCCGTTTCTTTCGGGTGAGCAGAATGCGGACGAACTCCGCCTGCGGAAGTTCGAGGGTCTGTTTCAACGCCTCACGCCCCATATTGCCGCTTGTCCCCGTCATTGCGATCTTCATCGGTAACCTCTCATCGTGCGGCTTGCACCGCCTGTATGGAATAAGTATACTTTATCTACGAACGGTTGTCAACTTCTGTAATCCTTTGATGTGACATTTTTCACAAAAAACTTCTGCCGTTCGGCCGATACGGCGCCGGAATCGGCGAAAAACGGCATACGTCCCCCCGCTTTCCCGATGCGGGCGGGCTCTGCCGCAATGCAGCCCGAAAAAGCGAAAAAACCACCCACGGGGGGTGGCTTTTTGCTTTTCTGCCTTTTTTATTCCTTTTTGACTTTATCCTTGCGCATCGTCAGCGAGATGCGGTTCTTCTTCTCGTCGACGTCGAGCACCCACACCGTAACGACGTCCCCCACCGCGACGACCTCCGAGGGGTGGCGGATGAAGCGGTCGGCGATCTGCGAGATGTGCACGAGCCCGTCCTGATGCACGCCGATATCCACGAACGCGCCGAAGTCGATGACGTTGCGCACCGTGCCTTTGAGCTCCATGCCCGGCTTCAGATCCTTGATCGCGAGCACGTCGGTGCGGAGGACGGGGGCGGGAAGTTCGTCGCGGGGGTCGCGCCCCGGCTTCATGAGCTCGGCGGCGACGTCGTTCAGCGTCGGAAGTCCCACGCCGCACGCTTCGGCGAGCTTCTTCTCCCCGTACTCCTTCATGCGCTCGCGGAGCCGCACGAGTTTGCCCTCCCGCACGTCTTGCGCGGTGTAGCCGAGCAGGGCGAGGAGCTTCTCCGCCGCCCCGTAGCTCTCGGGGTGGACGGCGGTGTTATCGAGCACGTTCGCGCTCTCGGGCACCCGCAAGAAGCCCGCGCACTGCTCGAACGCCTTCTCGCCGAGCTTGGGCACCTTCAAAATTTGCCGCCGCGTCGTGAACGAGCCGTTTTCCTCGCGGTACTTCACGATGTTGCTCGCGACGCCCGCGTTCAGCCCCGCAACGCGCGCGAGCAGGGGCGCGGAGGCGGTGTTGACGTCGACGCCGACCGCATTCACGCAGTCCTCGACGACGCCGTCGAGGGCGCTCGAGAGGCGCTTTTCGGGCATATCGTGCTGGTACTGCCCCACGCCGATGGACTTGGGGTCGATCTTGACGAGCTCGGCGAGCGGGTCCTGCAACCTGCGCGCGATGGAGACCGCCGAGCGGAGGTTGACGTCGTAATCGGGGAACTCCTTCGCGGCGAGCGGCGACGCGGAATAGACCGACGCCCCCGCCTCATTCACGATCATGTAGGAGACGCCGCTCTCCTTCCCGAGCGAGGCGATGAGCTCCACCGTCATCTGCTCGGTCTCGCGGCTCGCGGTGCCGTTTCCGATCGCGATGTGCCGCACCTTGTGCTTTTTGATGAGCGCGGAGAGCTTGGCGATGCACTCCTGCTTCTGGCGCTCGCCGTACGTCGGGTAGACGACCGCCGTATCGAGGACCTTGCCCGTGCCGTCGACGACGGCGACCTTGCAGCCCATGCGGTAGCCGGGGTCCAGCCCCATCGTCACGAATCCCTTCACGGGCGGCTGCATGAGGAGGGGCTTTAAGTTGAGGGCGAACTGCCCGATCGCGCCCTCCGAAGCGGCGTCGGTGAGCAGCGCGCGGATCTCCCGCTCGACGGAGGGGAAGATGAGGCGGTCGTAGGCGTCCCCCGCGGCGGCCTCCACGAACCCCGTGGATCTGCAACGGGGCTTCTTGACGGCGTAGCGGCAGACGACGTTCATCGCCGCGTCGCGGTTCATCTCGACGCTCACTTTGAGGACTTCCTCGCGCTCTCCGCGGTTGAAGGCGAGCACCTGGTGCCCCTGCACCTTCCCGACGGGCGAGGTGAAATTGTAGTAATTCCGATATACGGTATCCCCCTGATCCTTCTTCGCGGCGGCGGTGACGATGTCGGCACACTGCACGAAGAGCGCCTTCAGGTGCTTGCGGATGGCGGCGTCGTCCGAGATCCACTCGGCGATGATGTCGCTCGCGCCCGCAAGAGCGGCCTCCGCGCTCTCGACGCCCTTCTCGGGGTCGACGTAATCTTTCGCCGCCTCCGAAGGCTCGGGGCAATCGGGCGCCTGCGCATAGAGCAGGGTCGCGAGCGGTTCGAGCCCCTTCTCCTTTGCGACGGTGGCGCGCGTCCTGCGCTTTTGCTTGTAGGGGCGGTAGAGATCCTCCACCTCGGCGAGCGTCGCGGCGGCGAGGAAGGCCTGCTTCAATTCTTCGGTGAGCTTGCCCTGTCCCTCGACGGCGGCGATGACCTCGTTCTTGCGCGCCTCGAGGTTGCGCAGGTAGGCGAGGCGGTCGGCGAGGGTGCGGATGGTCTGGTCGTCCATCGAGCCGTGCATTTCCTTGCGGTACCGCGCGATGAAGGGCACCGTGTTGCCCTCATCGAGCAGGGTGATGACGTTTTGGACATAGTCCTCGCGCTGCCCGAGCTCGGCGGCGAGCGTCTGTACAATGGTCTGCATAGTGTCTCCCGTATAAAATCTATCCCGAATATTCTACCACATCCCGCGGGATTTGACAATCTTTTTATGAAATTTTTCCCATGAATTTCTCCCGCATGAAAAAAGCGCATGTGCGAAGCACATACGCCGTATGCCGTGCGCGGGTTCAGCGCAGGAGCAGATAGAGGATGACGCCGATCGCGACGACCGCGCCGATCGAATAGGTGATGATGCGGATCTTCCTGATCTTCGCGTCGGAGAGGGGCTGATAGCGCGAAAAGGAGAGCTTGCCCTTGCAGTGGGGGCACTCCGTCATGTGGTCGAGCACGGGCTTCCCGCAATGCGGGCAGGTACGTGTGTGTTTTTCGAGCTCTCGCCGCCGCTTTTCTTCGCGGTCCTCGTAGACCGTATTCCCCTTCTTCATGGCTCTATTTTATCATACCTTCGCGCGAAAGGCAAGCGTTTTCATCGTAGCGGACCTCAAACTCCTTGCAGAACGGCCTGAACACGGCCTCCGCCGCGCCGTCGTAGTCGTGCAGCCGCACGGCGTGGACCGCGGGGTTCCCGTAGGTCGTGTAGTAATAGACGCCCTCCGCCGTATCGCAGCAGGAAGAATAGACCGTCTCCTCGTTGACACCCTCTTTGAGCCGCACGCTGCCGCGGGGCATCGCGACGCTGCCCAAAAGGTGGAAAAACGCACATACGCCCCCCTCCTTTCCCACGATGCAGTGCTGCGTGTGGAACACCGCGCGGACGAAGCGAGAGGCGGAGGAGCAGTCCCCGGGGAGCCCCATCGCGCCCATGCCGCGGCTGTATGCCTTGCCGCACGCCGCAAAGCGGGGCTCGGGCTCGTATGGCGTGAGGTTGAGATAATCTTTGAGGCGCGCCATCTGCATGGGGAAGGGCGGGTTGTTCGTGAGCACGCCGACGGGGTCGTCGTAGATCATGGTCCCCTCCTGCGTAGGCTCGACGACGATACTCTCCTTCGGATCCGCAACGATCCAATGCAGCGGGGTGAGCGGAAGCTGTTCGCTGAAGGGGACGTCGATGAGGTTGACCTCCCGCAAGCGCGCTCGCGCCTCGGCGACCGTCTTGCAAGCGCCGAGGATGTAGGGGATGATCTCGAAGGGAGCGACGTTCTTCTTGCCCTCCGCGGGCGCGTTGTAGACGGCGTTCTGCGGGAAGTTGAGCCCTGCCATGCCCAGGCCGTGTTCGTTCACGGCGTCGAAATAGAGCGGCATGCCCCCCGCGACGATGCCCGCGCCGATCATGGCGTATCCGCGCCGCATCCCCTCTTTGCGGAAGTGCCAATCAAGCGCGCGGGGCGCGACGACGACGCCCTCGCCGAAGCTGCCTTCAAGATCGAGGTTGCGCCCGAAGTAATGTTTTTCTGCCTGAAAAGAGATCGCTGTGCACATGATATTTTCCTCGTATTGCCATTTTTCGCTCTGTTTATGCGCCGCAGCGGCGCCGCGGTCCCCCGCCGCGGACGTTATCGCACGGCGCGGAAGGCCGAACCTTCGGCGTAGTCGAGCGTGACCGTGAGCAGCTGCCCGTCGCGCGAGACGGTGAGCTCCAGGGTATCGCCGCGGCGGATCGTCGGCAGGAGGTTCTCGATCTTGAAGGTGCGCGTGATCTCCACCTCCACCGTCTCCCCCTGCGAAATCAGCTTCGCCGAGATGAGCGTATCCGCCCGCTTGAGCCCCGCGCGGTCGGCGATCGAGTTGACCTCGATGCGCGAGACGACGACCTTCTCTTCGAGATACATCCTGCCCGTCTCCTCGTTGAACACGGCGCGCCCGTCCGCCGCTTCGACCTCCGCAAAGCGGGCGACCGCGGCACAGCGCGCATTGGGAGAGGCCAGACATGTATCGATAATATTCTGCGCGACGGCGAACGCGAGGTTGACGGGGATCGCATAGCCGAAGCCGTCGATGAACTCATCCTCGCCCTCCGCGCGGGCGTTGACGATGCCGATGAGCTCGCCCATGTCGTTGAAGAGCCCGCCGCCCGAGTTCCCGTGGTTGACGGCGACATCAGAGCGGATCTCGAGCAGCATGAGCTCGGTCCGCCCGTCGGCGGCGGTGATCTCGATGTACTCCGCGTCCACCGAGACGATGCCCGCCGTCACGGAGATGCCGTCCGCATCGGCATTGCCGACGGCGTAGACCTTATCTCCCACGGCAACGACATCCGAATTGGCGGCGATCGCCTCAACGTAGGTCTCTGTGTCCGCAAGCTCCGCAAAGTTCTCCACCCGCAGCACGGCGAGATCGTATTCCATCGCGCCGCCCAAGAAGCTCGCGGAGAGCCCGCTCTCCTCGTATTCCTGCCCGTAGAGGTAGATCTTGATCTCCGAGCTGACCCCCGAGGGAACGCTCTCCGCGTCGTAGACGACGTGGTAGTTGGTGACGATGTAGGCGTCGCCCGAATCGCGGTCGAGCGAATAGATGACCCCCGAGCCCGCGCTGTAATAGGACTTCGAGGCCGAGCGGAAGGTCGCATACACGCTCACGACGCTGCGGAGCGCGCGCTGCACATACGAGCCGTTGTCGACGCCGACGCGCGCCAAAAAGTCGAGGTACGTCCCCGAAAAACTGCCGTCCTCCACCGCCTCGAGATAGGCGCGGCGGAACTGCGTGGAGGGCGCGTCGAGCGAGGCGAGCCAGCTCTCCTCGGACCCGTATTCCCCGCGGCGCTCGGCGACGTCGTAGGGGAAGGTATCGTCGGGCGACGGGAAGATGAACGAACAGCCCGCGCAGAGCGCAAGCGACAGAACCGCCGTCATGAATGCAGAAAATTTTTTCATACGATCTCCTCTGACCCGACCGCACGGGATCGGATCCTTTCGTGAAAATTATACGCGCATTTGCGGGAAATGTCAACCGTTTCCGCGCAAGGACGGCGGGAAGGAGCCCGCCGCTTTTTGCGGGGCGCATAGCGCTTGTCTTGCGCCGCTCGATCGCGGTCCGCTTTTTTAGGCCAATCAAAAAAGAACCGGGGAATCGCTTCCGGGGTTCTTTTTTTCGTTACAGGTCGTCGGCGTCTTGCACGGGCTGTTCCAGCGCGTTATCCGCGCAGACCCCCGTATAACTGCCGAGCACGTCCTCGCTCGAACGCATCGCGCACTTTTTGTTGCGCGCTTTTTGCGTCAAGAGCAATCCTTTGCGTTCTTGCCCGAGCAACCGCCGCAGTTCTTGCCGTTCGTCGTCTTGGTGTTCTTGGTGGTGGCGTTGCTCTGCTTGTTCGCAGTCTTTTCGGTCGTCTTTTTCATAGATTCTCCTTTTTGAAGGGCAGATGCAGCTCGACTTCCCCTTGCGAAGCGCCGCACAGCGGGCAGATGTTCCATGCTTCTTTTGTGGTGTGCATATACCCGCATTCGCTGCAGATCCACAGCATCGGCCGTTCGGCTTTGTAGAGGGAGCCGTCCTCGAACGCCTCGTGCAGATACCCGAAGATGATCTTGTGGTTTTCCTCCACCTTCGCGACCTGTTCGAATTTGAGCGCAAGTTGCTCAAACCCCTCTTCTTTTGCGATCTTCGCGAATTCGGGATAGAGGATCTCCGCCTCATCCTGTTCGTCGATCGCCGCAAAGCGCAGGTTCTCGGCGAGCGTTCCCGCGTGGAACGGAAAACTCGCTTCGATGCGGATGTCCTCTTGGCTGCCCGCATACTGTTGGATCGCTTCGAAGAATACCTTCGCGTGGTTGGTCTCGTTCTTTGCGATCGTGCGGATGGTATCCGCCAAAACCTCGTAGCCCTGCTTCATCGCTTCCTTTGCCGTGAGCTGATAGCGCATTCCCGCCTGACATTCCCCCGCAAATCCTCTTGCGAGGTTGAAAAATGTCCGCGTCTCGGTAAAATTCATGGCTGTTTCCCCCTTCGCAAGCATGTTGCGCAGCATTCCCGCCCGCTATGCGGAGAAAGCCGTGGAAAATTTGTCCGCAAATGATACGATTTTCCCGCGGATGTGATATAATCATCTTGAAATAACAATGGAGGTCCCCCCCCATGAAACACAGAAGATCCTTCTATGTGGTGCTTGCGTTCGAGATCTTTCTCATCGTGCTCGGCGTCTTTCTCGCGGGCTGGTGGCTCGGCGCGGGCTATCCCTTTTTCGACGCCGTGACGACCCGCGGCGCCAAGATCCCCGGGCTCTCCTCGGGCATCTCGCCGCAGGGGCTGTGCGCCCTGCCCGAGGGCTCCCCCTACGACTACGCGATGAGCGGCTACATCTCCGGCGAGCCCTCGCGCGTATATTTCATCGCGGAGGACCCCGTCATGGAGATGAAGCGCGTCGAGCGGTATCTCACGTTCACCGAGGGCGGGGAGCCCATCAAGACGCACTTCGGCGGCGTGACGTGCGCAAACGACCGCCTCTTCATCGCAAGCGGAAAAAAGATCGTGTACGTGTCCCTCGAAAAGGCGCTTTCGGCGGAGCACGGCGCGGCGGTCGAGATCGACGGAAGTTTTTCGACGGGCTTACAGAACGCCTATTGCACGGTCTTCGGCGATAAGTTCTATGCGGGCGAATTTTACCGCGCGGGCAACTACGAGACGGACGCCTCCCACCATCTCGAGACCGAAGAGGGCGAGCACCCCGCCTTCATCTACGAATTCCCCCTCGAGACCGTTTGCACCGAGCGGTCCGCGCTCCCCGAGAAAGTGATCTCGGTGTGCGGGCTCGTGCAGGGCGTCGCCGTCGACGGGGAACACATCCTCCTCTCCTGCTCCTACGGGCTGCCCGATTCTGCCCTCCGCATCTATGAAAATCCCCTCGGCGCCGCCCCCCAAGGGACCGTGACGATCGGGGAAAAGGAGGTACCCCTCTATCTTTTAACGGGCGGGACGACCGTCGTGATGCCCTGCATGAGCGAGGAGATCTTCCTGCGCGGGGATACCGTCTATATCCTCTTCGAATCCATGAGCCAAAAGTATCGCTATGTCGTGCACAGCCGCATTGCGCGGATCGTCTCTGCGAAACTCTCCGATCTTACCGCGCCGCCCGCAAAACAGCGCACGTTCTTCGGCATCTGCTGAAAAGAAACATATACGCCCCCGCCGTTTTCCTCGGCAGGGGCGTTTTTTTTGTGCGAACTTTATTTCGTCTCGGGAAGTTCCGCGGGGCCCTCTTCGGGCGGCTCCGAAGGCGCCTCGGGCGGCGCGGACGGCTTTTCGCGCGCGACGATCTCCCCGAGCAGACGCTCATAGAGCGGCTCTGTGCGGAACACGTCTCCGACGAGGTACCCCACCGCCACGCAGAGCACGGCGGGCAACAGGAAGGTGAAGTTCCAGGTGAGTTCGACGACCATGAGGATCCCCGTGATGGGCGCCTTGACGACGGTCGCAAAGAAGGTCACCATGCAGAGGATGATGAGGGGATCCGCAAGGGCGGGATCCATCCCCATGCGCACGAACAGTTCGGAGAAGAGCGCCCCCATCCCCGCGCCCATCGCCATCATCGGGATGGAGGCGCAGCAGGGAAGATCGGAGGCCGTGTTGACGGTCGTCACGAGAAATTTCATCGCGAGGATGATGACCAAGGAGAGGACAAAGGGCGCCCCGAACACCGAGAACCGCTCCGAGAAGGGCTCCGCGGCGCCGCTCCCGAGGGAGGCGATGAGTTCGGTGCCGCCGCCCATGACGCCCGCCGTCACGAGCCCGCACGCGCCCGCGAGCAAAAACGGGATGATGTACTTCCCCGTCCCCTTGAAGAAGGTCAGCTTTTGGAAGAGCTTGCGCACGCAAAAGAGCAGGTAGTAAAACCCCACCCCGCACAGCGCGACGGCAAGCGCCGCGAGCATGGCGTATAGGCAGAACATCGCCCCCGTATCCCCCGCAAACGAGAACGTCGCGAGGAAGGGCCCGACGGACAGCCCCAGCGCGGGCCGCAACAGGTTGCGGACGACGATCGCGACGGCGACCGCGGAGAACGAAGAGATGAACACCTCGGGCGTAAACCGCTTGTGGGCCTCCTCGTAGGCGAACACCATGCCCGTGAGCGGAGCGTTGAGCGCCACGGCAAGCCCCGCGCAGGCGCCCCCCGTGATCTGGTATCTGCGCACAACGTCGTCCCGCCGCAAGAGGTCGCTCGCGCCCGAACCGCACGACGCGCCGATCATGAGGCTGGGCCCCTCGCAGCCCGCGGAGAGCCCCATGAACACCGTGAAAAGGGAGGCGGCGAACATGCCCGTGAGGATCTGATACCACTTGAAGCGGAAGAGCCCCTGCGCCGCGCCCTCGATCTGCGGGAAGCCGCTGCCGCGGATCATGGGGAGGAATTTCAGCACGCCGCCGATGACGATCCCCCCGAGGAAGAGGGCAACGAAGAGCAGCGGGAGAAAGGCGGGATGGGTGCGGAATACGTTGTAGTAGCCGACGGAAAACTCCTCGCACAGCACGACGAGCACATTGTAGAGGGTGACGACGACGCCCGCGAACGCGCCCGTCAGCGCGCCCACGGCGACGATCTGCACCCCGTAGTTGAGCTTGTTCCCGAAGGATCTCATCTTGCCTTGCATCCTGCGATCTTCCCCTTTCCGTAAGTTATATCAACCGCCGAAGCCCGCGCGGTAGAGTTCGGCATAGAAGCCGTTCTTCGCGAGCAGTTCGGCGTGCTTGCCCCGCTCGACGATCTTGCCCGCCCGCATCACAAGAATGAGGTCGGCATTCACGATCGTCGAGAGCCTGTGCGCGACGATAAACGACGTACGTCCCCGCTGTAATTCGGCAAACGCCTCCTGCACGATCCGCTCGGTGCGGGTATCGATATTGGAGGTCGCCTCGTCGAGAATGAGCATGGGCGGGCGGCAGAGCATGACGCGCGCGATGCACAGAAGCTGCTTCTGGCCCGCCGAGAGCACCCCCTCTTCCCCCACGGGCGTATCGTAGCCGCGCGGCAGGAGACGGATGAAGGCGTCGGCTTTGGCCGCCTTCGCCGCCGCGATCATCTCCTCCTCGGTGCAGTCCTTCCGCCCCATGGTGAGGTTCTCGCGCACGGTGCCCGCACGCAGCCACGTCTCCTGCAACACCATGCCGTAGTTCTCGCGCAGGGAAGCGCGGGTGACGGTGCGGATCTCATTGCCGTCCACATAGATGGCGCCCCCCTGTACGTCGTAAAACCGCATGAGGAGGTTGACGAGCGTCGTCTTTCCGCAGCCCGTGGGGCCGACGATGGCGACCCGCATGCCCGGCTCCACCCGAAGGTCGAAATGCTCGATGAGCGGGCGGGCGGGGTCGTAAGAAAAACATACGTCCCGCACTTCTACCGCGCCGCGGACCGCGGAGAGCTCGCGGGCGCCCGCGTCCGAGGGCTCCTCTTCCTCGCGCAGCAGGGCAAAGACCCGCCCCGCGCAGGCGAAGGCGTTCTGGAACTCGGCGATGACCTCGGAAATCTCGTTGAACGGCTTGGTGTATTGGTTGGCGTAGGAGAGGAAGCGGGTGAGATCGCCCACGCTGAACGCCGCGGCGCTCCCCGCCGTGAGGATGGCGAACAGCCCGCCCGCAAGCGCGACCGCCGCATACACGAGGGCATTGACGAAGCGGGTCGTGGGGTTGGTCGTCGAGGAGATGAACACCGCGCGCAGAGAGGCCTTTTTGAGGATCTCGTTCTTTTCCTCGAAGCCCGCGCCCGTCGCCTCCTCGCGGGAGAACGCCTTCACGACCTTGAGGTTGGAGATCATTTCATCGGCATACGCCGTGGCGTCGGCGCGCGCCTCCGCCTGTGCGCGGAAGGTATTGTAGGTGCGTTTGGCGATGAACCGCGCGACGAACAGCGAGAGCGGGGTGATGAAGATCACCACGAGCGCGATCTCCCAGCGGATGGCGAGCATGATGCCGATGACGCCCGCGATCGTGAGTACCCCCGTGAAGAGCTGGGTGAAGCCGAGGAGCAAGCCGTCGGAGAAGGTCTCGGCGTCGGTCACGACGACGTTCGCCACATCCCCGTAGGCGCGGTCGTCGATGTACCGCAACGGGAGCACGCCGAGCTTGGCAAACGCGTCTTTCCGGAGCTCCGAGAGCATCAGGTAGGCGATGCGCTGGTTGGAAAGGCTCATGATCCATTGGAACACGGCGGCCGCCCCCGCAGAGACGCCCACGCCGATGAGGTCGTTGCGCAGCGTGGCGAAATCCACGCTGTGCTGCCCGACGGCGCAGTCGATGGCGTGCCCCACGAAGAAGGGCGCGAGCAGTTGCCCCGCGACGACAAAGACGGCGGAGATCAAGGTCACTGCGAGCAGGAAGCCGTGCTTTTTCAGGCGGCGGAGGATCTCGATGAGGGTCTGTTTCTTCATACGTCCTCCGTCTGCGAGCGGTAGATCTCGCGGTAGAGCGGGCAATCCGCGAGCAAGATCTCGTGCGTTCCCATGCCCGCGACGCAGCCGTCGTCGAGCACGAGGATCTTATCGGCGTGCATGACGGAGGCGACGCGCTGGGAGACGATGAGCGTCGTGCAGCCGAGCGCCTTCACCGCGGCATTGAGGCGGGCGTCCGTGGCATAGTCGAGGGCGGAGGCGCTGTCGTCGAGGATGAGCACTTCCCCGCCGCGGACCACGGCGCGCGCGACGGTGAGCCGCTGGCGCTGGCCGCCCGAGAAGTTCCTGCCCGCCTGCATGACCTCCCCGCCGATGCCGCCCTTGGACGCGGCGACATCCTCCGCCTGCGCGACGGAGAGCGCGGAGACGACCTCTTCCTCCGAGGCGGTCTCCTTCCCCCAGCGCACGTTCTCCGCGATCGTTCCGCGGAAGAGGACCGCCTTCTGGGGCACATAGCCGATGCGGGAACGGAGCTCCTGCAAGGGGATGCTCCTTACGTCCTGCCCGAAGAGCCGCACGGTGCCCTCCGTTGCGTCGTAGAAGCGGGGCAGAAGGCGCACGAGGGTGGATTTCCCCGCACCCGTCCCCCCGAGGATCCCCACCACTTCCCCGCGCTCTGCCGAGAAACTGACGCCGCGGAGCGCGGGCGCAGCGCCCCCCGCATAGGTGAAGGAGACGTTCTCGAAGGAGACCGCGGGCGCGCTTTCCTCTGCGGGCTCCCGCGGACGATCGGCGTCCGCCTCCCCCGTCTCGTCGAGCACGGCGCCGATGCGGCGCATGCAGGAGACCGACTTTGCCGTCGTCACGATGAGATTGGCGCACTTGACGAGCTCCACGAGGATGAGGGAGAGATAGGTGTAGAGGGCGAGCAGGTCCCCCTGTCCGATGCCCCCGACGTCCACGCGCACCGCACCGACGGCGACGAGGACGACGATCGCGAGATTCACGAGCAAAAAAGTGAGCGGCGCCGTGAGCGCGGCAAATCTTCCGACGCCCACTTGCGCCCGCGCGAGGGCGTCGCTCTTGCCCGAAAAGCGCTTCCGCTCCTCCGCTTCGAGGCGAAAGGCGCGGATGACCCGTACCCCCGATAGATTTTCGCGGGTGGAGAGATACACGCCGTCGAGCCGCTCCTGCACGTTTTTGTAGCGCGGGATGGTGACCGCCATCACGGCGTAGATGACGGCGAAGAGCAGCGGAATGAGCGAAATAAATACCACACCTGCCCGCCAATCGAGGAAGAAGGCGAACGCCGTCGCGCCGAATACGACGATGGGCGAGCGCAAAAAAATACGGAGCATCATGTTGACGCCCGTCTGGACCTGGTTGACGTCGCTCGTCATGCGGGTGAGCATGGCGGCCGAACCCATCTCGTCGATCTGCGCAAAGGAAAAGCTCTGCAACTTGGAAAAGAGGCGGCTGCGGAGCTCCGCGCCCGTGCCGACCGCCGCTTTCGCCGCGAAATACTGCGCCGTGAGCGCAAAGGCGAGCCCGAACACGGCGAACGCCGCGAGCAGGAGCACCGCGTGCACGATGTATGCCTTATCCGCGCTCTTGATGCCGATATCCACGATCGAAGCGACGACGAGGGGCACAACGAGCTCCATCGCCGCTTCGAAGAGCTTGAAGAGCGGCGCGAGGACGGCTTCGATGCGATAGCGTTTGAGGCAGGAAAAGAGGTGTTTCAAGAAAACTCCTTGCCCCCGTCACACGCGGACGAGGAAGAGATAGACATAATAGCCGAGAAAGCAAAGAAGCATCACCGCCCCCGCCCATCGCGCAAGTTTCTTCTTCCCGGCGAGCGCAAAGAGCAGAAGCATCGCCCCCGCCCCGAGCGCGACGAGCGCGTCCACGAGGTTGCGGGAGACCGAGAAGGCGAGCGGGTGGAAGAGCGAGGAGACGCCCGCCACGAGGAAGATATTGAAGATATTGCTGCCGATGATGTTCCCGACGGCGATATCCGTCTCCCCCTTCGCCGCCGCGACGACGGAAGTGACGAGCTCGGGCAGGCTTGTCCCGAGCGCGACGACGGTAAGCCCGATGATGTCCTCCCCCACGCCGAAGTACTTCGCGACGTATCGCGCGCCGTCGACGAGCAGCGTCCCGCCGCCCACGACCATGCCGAGCCCCACGAGCGTGAGGACGATGAGAAACCACGTCTTTTGCTTCATCGCCATCCATTTCCCGTGGGCGGGCTTCTCCGTTCGGGGCGCTTCGGGCGCTGCGGAAGTTCTGCGTTCTTTGAGCGCATTGCGGAATAAAAGCACCATGTACCCCGTGAAAACGGCGATCAGGATGAGCCCGTCCCACCACGAGAGGGCATTCCCCCAAGCGCCCAGCCCCACGAGAAGGGCCGAGGCGAGCAGCAGCACGGGCAGATCGAGCGCGAGCGAGGCGCGCTGCACGGGCAGCGGCCGCACGAGCGCGGAAATGCCGAGGATGAGCAGGATGTTCGTGATGTTGCTCCCGACGACGTTCCCGATCGCGATCTCCGTCGAGCCGCGGATCGCCGAGGTCACCGAGACGCAGAGCTCGGGGGCGCTCGTCCCGAAGGCGACGATGGTGAGCCCGATGACGAGCGCGGAGATCCTGCACTTTTCGGCGATGCCCGCCGCGCCGTCCACAAAGAAATCGGCGCCCTTCACGAGCAGCGCAAACCCGACGATGATGAGAAAGATCCAAAGATAGAGCATACTCCCGCTTCCTTTGCTCGGATTGCGGAAGTCTTGTCGTTCACAGAGGAACCGCCGCGACACGCGCCTTCACTCGGCGCGGGGCATGTTGCCGCGGACGCAGGGACTACTCCCTCCCACAAGATAAAATGTACCACATTCCCGCGGATTTGTCAAGCGACTTGCGCGGTGCGCGCGGAGATGGCCGCCGCTTTTTTCGCCTCATTCCCGCGCGATGCGGACGTCCGCCTCCACGCCGAGGCGTTGCTTCACGGCGGAGACGATCGCCGCGCGAAGCTCCTCCTCCGCGATCTTGCAGCGATAGGGGACCGTCACGTCGAATTCCACGCGGCCCTCTCCCGTGCGGCGAAGGTCGTGCAGCGCGATCCCCTCGGTGAGGCCGCGGACCGTCTCCCACACCTGCTGCCGCAGTTCCTCCTCGGGGGCGCTGAGGTCGACGGGATCGGGATGGACGGTGAGGCAGACCCCCGTCTCCTCGCGCACCCGCTGTTCGATGCCGTCGGCGACGGCATGCGCGTCGAGCGCGGAGAGACTTGCGTCCATCTCGGCGTGGAGGGTCGCGAACGAGGCGCCCTTGCCGTAGGAATAGATCCTGAGATCGTGCACCCCCAAAACGCCCGCCTCGAGCGCGATCCGCTTGATCTGCTCCTGCAGCGCGGGATCGGGCGCCTTGCCGAGCAGTTCGTTCCCCGCGTCGCGCAAGATCTTCACCCCCTGCCACGCGATAAAACAGGAGACGAGGATGCCCGCCGCGCCGTCCGCAAAGGGCACGAAGGGCGCGAGCGCCCCGCCCAAAATGACGGCGAGCGTGGCCGCGCTGTCGCACAGGCTGTCCGTTGCGGCGGCCCCGAGCGCGCCGGCTTCGAGCTTCTTCGCCGCGATGCGGTAGAGGGCGAACATGCCGAGTTTGACGGCGACGGAGACCGAAAGAACGACGTAGACGATCCACGAAACTTCGCCCCCGCCGCTCTGCACGGCGCCGACGCTCGCCCGCAGCAGTTCGACGGCGAGCACGAGCACGCACATGCCCGAGACCATCGAAGCGATGTACTCCGCGCGGCGGTGCCCATAGGGATGTTCGCGGTCGGCGGGCTTCCCCGCCACGAAGAAGGAGACGAGGACGGCGACCCCGCCCAGGCAATCGCTGAAATTGTTGAAGCCATCCGCCGTCACCGAGATGAGCCCGAAGAAGAGCCCCGCAAAGATCTTTCCCGCGGCGAGCAAAATATTCGCGAGGATGCCGAAAAAACACACCCATGCCCCCCGCTTTTCCCGAATTCCGAGCTTCATAGTCCCCCTCACAAAATCCCCTCGAGGAGGATCTTGATCCCGATACAAATGAGCACGATCCCGCCGATGAGCTCGGCTTTATCGGCAAATTTATCGCCCGCCTTCTTCCCGATGAGAAGGGCGGGGACGACGAGCGCGAACGTCACCGCGCCGATGATGAGGGCGCAAAGCGCCGCGTGCACGGGAAGGCCCTCCGCCGTCTCGACGGCGAGCAGCGTCACCCCGACGGCGAGTGCGTCGAGGCTGGTCGCGACCCCCTGCAAGAGGATCGCGCCGAAGCCCGCGGGCGCGGAAACGGGCGCCTCGCCGCGGCGTTTTTTCGCAAGCCCGAGGAAAAAGCCGAGGACGGCCTTCCCCCCGATGAAGGCGAGCAGCGCAAAGGAGAGCCACGGGGCGATCTTTTCCACGAATACGGTGAAGATCCCGCCGAAAAAGTAGCCCAAAACGGGCATCAGAAATTGCATGAAGCCAAAGACGCCTGCGATCAGCAGGAGCTTGCCCCACTTCATTTTGGGCTCGGCCATGCCGTCCGTCATGCCCGCGGCAAAGGCGTCCGCCGCCAGCGCGGCGCCGAGCAAAAAGATCTCCCAAATTTCCATACGAAGTTTGTTGCCCTCCCCCGCAGGGCATACCCATGCTTTCGTTTTCCAACTTTAAGTATATTTTCGCGGGAAGAAAAAAGACTTACGCACGAAAAAACGTGCATAAGTCTCACCGTTTCATGCAGAACCCGCGCCGAAAGCAAGGCGCATTATGTGGACGCTGCCGCTCCGAAGAACCGATTACTCCCCTATGTGCCTCGATTGTATCACAAACGGCGGGGGGTGTCAATCGTTTTCGAGCTTTTTTTCGAGCGTGCGGGCGCGGTTTACGGGCACGGGCGCCGTCTGGCGGGTGCACAGCTCGGTGCGGAGCACACGGCAGGGTTCAAGCCGCCCCGCGCTTCCCACGGGCGCGAGGACGTTCTCCCCCTCTGCGACGGAAAACGGGGCGATGTACCAGCGGGGGCCCTCCGAGGTCTCCACCTTGGCAAACAGTATGTTTTCGAAATCGGCGAGGACGCCCCCCGCGAGCGAATGGATCATCTTCCCTCCTTAAAAGAGCGGCGCAAACAGCTTGGCGAGCTCGCAGATCCAGCGGAACACCACACTGCGCTTTGCGTCCTCCTCCGTTTGCAGCGCGGAGACGGCGAAGGTCTCCTCGAAGTCCTGCGCGAGCTGCCCGACGGCCTGCGTCCCGTAGAGCAGAACGCCGTCCTCGAAGTGGTAGAGGAAGGAGCGGTAGTCGCAGTTGATGGTCCCGACGACCCCGATCTCGCCGTCCGCCAAAAAGCACTTGGCGTGAATGAAGCCGGGCGTGTATTCGTAGATCTTCGCGCCGCTCTTGATGAGCGCCATGTAGTTGGAGCGGGTGAGCCCGAACACCACCTTCTTATCGGGGATGTGCGGGGTGATGATGCGCACGTCCACCCCCCGCTGCGCCGCGAGCACGAGCGCCTCGCGCATCCTGTAATCGATGATGAGGTAGGGCGTCATGATGAAAAGGCTGTGCCGCGCGCCGTTGATCAGATTGACGTAGACGTCCTCGCCGAGGTGTCTGCCGTAGAGCGGGGCGGGGCCGTCGCCGTAGGGCTGGACAAATCCGTACGCCCCCTCCACCGGGCCGATCTCGGGGAAGTAGGGCGCGAACTCCTCGATGCAGCGGGTCTGCAAGTCGTAGAGCTGCAAAAACATGAGCGTGAGGCCGCGCACGCCGTCCCCCTCAAGGCGGACGGCAACATCCTTCCAATGGCCGAACGGATGGGTGGCGTTGATGTATTCGTCGGCGAGGTTGAGCCCGCCCGTGTAGCCGATCTTTCCGTCGATGACGGTGATCTTGCGGTGATCGCGGTTGTTGTGGACGTTGGTGACGAGGGGCACGAAGGGGTTGAATTTCACGCACTTGATGCCCAGCTTGCGCAGTTTCTTGTAGTACCCCGCGGAGACCTTGCCCATGCAGCCCACGTCATCGTACATGAGGCGGACCTCCACGCCCGCCTGCGCCTTCCGCACGAGCACTTCGAGGATGGGATCGAACATCGCGCCCCGCTCGATGATGAAGTATTCGAGGAAGATGAACTTCTCCGCCCGCTCGAGGTCCCCGAGGAGCCGCGCCAAAAAGCGCTCGCCGAGGGGAAGATACTCCGTCGCCGTGTTTTTCCACGCCACCGCCGCGGGATTGACGGTGTGGAGCGCCTCGCTCGTCGAAGCCCAGCGCCCCATGCCCTCGTGCACCTCCTCGCGGGAGAACGCGCGCGCTTCATAGGGCGCGCTCCGCGCATGCAGTTCGCGGAAGAACTTGCGGGCGCGGCGGGTCGGGCGGTGAGAAGAGAAGGTCGCGTAGAGCGCGACGCCGAAGATGTTCAGGGCGACGATGCAGAGGATCCACGGGATCTTGGTCTCGGGCACCATGTCGCGGTTGGCGGCGTGCAGCACCGTGATGAACACGGCGAGCCCCGAGAGAACGCTGTAAGCGATCGAGACATAGGGCTCCGCCTGCGGCCAGAAATAGACGATGAGCGCATTCAGCCCCCACACGATGAGCAGGGATACGGCGAAATACAGCACGAACAGGATCACGATCGTGAGCCCGACGAACGCGAATCTGCTGAAGATCTTCTTGATGGTCCCTTTTTTCATGTCATTCTCCTATCGATCGTGTATAGATCGTGCAACCGCACGGCGCAACCTGCTTGGTAAAGCCCGAAAGGGTGAGATCGGGGCGGGACGTATGTAATTCTTTCAGCCCCAAGGCCCCGTCGAACGCGCGCGGGGAGACGTCGTTTGCGGGGATCCCGCACAGGTCGATCGTCTCCACCTGCGGGCAGTGGTAGAAGCAGAGCGGGGCGATCGTTCCGCCCGTGATTTTTACGGTTTTGAGCGAGGCGGGCACAAAATAGTCGTCCCCGTCCGAGAACAGCCACGCGAACTCCGCCGACCGCGACGGGGCGGGACGCAGCGCCTCCCCCGCATACGGCAGGGTGAGCGAGACGAGCCGCTCTGCGGGCAAAAGCGCCCCTTCGTCGGAAAACGCCGTCTCGGGCAGGGTGAGCGCGGTCGCCGCAGCGGGAACTGCGACCAGCCTTCTTCCGCCCGCCGTTTCGAGAACGAGCGCGCCGTACTCCACAGAATAGGGCGCTTCGGCGGCGATCTCCTCCACGCGGCTCCCTATGAGATCCTCTGCCGAAAATCGGGCGAGCGCACCCACAAAAACGACAGACGCCCCCGCCTTTTCGAGATAATGCGCGGGCAGTTTGCCGATGAGGAGCGCCACGCGGTCGAAGCGATCGACCCCGCCCTCCGCGACGCCCTCGCCCGTGAAGCGGAAGGCGCCGTCCGCATAGTACGCGGTGCTCCCGTAGCTGCGCAGAAGCGCCGCCCGTTCGAGACGGGTCAGCCCCGCGTAGTCGAGCGCATACATCGCCGCGAGATCCCCCGCGGAGAGCGCTTCGCGGGCGGAACGGTAGGCCGCGCTTCCCGCAACGCTCCCCCGCAGCTCCTCCCGCGCGAGAAAGACCCCCTCCGGCGCGGCGCCCGCGAGTGCGGCGTAGGCGTGCGAAAAGTCCTCCTCGGTGGAAGTCCCGTCCTCCCAGCGGCACACATAGGTCTCCCCCGCACGGGGCAGCGCATGCGGCGGCGGGAGCAACATCATGAGCGCGCAGCCCGCAAAGAGCAGGGCGGCGAGCGCGTATGTCAAGAGCTTTCGTCCCATGAATGCCTGTGCAGCCTCCCCGCCTTTTCCATGCCCGCAAAATCGTGACGGCGTAGCCCTTCGTAGACGGCGACCGCCACGCAGTTGGAGAGATTGAGCGAACGGCTCTCCCCGCACATCGGGATACGCACGCAATCTTTGCGGTGCGAGAGGAGCAGTTCTTCGTCGAGCCCCGCCGTCTCTTTCCCGAAAAAGAGCCACGCCCCCGCGGGATATTCGGCCTCCGTATACGTCCGCTCCGCCTTCGTCGTGAAGAAGAGACAGGGCGCCTCCCCCATTTGCGTGAACAGCGCGGGAAGGCTTTCGTGCACGCGGACTTCGGCCTGCTGCCAATAATCGAGCCCCGCGCGCTTCAAATATTTATCGGAGAGGTCGAAGCCGAGCGGGCGCACGAGGTGCAGCACGCACCCCGTGACGGCGCAAGTCCGCGCGATGTTGCCCGCGTTCTGCGGGATCTCGGGTTCGACCAAAACGACGTGGAACATGACTTTATTGTACTACAAATCCCCGCCGTTTGCAAGAGTTCTCGGGAACATGCCAAAATATTTTTCATTTTCCAGCCGTCTGCGGCGGCGGACGCGAAAACTTTCTCCGCTTTTCCTTGCCTTTTTCCGCGATCCGTGCTATAATTTTTTTATGATACGCCCCATCCCGACAAAACGGAAAGTCTTTGCGTGGATCTCCTTCGCGCTCACGGCGCTCCTCATGCTCGTCCTCATCGTCTCCGCGCTCATGCCGGGGAAGGAATCCGCCGCAATGAGCGGGAGTGTGGGCGATAAACTCGACGACATCCTCACCGAAAACGGCGCCGACGGCATCAAGCGCGTCGAGCCCGAGCGCATCCGTCTCACCGCGGACGGCGGCGATGCGACCCGCGTGGAGCTCAAATGCGGCGCCGCGAAAAACCTCGGCGTTTCGTTTGTCCCCGAGACGACCTCGGTGGATTTCCGCGAGATCGAATGGGAGAGCGCGGATCCCGCGATCGCTACGGTGCAGGGCGGCAAGATCACGGCGCGCGGCGTGGGAACGACCACGGTGACGGCGACGGTCGCCGAAAAGCGCTCGGTATCGGCCTCCGTGAGGGTGACCGTAAGGGAGATCGCCGCGACGGCGCTCACCCTCGCCTTCACGGACGGAAGCGGCGCCGCCACCCTCGAATGCGGCAGACATGCCGTGCTCGACGCAAATCTGCTCCCGAAGGACGCGACCGACCGCACCGTCGCATACCGCAGCCTGGATCCCGCCGTCGCCACAGTGGATGAGCGCGGGATCGTGTGCGGCGTCTCCGCGGGCACGACCGAGATCGTCGCCGAGCACGTCCTCGGAAAAACCACGCTCTCCGCGCGCGTCTTTCTCGAAGTTGTTGCGGAAATATCGCCATACGTCCCCCTGCGTTCGGCAGAATTCGGCGCGGCGGAGACGATCTTTACGGGCGAGACGGGGCGCCTTCCCGCACAGCCCGTCCCCGCCGAGGCTTCGGAGCCCCTCTTCCTCTATAAGAGCTCGGATCCTTCGGTGCTCCGCGTCGACAGCGCAACGGGCGAATACGTCGCATTGAAGCGCGGGGACGCGACCGTCACGGCGACCTATGTGCTCGACCGAAACATCACGGCGTCCCTGCCCGTCAAGGTCCGCAACCGTGCGCTCGGGGCGTCGATCTCCTTCGCGGGCACCGCAAATGACGCGGTGGATGGCAGTCTCTCGGTCGACGCGGGCGCCGCGGGGATCCGCCTCGAAGTCCATGCCGAGGTCTCCCCCGTCTATGTCCGCTTCACCTCCTCCGATCCGCAGATCGCCGAGATCTTTGCGGACGGCACGCTCGCGACCTACCGCTCCTCGCGGGACGCCGAGGGCGGGATCGTCACCTTGCGCGTGACCGTCGCGGATAACCCCGAATTCTCCGAAGCGGCGGGGCTGGTCGACGTCTTTGAAGTGCGGCTCACCGTCGCAAAACAGGCGTTCAGCGCGGGCATGAGCCACTTTGGGACGTGGATCCGCAAGCTGTTCGGGCACTTCGGGGCGTTCTTCATCCTCGGCGGGCTCGCCGCCCTCACGGCGCTGCTCTTCGACAACGGCTCGGTGAAGCGGCGCGTGATCTTCGCCGTCCTTCTGCTTTTCGGCGGCTTCCTCTTCGCGGGGCTCACCGAACTGCTGCAACTGCCCATCTTCACCGCGGGGCGGGGCGCCTCCTTCGGCGATGTGCTCATCGACTTCTCGGGCTATCTTCCCGCGGCGGCCATCCTCTATGGCGGCTTCCTGCTCGTCGTCGCGATCGTGCTCTACGTGCGGCGGCACAAAAAGGCGAAAAAAGAATAGCGTCCCCCGACGAATTTGCAATTTCGGTCCGCAACTTGTGCTGCGGCGCGGCACACCGCCGCGCCTTTTTTATGCGGAATACGCTCCATTTTCGCGCGGATTCCAAGATTTGCAGAGAAATTCCAAGGCGTGCGGGTTGCGGTTTTTGTCGCAGCGTTGTAGAATAGCGCCAAAGGAGGCAAGCCATGCCAAAACACACGATCGGCGAGTTTCTCGCCATCCTGCGCAAAGCGAAGGGACTGACACAGCAGCAAGTGGCAGATCTTCTGGGGATCTCCAACAAGACGCTCTCGAGCTGGGAATCGGGGCGGTCCTATCCCGATATCCTCACCCTGCCCGCGCTCGCCGAGCTTTACGGCGTGACCGCGGATGAAATTCTGCAGGGGGAACGCGCCGCCCAAGTCTGCGGGACGGAAGTCAGCGAAAAATCGCAGAAGAAACTCCTGAAAAACGCGGAAAGCAAATATTCCGTGAAATGTACGGTGCTCACGTTTGTGGGGATCGGGGGGATCGTCCTCTTTGCGCTCGCGGCGATCCTCGGGCTCTGCACCGAGCCGTGGGTCTTTCTCCTGCTCGCCCTCCTCGGGCTTGCCGCCGAGTTCACCGCCGCGCTTCTGTTTGCCGTGTTCGAAAAGTCGGCGCTCGCGGCGGAAGAGGAGCCCTCGCGCTATTCCCTCCGCATCAAGCGCACGACCTTCCGCGCCGCCCTCGCGATCGGATGCGCGCTGTGCGTGTTCCTTATGATCGCGGCGCTCATCGCATGGGTAGCGGTCGGGGAAGGCATGACGGCGAGCCTGATTATCTTCGTCCTCACGCTCCTCGTGGGTGGGGCGGTGGCCCTCCTGCTCGGATGGCTCGCGGGGCGCGGCAAGGCATTCTATACCGCAGACGAAGCCGCCGCTCGCCTCCGCAACCGCAAACTGCTCCGAAAGATCTTGCCGATCGGCGCCGCAGCCGCCCTGATTCTGTTCGCCGTGTGCAACGCGCTCTCTCTTGCGGACTTCACGCACGTCGAAACGCTGCGCGCCTCCCCCAAAGCGGAGTTCCTGCGCACCGTCCAGACGATCGGGATCGACGGGTGGGATGCGGAAACGTTTGGCGTCTCGCCCTCCGAAAGCGGGGACTACTTTGTGGACGTGAAGGCCGCGCTCTCCGCACCGCCCGTGCGGCACGCCGCCGAAGAGAAGCTCGGGCCGCTCTACCCCATCGAAGGCAAGCTGTACTTCGCATACGCCATCGGCGCTGCGCCCGACGACTTTCCGATCGACGGCCCTGCCCGCTCCGGCACCTGTTCGGTCGTCTATGTTCCCGACCTTTCGGAGCAATTTTGGGAGACCGTGGCGTACGGCTCCGTGCTGTTTCGCGACAGGGCACAGTTCGAAGCGGCCCATCCCGACCTGACTGCCGAAGATCTGCGCGCGGGGATGGAGGCGGAGGAAGTTTTCTTCGCGTTCGGATTGCGGGAGAAAGAGGAATTCGTCGTCTACGGCTTCTGGGCCCGCCTTGTCTCCCGCTCCGCGCCCTACGTCATCGTCACGGCCGACCGCTACACGATTGCGGTGCGGGTCACGGAGACCTATCCGATCGTGCGGCTCGCAGGCCTTTGCGCGATCCTGTTGGGCGCCGCCGCCTGCGTTTGGATCTACTGTAAAAAGCGCACCGAGATCAAGCTCCGCTGACCGCATAACCCCCCGAAAAAAACACATACGCCCTGCCTCTTTTTGAAGCAGGGCGCATTCTTCTTCCGTGCGTCACGCGAGATATTTTTTGATCTCCTTTACGACCTGGTCGGCGATATAGCGGCAACCGCGGTGGGTCGGGTGCACGCCGTCCACCGAGAACGCGGAGGGCGCGATGTCCTGCGTCACGCCCGTGAAGATCTCGTCCATGGGCAGAAGCGGAACGCCTTCGCGGTCGGCGATCTCGCGGATGATGCCGTTGAATTTGGCGAGATACGGGCGCAGGCGGGGCTTATCGTCCATGTTGAGCACGAAGGGCTGCAACAGGAAAATGCGGGCGCCTGTGGTCTTTAATATGCGCACGAGCTCCTCGTAGCGGGCACGAAAATCCTCGGGCGTCACCTCGACGCCGATCAGAAATCTATGCCACACGTCATTGATCCCGACCTGCATGCAGACGCAATCGGGCTGCTCGTCGACGACGTCCGTCTGAATGCGCGCGAGCAGTTGCTCGGTGCGGTCGCCGCCCACGCCGCGGTTCAGGATCTCGAACTTCGTCTCGGGATAGAGCAGGCGGAGCTTCTGCGCCGCGATCTTCACATAGCCCGTGCCAAGATCGGCGGGATCGAGCGCGTTCCGCCCCGCCTCGGTGATCGAGTCGCCGAAAAAGATGATTTTCATAGCATGTCCCCCTATTTTCCGAACTTTTCCCGATAGCACGCAAGGCACTTCCGTATGATCTCCACCGCCTCGTCGCGATGGGCGATCTCCTTGACCGTCGTCTTTTTGTGCTCGAGGGTCTTGTAGACTTCGAAGAAGTGCATCATTTCATCGAAAACGTGCTTGGGGAGCTCGTGGATATCGTAGTAATTGTTGTAGGTCGGATCCTTGAACGGAATGGCGATGACCTTCTCATCGAGCATGCCGCCGTCGATCATCTTGATGACGCCGATCGGATAGCAGTTCACGAGCGTCATCGGATAGATGACCTCGTTGGTGAGCACGAGCACGTCGAGCGGGTCGCCGTCGTCGGCAAACGTGCGCGGGATGAACCCATAGTTCGCGGGATAGACGGTGGATGTGTAGAGCACGCGGTCGAGCTTCAGAATGCCCGTCTCCTTATCGAGCTCATACTTCGCCTTGCTGCCCTTCGGGATCTCGATGAGCGCCTCGAAGCTGTTCGGCTTGATGCGGTCCTCGCTGATGTCGTGCCAGATATTCATATCGCTTCTCCTTCGTCTCCATTTTAGCACATTTGCGGGCGGCTTGCAAGGGCGGCGGGAAAATTTTTCGGAATTTTTCGATTTTCACGAAAATATACTTTGACTTTCCGCGCAAAGTATGGTATATTGTTGGAGAAAGCGATCCGCGCTGCACCCCCTCGGTGCGCCCGCAGAATCATTTCTCATTGCTTGCAGAAGTACCCAAGAGGCTCAAGGGGCTCCCCTGCTAAGGGAGTAGTACCTTAGAAAGGTAGCACGAGTTCGAATCTCGTCTTCTGCGCCAGATCCCGCCGAGAAATCGGCGGGATTTTTGCGCAGAAGATGTGTAAGCAGAAATCGCGTCCGAGTTCGCCCCGACCGCAGCTTTTGTTTGTTCTACGAAGGTCGGCACGAGTTTCCCATCGGGAAACGAAGTATTCTCGTCTTCTGCGCCAAGTGGGACGCAAGTTGAACGACTTGCGTCCCATTTTTTATGCGAAAAGCGAGGACAAACAGCCCTCGCCTTCCTTGTATTCCGCTAAATTGAAGTTTACCTTGCTATAATTTATTTTGCAATTGCATCAACGCTTTTCGACGTTGTTTGGATTTTGATTGTATTTAACCGATGATACAACGGGAGCCTCGCAATACTTCTGTCTATGACATCTGCCGTCCGAATTCCGTTTGCAATATCCTTTTGCAAACGTTCCCGTAATGTTTTCTCGTCGCAGACAAGCGAAAACACTTTAACGGTGCAATGACGCGTGTCAAGACTACCTATCAAGTCGTCTATAATGTCCTGTCGGTGCATGACCCAACTGAAAACAATGTTTTCATAGGCGGAACAATGAATAAAGTTATTGAGCAAGTGGCAAATGTTATCCATAACCATATTTTTGGTTTCATCTGTTACTTGAAATGGATTTGCGTTCCAACACCAATCTCCGTCAAGAAACACGCTACTCATCAGCAATTCATTCATTCTTTGGGATACGGCAGTTTTTCCTACGCCCATTGTCCCGCCGATCAAATAAAGTGTTTTCATACTTCTCCGTTTAATTTCTGTTTATCGTACAATCATCATATCATATTCAAACAAAAAAATCAAGCGAAAGAGTATCCAATGCCCCTTGGCGGGGCTCTATCATAACATGCGCGCAGGAGATTTCGCGCGGGGGCTTGACTTTTCGGGGAGCGCCCGATATAATAAAAATCAAGCGCGGGGCGGGGCCGAACAAAGCGCCGCGCGCCTCGGGGGGGGGGATACTCATGAAAGTCGTTTGTAAGCAAAGAAACAGCAAGATGTGCGCGATCTGCGGGCTCGATAACGCCTTCGGCGTCCGCGCGCCCTTCTATTCCATGGAGGACGGCAGCGTCGCCTCCCTCTTCCGCTTCCGCGAGGAGCACCAGAGCTACCCGGGGCGGGTCCACGGCGGGATGATCACCGCCATGCTCGACGAAATGGGGCTCCGCGCTCTCTGGGCGATGGAGGGCGGCGAATTCACCTATGGCGTGACGCTCTCCCTCGAGACAAAGTACCGGAAGCCCGTTCCCTACGGCGAGCCCCTCGTCGGGCGGGGAAAAATCGTGCGGGAGACGGGGAACTTCCTCACCGCGGAATGCTGTATCATGGATGAGCGCCGCACGGTGCTCGCAAATGCGACGATCAAATACCTCAAACTCACGCCGCAGCAGATCCAAGCGGGCATCGACGAACACGAGGAGATGAGCTATCTCGTTGAGGACGGCGTCTCCGAGATCGAGCTTCCCGCGTAAGATCCGCACGCGCATTTGTGACCTTGTTTGGATGAAAAAAGCACCCCATGGGGTGCTTTATTTCAATTTTACGCCGATTTTCCGCCGTGATGTTCTGCCGCTCCGTTGCCGCCGTTCGCGCCGCGGGAGCGCGGAAGAAGTCTGCCGCGAAACGCATCCGCAGCGGGAAAAATTATATCCTTGCGCGCGCTGCGGCACCGATCAAACAATGCCGATTTTTACATGATTTTTTTCATCTTCCAGCGCATAGGCGGGACTTCTCAAACGTTCCTTCGCTCCTACTTTTTTTGTTGACAATAGGGGCACTCCCGAACGGTGAATCCAACCTTTTCGAATGCTTTTTCCTCTGCGCCCCGATAATCCGCAAAATACCCTTTATTCATTTCAAGCTCAATATAATATTCAAACATTTTCTCGTCGTTGGGGACTTTGATTTTCCCCGTCCCATTGCAATATTGGCACGTTGCATTCTTTTCCATCATAAAACCTCCAAAAATAATTTCAAATCCTCCATATTTATCATAACATGAACCGCAGAGAAAATCAAGCCGCCGCATAAGATTTCATCGGCGGATCAAGATGCCCTTCATAAACTCGGTTTCATTATGGGTTTTATATACGATTTCCTTTTCTTCTTCCGTACAGCCAATCAATATCTTGATTTCCGAATCGCGTTTCATCCAATCGACTGTAACCATAATGGCGTCGGTTTTCGTTTCGCCGCTTCCGACCCGTTATTGCTTTCCAAAATTCTTCATTGATACCGTCCATATCAAAATTCATCCTTTTCATTTATCCCAAAAATACTATCGTAGTTCTTTTCTCATCACGATAAAATCTTTTTCTTCTGCAGATGATCGTTTTCCATTCTATCATACCGCGCTGAAAAAATCAAGGCTGCGGCAGGGATCTCGTTGGGGTTGGGAGCGCGGGCGAGCGCGCCGCGGGCGCGCAGAAGTCCGCCGGGGAGGTATAATTATCCTTTCACGGGGCAATAACCGAGGGCGGAGGTCATCATGAAAAAATTTGCCCTGATCCTTTTGCTCCTCGCCGCGACGGCCGCGATCGCCGTCTTTGCGGGGGTCCCCCAAACTTCCTCGGGATCTTCCGCCTATCTCCGCGTACATATCCGCGCCGACTCCAATGACCCCGCCGCCCAATCGGTGAAACTGCGGGTGCGGGACGCCGTCGTCGAATATCTCACCCCCGTCGTGGCAAATTGCGCGACGAAGCGCGATTCCATCGAGGCCATCGGCGCGCGGCTCGGGGAGATCGAGCGGGTCGCAGAAGAAGTGCTTCGGCAAAACGGCTTTGCCTACGGGGCGCGGGCGCGCCTGAAAAAGGAGGAGTTCCCCACCCGCGTTTACGACGGCGTGACCCTCGAAGCGGGCGTGTACGACGCGCTCATCCTCGAACTCGGCGCGGGCAAGGGCGATAATTGGTGGTGCGTGATCTACCCGCCTCTGTGCTTTACGGGCGGGAATGCAAACGTCGTCTACCGCAGCAAAATCGCAGAGATCATCGCGCGGTTCTTCAAAAAGTGAGAGACGTATGTCGTTTATTCGCCGCGCTTCCCCCGTTTGTGCGGTAAAAGAGCTCCCGAAAATTCTCGGGAGCTCTTCTCGTCGTTTGTCCGCATCGCCGCCGCGCGGGCGGCGCGCCCTGTGCGGTTGCGTCACTTCACCTGTGAAAGCCACGGCTTGAAGCGCGGATCTTTCTGCAAAGTCGTACATCCCTCAAATGCGTTATCGGCTACCGTCGCGCCCTCGGCAAACTCCATCGTGGGGAACTCCAGCTTCGTGCAGCTCCTGAACGCATATTCTCCGATGCTCTCGATGGCCCCCTTCGCCGTGAAGTTCGTCAGAATCATGCAGTTGAAGAACGTAGCAAATTCGATCTTGGTGACTTTCGCGGGGAAAACGATGCTTGCGAGTTTTATGCATCTGTAGAAGGCCTGCCGTCCGACGCTCTCCACGCTGTCCGGCAGTTCGATCGAATACAAAGAGTGGCATTCCAAAAACGCATCTTCTTTCACCGTTTGGAGGCCGTTGCCCATGATCGTCACGTAGGCCAGATTTTCGCAGTTTTCGAATGCGTATTTCCCGATGTAGGTGACGCTTTCGGGGATCGTGACCGAATTCAACGTATAGATCCCGATGAAGGCTCCGTCTGCAATGCCGACCACGGGTTTGCCGTCGTGCTCGGCGGGAACTACGACGTCGATCCTGCGATCGCCCGTGCCGTTATCTTCGCGCGAGGGTGCAAACTTCACTTCATAGCCGCCTTCCACTTTGATGAATTTGAACGTCGATTCCTTCGGCGGCAAGCTCTCGACGACGCTGACCACGACGCTCACGGCGATGACCGCTACAATGGCCAGAATGACAATGAGCACGATCATCTTGACTTTGGAGCGCTTTTTCTTGGGTTTTGTTTCCGCAGTTGCTTCTTTCGACATAACAATTCTCCTTAAAGTTTTTCAAACGCTTGCCTCGGCACGCTTTTTTGCGCTCTGCGCCGCCCCGCGGCAGACGTCGTAAAGATTATATCAAGTCTTTTTGGAATTGTCAAGTATTTTATGACTTTATTTCCTATATACTTATTTCGTGGAATTCGGAAAGAAGCTAAAAGAACAGCGGCGGGCGCATGGGTTGAGCCAGATGCAGTTGGCGACGGCAACGGGGATCAGCCAATCCGCGATCGCAAAATGGGAACTTGAGCGGACGGAGCCCACGGCTTCGATGATCATCGCGCTCGCGAAATTTTTCGGCGTGACGACCGATTCCCTCCTCGGGTATCAAAAGGCCGAGGCTGCGGGGGATCCGCTTCCCTGCGGGCGCAAAGCGCCCTGACCGTGTGCGAAAAAGATTTGACATTTCGCGCAAAACGGTGTATCATCATCGCATGAAGTTCCATGGGATCTTGCGCCTACGGGCGCCTCATGCGATCGAAATATCGACCACAGGTCCCCGCGGATCAAAAAAAGGAGAATGAGCATGAACGGTGATTTCACGTATTGCAACCCCACCAAACTCTATTTCGGCAAAAACGCCATGGAGGGGCTCAACAAGGAGCTTCCCAAATACGGCAAAAACGTGCTGCTCGTCTACGGCGGCGGTTCGATCAAGCGCAACGGCGTCTACGAGCAGGTGATCGCCGCGCTGCGGGCGAACGGCAAGGAGATCTTCGAGGACGCGGGCGTGATGCCCAACCCCACGATCGAAAAGGTCTACGAGGGCGTCGCGCGGGCGCGGGCGGCGAAGGCCGATCTCATCCTCGCCGTCGGCGGCGGTTCGGTGTGCGACTACGCCAAGGCGGTCTCCGTCTCGGTGCACTGCGACGAAGAGATCTGGGAGAAGTACTTCCTCCGCTTCGAGGACGTCTCCTGCGAAGTTGTCCCCGTCGGGTGCGTCCTCACCATGGTCGGCACGGGCAGCGAGATGAACGGCGGCTCCGTCATCACCAACCACAAAGAGAAGCTGAAGATCGGCCACGTGTTCGGGGAAAACGTCTACCCGAAGTTCTCGGTGCTCAACCCCGAGTTCACCTTCACCCTGCCCAAATACCAGATGATCTCGGGGATCTACGATATCATGTCGCACATTCTCGAGCAGTACTTCTCGGGCACGGACGACAACACGAGCGACTACATCGCCGAAGGGCTGCTGCGCTCCCTCATCCACAGCGCGGAGATCGCCGCCGAAAACCCGCGCGACTACGAGGCGCGGAGCAACATCATGTGGACGGCGACGTGGGCGCTCAACACCCTCATCGCCAAGGGCAAGAGCGAGGATTGGATGGTGCACATGCTCGGGCAGGCCGTCGGCGCCCATACCGACGCCACCCACGGCATGACGCTCTCCGCCGTCACGATGCCCTACTACCGCTTCCTCCTGCCCTACGGCACCGCGAAATTCGCCCGCTATGCGGTGAATGTGTGGGATGTCGACCCCGCGGGAAAGACCCAGACCGAGACCGCGCGCGAGGGGCTTTGCCGCATGGAGGCGTGGATGAAAAAGCTCGGGCTCGTGATGAACCTCACCGATCTCGGCGCCACGCGGGAGATGCTCGACGGCATGGTGCAAAGCACGCTCATCATGGAGGGCGGCTACAAAGTGATGACGGCGCAGGAGATCCGCGCCGTGCTCGAAGCGAGCTTTTAATGGGGGGACGTATGCAAGTTTTATTGATGAACGGCAGTCCGCGGGCGCGCGGCTGCACCTATACGGCGCTGGAAGAGATCGCGGGCGTATTGCAGGCGCAGGGCATCGAGACGGAGATCCTGCAGATCGGCAATCGCCCCGTGCAGGACTGCATCGGCTGCGGCGGATGCGCGGATTCGGGCAGGTGCGTCTTTCAGGACGACTGCGCGAACGAGTGGCTGGAAAAGGCGGAGCATGCCGCAGGGTTCGTCTTTGGGACGCCCGTCTACTACGCCCACCCCTCGGGGCGCATCCTCTCCGTGCTCGACCGCATGTTCTACGCGAACGGGAAAGTCTTTGCCCACAAGCCCGCCGCCGTCGTTGCATCCGCGCGGCGGGCGGGCACGACGGCCTCTCTCGACGCGCTCCTCAAATTCCTCGGGATCTCGCAGATGCCCGTCGTCTCCTCCACTTATTGGAACATGGTGCACGGCAGCACGCCCGACGACGTAAAAAAAGACCTCGAAGGCATGCAGACCATGCGGAACATCGGGAGAAATCTCGCATGGATCCTGCGCTGCATCGAGGCGGGGAGAAACGCGGGGATCGAGGCGCCCTGCGCCGAACACGGCGCGTGGACGAATTTTATCCGTTGACCGAAAAAATCGTTTTATCGACCACATCCCCCGCCGTTTTGGGGAAGTAGCGAACGATCCATGGGAACACAAGAGGGCGGGGCACACAGGTCTCCCCTCTTTTTTATGTGCGGGCGGGCGCTCTGCGGGCGCGGTACACGCCGTATCCGATCGCGCACGCGCAGAATGCGAAGATCGCGAGCGAGATGTATTGCGAGGTCGAAAGTCCGCCCCAAACGCCCCGCACGAGGTCGCCGCGGAAGAATTCGAGGACGAACCGCACCACCGAATACGAAAGGGCATAGACGGCGGCGCTCGCACCGCGGCGTTTGCCGAAATAGAACGCCGCTTCGCACGCAAGATAGATCGCGATCAAGCAGAAGCTCTCGATGAGCTGGATCGGCAGCAGCGGGGTCCCGAGGGGCGTGTTGGGATCGATCGCATGGCGGTAGATCACGGAGAACCCGCCCGCGTGCGGGACGCCGTAGCAACAGCCCGAGAGCAGGCAGCCCACCCGCCCGAAGGCGTGCCCGAGCGCCGTTCCCGCGGCATACAGGTCGCAATACGGGAGCACGGGGGCGCGGAAGGCCTTCGCGTAGACGAGCAGCCCCGCCGCGCCGCCGATCAGCCCGCCGTAAAACACGAAGCCGTTTTGCAGGATGTCGAGCAGGGAGAGATGATACTCTATGATATAGTTTATGGAAGTGAGGACCGAGAGCAGTTTCGCGCCGAGGATCCCCCCGACGCCCGCAAACACCCCCGAGCACGCGATCTCGGAAAACGGCAGCTTCATCTTCCGCGCCTTGGGGATCGCGGTGACGACCGCAACGGCAAAGCCGAACACAAACAGGAGCCCGTAGAACGGGATCTCCTTGCCAAAGACGCGAAAGGAATTTACTTGGATCTCCATAAACAACCTATTCGATTCCGAGGGAGCAGACGGCGCCGCCCCCTCTCTCTTTTCACGCCATCGCCCCGGCGCCTGCGGCAACGCAGAGCACGCAGATACCGCAGGTGAAGAACGTGATCGCGGTGAAAACGGTGGCGATGATCCCGACGACGAGTCCCGCCGTCGCAATCCCCGACTTACCGCGCTTCATTGCGACACAGCTCAAGATCAGACCGATCAGAGCCACCGGAAATCCGATGATGCTCAAAACGGGGACGGCAAAACCGATCAATCCCGAAATGAGACCGAGAATCGCAATTACCAAACCGGCAGCAGCCATATAGTTACCTCCTTTTGTGAAGATTTTTGAGTTTTCACTCATTTTGAGTTATTATAGCAGGTCTGATTCGTGTTGTCAACTCATTTCGGGTGAAATAAAATAAAAAATTCCCCATTTTGTTATAATTTTCGAAATAAAACCGCAAAATGGAGGAAGTTGTGTTTCGGTTAAAGGAATTGAGAACGGAAAACGGGTTGAAGCGGAGCGAATTGGCGCGCCTTACGGGGATCCATCAGAATACGATCGCGAACTACGAGAACGAGGTGCGGCAGGCGCCCTATGAGACCTTGATCCTGTTTGCGGACTTCTTCGCCGTGAGCCTCGACGAACTGCTCGGAAGGGAGGGCGCGCCGCGGCAAAATCCCATCCTGCCTTCGGCAGGCGAACAGAAACTGCTCAACCGCTACCGTGCGCTCTCCCCCGCCGACCGCGCGCGGCTGGAAAAGATCCTCGGCGTGTTCGAGGAGACGGCGCGCACATAGCGGATCCCAAAAACCGCGCAAAAATATCCCCGTGTAAAAAGCGGGGTATTTTATATTCGGGCATAGCCCGAATCGTTACAGGCGGCGCACAAGTGCGCAAGAGATTGACCTGCCGATCATGCGATCGTTACCCTGCCACCCGCGAACGGATCCTTATTCTTGCCCACCACCATCCGTCATCCTGAACGAATGTGCCCCGAGCGCGGCTTCTATTTGTGCACAAAGCTCGGCACGAGCCGTAGGCGAAATAGAAATCTCAAAATAAGGTAGAGATGTCTCGACTACGCTCGACATGACAAATTAGAAAGGTCTACTTTATGCGCCGCTTATCCGCAGTTCGCCTTTACGAAGTCCAAACAAGCATGAAAAAACGCAGGGTACGGAAAAAGCCGCACCCTGTGGTCGTTTATTTTGGTTTTTTCAGCGGAGATGCGCGCCGAGCGTGTGCTCGAGGCTCCCCACGATCTTGCGGAAGAACCCATCGATCGTTTCGGGCGAGAGCGGCTTTTCCGCCGCGGGATCGGGCGCAAACGTGATGCGCAGCGCCATGCTCTTCTTCTCCTCCCCCAACTTTGCGTCGCGGTAGACGTCGAAGAGTTCGGCCTTTTGGGCCGCCTTGCAGGCGCGGAGGATGCACGCCTCCACTTCGGCGCAGGTCACCTTTTCATCGACGACGACGGCGAGGTCGCGTTCGACGGCGGGGAACTTGGGCACGGGGCGGAACACGATCCCCTTGCACGCCTTGCGCATGAGCAGCGGATAATCGAGTTCGGCGAAGAACGCCTTCCGCTCGAGGGCGAGTTCGGCGGCGATCGCGGGATGCAGTTCGCCCAGCCAGCCGACCGCTTTTTCGCCGAGCAGCACCTCCGCCGCCGCCCCGGGATGCAGGAAGGGCTTCTCGCAGCGGCAGAACGCAAATTTCAGCCCGAACGCCTCGCCGATCGCCTCCAAGGCGCCCTTGAGGTCGAAGAAGTCCCCCTCCCCCCACAGCGCGAGGGAGAGATGCTTGCGCTCCTCGGGCAGCGCTTTCAGGGGCAGTTCCTCCGCGAGATAGACGTTTGCGAGCTCGAAGAGCCGCCCCGTCTCGTTGCCGCGGCGGACGTTGCGGACGACGTTCCAGATCATCGTGGGCGCGAGGATGGTGCGCATCACCGAGAGGTCCTCGCCGAGAGGATTCTTCACGGTGACGGCGCGGCGCTCGGGCGCTTCCGCAGGGAAGCGCAGAAGATCGAGATCCTTGGGCGAATAGAAGGAATAGCCGTAGGCCTCGAAGTAGCCCTCGCCCGCGAGCACCTCTTTGAAGCGGAGCTCCTCCTTCTGCACGGGGGTGAGCCCGCCGTGCGTCACCGTCGCATTCTCGAGGAAGGTGGGCGTGATATGCTCGTAGCCGTACATACGGATGACCTCTTCGGCGAGGTCGGGGAAGCCGTCGACGTCCTCCCGCCAATGGGGTACGTCGGCGGAAAATTCCTCTCCGCGATCCTCGATCAAAAAGCCGAGCCGCCCCAAAATGGCGTTCACTTCCTCCTTGGGCACATGGATGCCGAGCAGGCCGTCGATGGCCGCATACGACGTTTTGATCTTCTTTCTCGGGGGCGCCTCGAGATCGCAGAAGTTCGGGATATACCACTTCTCGGTGGGCGTTCCGCAGCCGAGCGTATCGACGAGCCAGAGCGCGCGCAACATGCCGTACTGCGGAAAGACGGGGTACACCCCCTTCTCAAACCGGGCGGAGGAATCGCTGCGCTGTCCGAGGGCGCGGGACGTCTTTCTCACGCTGTCCCGTGCGAAGCTCGCCGCCTCGAAGAATACCTCCGTCGTATCCGCGCGGATCTCGCTGTTGCGCCCGCCCATGACGCCCGCAAGCGCCACGGGGCGCTCCGCGTCGCAGATGAGCAGGTTTTCGGGCGTGAGCGTGAACTCCTTTTCGTCGAGCGTCGTGATCTTTTCGCCCGCCTCGGCGCTGCGCACCACGATCTTATCCCCGTGCAGAAATCTTCGGTCGAAGGCGTGCATGGGCTGCCCGACTTCGAGGAGCACATAGTTGGTGATATCGACGATGTTGTTCACCGAGCGCATCCCGCAGAGCGAGAGCCGCCGCCGCAGCCATTGGGGGGACTTGCCGATCCCGACGTTCTTCACATAGCTCCCGATGTAGCGCGGGCAGAGCGCGGGTTCCTTCACTTCGACGGTAAACCCGACGTCCGAAGGCACGGCTTTATAGGGGCAGGGCGGCAAAAATCCGCCGTGCGGAATTTTGAGCACGGCCGCGACCTCGCAGGCGATGCCGAGCACGCTCTGGCAGTCGGGGCGGTTGGCGGTGACGGCGATATCGAAGATGTAGTCGTCGATGCCGACGATCGGGCGGATATCGGCGCCGAGCGGGGTATCTTTTTCCAGAATGAGGATACCGTTGACTTCGGCGCCCTCGTAGAAATCGTCGCCGATGCCGAGCTCCTCGCCCGAGCAGAACATGCCCTCGCTCGTGACGCCGCGTAGCTTGCCCGTCTTGATCTTCTGCACGCCGCCTTCGTGTTTTACCGTGGCGCCGTCCAAAGCGACGGGAACGACCGCGCCCTCGAATACGTTGGTCGCGGCGGTGACGATCTGCTTTTCCCCCTTCTCGCCGCAATCGACCGTGCAGACGGTGAGCCTGTCCGCGTCGGGATGCTTCTCGCATTTGGTGATTTTTCCCGTATAGACGCCCTCGACGTCCTTTCCGAGGTAGATGAGCTCCTCCACTTCGAAGCCGCAGGAGAAGAGCTTCTCCTCGAGTGCCTCGGCGGAGATATCGATCTTTACATATTCTTTTAACCAACTGAACGGGATCTTCATCTTCTCACCTCAATCCTTGAACTGTTCCAAAAAGCGCACGTCGTTCTCGGTGAACGAGCGGATGTGGCCGATGCCGTATTTGAGCATGGCGATGCGCTCGATGCCCATGCCGAAGGCAAAGCCCGTGTATTCATCGGGATCGACGCCGCAGTTTTCGAGGACGCGCCTGTTGACCATGCCCGCGCCGAGGACCTCGATCCAGCCCGTTCCCTTGCAGAGGGGGCACCCCTTTCCGCCGCAGGCGGCGCAAGAGACGTCCACCTCCACCGAGGGCTCGGTGAAGGGAAAATAGGAGGGGCGGAGCCGCGTCTTGGAGGTCGCCGCGAACATCGTGCGGGCGAACTCATCGAGCATGCCCTGAAGATCGCACAGCGTGATGCCGCGATCCACGACGAGCCCCTCCATCTGGTGGAACATGGGGGAATGGGTCGCGTCGTCGTCCGAGCGGAACACCCGCCCCGGGGAGAGCATCTTGATGGGCGGCTTCTTCTGCTCCATCAGGCGGATCTGCCCCGCGCTCGTCTGGGTGCGGAGAAGAAATTCATCGGTGATGTAGAAGGTATCCTGCATATCGCGCGCGGGATGGTCGGCGGGCGTGTTGAGGGCGGTGAAGTTGTAGTATTCGCTCTCGATCTCGGGCCCTTCAAAGACTTCGAAGCCCATGCCCGCAAAGATGTCGATGAGTTCCTGCCGCGTCCGCGTGATGGGATGCAGCCCCCCCTTCTTCGCCCTGCGCCCGGGCATCGTGACGTCGATCTGTTCCCGCGCGAGCTTGCTCTCGAGCTCCTTCTCCTTCATCCGCGCCTCATGCGCCGCGAAGAGCGCCTCGAGCTTCTCCCTCAGGTCGTTGACCTTCTTCCCGAAGGAAGGGCGCTTCTCGGCGGCAATGTCGCGCATGCCCTTCAAGAGCGCCGTGATCTTCCCCGTGCGCCCCAAAAACTTCATCTTGACCTCGTAGAGGGCGCGGGAAGAGGACGCCTGCTCGGCCTCCTGCTGCGCCTCCGAAACGATATCGCCCTGCACGGGCGCTTCTTGTACGCTGTTCTCGTCTTTCATCGTTGCTCCTTCTCAAAAAAATAAAACGCCCCGCCGTTCCGACAGGGCGCAGATCTTCCGCGCGGTACCACCTGTGTTCGCGCCGCTGACCGCGGACGCCTCCTTTCTCCCTTGACGCGGGGCACGTCCCCCCTTAAAGTTCGGTTCGGGGAGGAAGCTCGCGGGGGAATACCGCACCGCCGCCGCAAGGTCCTTTCAGCCGCGGGACCTCTCTCTGGGGAGGCGGGATGATGCGTCTCTTCCGCTTCAACGCTTTTCTTTGAGGATATTATAGCGCACGCCCCGCGCGATGTCAAACGTTTTTCAAGGGACAGAACAAAACTTGCGGGATCCTCATTGTTTTTTGCGCCTGTAAGCGCGGATGCAAAAGACGACGGCGTAGAAGATGAGCGCGCCGGGAATGGCGATCGTCATATCCGTCACCGTGTCCGTGAGCGGCGAAATGCCCTGCGCGATGGCGCTCTCCACGCCCTGCATGTCGCTGTGCAGGAAGAGATCGGCGACGAACTCGTAGATCTCCCAGATCGCCGCAAAGGAGAGCGTGACGAGCACGAACGCGATGAGGTGCAAGGCGTTGGGCTCCCGCTGCGCAAACCGCACGAAGAGATAATACAGGATGCCGCATCCCGTGAATCCGAAGTAGCCGTGGACGAACAGGTCCCACCACCAAAACCGCTTATACATCCCCAGCGCCGTGCCGAGATCGACCGCCAGCACGAAGTGCAGGCAGATGAGCACGATGAGATATCCGGGGAGGCCGAGGCGCCATCTCCGGTTCGCGAAGATGAGCGCGAAGGGCACGAGCGGGATAAAGCACACCGCGAGATAGGCGCTCGTCTTGTGTTCGGGGATCACCGCCGCATAGAGCGCGAAGGTTACGATCGCGACTGCCGCAGTGACGATCGCGGGGAGATAGCCCAAAAATGCTTGCAGTTTCTTGTTTTCCGTCGGCATATCCGCTCCCTTCCGAAAAGCGCTCCGCGTTCATGCGGGCGCCTTTGCATCAGTACTTGTTGACTTTCACGGAGACGATCACGATCGGGCAGCGAAGCGGGACGTTGAAGGTATCCATGAGGTCCCCCTTGGCGATCTCCTCGAAGGGATCGGAGGCGTTGAGCTTCACCTCCTGCTCCGTCGTGAAGGAGAAGTCCTCGTCGTCGGAGTAGTCGTCGATGTAGTCGCGGATCGCCTGCAACAGCCCGTCGTCGAGCTCGCTGAAATCCTTGGTCTCGCCGAACACGCAGTAGGTGCTCGCGAGCGCGGAGTTGACGTTGGGCGACGTGTAGGTGTAGAAGAGCGACGTCGCGCTGTCCTCGGCATACGATTCGATCTGCAGGGGATTGCCGTCGTTATTCTTGCCGTTGTCGGCGCGGCTGACCGTCACCCGCGCGCTGTTCGTGCCCTTTTCGGTGCGGTACATGACGAGCGCCCCCGAGCCGTGCGAGAGCTCCCGCCCGTTGGGATTCTCGAGGTGGGCGCCCTGCTCGCCGTAGAGGGTGTAGAGCCCCTCCCCTTTCTCGGGATGCGCCTCCGTCCCCGCGACCTTCCAGACCGTCTGCGTGAACTTCCCCTGCTCCTCGAGCTCCTGCGCGAATTTGAAGTAATCCACCTCGCGGAGCTCGTAGGTGCTCATATCGGCGTTCTTGTCGTTGTAGTCGAAGCGGTTGCCCTGCCCGTCGACCAGCTCATAGCCGCCGCCGTAGAGATAGTTGGAATCGTAGTCGTGGATGCACAGCCCGTCGTAGAAGCCCGCGTCGGCGAGCTCGATGAAGTGCTGCACCGTTCTGGGGGCGTCGCGGCGGGAGAGCCGATAGCCCACTTTGTATTCCTTGCCGTTGAAGGCATAGGTGATCGTGACCTCGGGATGATCGGTCGTGCAACCCGCAAACATCATGAGTGCGCCCGCGGAGACCGTTGCGGCAACGGCAAACGCGCCCAGACGGCGTAAAAATTTCTTGTTCACAGTTTTTCCTCCCTTGCATCGGGTATGCGTCTATTTTACCCGTTTTGGCGGCAAACGTCAAGCGTTTTCGGGGAAGCTGCAACGAAAGTTGCGGCAAATGCCGCTTTTTCCGCCATGGACAAGAAAAATATCCGCATTGACAGCGGATATTTTTGTGCGTTCAACAGGCGCCGATCCGCGCCAAAAGATTCTTGCGGATCGCTTCGGCATCCTTGATATTCTTCACCGTGATGCTTCCCTTGCCGCTCTGCAGCGTGAGATCTCCGTAGCTGAACAGCATGCCGAGCAACGAATGCCCCTCGTGCACGTTGACCAGATCTTCGTAGTCGATCGAGAGCTCCTGCTGTGCGTTCTTCCCAATGACACGATAATTGGTAACGACCAGCGCGAACTCTTGATTCCGGCGCGAATAGATGATGGCAAACCCGATATAGGCAAGGATCGCGGGCGTAAGAATGATCGCCCCGATGACTGCAAGCACGCCGAGCAGGGTCCCGAAATCGCTTCCGAAGAGTTTGAGACCCCACATCGAGCCGCGGATCAGGCCCGAGAGCGTCGGGAAAAGAAGGATCAGGACCGCCAAAGGGATCGAGACCCAAATCGCAACGATCGCCATTTTGCTGATTTCGGCTCTCTTCTCGACCTCTTCGCCTTCCCGCGGGAGAAACTCGATCGTCAACCCTTCAACGCTCCCGCCATCGCCTGCGCCATCTGGTTCGCCTGCTGCTTCATGCGATCTTCTTCAAACTGGTCTGCCTGCGCAAGGATCATGTTCTTGAACGCGTCGGCTTTCTTGATGTAGCCGAACATCATGGTGCCTGCGGCGCTCGAGATCTCGACGGTGCCGTAGTTGAAGATCTTTCCGCCCATCCCCTGCTTCACGTTGACGTTCTGCACCTTGTTGAGGGGCAGATCCAGCGATTCGGTGTGGACGATACCGTATCTTCCGACGACGCGCTTGTTGGTCACGGCGAGCTCGACGCGGGAATACGCAATGGTCGCCTTGATGGCTTTGATCAAAGGAATGAAGAGCAACCAGCAGAAAAGAATGCCGGTGAACCAAGCCCACACGAGCGCAACGGGGTTCTTATCGGCTTTCTTGACGATGGTCTCATTCTTCGTTAAATTGTGTTCCACATATCCCATAGTAAGATACCTCAAAAAATATTTTTTTGTCGGATCGTGCCGTCCGACTGATCCCATTTTAACCTGATTCAGGTTAAATGTCAAGCGTTTCGGGCAAAAACTGTTATAATTTTAACGGAATTTTTTAGGATGGGTAAAATATATCAGCGTATCCGTGACTTACGGGAAGATCACGATCTCAGCCAGACCAAACTCGCGAAACTCCTCGGGATGTCCCAAACGGGCTATTCCAAGTATGAGACCGGCGAGAACGATATCCCTGTTGGGATTTTAATTCAACTTTCTGAAATTTATCAGACGAGCATCGACTATCTGCTCGGGCTGACCGATCAAACCGAACGGTATCCCCCTGCCAAACATGAATAGCGAAAAGAAGCGGTCCCACACATACGGGACCGCTTTTGCGGCGCTCCCACGGGCGCCAACCGCCGCGGGAACGGAAAAAAGACCGCACGAAACCGTGCGATCTTATAAGATCCGCTTGCTTTGCGCGTATGTTCCGCGCTTTCCTTACTTGAGCTCGGCGGTAGCGCCCGCTTCCTGCAGCTTCTTGAGCGCGGCTTCGGCGTCTGCCTTCGGAACGGCTTCCTTGAGCACGCCGCCCGCTTCGACCGCCTTCTTCGCGTCGACAAGGCCTGCGCCCGTGAGTTCGCGGACGACCTTGATGACCGCGATCTTGTTCGCGCCGGCATCCTTGAGGACGATATCGAACTCCGTCTTTTCCTCTTCCTGGGGCGCCGCTTCCGCAGCCGCACCCGCGCCGCCGCCGACAGCGACCGCCGCGGCAGCCGAGACGCCGAACTCCTCTTCGAGCGCCTTCACAAAGTCGTTGAGCTCGACGACCGTCATGCTCTTCACTTCTTCGATAAACTTCTGAACATCCATTTTGATTTCCTCCGGGGATTTAAGATTTTTGGTCTGCGATCGCCTTCAGGACGAACGCGAGATTCGCGATGGGCGCCTGCAAGCAGCCGAGCATCTTTGCGAGGAGCACCTCTCTCGAGGGGATCGCCGCGAGCTTCTTCACACCTTCCGCGTCCACATACGCGCCGCCGACATAGGCGCATTTGGGGACGACTTTGTCGGCAAGGACGGGCGTATCCTTGACTGCCTTGGCGATGATCGAGCAGCCGCTCGTCTCATCGGGGCAGAACACGAACGCCGTCGCGCCGTTGAGGTCGTGATCGAAATCGTTGACGCCGAGCTCGTCGAACGCCTTGCGCACGAGGGTGTTTTTATACACCTTGTACTCGCAGTTCGCGTTGCGGAAGCTGTTCCTCAGATCGGTGACTTCCTTCACGGTGAGCCGCTCGTAGTGCACGATGACGACGGACTTCGAAGCGCCGATCTTCGTCTTGATCTCTTCGACGACGACCTTCTTTGCCTCAAAATTCTCCGACATAGTTACCTCCTGTTGAAAAATAGAAGCTCCGTACGCAGACAGTACGGAGCGGCTCTTAAATGCGATTTAAGAAGTCGGCCTCGACGGGAGATTGAGCGCCGAAAGGCGCACCCGTTGTCTGCGGTCGTATTTGCAATGATTTTACCACCGCGCAAAGGCTTTTGTCAAGCATTTTCGCGGGCCGTGGGGAATTTATCCCCTCGAATAGGCGACTTTCACGCCGGGGCCCATCGTCGAGGTGAGCGTCACGCTCTTGATGTATTGCCCCTTGGCGGCCGCGGGCTTCGCCTTCACGATCGCCTCCATGAGCGCGTTGAAGTTCTCCATCAGCTTCTCGGTGCCGAAGCTCTTCTTGCCGATCGGGCAGTGGATGATCGCCGTCTTATCGAGACGGTACTCGACCTTACCTGCCTTGACTTCGGCGACGGCCTTCGCGACGTCCATTGTGACCGTGCCCGACTTGGGGTTGGGCATGAGGCCCTTGGGGCCGAGCAGACGGCCGATGCGGCCGACGACGCCCATCATATCGGGCGTGGTGATCATGACATCGAATCCGAACCAGTTCTCCGTCTGGATCTTCTGGATCATCTCCTCCGCGCCGACGAAATCCGCGCCCGCAGCCTGCGCCGCGTCCGC
>CANQKF010000012.1 GCA_947624445.1 uncultured Clostridia bacterium | reverse complement strand
GCCAAAGTTCAGCGGGATATTGACGAAATGACGACCGCGTTCATCGAGGCGAAAAACGCACTTTTGCGGGCGAACATAGAAAAGCGCATGAACGACTACCAAACACTTATTGAGGACTTGCAGAGCCAAAAAGCGCAGTTAGAGCGCGAACGCGGCAGACAGTTTACGGAAAAGGACATCATGGAGTTCATAGCCGACCTATTGAAAGGCAACCCCGCCGACAAGGACTACCAGCGCAAAATCATTGATAACCTTGTGACAAAGGTATTCGTGGGCGACGGCTATATCACGGCGCATTTTCGTTTGGGGAACGCGGCAGAGGTCGAGAACGTCAGACTTGAAGAAATGAAAACAGCGCTTGAACACATTTTCGGTGTTCAAACGCTATCACCATTGGCGCAGAGAAAGGGATTTGAACCCTTGTATACATTCCTGCATAACACGATTTCGAATCGTGCGCGTTCAGCCGCTCCGCCATCTCTGCATAGCTTTCTTATTGTACACGATTTGCGCGCAAAATGCAAGGATTTTGCGCCCACTTTTTTATTTTCCGCAAAATATTTCTTACGGGACGAGGCCCGCGGCGGACAAAAACGCCAGAAGCCCCGCCGTGTTCTCCCGCTTGAAAACCGCCGTATCCCGCAAGATCTGCACGCACGTTTCCTCGACTTCGCGGCGGACGCGCGCCTCCGCCGCGGCGGGCGTCATCCGCCCTTCCGCAAGCAGGCGCTCTGCCGTGGGCGCAAACAGCGCCATGTCGTCCGTGAGCGCTTCGGCCTCCCCCGTGAGCAGATCGCAGAGCGTTTTGAGCTGCCGTTTGAGCCGCGCGGGCAGGATGAACCGCCCCATCGCCTCGATCAGCCCGATGGATTCGCTCTTGATGTGATGGTGCTCGGCATGCGCGTGGAAGATGCCGCCGGGGTGCGCCTCGCTCGTGCGGTTGTTGCGCAAAATGATGTTTAAGATATATACGTCCCCCCTCTTTTCGGCGATGCAGCTCGCCGTGTTGTGCGGGGTTTCGCCCGTGAATGGCACGATCGAAGCCGCGTCGTCGCGGTAGGTTTTCCACGCGGAACAGATCTCGAAGGCGAGCGCGGCGACTTCCTCGCGGCCGCCCTCGAGGCGCAGCGCGGTGTTGTACCAATCCAAAACGCCCGCCTTCACGTGGTAGCGCGCAGATTTCAGCGGGATGCGGACCTTCGCGCGTTGCATGGGCAGCACGGCGCCGCCGCCCTGGAAGTGGTCGTGCATGAGGATGGAGCCCCCCACGCGCGGCAGGGGCGCGTTGTTCCCGATGAAGTAGTGCGGGAAGAGATCGACGAAATCGAACAGGCGGGGGACCGTCTTTTCGTCGAGCTTCATGGGCGCGTGCACGCTGTCTACGGCGATGCCGTGCTCGTTGAAGTAGGCGTAGGGCGAAAACTGCCAGAACCACTCCTCGCCCGCGAGCCGCAGGGTGACCGTGCGCAGGTTCCTGCGCGAGAAGCCCGCCCGCTCGAACCCCTCGTTCTCGCGGCAGATGGTGCAGCGCGGATACGCGAGGCTCTTGACGTCGAGCTGTTTTTGCAGGTCGGCGTTGTTTTTTTCGGGCTTGCTGAGGTTGATCGTGATCTCGACACCGTTCTCCGCCGTCCACGTGAGGTTCTTCGCAACGGCGCTCGCCTTCACATAGTCTGAGGCCGTGGCATAGCGGTATGCCCAGGCGGTCGCGCACGCGGGGGATTTGGCGTACTCCGCCCAAAAACGCGCCTCGAATTCGCTCGGGCGCAGCATCACGGCGTCCATGAGCCGTTCGCGGATCGTCGCGCCGTCGTATCCCGCGGGAAGCGCGCGGAGGATCTCCCCGAGGACCCCGTCGGGAAGCGCGTCCGTGCACTGCTCCGCCATGGGCGGCGCGCAGGGCGGAGCCCCCGTGAGATCCATGAGGCGGTTGTAGGCATATGTGGCGTCGCGCGGGTCGAGTTCGAGGTGCGCGATCGCATAGGCGACAAGGTTTCCGAGCGCGGCTTCGAGTTGCATGTTCTCCCCCCTATTCTTCGACGATCCCGTCGGCGACTTCGGCGACATAGAAGGAGGCGGGATAGCCGATCTCCGCAAGATACTTTGCGCCGACTTCCCCGATGAAGGCGGGGACGCCCGCCTTGCGCACGAGACTGACCGTGCAGCCGCCGAAGCCCGCGCCCGTCATGCGGGAACCGAGGCAGGCGGGATGCGCCCAGGCGGCCTCGGCGAGCGCGTCGAGCTCCCTGCCCGTGACTTCGTAGTCGTCGCGCAGAGACCTGTGGGAGGCGTTGAGGAGCTGCCCGAAGGCCGCAAGATCGCCCGATCCCAGCGCCCGCACGGCGGCCTCCACCCGCGCGCATTCGGTGACGACATGCCGCGCACGGCGGAAAATGACGGGGGGCATATGTTGTTTATTTTGTTCGAGGACGGAAAGCGGCACCTCGGCGAGGGCGGAATAATCCCCCGCCGTTTGCAGGAGCGCGAGGGCGGTCTCCACCTCCCCTCTGCGCTCGTTGTACTTGCTCTCGATGAGGTTGTGCGGCTTGTTGCAGTTGGAGAGCACGAGCACGCAGTCCCGAAGATCGAGCGGGATCTCGCGGGCCTCCAACGTGGCGCAGTTGAGGAGCACGGCGTGCCCCGCTTTGCCGTTCGCCGAGGCGAATTGATCCATGATGCCGCAATTCACGCCGCAGTAGTTGTTCTCCGCCTGTTTGCAGAGGACGGCGAGCGCCGTCTTATCGGGTTCGACGCCCGCCGTGCGGCAGAGCGCGTATGCCGTGGCGACCTCGATCGCGGCGGACGAGGAGAGCCCCGCCCCGAAGGGCACCGTGCAGTCGTAGAGGAGATCGCACCCGACGAGCGGATAGCCCGCCTTGCGCATCTCGTCGGCGACGCCCGCCTGATAATTGCCCCACGCGAGCCCGCGGTAGTTGCCCGTCGCTTCGAGATCGATGACGGCAACGGGATCGAGGTCGGTCGCGGCGACGCGCAGAAAGCGGGTGCTGTTTTTGCGGACGGCGACGCGGCATTTCAGCGAGAGCGCGGCGGGAAGCACGCAGCCCCCGCAGTAGTCGATGTGCTCCCCGATGAGGTTGACCCTGCCCGCGGCGGAATAGACCGCCTGCGGCAGCGCGCCGAAGCGCTGTTGAAATTGCTGTTTGAGTTGCATCGTGTTCCTCGCTTGCGGGGGAAAATCAGCGCTTTCCCGACCGCCGATGGCGGAAATGTTCCGCGGCGCGGGCACAGATCTCCGCGCAGAACGCGGTGAGCGCCGCTTCATCGGAATAGTTTCTGAAATCGAACGTGCGCGGCTCCATAACGCCGTAGCCGAAATCCACCGTGAGCTCCACCGCAAAGGCGGGCTTGGGCACCTCGGCGTCGGGATGCGGACGGCGGGCATAGATCTTCTCCGCGACGCGCTCGTACCGCGCCGCCTGCGCAGGGTCGAAGGAGACTGCGGAAAACGCGGGCACATCCGCGCCGCTGCCGTAGGGCACGTCGCCGCGCACCGTCCCGAAGCGGTGATAGCAGACGAGGCGGGCGTGCAGCTGCTCGACGCGGGCGAATAAGTTGGGATATTGCGCGGAGAGCGCCGCCATGCCGAGCGTATCTTTTTCCATTACCGTTTGAAGAGATCCGTGAAGGCGCGCAGGGCGAACGGCATGTTCCCGCTCGCGGGCAGCGCCATGCCGATGGCGCGCGAGGGAAGCACGGGCTGCACGTTGAGTTCGAAGAGGATGCCCTCCGAAAGCCGCCGCAGGGCGTATTCGCGGGGAATACACCCGATGCCCATGCCGTTGGTGACGAGACGCTTCATGAAATCCCAGCTGTCGATCTCGATCGCGGGCGTGAGTTTGACGCCGAGCTGGCGGCAGAAGTTCTCGAAGGAATTGCGCGCGACGGTGTGCTCCTCCATGAGGATGAGCGGATAGCCCTGCAGGGCGCTCAACGTGAGCGGCTTATCGCAGAGCTCGGCATAGAGCTTCTTGCCGACGATAAAGACGTCGTGCAGGATCTGGATAGGCTCGCCGAGCAGGATATCCTCCTCGTCGGGCACGGGAAGGTTCAAAAAGCCGACGTCGCAGCGGTCGGACTTCAGAAGTTCGATGATCTTGGGCGAGATATCCGAGACGAGCTCGATCTTGACCTGCGGATAGGCGTTGTGGTAATCGACGATCTTCTCGGCGAGAATGTATTGGAAAATGGACGCCGAGGCGCCGATGCGCAGGGTGCCCGTGGCGTTCTCGCGCATCTCGTTGAGCTTGGTCTCCACGCCGTCGAGCAGGCGGATCGCCTTCTCGACGTCCTTATAGACGATCTCTCCCCCCTGCGCCGTGAGCTCCATGCCCTTGCGCATGCGGTTGAAGAGCGGCGTTTTGAGCTGGGTCTCGAGCTGCTTGATCGCCTGCGAGACCGCCGGTTGCGAGATAAATAGCTCCTCCGCGGCGCGCGTGAGACTGCCGCACCGCGCCACGGTGTAGAACACCCGATAGAGATCGAGATTGACCATAAACGCCTCCCTTTTGCCGTATTTTTGCGATATTTTGCTGGTATCTTTGCCGGAATTTTGCAGCGGCATGTCATTTGCCGACGCAGAATTTATCGAAGATCTCGCGGATGACGTCTTCGCTCGAGGTCTCGCCCGAGAATTCGCCGAGGGCGGTGTGGGCACGGCGGAGATCCTCCGCATAGAGCTCGGGCGCGAGCCCGCTTTCCGCCGCATTCCGCGCCGCGGCGACCGCTTCGAGCGCCGCTTTCGCCGCGCGCAGGTGCCGCTCTTCGAGCAGGAACGCCCCCTCCGTCTCGGCGCCGAACCCGCGGGAGAGCATGAGCGCACGGAGCGCTTCCAGCCCCTCGCCCGTCACCGAGGAGACCGCGACGTCGCACCCCGAGACCTGCCGCACGTCGCACTTGGACCCGACGAAAACGACGGGCGTCTTGGGGGGGATCTGCGGCGTCTCCCCCTCCTCTTTGAGATAGAGGATGAGATCGCACGCCTCGATCGCGCGCTCGGCGCGGCGGATGCCCTCGCGCTCCACGTCGCTCTCCCCCGCTCTGAGCCCCGCCGTATCGGTGAGACGGAAGAGTACGCCCCCGATCTCGACGCTGTCCTCGAGGGTATCGCGCGTCGTCCCCGCCTGGGAGGAGACGATCGCGCGGTCGTAGCCGAGCAGGGCGTTGAAGAGCGAGCTCTTGCCCGCGTTGGGGCGGCCGCAGATGGCGACGCGCACCCCCGAATGGATCTTCTTGCCCGTCCTGTACCCTGCGACGAGCGCGGAAAGTTCGCGCTCCATCGCCGTGACCTCGGAGATCACCTCGGCGCGCGAGGCGGGATTGAGGTCCTCCTCGGGATAGTCGACATCGGCCTCCACGCCCGCGAGACAGGTGCGGATGCGCCGCTGCAGCGCCTTCGCCTGCGCGGTGAGGCGTTCGCCGTAGAGCAGATACCCCGCGCGCACCTGCGCCGCCGACTCGGCGTTGATCATCTCCGCCATGCCCTCCGCCGCGGAGAGCGAGAGCTTTCCGTGCAGGAACGCGCGCTCGGTGAATTCGCCGCGCATGGCGAGACGGCAGCCGAGTTCGAGCGTTTTCGAGAGCACGCCGCGGGCGATCTCCACGCCGCCGTGGCAATGGAATTCGACCACATCTTCCCCCGTGAACGACCTGGGCGCCTTGAAATAGACGCACATGCCGTAATCCTTGAACACGCCGCAATCGATCTCACCCGCGTACATGCGGTTGGGTTCGAACGTCTTGCGCGGGAACATGGCCTGCGCGACGGAGAGCGCCCCCTCGCCGCTCACGCGGACGATGGCGACGCCGCCCCGCCCATGGGGAGTTGCGATCGCGGAAATCAACATTTTCTATAAGCTGTAGTTTACAAAGACGGCGTTTCACGCGCCGTCCCATAATATTTTTTTATATTATATCAAAATTCAAACGCCTTGTAAAATAATTTTCGAAGGTTTTTTCTTGTTTTTCCGCTTTTTTATCAAAAAACACCCGAGCAGGCTCGGGTGCGCGATCGCACGGCTTACTTTTTGACGTACTCCTTCATGAGCGCGAAGAGCTCGGAGGAGATGACGTGCTCGATGCGGCAGGCGTTCTCCTCGGCGAGGGCTTCATCCGCCCCCATGCGCATGAGCAGTTCGGTGATGACGCGGTGGCGCTCGTAGATATCCGAAGCCTTGGCGAGCCCCTGCGGCGTGAGGATGATCTCGTCGAGCGCGTTGATCTCGATGTATCCCTTGCGGTGCAACAGCCCCATGGCGCGCGAGACGCTCGACTTCGCATAGCCGAGCTCGCCCGCGACGTCGATCGCGTGCACGCTCGATTGCTTGCCCTTGAGCAACAGGATCGTTTCAAGGTACATCTCTTCGGATTCGTGGGTCCTCATATCCATCCCCCCTTTTCCCGCAATTATACAGGATTTTCGCACGTTTGTAAAGACCTTTTGGGAATTTTTTACAAAAAATTATCCGATTTCACGCTGCCCCGCGCCGCCGCTCACCCTTATGCGTCCGATTTTTTCCGAACGCACCGCCACCGGGCAGCGGCGCACGCTTCGGCGCGCGGGCAGATGCGGCGCAAACGGGCAGAAAAATTTTTTCCGAAAAAATGCCCGAAAGCGGCATACCTCGCGCAAAAATCGCATAGTTTAGCGTGGAAATTTGTCGACAACTTCCCCTTTTGCGACGGAAAAATGCACGCGTCGCCGCCCCGCGAGCGAAAATGTTCGGAAAAGTTATCCACAATTTTTCAATTTATTGATATACTGAACGTATTTTTCGACAAAAAACGTACGTTCGTCTCAAAAAGATCCATGCAAGTTATCCACAATCCGAAAATTTCTGTGGATAAATCTTTTTTGTGCCCAAAATCCGTTGACAAAACACTTTGCAACGGCTATAATATTTGATGTTCGTAGGCAGGAATCCAAAATTTCATGCATCCATAGCTCAATTGGATAGAGCGTCGGTCTACGGAACCGCCCCGCGCGCAGCTCCTATTTGTGCACGAAGCGCGGCACGAGGAGCGCAGCGACGAAGTAAGGCTAGGGGGAACCCCTGCCGAAGTTCGGAATCCAAAATTTCATGCATCCATAGCTCAATTGGATAGAGCGTCGGTCTACGGAACCGAAGGCTAGGGGTTCGAGTCCCTTTGGTTGCACCACACAAGAGCACACCCTCTTTGGGCGTGCTCTTGTGTTATGGCAGAATTCCAAAACTCGGCGGAGGCGCGCGGCTCCGCCCAACGACGATACGCAAAATCCGCGCACATATCTTTCGCGATAGCGCGCTTTTGCCTCGAGCTCTATAAATCCACCCTTTTTGGTCGGCGGCACAGCGATCGCCGCGCCGCAGCGACGAAAGCGCCCTATGCGTCGACCACGCCCAAAAGGTAATCGGTGCTCTCGCCGAAAAAGGCGGCGAGCACGATGATCGCCGAAGCCGTCGGCTCGGTCTTGCCGAGTTCCCATTTCGCGATCGCCGATTGGCTGATCCCGACCGATTGCGCGAGCTGCATCTGGCTCAGCCCCTTTGCGATTCGTAATTCCCTTAAACGTTCTTTGAACTTCATAGGGAATATTATAGGGAATGTAAGTCTTAAATTACTTGATAAGTCCGATTAGACTTGAATAAATTAAAAATGAAAAAATGTGACGGTTTTGGCTTTGATTTTCTCGGAAAATTTCCGTGCCCGCGCTGCGATCGCCGCGCCGCAAAAATTTGAGAATTTTGCCCGATAATTTTGCGGGGGATCCCTCCGATAACCATAAAAAAAGCACCCATGGCGGCGCTTTTTTTATGAAAAACCTTTTTGCGGGTTCCGCTTGATTTTTGCGCGAATGTGTGGTATAATTCATCCAAAATCGAAATTTCCGAGGGCAACCGTGTATTTTGAGGAGATCCCCTGTTACATGCAGTTTGAGGAAGTAGCACGCAGCGTAACGCAAACGGTGCTATCCTTCTGCGATACCGCCGAATTTTTGGGGAGCGAGATTTACGGGCTGAAGGAGATCTACGATCTCTACGGCACGAAATACGAGGACATCATCCCCGCCCTTCTATCTTGCCGTCATGCGGAAAACGACAACGGGATGCGGGGAACTCTCTTCCGCTTCCGCTTGACCGAGCCGCTCAAAGAGCATATTCTCGAAGAAAACCTTACCTGCATGTTCGGGGGCGAGCCGCCCTTGCTCGAAAATTTAGCCCTGTTTCAAGGCGAAAAGTGTCTGTTTTCCTGCGTCTCGCACGAGGTCTTTTCGCTGTATCGCATGGCGGAAGTGGACGACAGCCTCAAAGACGCGGTGCTCTCCGCCGTAGACGAGACCATAAAAGAGCTGCCGCTCTACGGGCAAATGCAAAAGATCGCGGAAGATTTGCAGCATAAGTCGGCCGCCGCGCGGAAAAAGGAGAAGCGCATTCTCCACGACCTGTGCCGATATGTCGATGAAGCGGTGCACTACTATTTCTACATAAAACCGACGTACGCGTGCGATTTCCCCCGCTTTCGGCGGATCGCGAAAAACTACCTGACCGAGGAGACCTATTCCGTCCTCGCTCCGCTGAACGATTTTGCCGACCTGCAACCGCTTCCTATCCCCAAGACGCCGAATGAAGTGATTTCTAACAGAGAAAAATTCGCGCCGCAGTACCTGCAAAGCGAATATTACAGGCAAGTCGAGCGGGAACTACAAATGTTGGAATACATTATGGAATCATAATTGTACAGAGAAAAATCATGCGCAACACTACAAAAACACAAACACGTGATCTTTCGGTAGCCGACGGCTTATGCTTCCTTAAGAACATCTCCTTTCACGACGCGAAACTCGTCGAGGTGCGGTGCGGCGAAACGATCAGGCGCCGTATTGGCGGGCGGTGACGGTGAACTCCGTGGGCGTCGCGGCGAAGGTGATGCCGCTTGAAAACATGCCCTGCGTGAGACTGCCGCGCAGGACCTTCACGGAGACGGTATCCCCCGGGCGGAGCGCCGCGAGCGCGTCGTTGTAGTCGAGCACCGAACCGATCTCCTTTGTTCCGATCTGCAAAATGCGGTCGTACAGCGCAAAATTCTCATCCGCGTCCGCGCCGAGCGCGGAGACGTAGACGACGGTCTGCGTTCCGTTCACCGAGAGAGTCCCCTCTGCGAGCGTGAGCCCGAGCGTCACCCGCCCGCGGATGTAACCGTAGGTCAGAAGGTCCTCGTAGCTTGCGCGCGCGCTGTCTGCGGGAATGGCGAAGCACAGCCCCTCGATCCCCTCTTTGCTCGTCTTGGCGTTGACGATGCCGATGAGCTGCCCGCGCATGTTGAAGAGCCCGCCGCCCGAATTGCCGGGATTGATGGCGGCGTCCGTCTGCAAAAGGGTCATGGTATAGTCGCCGACGGAGATCTGCCTGCCCGCCGCGGAGAGGATGCCCTGCGTCACCGTGCCGCCCGAATTGCCGGGATTGATGGCGGCGTCCGTCTGCAAAAGGGTCATGGTATAGTCGCCGACGGAGATCTGCCTGCCCGCCGCGGAGAGGATGCCCTGCGTCACCGTGCCGCCCAAATTGCCGAGCGGATTGCCGATGGCGATCACCGTCTCGCCGATCTGCAGCGCGTCGCTCTTCCCCCAGACGGCGAGTTTGAGCGTTTCCGCCGAGGAGATCGTGACGACGGCGATGTCGGCGGCGTCGTCCGTCGCGACGAGCGACGCGGAATACGTCTTTCCCGCGTGCGTGCGGACGGTGATCTCGCGCGCGCCCTCGATGACGTGGTTGTTCGTCACGATGAAATAGTCCTCCTCCGCGCTGCCGACGAGCACGCCGCTGCCCGCGCCCGAGACGATGTATTGCCTGCCGAAGTTGGTCGTCACCGATTCGGTGCTGATCTCCACGACCGTATCTTCGACTTCCTTTACGACCTCCGCGGTGGTGCTGTGTACTTCGGATTCCGCCGCGAGATAGGAGACCGAGGCGCGCAGCTCCCCGCTTCCGCACCCCGCAAGGCATGCCGCGCATGCGATCGCGACCGCCGCAAGCCAAAACTTCTTCATTCTTTCCTTCCCCCAATGGCAAATTTGATTCATTTTAGTGAATGAATGTGTCGGTTTGTTCTCATTTTTGTGAAAACTGTGTGAATCCCGATAAAACGGCGCCGCGCGGAAAGGCGGCGCCGTCCGAAAGATTTGCGGCTCAATTATATTTCGTGTGCGACTTGAAGAGAAGCGCCATGAGAAAGGAAAAGACGACGGCGGCCGAGACGCCCGCGCTCGCCGCGGCGAGCGAGCCCGTGAGCGCCGCAAACAGCCCCTCCCGCGCGCCCCGCATGGCGCCGTTGGCGAGCAGGTAGCCGAAGCCCGAGATCGGCACCGTCGCGCCCGCGCCCGCGAATTCCACGAGCGGCTGGTAGAGCCCGAGGGCCGTGAGCACGATCCCCGCGAGCATGAAGATGACGAGGATCTTCCCCGAGGTGAGATCGGTAAAATTGATGACGATCTGCGCGATCATGCAGATGAGCCCGCCGACCGCAAACGCCTTCACAAACATCCAGAGGATCGCGATAAATTCCATATGTACCCCCACTTTTACCGTTCGAGCGTGACGGCGTGGGCGATGCAGGGGATGCTCTCCCCCTGCCCCGAGGAGACCGTGGAGAGCAGCGCGCCCGTCGCCACGAAGAGGATGCGGCGGAGGGATCCGCTCATGAGTTTGGTCCAGAAATAGGAGTTGAGCACGACGGCCGAACAGCCCGCCCCGCTGCCCCCTTGGAATTCGTCCTCGATGACGTTGTAGATGATCTCGCCGCAATCGACGTGGTTTTTGGAGATATCCAACCCCTTTTCCCACGTGAGGTCCTTGAGGATGCGGCTGCCGAGGGCGCCGAGATCGCCCGTGACGATGAGATCGTACTGCTCGGCCTCCTCCCCCGTGTTGCGGAAGTGGGCGAGGATGGTATCGCACGCCGCGGGCGCCATGGCGGCGCCCATGTTGTTGACGTCGGTCACGCCGAAATCCACGACTTTCCCGAGGGTCGCAGAGGCAATCTTCACGCCGTCGCCCGTGCGGTCGATGAGCGCCCCGCCCGCGCCCGTCACCGTCCACTGCGCCTGCGGAGGACGGGTCGTGCCGAGCTCCAGAGGATAGCGGTACTGCCGCTCGGCGGAGGCGAAGTGACTGCCCGTTGCGGCGACCGCGCGGCGGCAATAGCCTCCGTCGACGAACGCCGCCGCGACCGCGATGGATTCCGCCATCGTCGAACAGGCGCCGTACACCCCCAAAAAGGGCACCGAGAAATCGCGCGCGGCAAAGCTCGCCGAGATGATCTGGTTGAGCAGATCGCCCGAGACGATCATATCCACCTCTTCGCGCTTGTAGCCCGCATTCGAGATCGCGCCGTCGATGACCTTAGAGAGCATCTTGCATTCGGCCTTCTCGAAGGTGCTCTCGCCGTACATGTCGTCGGAGAGCGCCGTCTCGACGTACCGCCCGATGACGCCCTCGCATTCCTTTGTGCCCGCGACCGTGCTCGTCGCCACGATGCGCGGCCTCTGTTTGAAGTAAATCGTTTGGTTTCCCATAAAAACAGCCCGAACGCAGTTTTTGCATTCGGGCGGGAAGTATGCGGCGGGAAGCGCGCTTCTTTTTTTTTGCGGCGCGGATCAGGCGTTCGGCGCGGGGACGGAAGTCATGCCCCGGGCTCCGTCTTGGGTTGCGCTTCCAGCTTTTCCTTGATCATCATATACATTTCGCGCGTGTCGTCTCTTTGCCGCTCCCATTCGCCGAGTTCGGGAAACGGCCTCAAATCGCAGTGACGTTTGGAGATGTCGTCGCGCTCGCCGCAGATGTAGCCCTCGGAGCGCATGTAGGCGTTCCAACGCTTGTGCTCGTTCTCCTCGTCGGGAAGGCGGTCGTTCCCGTGCAAGACGTTGAGGCGGTAGAAGGTCTCGAGATAGACGGCCTGCGCCATCGAGGAACGGCGGTAGTATTCATAGTGTTCGAACTGATAGATGCTCTTTCTGACCCGATCCTCGGGAGGAAGTTTCCCGGGCTTGGGCGTCTTGGTGGCGTAGCTCGCCGTATATTCGAGATGGCACCGTTTTGCAAGGTCTTCGAGCTTGGCGCATTCGATGCTCGCGAGGCTGTAGCGCGTCTTTAAGTCGCCGATGAAGGTGATGCCGTAGGCGTCGCCGCGGATATCGCGGAGTTCCTTGCCCGTGACGGCCGTCTTGGTGGTGCTGTAGACGACGGCGTATACGGGCGGGACCTCCTCCTTGGGAAGGTCGCGGCCGAGCTGCATGCGGATGCGCATGGCGGCCTCGATGTTGCGCTCGTCGTCGCCGAGGGTGACGAACACTGCCGTGAGCCCCTTGTCGTCCTCCCGGAACGTTTCATAGAAGCTCATGCCCGTGACGTCGACGGGACAATGGAATCGGATATCGTAAAAACACTCCCCTTCTTCCGCGACGCCCGAGCGCGCGATGAGTTCGGGGGCAATGGAGCTTATGCGGTCTTTCGTCTCCTTCGCCGCGTCGTAGATGTGGATCTCGACGGAATAGCCCGGCATCTGGGTATACCAGCAGAGCGCCTTCAAAAGTTCGGTCCCGTAGCCGCCGAGGCCGACCAGCGCGACCTTGATATGCTTGTCCGTTTGATCCGCCCTCGTGAACAGCCATGTGCTATCCTGCAAAGTGCTCAAGACGAGATTGCGGTTTTCGCTGATGCGGCGCACCTTCATCCCCTTCGAGGGGACACGCAGAAGTTCTTCGATGGTATATTTCTCCGAAGCGGGGTTCGAAACGATCGGCGTGCGGTCTCTGCGGGACTCCTCGATCTTTTCGTAGGGTTCGAAGGCGGAGTTCAGGAGCGTCTCGCTCTCGGAGTTATCGGAGAAGATGTAGAGCTCGGTGTTCGTGTTGTCGTAACGGCCGCCGCGGAACCTGCGGATGAGCGTGAGCCCCTGCTGCAGATTTTCGTCGTGGTCCACGCCGATAAAGTAAAACTTGCGGAAAACCTTGCCGCGGAGGGGTTTGAGCCAGAGCTCGGTGATGTCCTTCCGGAGGCAGATCGCGCCGATGCCCTTGGCGCGGGAGATGAGCTCGTAGTCCTCCTCGTCTCCCTTGGAGAAAACGTCTGTAAAGACGATGAGACGGCGGCGCTCCCCCTTCTTGCGGGAAGTCGCGATATCCTCGGCGAGCGCGATCGACATTTCGTTGAGCTCGGAGAGAATGTAGAGGTCGGCATTGGGATAGAAGAGATATTTGATATACGAAGAGATCTCACGGAAGAAGGAGATGAGGAAGCCTGCGGTGAGCGCGGGGGCCGCGACCATGATGAGGGACATATACACCGAATAGGCGACGCCCGCTCCCGCGGCCTCCGCAAAGTTGGCCTCGATGAACTGCATCACGTTGTCGAACTCGCCGTTGAGGGTGAAGAGGCGCAGGACGTTTTGCATGCCGAGCAAGACGGAATTCAAAAACCGCACGAATCCGCTCTGGGCCGCAAGCATCCCGTAGTAATACACGGGGAAGTAGACGATGACGGCGGAGAGAAAGAATCCCACCACCATGAGATAGAAGGAAATGAGCGCGCGGGAGACCCGCTTGCCCTCTTTGAGCTTTCCGAGCCGCCACCTGTGGACGACGGCGCCGAGCACGGCGAAGGCGGCAAGGAGCGTGAGCGAGATCGCCATTGCAAGGATACATGCCTCGTAGATTTTCATACTTCCTCCCGTGTAAAACGTCGATCGGATCTTTGGATCCGTTATTTTTACAAGTTTCTTCCCATCGATTCTAACAGATTTTTTGCGCGATGTCAACGGCCGATGGAAAATCCGTTATCCGCGGCGGAGGGGGATGGAGGGTTCGGCGTTGATGGAGAGCGGGGAAAAGCGCTTCGCCTCAAACTGCAAGAGCCCCTCTGCGGCGATCATGGCGGCGTTGTCCGTGCAGTGCTTGCGCGCGGGAAGCACGAGTTTGATCCCGTGCGCTGCGCACATGCGCATGAGCGCATCCCGCAGATAGCCGTTGGCGACGACGCCGCCGCCCGCGGTCACGGTGGTCACCCCCCGCTCCAACGCCGCCTCGACCGCCTTTTCGGCGAGGATATCGAGCGCGGCGCTCTGGAAGGACGCCGCGAGATCGGCGCGGGAATACGTCTCCCCCTTCTGCGCCATCGTGTGCACATAGTTGATGATGTGCGTTTTGAGCCCGCTGTACGAGAAATCGTAGCCGCCCGCGCCCTTGAGCATCTTGGGCATGGGAATGACATTCTTCCCCGTCTTTGCGAGCGCTTCGACGTGCGGCCCGCCCGGATAGGGCAATCCGAGCACGCGCGCGACCTTATCGAATGCCTCGCCTGCCGCGTCGTCCCGCGTGCCGCCGAGGACCTCGAATTCGGTCGCCGACTTGGTGTAGAGGATCGCGGTGTGCCCGCCGCTCGCAAGCAGGGTGATGAAGGGCGGCGCGAGCGTTTCGTCCTCGAGGTAGGCCGCCGCGAGGTGCCCGCGGATGTGGTTGACGCCGATGAGCGGGATCCCGAGCCCGTAGGCAAAGCCCTTCGCGAAGGAGAGCCCGACGAGCAGCGCGCCCAAGAGCCCCGCCCCGTAGGTGACGGCGACGGCGGAGAGCGCCTCCTTCTCCACGCCCGCGGCGCGGAGCGCACGGGCGACGACTTCGTCCACCGCGTCGGTATGGGCGCGCGAGGCGATCTCGGGCACGACGCCGCCGTACTGCGCCTGCACCTGCGCCGAGGAGACGATCTCGTCGGATAAAAGCGTTCTGCCGCGGATGACCGCGGCAGCAGTTTCGTCGCATGAAGATTCAATGCCGAGAATGAGAGGTTCCATGAACGTAAAGAATTTTGCGGCGCGAGGGAGCGGCTCCCTGCGGCGCTCTGCGCCCCCTTGGGGCAGAGCCTATCAGGATTTTTTGAGGTAGTCGATGATGAACCCCTGGATGTTGCCGTCCATGACGGACTGCACGTCCCCCACTTCGTAGCCCGTGCGGTGGTCCTTGACGAGGGTATAGGGGCAGAACACATAGGAGCGGATCTGCGAGCCCCATTCGATCTTCTTGGTCTCGCCCTTCAGGGCCGCCTCCGCCGCCATGCGCTCCTCGATCTGCTTTTCGAGCAGCTTGGAGCGGAGATACTTGAACGCCATCTCCTTGTTCTGGAGCTGGCTGCGCTCGTTCTGGCAGGTGACGACGATGCCCGTCGGGAAGTGGGTGATGCGGATGGCCGTCTCCGTCTTGTTGACCTTCTGCCCGCCAGCGCCCGAACTGCGGTAGACGTCGATGCGGATATCTTCATCCTTGATCTCGATCTCGGCGTCGTCGTCGACCTCGGGCATGACCTCGAGAGAGGCGAACGACGTCTGGCGGCGCTTGTTGGCGTCGAAGGGCGAGATGCGGACGAGGCGGTGGACGCCGATCTCGGCCTTCAGGTAGCCGTAGGCGTTCTCCCCCTCCACCTTGAAGTCCACCGATTTGAGCCCCGCGGCGTCGCCTGCGAGACGGTCGATCTCGGTGACTTTGTAGCCGTTTTGCTCGGCATAGCGGCAATACATGCGGTAGAGCATGGAGACCCAATCGCACGCCTCGGTGCCGCCCGCGCCCGCATGGATGGAGAGCAGGGCGTTGGCGCTGTCGTATTTGCCGCGCAGAAGGGCGCGGATGCGCATCTCCTCGATGTCCTTTTCAGCGGTCGAGAGCATCTTGTCGAGCTCGGGCACGAGGTCCTCCTCTTCGGTCTCTTCGATGAGGTCGATGATCTCGTTCGCGTCGTCGAGCGCCTTTCTGCCCGCGCTGTAAGAGGCGACCTTGCCTTCAATAGAGGATATCTCCCTGCCGATCTTCTTGGAGCGCTCGAGGTCCTGCCAGACCTCGGGGAGTTCCTGCTCGGCGCGCAATTTTTTCAGTTGTTCGGCGCGGTTGTCGATATCGAGGGCGTACTTCGCCTCGGCGAGGGTCTCCTCGAGCGCCTTGATCTTGAGTCTGTAATCGTCTGCTTTGAACATATTCGTTTGGAAAGATTGGAGCGCTTCTGCGGAAGATCAATACGGGCGGCCGTGGCACTTCTTATATTTGAGACCGCTGCCGCAGGGGCAGGGATCGTTGGGCCCCGGCTTCTTGGCCTTCTTCATCGTTGCGGGGTTGAACTTCTCGGTGCCGCTCGTTTTGAGCGCGTCGACATTGACCCCCGCGGGCAATACGCCGCCGCCCGAGACGACTTCGTCTTTCCCGAGCGCGCGGGGCGCGGCAACTTCGGGCGCGGCGGCTTCGGGAGCGGCCGCGGCGGGCGCTTCTTCCGCCTGCGGCTGTGCGGGCGCGGGTTGCGCGGGCGCGGCGGGGCGGACGGGCGTCGGCATGATGCGGGTCACCGCGGGGCGGTTGATCTGCAATTCCGCTTTGAGCAGCATGGAGATGGTGCGCTCCTGGATGCGCTCGATCATCTCGTTAAACATCGCGGAGCCCTCTTGCTTGTAGGCGATGACGGGGTCGGTCTGGGCATAGGAGCGGAGCCCGATGCCCTTGCGGAGCTGGTCCATCGCGTCGATGTGGTCGATCCAGTTGGAGTCGACGATGCGCAGGAGGATGTGGCGCTCGACCTGGCGGAAGTCCACGCCCGTCTCGGCGAGGATGCGCGCGATCTTCTCCTCGTAGCACTTTTCGGTGTATTTGGTGATCTGGTCGATCGCCGTATCGTAGTCCCAGCGCTCGAGTTTCTCGCGGGTGACGAAATCGGTGCCCGCGGGCACGAGCCGCCGCCCGAGCGCGAGATTGAGGTCGTTTTCATCCCACTTGGCGGGGATATCGTCGGTATTCACGGCTTCGCCCACGACCGTCTTGACGAAATCGGGGATATATTTGAGCATTTGCAGGTGGACGTCCTCGCCCTTGATGACCTTCATGCGCTCGGCGTACATCGTCATGCGCTGTTTGTTCATCACGTCGTCGTATTGCAAAACGTTCTTGCGGATGCTGAAGTTGTAGCCCTCGATCTGCTTCTGGGCATACTCGATGAGGCGGGTGAGGAGCCCGCTCTCGAGGCTCTCGTCCTCCTCCATCTTGCTGCGCTCGTAGATGCCCTTCATGCGTTCGCCGCCGAAGCGCTTCATGAGGTCGTCCTCGAGGGAGAGGAAGAACACCGAGGCGCCGATATCGCCCTGCCGCCCCGAACGGCCGCGGAGCTGGTTATCGATACGGCGGCTCTCGTGCCGCTCGGTGCCGATGATGCAGAGCCCGCCCGCCGCGATGACTTTGACTTTCTCTTCGTCCGTCTTGGCCTTGTATTCCCGGTAGAGCTTCCGGTAGCGCTCGCGGACGGCGAGGACGTCCTCGTCGACGTCGGCATAGCTCGTGGCGAGCTCGATGACGTCGTGCTCGACGCCCTCCTCGCGGAGGCGCTTCTTGGCGAGATATTCGGGGTTGCCGCCGAGCAGGATATCCGTGCCGCGCCCCGCCATGTTCGTGGCGATCGTGACGGCGCCGAATCTGCCCGCCTGCGCGACGATCTCCGCCTCGCGCTCGTGGTTCTTTGCGTTCAGGATGTTGTGCTGGATGCCGTTCCTGCGCAGAAGGCGGGAGATCTCCTCGGACTTATCGACCGAGACGGTACCTACGAGGATGGGCTGGCCCTTCTCGTGGCGCTCCATGATCTCGCGCACGATCGCGCGCTTCTTGCCCTCCTCAGTGGAGAACACTTTGTCGTGCAGGTCGAGGCGGGCGACGGGCTTGTTCGTCGGGATCTCGATGACGTCGAGCGAATAGATCGTGCGGAATTCGCCCTCCTCCGTCTTGGCGGTACCCGTCATGCCCGAGAGTTTCTTGTAGAGACGGAAGTAGTTCTGGAAGGTGATCGTCGCGTAGGTCTTGTTCTCCTCGCGGATCTTGACCCCCTCTTTCGCCTCGATCGCCTGGTGCAATCCGTCGGAATATCTCCTGCCCTCCATGAGGCGGCCCGTGAATTCGTCGACGATGACCACTTCGTCGTTGCCGTCTTTATCCTTGCGGAGGATGTACTCCTCGTTGAGGTGGAAGAGCATGTGCGCTTTGAGGGCCTGCTGGATGTGATGGTTGAGGGAGGCGTTGGCGATATCCGCGACGCTCTCGATGCCGAAGTAGCGCTCTGCCTTTTCCGCGCCGTATTCGGTGAGATGGACCTGCTTATCCCTGCGCTCGATGACGTAGTCCCATTCCCGCGCTTCGGCGAGGGCGAGCTTGCGCTCCGAGGCGAACTTATCCTTCTTGCGCGGATGCGCCTCGGCGTCCTCCGCCTCCTTGAGGTCGTCGTCGAAGCCGCCCGTGAGGGTGCGGACAAAGCGGTCGACGCGGGCATAGAGATCGGACGACTGCTCGCCCTTGCCCGAGATGATGAGCGGCGTTCTCGCTTCATCGATGAGGATGGAGTCGACCTCGTCGACGATGGCAAAGCTCAGATCGCGCTGGACCATGAGCTTCAGTTCGGACTTCAGGTTGTCGCGCAGATAGTCGAAGCCGAACTCGTTGTTGGTGCCGTAGGTGATATCCGCTTTGTAGGCCTCGCGCTTGCGCTCGTCGTCCATGCCGGGCACGACGACGCCCACGGTAAGCCCCATGAACTTGTGGACCTTGCCCATCCACTCTGCGTCGCGGCGGGCAAGATAGTCGTTGACGGTGACGATGTGCACGCCCTCTCCGCCCAGCGCGGCAAGGTAGGCGGGCAGGGTGGCGACGAGCGTCTTTCCTTCGCCCGTCTTCATCTCGGCGATGCGCCCCTGGAAGAGGCAGATGCCGCCGACGATCTGCACATGGAAGTGCTTCATGCCGAGCACGCGCCAGCTCGCTTCGCGCAGCGCCGCAAAGGCGTCGTAGAGGATGTCGTCGAGCGTTTCGCCGTGTTTCAGGCGCTCTTTGAGGACGCCCGTCTGGGCGCGCAGCTCGTCGTTGGACATCGCCTGATACTTGGGCTCGAGCGCTTCGACGGCGTCTGCCATCTTATTGAGCTTTTTGAGGCTCTTTCTCTGGTCTCTGTTCTTGAAAAATGAAATCAAACCCATGCGAAAAATTGCTCCGTTTCCGCGCGTCTCTGGGCGCACGGCTATGATACCCGATTATTTTACAATAATTTTTCGCAAATGTCAAAGCGATTTGGCGGGATTTTGAGAAATTGTCGTGCGCGCACGCGAAAAGTTTGGCGGATCGGCGCAAATTCGCACCGCACCGCCGAATGCAAAAAAGAGCGCCGCGATATGCGGCGCCGCGGGTCAGGTCGTCTCTTCGTCGGTCGCGCGGGTGCGTTCCCGCGCCTTTTCATACATCTCCTCGGCGATCCGCCCGGGCTCGCCCGTCTGCACGAGCGAAGCGCCCGCCCGCAGGAGCTCCTCGAGCTGTTCGGCGTTCTCGACGCCCGAGGCGTCCACCCGCAGTTTTCCGCCCGAGACGCGCAGGGCGCGCAGCACGAGCGGGAGCTCCCCGAGCACGCAGACGGCGTTTGCCCCGCCCTCGACGGCGGCGCGGGTGCCGAGCGCGATGTCCTCCTCGGTAAGCGTGTGGTCCTCGAGGGAGACGACGAGCTGCTGCTTCCTTGCGGCGCGGCGGAGCTTTTTCACCTCCCGCTTCAGATAGGCGGCGTTCCCGCTCTTGAGCGCGGAATAGCAGAGCACCAGCCGAAGCTCCTTCGCTCCCTGCGCGATCGCCTTCTTCGCCTCGTACTTCTTGACGGGCAGGAGGGTCTCCCCCGTCCCCCCGATGCGGCAGCAGATGTACGTTTCGCTCCCCGCAAGGTGCCGCTTCGCCGCCGCGATCCCGACGGGCGACGTGAACACGCCGTATGCCGCGAGCTTCTTCGCGTGCTCGCACGCCGCCTTGATCCTGTAGCGGTCGAATTCGCGCTGCGCGGCGTCGACGATGAGCTTGTGCAGGGCGACCGAGATCTCCGCCTCCCTGCGGGTGCGCTTGAATTCCCCGTATTCCGCCGCTTCCGCGGCAGAAAGATATCTTCCTTCCATAGGCGATATCATTCCCGAAAATCTTCCCCTTTATACCTCGCTTTGGCAGGATACGACAGCGCCCGCATGCTACAATGCGCCCATGGAACTTCTCTTCGCGCGGGCGCTGCTCTCCATCCAGGGGCTCGGCGCCGTCTGCACCGTCATTCTGCTCTTCATCTGTTTTACGCTCGTGCACATCTTCAAGCTCGCGCGCATCGGCTACCGCGCGCGGAAAAATCTTCCCCCCACGCCGCCCAAGCCCGAGGAGCCCAAGCCCGAGCCCGTCTATTACATCGTCGAAAAGAAGAAAAAACGCGCCAAGGCATCCTATTCGGAGCCCAGGCGCATCGATTTCAAGGAAGATTGAGGCTTGCGCGATCGAGGCGCGGGCACAATCGTAGTGCGTGTGCGATTAAGACACTCGCGCGATCGACCCGCGTGTGCGAAGAAAGCCGCTCATGCGGCGGTCAATCCTCGAAGCGCTCCACGTTCTTGCCGCTGTCCCACAGCCGCTCGAGGTAGTAAAAGAGCCGCGATTCCTCGTTGAAGATGTGGACGACGACGTCGCCGTAGTCGAGCACGCCCCACCTGCCCTCGCGCATGCCCTCGCTGCGCACGGGGCGCAGGTCGAGCTTTTCGAGCGCCTCCTCAACGTTGTCGCCGAGCGCCTTCACCTGCGTCGTGGATTTGCCGCTGCCGATAACGAAATAACTGCACACCACCGTTTGGTCGGCGACGTTGACGATCACGATGTCCGCCGCCTTCTTATCGGAGAGCGCCTTTGCCGCCGCTCTTGCGATCTCGTAACTTTCCATAGAATTTCCCCCTTTTTTTCAATTCGTTTATGCAAAATCGGGCGGCTTTGCCCGTTTATGCCACACATAGTACTTCGTAAAAAGCAAATATCAGCACTTCAAGTGCGCCTTTGCCCACTCGTATGCCGCGGCGGTGCGCCCGTAGACGGGCCCTCCCGAGCGCTCGAGATAGGCGAGCTGGTGGGCGAACGCGGCGCGCAGGCAGGCATCGAGATCCTCGAAAAAGAGCTTGCGCAACCCTTCAACGCCCGCAAAATCGCGCGCTTCCTCCAAGAGATCGGCGAGGTAGAGCAGTTTGCCGAGGGGCGTCATGTCCTCCCTGCCGCTCGCGTGGTAGCGGATGGCGTCGAGAATCTCCCCGTCGGAGACGCCGAAGGCATGCTCGGCGAGGTAGGCGCCCGTATATTGGTGCAGGACGGGCGCGGGCACGTCGTCCGGGGGAGTGAACCCCGCGAGCAGCGGGCTCCCCTGCGGGACGGACTTCGCGCAGTCGTGCAGCATCGCGGCGACGAGGGCCTTCTCCTCGGGGATCCCGAGGGACTTCGCCCGCGCGCAGGCGAGCTTGGCGACGCGGTAGCTGTGCGCCCGCCGTTCGGGTTTTTCGAGCGCGAGCGCCGCGGCCTGCGGATAGGCGTAGAGCCCCCGCGCGCGGATATAGGCGAGCACGGCGGGATCGAGGGGCGTAAGGTCGCCCTTTCCCTCCTCGGGGAAGGCGAGGGCAACGCGCAGTGCCGTCGAAGAGATCGCCTCCCCCACGAAGGGAAGGAGGGGGACGTCATAAGAAAAACGGGCGCGGAACTTCTCCGCGAGCGCGGGCGGGACCGCCGTCTCCCTGCCGCAGGCGACGAGGGTCGCGCAGCGCAGGATCTCCTCGGGGCAGCGCCACGTGAAGAAATCTTCGAGCATGTCCGCGCCGACGAGAAGATAACGCGCGTCGGCGGGATAGCGCGCGAGCAGGGCGCGGCAGGTGAGGTAGGTGTAGCTCGTGCCGCCCCGCCGAAGTTCTTCATCGGAGACCTCGCACCGATCTCCGAAGGCGATCCTGCACATTTCGAGGCGGTCCCGCCCATCGGCATGCGCGCCGAACGCCTTGTGCGGCGCACGGAAGGAAGGCATCACGATGAGTTTGTCGAGCCCGAGCGCGTCGATCGCGGTGTGCGCGAGGCGGACGTGCTCGCGGTGAACGGGGTCGAAAGAGCCCCCGAAGAGCGCGATCTTCATGCCGTCATTGTAACATACTTTTTTGCGCTTTGCAAGGTTTCGGGAAAAAATTTTTTGGCGATACTTGCAATATGGATCTCCGCTTCTTTCCCGTGCTCGCCGACGCGCTCTTCTATGCCCTCTGCGCCTTCTTTCTGCCCCTCGGCATCCTCCGATACCTGCATGTCGCGAGCCCCGTCGCGCTCACCGTCTCCGCGCTTTTCGGGCTCTCCGCGGGCGCGGCCGCCCTGCTCCTCGGCTGCAAAAACCGACGGAAAAAACTGCTCACGCGCACTCAACAACGGGAAAAACAGGAGCTCATGCTGCATCTCGCGCTCGAAAAGCCCGAGCGGGTGCGCGCGGCCCTCTGCACGGCGCTTGCCGCCGACGGAAAGACGGCGCTCGCCGCGGAGGACGGGATCGAGACGGAGGGGGAGACCCTCGTGCCCCGCTTCACCATGCAGCCCCTCTCCGCGGACGCCGTGGCGGGGCTCTTGCAGCGCTTCGGGGCGCAGCCCTTCACCCTGTGCGGGAACGCGATCACCGCGGAGGGCGCCGCGCTGCTCGCCTCCTTCGGCAGGAAATTCATGGGCGCGGACGAGGTGTGCGATCTCTTCCGCAGGACAAAGACGACGCCCCATCCGCTCATCCTCGCGAATGTCGAAAAGCCCACGCTGAAACACCGCGCGCGGCGGATCTTCTCCAAGAAAAACGCCCGCCCCTTCTTCGTGAGCGGCATCCTGCTCCTCGCCATGAGCCTCTTCGTGCTTTTCCCCCGCTACTACCTGATCACGGGCGGGATCCTGCTGGTTTTGGCGGTTTTGATTCGATTTTTTGGCTATTCGTGAAGTATTATGCGTAACATAATACTATCCAAAAACAAAAATATCCCCATATTTTGGGGATATTTTTCGCGTTTTTCTGCAATTTTGCGGCAAAGCGCCGTTCAGCGGGAGAAGTCGGCGACGACGGCCTTCAACGCCTCGATCACATCCTGCGCGTCGGGCGCATAGGCGCCGCCGCGCGCCTCGGCAAGCTCCCCCGCCCGCCCGAGAAGGTAGCTGCCGCAGACCGCCGCATCCCGCGGGGGGATGCGCGCCGCAAGCCCCGCAATGATCCCCGAGAGCACGTCGCCGCTGCCCCCGCGCGCGAGCACGGGCGAACCCGTCGGATTGACGGCAAGGAAGGCTCCGTCCGCGATGACCGAGCGGAAATTTTTGAGGACGACGACGGCGCCGTACGCCGCGGAGAATTCGGCGGCGCAGCCCGCGAGGTCGCCGAGCACCGCTTGCAGGGAGATCCCCGCGAGGCGGGAGAATTCGAGCGGGTGCGGCGTGAGGATGAGCTTGCAGGCAGCCTCTTTCAGGACCTCCTTGCCGAAGCGGGCGAGCGTGTTGAGCGCGTCGGCGTCGAGGAGCAGCGTGCCGCGGAACTCCCGCAACAGCGCGCAGAGGAAGGCGTACTGCGCCTCCCCCACGCCCGCGCCCATGCCGTAGGCGATTGACTGCGCCGCCGTGAAGCCGCATCCGTATTCGCGGATGACGCAGGCGGGCATACTTGCCGAGAGCGCGAGCCGCGCCGCATCGCCCGTGCCTTCGGGGAGCAGCAGCTCGGTGTAGCCCGCGCCCGTCGCAAGCGCCGCGCGCGCCGAGAGAATGGGCGCGCCGAAGGTGCCACGCCCCGCGATCACGGCGACCCGACCGAAATCGCCCTTGTTGCAGTCGGCGGGCTTTTGCGGAAATGCGCGGCAGATATCTTCCTCCTCGGCGACAAGCGCACCACGCTTCACGCCGAAGCCGTCGCTGTTTTGCATCGTTCTCATGGTTCCTCCTGCGGGCGGATGGAGATCTCCGCCGCCGAGAGCGCCCGCACGCCCGACGCCGTTCGGATCTGCGCCCGCCCGTCGGGCAAGACGCCCAAAAAAGTCGCGGGATATACGGCGGCCTGTTCGGTGACGGCGACCCGCGCGCCGCGATGGGCGAGGCGGGCGAGGTACTCCGCAAACGTGCTCGGGCGAAGCAGTTCCGCGATGAGCGCCGCCGCGGCCTCTTCCGCGGAGATCCTGCGCCCCGCCGCCTCCGAGAGGGTGACGGCGCTCGCGAGCGCGGAGACGTCGTTCTCGGCGTTCATGCCGATCCCGAGAATGCTGTGATCGAGCTTTGCGCCCGCGACGGCGTTCTCGATGAGCACGCCCGCGAGCTTCTTCCCGCCGACCTGCACATCGTTCGCCCACTTGATCGCGGGACGCACGCCGAAGCGCTCCGCCGCCCTGCACACGGCGACGGCGGCATGCGCCATGACTTCGAAAGCGCGGCTTGCAGGGAGATCGTCGTAAAATAAGAGGGCGCTCAAATAGACGCCGCCCTCCCCGGAGAGGAACGCGCGCCCCTTGGTGCCCCTGCCCGCGCTCTGGCGGCGGGCGACGACGATGACGTTTTCCCGCGCGGCAAGATACTGCTTCACGGTATCGTTGGTCGAGGCGACCTCCTCGAAACGTTCGACGCGCATCAGGGCTCCTCCCGCGCGTATGCCGCAAGGGCGGCGCGCACCGTGTCGTAGTCGAAGCCCTTGGAGAGCAGATGGCGGTATGCCTTCTGCACCGTCTTGGGGTCGGAGAGGTCCTTTTGGCGCAGGTACTTTTCGAGCACGCGCTGCGCGGCGGCTTCTTCGTCCGCCCCCTCGACCGCCCCTGCGATCGCCTCCTCGCCGACGCCCTTGCGTTTGAGTTCGAGCGCGATGAGGCGGCTGCCCTTGCGCTTTTGGGCGCTCTCGGCATAGCTTTTGGCGTAGGCTTCGTCGTCGATGTAGCCGTATTCCTTCATGCGGGCGACGACGTCCTCGACGACCTCCTCGAGATACCCCTTGCGGCGGAGGAAATCGCGCACCTCCTTCTCCGTCTTGCCTGCGGCGGAGATGTGGGAGAGCGCCTTATCGAGCGCCTCGCGCTGTTCGTTCTCGCGCTGGAGGGCGAGGAGTTCCTCCTCGGTGACCTGCATGCCGGTTTTGAGGCGGTGCATGGCGACCGTTTCGAGCTTCATGCCGCAGAAAAACCGCCCGTCGAGCGAAATGCTGCAACGGGTGGGATCGTGCTTCTGGGGGGTGATCGCGGTGATCTCGGGCATACCTTATGCGACTCCGTAGGAAGGCCAGCTTCTGTTCGCCTTGAACCATTCCGTCTCTTTGAGGATGGTATCGTTGTTGCTCCCGTGGATGGAGAACTCCGTGCCGTTGGAGCGCACGGTGATCTCGCCGTTCATCGAGCCGAACTTCTTGGTCGTTCCGTCGAGGGAGAGCGTGGTGACGTAGATGTTCTTGGTGTACCTTGCCACGCGGTCGATCATCGCCTGCGTGGGGAATTGATTGTTCTTATTCGAGGTATATTCGTTGGAGCCCGCGCAGCAGCAGACGCACACGTTCTCGGGCGTGATCTCGGAGAGCAGGATGTCGTTGGAAGAAGTCTTGCTACCGTGATGCCCCGCCTTGAAGAGCTTGCAGTGCGGAAGCTCGTTGGACGCCGCGAGGCTCTCCTCCCCCTCCTGCTCGAGATCGCCCGTGAAAAGGTAGTGGTAATCGCCCTGCGTGAAGAGGGTGCAGACGGAGTGGTTGTTCTCGTCGGAGCTCTTCTGCTCGTAGAACTTTTGATAGACGATCTCAAAGGAGACGCCCTCGGCGAGCGCATAGGAGCGCTGCGCGCCGTTCGTCTCGTTCCAGCACTCGATGGCGGTGTAGTGCACCGCGCCGTCCCCGCTCACTTCCTTATCGCGCCAGGTGATGTAATCGGCGGAGATCTTCGACGTCGTGTTCTTATAGACGAAGTCGATGATCGTGCCGCACTTGAAGTTGGCAAAGATGCCGTCCGAGCCGTTGTTGCCGACGAACGCCGCGATGTGGTCCTCGTGGGCGTGCGTCGCGATGACGTATTCGAGCACGCCGTCGGTGCAGTATTCCTTGATCTTGGGCACGAGAGCCGCCGCCGAGTTCCTCTTGGAGCCCGCGTCGATGAGCACCTCGGTATCCCCCGTTTTGAGGAGCGTGCAGTCCCCCGCGTTGCCGTTGCCGAGCTCCAAAAAGTGGATCTCGAGCTCCGCCGCTGCGGGCGGCTCCTCGGGATTCTCGGGATTTTCGGGATTTTCAGGAGTTTCGGGAGTTTCGGGAGTTTCGGGAGTTTCAGGAGTTTCGGGAGTTTCGGGCTCTTCGGGGTTTTCGGGAGTTTCAGGAGTTTCGGGCTGCGAAGGTTCCCCGGGGGTTGAGGGATCCGAGGGCGTCTCCTGTTGGGGCGGGAGCGTGGGATCGGTTCCGCCCGACGGCATGTTGAACACGCACCCCGCCGCGATCGCGGCACAGATGAGAAGGACGACGAGCGTCCGCAAAACGTTCCATTTCTTCTTTGCCATACGGTTTCTCCTCAATTACGGAATACGAGCAGGCTCCAGCTCATGGGCGGGAGCACGAAAGAGGTCGCGCCGCCCTCCATGATCGGGAGATCCCTGCGGTGCGGGGTGACGGCGTTCGGGTCCTCGAAGGTGTTGCGCGCGTCGAGCTCGCCCGTCATCTCGATGTAGCTCTCGGGCACGAGCTCGCCGAAGCCGTTGAGCTCGAGCGAGAGCTCGCACGCCTCCTCGCCGTAGTTGCAGAGGGAGACCGCCACGGTGTGCGCCTCCTCGTCGTATGCGATCGCCTCGTTGATCGTGCGCGCCGTGCCGTATTTCGTGGCGAAGCTGTCGCTATCGGAGAAGGTGCGCACCGCCTTGCCGCGCGCGGCGCCCGCGATGTATTTGAAGGGATAGAAGGAAGTCTGGCGGTAGACGCCGCCCCCCGTTTCCGTCATGATGGGCGCGATGACGTTGACGAGCTGGGCGAGGCAGGCGATGCCCACGATATCGCAGCTGTTGATCAGGGTGTTCATGAGCCCCGCAAAGACGAGCGCGTCGCGGAAGGTGTAGACGTCCTCCAAGAGATGGGGCGCCGACTTCCAGAGCGGTTCGCGGCGGGGCGCGGTGACCGTCCAGATGTTCCATTCGTCGAAGGAGATGCGCACGCGCTTTCTCGTGCGGAGCTTGGCGCGCACGTATTCGATGGTCGCCCGCAGCGTCCCGATGTATTCCTTCATGTCGTCGGCGCTGCCGAGGAAATCTTCGAGCGGGCGGGGGCTCGAGGGATCGTACATATAATAGCGGTGCATAGAGAGATAATCGACCTGCGGATAGGTGTGCTCGAGCACGACGCGGTCCCACTCGGGGAAGGTCTCGATCTCGTGGTTGGAGGACCCCGAGACGATGAGCTTCAGGGGCGCGCTGCCCCACACGGTGCCGTTGTCCTCCTTGAGTTCGCCGTTCGCCCAGCGCATGACCTTCGCCGCCTCGCGCGCCTTCTTGCCGTATTCCTCGGCGGTGAGGTGCCCGATCTGCCACGGCCCGTCCATCTCGTTGCCGATGCACCAATAGCGGACGTTGTAGGGCTCCTCGGCGCCGTTCGCGCGGCGGAGATCGGAGATCGTCGTCCCGCCCGCGTGGTTGCAGTACTCCACGAGCTCGGCGGCGTCTTTGATGGACCCCGTGCCCATGTTGACCGCCATCATCGGCGTGATGTTCGCCTTCTTGCACCACTTCATGAATTCGTCGGTGCCGAAGGCGTTCGTCTCGGTGGAAAACCACGCGAGATCCAGCCGCGTGGGGCGCGCCTCTTTGGGACCGATGCCGTCCCGCCAATCGTAGCCCGAGAGAAAGTTCCCGCCCGGGTAGCGGACCATGGGAACGCCGAGCTCACGGATGAGCTCGAGCACGTCGCCGCGGAAGCCGTCCTCGTCCGCCGTGGGATGGCCGGGCTCGTAGATCCCCTCGTAGACCGCCCGCCCGAGATGCTCCAAAAAAGAGCTGTAAAGGTTGGGCGAAATTTCGCCGATCGTCAGGCGCGCGTCCGCCGTGATCTTCGTTTTTTTCATATACGTACCCCCATGTTTCGGTTTTTTGAGGACTCAAACGAGCCCGAACATCGCGGCGATATTGACGACCGCCTCGGCGATATTATGCAGAAATTTATCGAGCGCGCGGCGGGTGGCTTCGTCGATCCTGCCCTCTTCCGTCGAGCGGAGCACGCCGACGATCATATCGAAATTGCCGTAGACGACGGCGCATTCGGGGTCGATCGCGCGGAAAGCGTCGTCGTCCGCCCCGTGTTGGAGGGCATACATCTCCTTGATCGCGGCGTTCATCTCCGAAAAATGCGACACGTCCCCCTCGCGGAAGAGCGCCTCGATGGTGCCGCCCAGCCGCATGAGCGCGTCGATGAACTTGATGTGGTTTTCGTTTGCCTCTTGTTCCATTACAGCACAACTCCGTTTCGTTGTAAGGCTTCCCGCGCGGTCTCTACGCTGTCGACCCCCGTGCGGTTCTTGACGGGCGCGAATTCATGCTCCCGCGCGACCTCGAAGGGCAGACAGCTGCCCATGAGCCGAACGAGATCCAAAATAAGCGTCTCGAATTTATATCCGTTCTCCTCCTGCGGGACGACAAAGCCCGTTTCGGAAAGGTACGGGATCTTCTTTTTCACGATGTGCACGGGGATGCGCTCCCCGGCCGCCTGCAAGAGCCGCTCCCGCTCGAAGAGATAGTTGAGCGTGAGCCCGTAGCGGTAGGCGAGCCTGCCGTCTTCTCCGCGTAGGGCGGCGAGCGCGGGATCGAGCTCGTAGTATTCGACGACGGAGGGAAGGCCGTCCTCGAGGCACAGCACCCCCACCCGCTCGGCGGGATCGTGCTTTTCGACCGCCTTCGCCCCGCACTTGCAGCCGCTCGCGACCGTCGCCCCGAGGAACACGGGATCGGCGATGCGCGCGAGCACGTTGTCGACGCCGAACACGTTGTACCACCGCACGGCGGGGAACTCCCCTTCGAGCCCCGCGCGCTGCAAGGAAGTGAACCAGCCGCCGTTGCCGTTGGGCGAGCGGACGAGGTGACGATCGTCCGCGAGGAGCAGATCGCCGTTCAGATCGACGGCGGGCGCCATCTCCTGCGGAAAGAAGCGCAGGTGGGAAGCGGGGTAGCCGAAATTGCCGTGCGCGGCAAAAAATGCGCGCGTCGCGGCATCGTTCAGTTCGCTCGTCATGATGAAAAGAGGCACATACGCCCCCGCCCGTTTTACGATTTCGAGGAGATTTTCGAGGAGCAGCGCGAAGATCGGGCGCGGGCGGGTGAGCCCGAGATCGAAGGTGCCCTTGGGCGCGTCGGCGCCGAGGCGGGTGCCCTGTCCGCCCGCGAGCAGGACTGCCGCGACTTCCCCGCGGCGGATGGCGGAAAGGCCGATCGCTTCGAATTCCGCGCGGCGCGCAGAGATCTCCGCGGGCGGCATGCCCGAGATCGGCGCGATCTTCCCCCGCGCGACGGGCTGCAACCCCGCTTTCACGCGCGCGATGCTCTCCCAATCGATCCCCTCGAGCTGGGGCGCGAACGCCGCTTCGGCGCCGCGGATCCTGCGGGCGAGCGCGGTCTGCCCGCGGGACGCGAGAAATTCCTGTACTTGCATATTCCCCTCTTTTGCCCTGCAAGGGCGGGTCCGTGTGATTTCATTATAAAAAATTACGGCGGAAATGTCAACATCCCGCCGCAACTTTTCCGGATTTTTACTTCCTGACGAAGAGGAACGCGCCCGCGGTGAAGGCGTCGCCCGCGGCGATCCGCAACATCCCGTCCTCGGCCTCGTAGGCAAAGGTCGTGTAGGCGCCCGTGAGCGTGTAGCCCGCGGCGGAGACCTCGATCGCGGCCTCCGAATCGAGGCGGTGGACGATGACGAGCAGCTGCCGCCCGTATGCCTTCATATAGATCTGCCGCCCCTTGGGCGCGCGGTAGGAGGAGACGTCGCAATCGACGCACACGATGTCGCCGCGGCGGACGATCTCCTTCACGGCGCGGTAAAATTCCAGCCCCTCGTGGACGCGGGCGAGCTTTTCCTTCTGCCGCACGGGGATCTCGCCCGAGATGCAGATGCGCCCCATCATCGCCGCGCAGAGCGAATAGACCGTGCGGGCGTCGCTCTCGTTCTTGCGGAGGACCGCCCAGATCTGCACCTGCCGCGCGGGCACGACGCGGGTGACGTTGGCCGCCACGAGCGGGATCTCGGGGCATTCGTGGGCGTCGGAGAAGGAGCACATCGAGACCTTGCTCATGCGCAGCGGTTCGATGCGGCTGCCCCCCGAGGCGCAGTTTTCGAGGATGATGCCCGGGATCTCGTCGCGGATGCGGTCGAGCATCGCGACGCTCGCCTCGGCGACCTGCCTTCCCCCCTCTCCGACGCTCTCGGCGCCGTCGCAACCGATGCCGACGCTGTCGTTGTAGTCGATCTTGAGGTAGGAAAAGCCGTTCGTGCGCAAAAAGTCGATGAGGCGGCTCTTGAGGTACGCCTGCGCTTCGGGCATGCGCAGATCGAGGAAGCGGCGGTTCTTCGAGGTGAGGACGGCGCCGTCGCGGTGCAGCAGCGCGTGCTCCACATGGAAGAGGTCGCTGTCCCTGCCCGCGATCTCGTATTCAAACCAGATGCCCGCCTTCATCCCCTTGGAGCGGATGAGGGCGACGGTCTCCTTCATATCGGGGAAGTACTCGGGATTGACCTGCCAATCCCCCGCGGCGTTGCACCAGCCCTTATCGAGGGGCTTATACCAGCCTGCGTCGATGACGAAATACTTGATCCCGAGCGCCGCGGCCGCGGCGAGCTGCTTTTCCACCTTCGCCGCCGTCGGGGTGCCCCAGCTCGCGCAGTATTCGTTGTAGAGCACGGGCATCTCGTCCTCCGAGGCGGGCACGCACAGGCGGGCGTCCTGCTCGCGGACGAGCGCATTGCAGACATCGAGCAGGCCGCGCTTGGAGACGCAGAAGCGGGCGGCGCGGGTCTCGAAGCTCCCGCCCGCGGGGATCGTCTTGCGCCAGTGCCCCGTCTCGTAGTCGGCGAGCCCGCCCGAGAAGGCGCATGCGTCCTTTTCGGCGTAGACCTCCATCTGCCACGCGCCGGGCGCTTCGAGCATACAGCCCCATGTGGTGCCGCTCGCGCGGTCCTCGATCGCCGCGAACGGGAAATAGCCGCGGTTCGCCATGCTGCCGACTTCGCCGAAGCGCTCCACCTTCACACCGTAGCGCGCCCAGCTCGGATCGAGCCCGAGCTCGGGGAAGGGATCGCGGCGCACGCGGCACTCGCGCGACCACGCGCTCGTCATGCGGACGAGCGAGAGCCCGCCCATGTCCCACGTCTCGGGGGAGGCGATGCCGCCCAGCGAGAAGCTCGAGAGGTGCTCGAGCGTGCGGGGGGCGCCCGTGTGGTTCTCGTACCGCACGGAGACCGTGAAAACCCCCGTCGCGTGGTCGAAATAGAGGCTGTGGATATAGTCGTTCCCCGCGCCGTCGGTGAGGTAGGTGTTGAGCTTGCCGCTCACGAAATCCACCTGCTTCACGACTTTGAGGAGCGTCGCGCTGCGGTTGCGCATCGTGACGCCGCGGGTATAATCGGCGAGCGTCTCGTCGCCCGTGAAGGCGACCTGCACGAGGCTGTCGGGCTTGATCTTCTTAAAATCGGGCGCGGCGTCGGCGGGATAGACCGCCATGCCGACGGTCGTGCGCTTTTCGCCCTCGAGCGGCGCCTCCACAAAATAGACGGCGGTATCGCCATATGTGTATTTTTTGAAATACATAACAATCTTCGGCCGCGGGCGCGCCCGCGTTGCGCGATCCTATGCCGGTTCCGCGCGGCCCCGCATCGGGGTTATTTCCGCGTTTTCCAGACTTGATCCGACCACATGAGGTCTCTCTTGAAGTTGTTGATCTCGGTGTTCTCGTCGATGAGCACGACTTCCACGCCCCACATGTTGCCGAGGTCGACCATCTGCTGCGCCGTGACGACGGAGGAGACGACGGTGTGGTGCGCGCCGCCCGCGTAGATCCATGCGGCGACGCCGTCCTTGAAGTTGGGCTGATACTGCCACATGAGCCCGCCGACGGGCAGGTTGGGCATCTTGTGGGGATACTTCACGAGCTTGATCTTCTGCACGATGAGGCGCATCCTGTCGCCCATGTCGATCATGGAGACGGCGATCGCCTGCGGGGCTTCGATGCCCTCGAACACGAGGCGGGCGGGATCGGACTTTCCGCCGATGCCGAGCGGATGGACTTGGATCTCGGGCTTCGTCGCCGCGAATTGGGGAGAGACCTCGAGCATGTGCGCGCCGAGGCAGAGGCCGTCCACGAGGTCGTAGGTGTAGTCCTCCATGAGCCCCGTGCCCTTCTGGTCGGCCATGTACTGCATGGTCGCGCCGAGCGCGGCGATCTTCCAATCGCCCTCCGCGCCGAAGCCGTAGCCCTTGGATTGCAGGTCCTGGATGGCGAGCCCGGGGAGCTGGTTCATGCCGTGAAGCGACCCGAAGTGATCGACGATGCCGATGTAGCCGCCCTTCTCCTTGCAGAACTTCTCCATCGCGATCTCGTACTTCGCCTGTTCGCGGACGACCCCGATGCGGTCGGTGCCCATCGTGTACTTCTTGGCGTATTCCGCCATGAGGGCGTCCACTTCCGCTTCGGTGACGGCCTCGATGTAGTCCACGAGATCGCCGATGGGATAGTAGTCGACCTGCCAGCCGAGATTGATGTGGGCGTCGATCTTGTCGCCCTCGGTGACGGCGACGTCGCGCATGTTATCGGAAAATCTTGCGACCTTCACCGTCTTGGAGAAGGCATAGCCCGCGGCGACCTTGCACCACGAGGCGAGCTCTTCGAGCGCCTTCGGGTCCTTGTAGTAGCCGACGATGACCTTGTTGTCCATGCGCAGCCGCGCGACGATGTAGCCGAACTCTCTGTCGCCGTGGGCCGCCTGGTTCTCGTTCATGAAGTCCATGTCGATGGTGTCGTAGGGCAGTTTTTCGTTGTACTGCGTGGCAAAATGGCACATGGGCTTTTGCAGCATCGAGAGCCCCTTGATCCACATCTTGGCGGGCGAGAAGGTGTGGCACCATGTGATGATGCCGATGCAGTTCTCGTCAGCATTGACCTTTTTGACGGCTTCGACGACTTCATCGGAGCTCTTGCAGGTCGTGAGGTACTTCACCGTGACGGGAACATACTTGTCGACGTAGTTTGCCATCTCCTCGGAATGCTGCGCAACGTGCGCGAGAACGTCGTCGCCGTAGAGCGTCTGCGATCCCGTGAGCCAATAGACGATTTTTTCTTTCATTTCCGTTTACCCCTTTTATTCTTTTTTGACACGCCGAAGCGTTATTTCTTTTTTGTCTGCCCGTAGTAGGCGTTCTTGCCGTGCTTGCGCTGATAGTGCTTCTCCATCATGAACTTATCCGCCCGCACGACGGTGGGATTGATCTGCTCGGTGAGGAACGCCATCTTGGCGACCTCCTCGATGACCGTCGCGTTGTAGACCGAGCCGCCGCCGTCCTTCCCGAAGGCGAACACGCCGTGGCTCTTGATGAGCACGCCCGGGACCTCCAGGGGATCGATGCCGTCCTCGCGGAACTTCTCGATGATGGCGAGCCCCGTGTTCTTCTCGTACGCCCCCTCGATCTCCTCCTTGGTGAGCGAGCGCGCGCAGGGAATGTCGCCGTAGAAGTAATCGGCGTGGGTCGTCCCGTAGAAGGGGATGCTCCGCCCCGCCTGCGCCCATGCCGTGGCGAAGGTCGAATGGGTGTGGGTGACGCCGCCGATGTGCGGGAACGCCTTGTAGAACTCGATGTGGGTGGGCGTATCCGACGAAGGGCGCAGATCCCCCTCGACGACCTTGCCTTCGAGGTCGACGACGACCATATCTTCCGCCTTCATCTCGTCGTAACTCACGCCCGAGGGCTTGATGACGATGAGCCCCGATCTTCGGTCGATCTCGGAGACGTTGCCCCATGTGAACAGCACGAGCTTGTGCTTCACGAGATCGAGGTTGGCCTGCAATACTTTTTCTTTCAATGCCTCTAACATGATGTTCTCCTTGATTATTTGAGGGAATTTACCGCTTCGCGGACGATGGGAAGCCCCGCGGCATAGCGCTCCGCGAACTGCTCGAAGCCCGCGACGTCGGCGGGATCGGGCGCGATCGTCACGCCCTCCTGCCCCTTGAATACCTTCTCTTCGAGGTAGGAAGCGAGGCTCTCGCCCTGCGCCTTGGTGATGAGGTAGTTGGCGAGGATCGCCATGCCCCACGCGCCGCCCTCGCCCGCCGTCTGCATGACGGTGACGGGCGCCCCGATCGCCGCGGCGAGATAGCTCTGGCCGACGCGCTCCGTCTTGAAGAGCCCGCCGTGGCCCGTGATGCGGTCGAGCTTCACGCCCTCCTCTTTGAGCATGATGTCGCACCCGACTTTGAGCGCCCCGAACGCCGAATAGAGATGGCAACGCATGAAGTTGGCGAGGTTGAAGTTGCTGTCTGCCTTGCGCACGAAGAGCGGGCGGCCGTGCTCGACGCCCGTGACGTGCTCGTTGGAGACGTAGTTGTAGGCGAGCAAGCCGCCGCAGTCCTTCTCCCCCTTTTCGGAGGCGAAATAGAGCATATCGTAGAGCTTCCACTTGGGGATCTCCACGCCGAGCTCCTTTGCGAACTCGCCGAACATGCTCACCCATGCGTTGAGGTCGGAGGTGCAGTTGTTGCAGTGCACCATACCGACGAGATCGCCCACGGGCGTCGTGACGAGATCGATCTCGGGATAGGGCTTGGAGAGCTCCTTCTCGAGGACGATCATCGCGAACACCGAGGTGCCCGCCGAGACGTTGCCCGTGCGCTTTTTTATGGCGTTGGTGGCGACCATGCCCGTGCCCGCGTCCCCTTCGGGCGGGCAGAGCGGGATCCCGGGCTGCAAATTGCCCGCGGGATCGAGGAACTCCGCGCCCTCGGGCGTGAGCACGCCTGCCTGATCCCCCGCCATTAAGATCTTGGGAAGGATCTCTTCCACCTTGAAGGGGACCTTCCCCTTCACGAGGTCGTTGAACTTCTGCAGCATGACGGCGTCGTACTTCTTGGTGGCGGGATCGACGGGGAACATTCCGCTCGCCTCGCCGATGCCGATGACCTTTTCGCCCGTGAGCTTCCAATGGACGTAGCCCTCGAGCGTCGTCTGGAACACGATGTCCTTGACGTGCGCTTCGCCGTCGGAGATCGCCTGATAGAGGTGTGCGACCGACCAGCGCGCGGGGATGTGGTAGCCGAAGAGCTCGGTGAGCTTTTCGCCCGCCGCCGCCGCCGTGTTGTTGCGCCACGTGCGGAAGGGCACGAGCAGTTCGTCGTTCTTGTCGAACACCATATAGCCGTGCATCATCGCCGAAACGCCGATCGCGCCGATCGTCGTGAGCGTGACGCCGTATTTTTCCTTGACGTCCTGCGCCATCGCGCGGTAGGCGTCCTGCAAGCCCGTTTGGATATCTTCGAGCGTATACGACCAGATGTTGCCGATGTGGCGGTTCTCCCACTCGTGGCTGCCCGAAGCGATGGGCGCGTTGTGCGCATCGACGAGCACCGCCTTGATGCGCGTCGAGCCGAATTCGATGCCGAGCGCCGTCTTGCCCTGCTCGATCGCCTGCTTGATCGTCGTTTCCATAAATTCCCCCTCTTTGCGGTTTTGCATTTTTTCGTACCCCTTTGCAGTACCCCTTTATTATAGAATAAATCCCGCAGAATTTCAATACCTGCGGGAAAAATTTCCGAAAAATTTCCGAGGGCCGTCCGCAGCTGCGGACGGAGCGGATCACTTCTCCTCTTCGTGCACGACGACCTGCGGGAAGGGAACGCAGATGCCGTTCTCCTCGAACACCGTCTTGATCGCGCCGCGCATCTCACGCTGCGCCGCGAAGAAATCCCCCTCCTTGCACTTCGCGCCGAAGTGCAGATCGACGCTCGACGCGGCAAGGTTGTCGACGCCGTTGAAGTCGATGTCCGAGATGAGGACGGGGCAGAGCGACCTGATCTTCTCCTTGTTCGCCTCGAACACTTCCTGCACGTGCTTCAAGTTCTCCTCGTAGGGCACGCCGACGATGACGGTGGGATAGGAATCCTCCCTGCTCTGGTTGACGAACACTTTGATGGTGCTGTTGTTGGCGACGCGGATATCTCCGCTGTAATTGATGAGCTTCGTGTTGCGGATGCCGATCTCCTGCACGGTGCCGCGCCAGCCGTCGATCGTGACGATATCGCCCACCTGGAGCGTTCCGTCGCAGACGAGGAAGATGCCCGCGACGACATCGGCGATGAGGCTCTGCATGCCGAGCCCGACGACGAGGGTGAGGACGCCCGCGCTTGCGATGAGCGCGCCGACGTTCATGCCCCAGACGGCGAGGACCGCGATGACGCACGCGACCCAGATGACCACCTTCACGATGCTGTTCACGAGCTTGCCGATCGTGATCCTGCGGGGCGTTTCGCGGAAGATCCTGCCGAGGATCCAGCAGACCACGTAGAGCACGAGCAAGGTGATGAAGAGGACTTCCGCCGTCACGATGAGCTTGGGGATGATCGTGTAGATAAAACGGAGCAACGGGCTCATATCTTCGATGGGCACGAGGACCATCTGTCCGTCTTTTTCTACCCATTTGTTTACGGCAAACCAACCGTTGACGCTATCGTTGATGTCATTGTAGAACACGAAGCTGAGCACGGTGATCGCCGCGAACACGAAGAGCAGGACGATCCCAAAATAAGTAAAGCCTTTTCCTTTTTTCGCAGTGTTTTCCATTTGTACTGCCTCCTTTGTGCCCGATTATAGCACCTCCGCACCGTCTTGTCAAGGAAAGAAACAACGTTTTTTTCAGAAAAACGGCAAGAAAAAAAGCGGCATATGCCGCCGTTTTTTCAGAGCAGGATGCAGATGACGCCGCCCTTGCCCTCGTTGACGATCCGCGTGACCGTGCGCCGCATTTTCTTCTGCACGTTCTCCCGCATCGAACGGTTCTTGAGGGTGAGTTCCTCGCCGAGCATCTCGCGCAGCGTCTTGCCGAACATGTTGGTGTTCCACGCGCGGTCGGGCTCCGCCGCCATGTCCTCGGAGAGCGTCTTGACGAACGCGGCGCTCTGTTCCTCGGTGCCGAGCGCGGGGCGGACTTCGCCGCTGACGTCGACGCGGATGATGTGGTAGCTCGGCGCGTCGGCGTGCAGGTCCACCCCCACCCTTCCGCTCTTCTTCACGAGGCGGGGCTCGGTGAGGCTCATCTCCCCGGGATCGGGCGAGACGATGCCGTAGCCGTATTCCTGCGCGTCCGAGAACGCCTGCCCGACGCGGGCGTAGAGTTTCTTCGCCGCAGCGAGATCGGAAACATAGCGCATGAGGGCGGTCTCGTCCTGCAAGGGCTCCTCCGCGAGCCCGGAGAGCGCCTCGAAGAGCGCGCCCTCCTTGGGGGCGAGCGTGACGACCGCCTTGCCCGTCGCCGCGTGCAGCTCGAGGGAGACGGGCGGCTTCCAGCGCGCGCTCTCGGCATAGAGGGTATCGAGCAGGGCGCAATCGCTCATCTTTACGATCTTCGGGGCGACCCCGCGGATGCCCTCGATCGCCTCGGCGACGAGGGGCGCTTCGGCGTCGAGGACGCGCACCCAATCGGGCAGTTCGACGTCGATGGAGACGACGGGGAACTCATAGAGGATGCGCTCCAACACATCGGAGATGCGGGCGGCGTCGATCGTCTCGCAGTTCTCGGCGACGACGGGCACGCAGTATTTTTCGGTAAGTTCCGCCGCGAGATCGCCGCAGGTCTCGGGCGTGCGGCTGTTGAGAAGGATGATGAACGGCTTTCCCGCCGATTTCAGCTCTTCGCAGGCGCGCGCCTCCGCTTCCTCGTAGGCCGCGCGGGGAAGATCGGCGATCGTGCCGTCCGTCGTCACGAGCACGGCGATCGTCGCGTGGTCGTGCATGACGCGGCGGGTCCCCTCCTCCGCCGCCCGTTCGAAGGGCATGGGAGAGGGATCCCAAGGGGTTTTCACGAGCCGCGGCGCGCCCTCCTCCGAGAACCCGCCCGCGCCCTCGACGGGGAAGCCCACGCAGTCGATGAGGCGGACCGTCGCGACCGCCGCGCGGAGCTTGACTTCCGCCCCCGCTTCGGGCACGAATTTGGGCTCGGTCGTCATGACCGTCTTTCCCGCGGCGGACTGGGGCAGCTCGTCGCGGAAACGCTTTTTCTTCTCCCCCTCCACGGAGGGAAGCACGAGCTCCTCCATGAATCGCTTGATGAATGTGGATTTTCCCGTGCGCACGGGACCCACCACGCCGATGAAGATCTCGCCGTTCGTGCGGGTCGCGACGTCCTCGTAAACATCGAATGTCTGCATATTTGCCTCCGCGGATTTCTTGCTATGTTAAGATATGAGGCCGCCGCGGAAGATATGACTGCGGGTTTTTCGGGAGTACGCACTTCGGGGGTCGGCGCGTGCGGACCTTAGTAGAACAACAGACGCGAGGGCAAAAGAAAAGCCTCTGCGCGGGCGCAGGGGCGGGAACGGGCAAGATCCGCGTCGAGATATCGGCGGCAGCCGATCAGGCGTCGGACTTGGGCGGCGGAGTCTGCTGGGCGAGGACCGCCTGAAAATAGGGATCGTTCGAGAAGTCGCGCGGCGTCGTATACTCCCCGCCGAGCGCCTCGATCGCGTATTTGAGCTCCTGATATTCGAGGAAATTGATGTCGTCGCGGTCGATGACCTCGAGCAGGACGGGCAGCGCGCGCACGTCGCCGTAGGCGGCGAGATAGCTCGCCCGCATGGGGAGCTCCTCCCCTGCGCAGCGGAAGGCCGTGAGCAGCATCTCGAACACCGCGTCGTCCTTCTCCTTGCAGCGGGAGAGGATCTCGAGCATGATCTCCTCGCGCACGCCCTCCCGCTTCAAGGCGATCGCGCGCTCCTTCGCCGCGTCCGCCCCCGCCTTGAGCTGTTCGCAGACGGCTTCGACGAGTTCCTCCGCGGAATCGTTATTTCGAAGAATATCGAAATAAGCGTCGAACGCCTGTTTTTCGGCGCCGATCAGGTTGACAGCGAGCATAGAGAGCTCGTTGTTGCCCTCCGAGAGCAGGCCGATGAGCGCGTTCAGATCCCCCCTTGCCTCCACCTCGCGGCAGAGGAAATCCGAGGCGGGCACGCCCTCTTTCACGTGCGCGGCGAGCGTGTGCACGAGCTCGGCGCCGTCCATGGAGGCATAGTAGCCCCGCGGCGTATCCTGCGCGGCGGGAATGAAGGTCTCCCCGAACTTCCTGTAGAGCTTGGGGATGAGCGCTTCCCACTGCTGTTCGGTGTATTTTTCGCTGTTCTTTTGCATGTATTCGGCGAGTTTTTCATCGAAGAGCCCGTCGAAATCAATGAGCTTTTTCATGGCTTCCTCACATCATGTAGTCGAGAATATTTCTTGTCGCGCGCGCGTCGGCGCCGAACAGCTTGCAGATCTCCGCAAAATCGTGTTCGCCCTGCGGGATGCGCGCCTCGCGGTAGATCGCCGCGGAAACGGCCGCGCGCTCGGAGAAGAGCTCCCATGCGCCCGCCTCGGCGAGGGTGGCGTAGATGTCCTCCGCCGCCCCGCAGATGCGCGCCTCGCAGTCCTCCGCGATGAGGGCGTATTTGGCGTAGACGTCGGCGAACGCCTGCAAGAAATTCTCCCGCTCGCGCGGCCCGAGTTCGAGCTCGTACAGGAGGAATTCCTTATAAAAACTGCAGATGACGACGCCGAAGGAATTTTCCTCGTTGCGGAGGACGAGATCGTGCAGAATGGAGATCTTGACCGCCTCTTCGCCGTTGTAATCGAGCAGAACGGCGCGGAGAAGGTCGTCTTGCCCGCACTTCACGGCGACTTTGGCGGCGAGCAGCTGCAATTTGGCGTCCCTGCCCTCCATCTCGTCGAACGCGAGGCGGAACGCCTCTTTGAACTCCTCGGTGAAGGCGAGGTCGCGGTCGTCCGCGCCCGCCGCGGTGAGAAGATAGGAGGCGATCCTGCGGTAATCGGCCTCGGGAAGGCGGTAGAAATACGTCATGCGGACGCGGTCCCCCGTGTCGCGCGCGCGGCGCAGCGCCTCGAGGTAGAACTCGGCGACCGCCTTGCGCGGGTAGACCGTGGTGAGCAGCTCGAGCGCCTCGATCGCCGCTTCGTCGTGCCCCGTGTAGCAGGCGGAGACGGCGTAGAACCAGAGCACGTTCTCGTCGTAGGGCAGCCGTGCGCGGAGGGTCTCCAACGTCTTATAGGCCTCTTCGTGCAGGCCCGTCTCGCAGAGCGCCGTGGCGACGCGGTATAAGTCGTCGGTCGCGGTCACGGGCAGGGCGGCGAGCTTTCTTGCGACGTCCTTCGCCTCGGGGCGCTTCTCCCGCGCGCCGAGCACGGCGCAATAGGTCGTGAGGATCTGCACGTTTTCGGGATACTGCGCGATGAGCGCCTCGCACTCCTGTTCCGCCGCCCCTTCGTCGCCCATCATGAGGGTGCACATGGCGGCGAGCCCCGCGCCCGAGGGATGATCTTCGCTCTCCTCGGGAATGGAACAGAAGATCTCGCGCGCCTCGGCGAGGCTGCCCTCTTTGAGGCGTTCGAGCCCCTCGGAGATGACCTCGGGATGGTGCTGGGGCAGATCGACGCCGCCGCTGCGGACAAGTTTCAGGGACGGGGGCGCGGAAGCGTCGTCCTCGGGGAAAAAGGGCATATCCTCGCTGTACGCGCGGCGGTAATAGAAGCCCGAGCGGAAATCGTTGCCGAGATTCATGTAGCAGACGGCGAGCCCCTCGTAGCCCTCGGGAAAATCGGCCTCGTTGCAGGTATCGAGGAAGCGGAACCACGCGTCGACGGCGAGCCCCCAGAGCTCCATCGCCTCATAGATGTCGGCGTAGAGCGCATAGGCGTCGGCGAGGGGCGCGTTGCGCTCCTCCCGCTTGTTGAGGACGGTGAGCGCGCCGAGGTAGTCCCCTTCGTCGAAGCGGGTCTCGGCGCTGTCGAGCAGGAATTCGTCGCCGAATCCGAGCTTCAGATCTCTACTCTTCTCCATGCCCGCCTCCGCCGAAGATCTGCGCAAGATCTTCCTGGATAAATTCGTAGGTCGTGTTGCAATCGTGGCAGTGCACGCGGACGGCGCCCGTCTCCCCGAGGAGCCCGAACGCCTCCTCCTTGCCGAGCGAATACACCGCGGAGGCGGCCTTTTCGCGCGAACAGCGGCAGCGGAAGCGGATCTCGCGCGGCGCGGGGAAGGGCACGCCGAAATCGCCGAAGATCCCCTCCGCGCCCTCCTCCGCGATGCGCCGCGAGACCTCGGCGTAGCGCAAGATCGCCGTCTCCGTGCGCGCGAGGAGCTCCTCGCCCGCCCCCGGCATGGGCTGCAAAAACACGCCGCCCGCGCCGAGACAGGTCCCGTCGGGCGCGATCCGCACGCCGAGCGCGATTGCCGTCGGGCGCTGTTCGCTCGTGAGAAAATAGGCGGAGAAGTCGTCGGCGAGTTCGCCCGAGCGGAGCGGGCTCGTCCCCACGAAGGGAAGTCCCTCTCCGTCGTCGCGCACGACGGTGATCGTCCCATCCCGTCCCGTGAAGCCGCCGACGTCGAGCTTGCCGTCCGCCCGCAGCGGGAGCGCGGCGTCGGGACGGTCGACGAAGCCCCGCAAATTGAGGGCGCCGTCGCCCGCGGTGCGGATCTTCCCGCCCGCGCCGTGCCCGTCGACCGTCACCGAGATGACGCTCGCCTCATCTTTCAGCCAGCTGCAGAGGTACGCCGTTGCGGTGAGCGTCCGCCCGAGCGCCGCCGCGGCAAGCGGCGAGAGCCCATGGCGAAAGATCGCCTCCGCCACGAGGGCCGTCGTATCGAGCACGGCGAGCGAGACGGCGCCGTCCCAGATGAGTTGTCTTGCGATCATGCTCTTTTGCATAGGAAATTCCACCTGTCGCTCCCCTCCTTGGGGGCGCCGAGATGCCCTTCGACCGCGCACACCTCGAAGTGCGCCGCGGCGAGCGCGGAGAGGAGCGCTTCCTCCCCGTGGATGTATTGCACATGGCGGGCGTCGGTGCGGGAAAACCGCCCGTCCGCCTCCCTTTCGAACAGCGTGACGTCGAGCTCCACCCTGTCCGCGAAGAGATAGCTGAACGCGAGGTAGGTCACCTCGTCGCGGTCGTCCGCGAACATATTATTCGCAACTTTTTCGCGGAGCTTGCACGGCGCGCTCACATCGAACCAGAAGATCCCGCCCCGCACAAGCGACGCGGCGACGTGCGAAAACGCCGCAGGCAGCTCCGCGGGACGGAGATAGTTGAAGCAATCGTTGGGCGAGAGAATGAAATCGTACTTTTGCGGGGTGCGGAGACGGCGGGCGTCCGCGCGGACGAAGGGGATCGCGAGCCCCTCCTCCGCCGCCCTCTGCGCCGCGACCGTGAGCATGCGCTCGGAGCAATCGGCGCCCGTCATCGCGTAGCCCTGCCGTGCGAGCGCGCGGCAAAAGGCGCCGCTGCCGCAGCCGAGCTCGAGCCCCCGCCGCCCCGCGCCGAGGCGGGCGAGCCCCGCAATAAAATACTGCGACCATTTGGGATAGTCGCAGTCGTCGTTCAGAAATTCGAACCATTTTGCAAGCGGATCGTATGGCTGCGTCGTCATCTCAATTTTTGTTGAGCAGCTTGGGGCGCTTGCGCTTCTTGGACTTGCCCTTGCCCTTCTGCTCGGTCTCTGCGGCGAGCGCGCGCTCGCGCTCGTCGAACTCGCGGTTGTATTCCACGTATTGCGCGTCGTTCTTGTGTTCCTCCTCGTACGCTTTGGCGTCGTCCTCCATAGTCTTTCTGCTCTCGCGCAGCTTTTGGAGGTCCTCCCGCGAGAAGGATTCGGGGAGCTGATAGAATTCAACGTCGTCGTCGATGGGCTTGATGGGGCGGGAGGCGAGGCGGGATCTGCCCTGCGCGACGATGGCGCGGCGGTATTCGCGCGCGGCGGCGCTCTCGTCCGCACTCGGCGCGGCCGCTGCGTTCTCCTTGGACTTGTCCCCGTTGTAGAGGCCCCGCCCGACGGCAAAGCCGAGGTTGGGATTGACGAATTTATCGAACGCCCACTGCGCGTAGTCCATCCACACGAGGAAGAGATAGGAGAACCCGAACAGCGCGAGCACGATGATGCCGATCGCCATCAAAAACCCGCCGCCAAAGAGCGCCAGAAGGACGGGGATGAGCGCGATCGCGGCAAAGAACACCGTCTGCGGGAAGGTGCCGAAGGTCATCACGACGGCGTTGCGGAAGAGCGCCCACGGGCCCTGCGTGTAGTTGATGCCGAGCGCGATCATCCAGAAGCTGATGAGCAGCGCCAGCACGACGAAAAGGTAGCCCACGACCTTCGAGGCGATCATCCACCCCTTGATGCCGTAGTCCGCCGCGACGAAGAGATCGGCGAGATCTGCCATCATCTGCACGATGAAGAGCACGACGGTGAAGAACAGCACCGCCTCGAGGACGTTCCAGAAGTTCCTGCGGATGCCGCGGGCGAAGTCGTTCGCGACGAAGATGCCCTCCGTCCAGATGAGATTGCGGATGATATAGGCGCCGCCCGAGATGCCGATGCCCGCGATCACCCCCGCGGGGATGAACAGCGCGTAGAAGATGAGATCGGTGTAGAGGACCATCGTCTGCGCCGCGCCCACGACGGAGGGCACCACGGGATAGCCCACGCCGAGCCCGGAGGCAAACGGACCCGTCGCCCCCTGCCCCAAGATCTGCATCCACCGCCCGAAAATGAGCAGGATGACGGGAAGGAAAGTGAGCAGCATCAGAAGGTTGACGAGCATCAACCTGCCGAATCTCCCCTTGAGGATGTCCCAGAACAGCCCCCAGCGGCTCGTGGGAAGCGATCTGCGCGCATAATCTTCATCGCGTTCCTTGCCCTCGAGCCAACGGGCAACGAGACCCTTATGTTCTTTCTCTGCCATAGTTTACTCCGCGAATTGCCATAAAATGCGGACGAGGGAAAATCGTCCGAGGGATATTGTAACACAAACGGGGAAATATTTCAATGAAATTCGGGCAAATTCCTTGATTTTTCATGCCTGCTATGATAAAATAATTTCTCGGAAGAATGCGGACGGGTTACCGTCCCGATTTTTTATGGGAGCGGCCATGGAGAGAAGATTCAAGGCGGGCGTCGTCGGCGCGACGGGCATGGTCGGGCAAAGATTTGTGCGTTTGCTCGAAGCCCATCCCCTCTTTGCGCCCGTGAAACTGCTCGCGAGCCCGCGGAGCGCGGGGAAAAAATACGGCGAACTCATGGCGGAGCGGTGGGCGTTCGATTGCCCCGTCCCCGCCTATGCCCGCGAAATGACGGTTTTCGACGCGACGGATCCCGATGCGGGACGGGGGCTCGACGTCGTTTTTTGCGCCGTCAACCTCCCCAAGGAGGAGACGCGGGCGCTCGAAGAGCGCTATGCGCGGGCGGGCGTCGCCGTCATCTCCAACAACTCGGCGCACCGCTTCACCCCCGATGTGCCCATGGTCATCCCCGAGGTCAATCCCGAACATCTCGGCGTCATTCCCTTCCAGCGGGAGCGGCTGGGCACCGAGACGGGCTTCATCGCCGTGAAGAGCAACTGCTCGCTGCAATCCTATGTCCCCCTGTTGCATCCGCTGCGGGGATTCGGGATCCGCGAGGTCGCCATCTGTACCTATCAGGCGATCTCGGGCGCGGGCAAAACTTTTGCGACGATGCCCGAAATTATCGATAACGTCCTCCCCTTTATCGGCGGCGAGGAGGAGAAGAGCGAGCAGGAACCCCGCAAGATCTGGGGCGCCCTTTCGGGGGGGAAGATCGTCCCCGCCGCGGGGCCGCGCATCACGGCGCAGTGCCTGCGCGTGCCCGTCTCCGACGGCCACACCGCCGCCGTGTTCGTCTCCTTCGAACATAAGCCGAGCCGAGCGGAGATCCTCTCGGCGTGGGAAACCTTCCGCGGAGCGCCGCAGGAACTTGCGCTCCCCTCTGCGCCCCGCCGCTTCCTCCATTACATGGAAGAGGCCGACCGCCCCCAGCCCAAGCTCGACCGCATGACGGAGGGCGGCATGGCGGTGGTCGCGGGAAGGCTCCGCGAGGACAGCGTGTTCGATTGGAAATTCATCGGCTGTTCGCACAACACGTTGCGCGGGGCGGCCGGCGGCGCGGTGCTCCTTGCCGAACTCGCCGCGGCAAAAGGGTATCTCGTGCGGAAATAGATCGCGGAAAAAAGCGCGGAGGTCGGAAATGAAATTTTTAAGCGGAAGCGCCACGGCGCTCATCACTCCCTTCACGGCGGACGGCGTCAACTTCGGCGCGCTCGAAGCGCTGCTCGCCTATCAGATCGCGGGCGGCACGGACGCCGTCGTGATCCTCGGCACGACGGGCGAGCCCGCCACCATGACGGAAGCGGAAAAGACGGAGGTCATCCGCTTCTGCGTCGAAAAGGTCGCGGGGCGCATGAAGGTCGTCGTCGGCACGGGCAGCAACTGCACCGCGCACGCCGTCGAGGCGACGCGGCGGGCGGAAACGCTGGGCGCGGACGGCGTGCTTGCCGTCACCCCATATTACAACAAATGCACGCAGGAGGGCGTCGTCAACTACTATGCGGCGGTGTGCGCGGCGACCGCGCTCCCCGTGATCGCATACAACGTCCCCCCGCGAACGGGCGTCAACATCCTCCCCGCGACGGCGGAACGGATCGCGGCGATCCCCAACCTCGCGGGCATCAAGGAGGCGAGCGGGAACATGGCGCAGGTGCTCGAGACGATGCGCCTCACCCGCGGCGGGTGCGACGTCTATTCGGGCGAGGACGCCCTCAATCTTCCCATCCTGCTCTCGGGCGGCACGGCGGTCATCTCCGTCGTCTCCAACCTCGCGCCGCGGCAGGTGAAATCGCTGACGGAGCACGCTTTGAAGGGAGAACTTTGTGCGGCGCGGAAGGTCTCGGACGACCTTCTGCCCCTCGCCGCCGCATGCTTTGCGGAGGTCAACCCCATCCCCGTGAAATACGGCATGAACCTGCTCGGCTTTGCGGCGGGGCTGCCCCGCGCACCGCTCACCGAGCTCTCTGCGGCGCACCGCGCGCCCCTCGTTTCCGCGATGAAGGCGGTCGGGCTGGAGGTGAGAGAATGAGGATCCTCTTGGTCGGCTGTTGCGGCAGAATGGGGCGCGAAGTCACGGAAGTCGCGGCCGCCCGCGGGCATGAGATCGTGTGCGGCGTCGACGTCGCTCCGACGAAAATGCCCTACCCCGTATATCGTTCTTTTGCGGAAATCGGGGAAAATTGCGACGTCGTGATCGACTTCTCCTCGGCGCAGGGGCTCGCGGAAAGCCTCGCCTATGCCGAGGCGCACGGCCTCCCCATCCTGCTTGCGGCGACGGGCTACCGCGACGACGACTTCGGGCAGATCGCGCGCGCCGCAAAGCGCGTCCCGATCTTCCAAACGGGCAATCTCTCCCTCGGCGTCAACCTCTTGCAGTCCCTCGTGAAGCGGGCGGCGACCGTGCTCGGCGCGGAGTTCGACGTCGAGATCGTCGAGCGGCATCACAACCAAAAGAAGGACGCCCCCTCCGGCACGGCGCTCATGCTCGCGCAAAGCGTCGAGGCGGGGCGCGGGGCGCTCGCGCGGGTCTACGGACGGCAGGGCAACACGGGCGCGCGGCCCAAGGGCGAGATCGGCATCCATGCCGTGCGCGGCGGGAATATCGTCGGCGAGCACGAGGTGATGTTCGCGGGCGAGGACGAGATCGTCACCCTCTCCCACTCGGCACGCAGCCGCAAGGTGTTTGCTTCGGGCGCGCTGCGCGCCGCGGCGTGGCTGCTCGGAAAAACGGCGGGGCGCTATTCCATGGACGACCTTCTCTGCGACCTGATCTGAAGCGGCGGCGGATTTTCCTCGAAAATTTTTCGGAAAATCCGCGCATTATCGCTTGACGAAATCCTTGTTTTCCTCTATACTGTTATCATATCCGATCGGGAAGGCGACGCTGGTGTAGCTCAGCAGGTAGAGCGCGTCCTTGGTAAGGACGAGGTCGGCGGTC
>CANQKF010000011.1 GCA_947624445.1 uncultured Clostridia bacterium | reverse complement strand
ACATCTACAACCGCGAAGGCGGCAAAAAGAAGAAGCACCGCGTCCTTCTCGAACACGTCGACGAAGTCCGAATCGACGAACACATTGAACCCATCATCGACAAAAAGCTGTTCGATAAAGTTCAAAGTATTCTCGACAAGCGCAAAAACGAGTGCCGTCCGCACATGGATGCGAGCAACTACCTCTTGACGGGGAAGCTGTTCTGCAAGGCGTGCGGCGGCCCGATGAGCGGCGGCTCTTCGACGGCAAGCGGGAGAGGCAAGCGAAAATACCGCAACTACTGCTGTTTGAAGCATCAAAAGAGATACGGCAGCACTTGCCCGACAAAGAACATCAACGCAGACTATTTGGAGACTGCGGTGAAGTCCGTCATCGCGGAGAGCGTCAACGGTTATCTCAAAAATGCTTCCAATGCAGAGGCGGTTGCAACTTGCCTCAATGCGCCTCTCCAAAAGGAGCGCGCGGAACTCTCCAGAAAGGTGTCTGGCCTCGACGGCCAAATCGGCAGGATCTTGGACCGCGCCGCAAACACGGCGGAGGCCTCGGTCGTAAAAAATTACGAAGACAGGGCGGCAGAATATATAAAGACGCAGAAAGAGCTCAAAGAAAAAATTGCCGAAATCGACGCTTTGAAGGCCTTGACCTCGGACATGGTATGCGGGAAATCGCTCGAAGCCGAGGAGCTCTTCGCTACCGACGAGGACGCGAGGGCGCTCATCGACCTCTTCATTGACCGCATCGAAGTCGACGAGACGGGCGACGAGATCCAAATCATATTCCGTCAATAAGGGAAAATGCGCATAGCTCAAACGGGCTATGCGCTCATTTTATATTGTAAAAAGGAGGAACAAAATGCCAGCCATCAATGCAGTTGCCTACGCGCGGTTTTCGTCGGACAGGCAACAGGAATCAAGTATCACCGTCCAGCTCGCAGACATCCGCAAGTTCTGCGCGAGCCATCAGATCCATCTCATCCGCGAATATGTGGACGAGGCGCAGACGGGAACGAACGCCAACCGCAAGAGCTTTCAGCAAATGGTGCAGGACGTGAAGGAGAGAGAATTCCAGCTCATCATCGTGCACCGCATGGACAGGTGGGCGCGCAACGTGGACGACGGGAGATACTACAAAAAATACTTCAAAAAGTACGGCGCGAAGATCGTCAGCGCGATCGAGGGCTTCAACGAGACGCCCGAAGGCGAGTTCTACGAACTCATGTCTATGGGGATCGCCGAACTGTATTCCAAAAAGCTCGCACGGGAATGTGCCGCAGGGAAGGTCGCGAACGCGTTGGAGGGAAAAGCGCACGGCGGGACGCCCCTCCTCGGCTATGCCGTGCGGAACAAACGCTACGTCATCGACGAACGGGAAGCGGAGGCGGTGAAGGTCATCTTCCAAATGGCGTTGGAGGGATACGGCTACGGCCAGATCCGCGACTACCTCAACAAACACGGCTACCGCCATTCGGACGGACGCCTCTTCTCGGCGCACTTCTACGACATTCTGCGCAACCGCAAATACATCGGGGAGTACGTCTACAACCGCACCGTCTCCAAAGACGAGAACGGCTACCGCAACAACCATAAAAACCGCGCCGAGCAGGACATCATCCGCTTGCAGGGCGTCATGCCGCAAATCATCGACACGGAGACCTTCGAACGGGTGCAGGCAATGCTCGATTCCCGCAAGGCGACCAGTCTCTATACGCCCAAACGCAAGGCGAGGAAAATGCTTCTTTCGGGGCTTCTTCTCTGTGCCGAATGCGGACGGGCGATCTGCGGTTCGACGGCGAGCGGAGACGGCTTCCGCTATTCCGTCTACCGTTGCGGGGCAAAGGGTCTCACCTGCTCCACGCGCACGATAAACAGCCGCTATCTCGACGAATACGTCCACACTCTGCTCACGGGGTGCCTCTTCAAGCCCGAAAACGCCAACCAATTTGAGGAGTTTGTCCGCGCTTGCTACATCCGCGCATATTCGGCGCTTCGGGAGAAGTGGAACGCGCTGAACGGGGTCGCCAAAATCACGGAGGAAAAGATCGCGGACTTGGAAAACGAATTGTGCGGGGAACAGACCAAGCCGCTCCAACAGCTCGTCGAGGAACAGATCGACGCCCTGCAAGCCAATCTTCACAGGACGCAATACGAACAAGACCTCGTCGCAAAGGAGATAGAGGCCTTCCCCGACTACAAGCCGCTCCGCATCCGAAAGAACGTCAAAAAGTACGCCGAACGGCTCTCAGACAGGTCGTTCGACAACCTGCAACGGTGCTTTCAGGAGCTCGTGCGCATCATCAAGATCGACAATGAGCGGGTCGCGATCACCTTTTCCTTCAACGTCCTCATGGATTCTTACACGCCCATCACGGGAACGGTCACCGAGACGCGGGACTATATCGCCCGACCCGAAAACTTCTCCAAGCAGACGTTCGCCTTCTCCAAACTGCGAATTTCGGCAGAATGAAAAAATTCCATCGATTTTCGCTTGACAGGGCGCGGCGACCGTGCTATACTGAAACAGTCATCCGTCAGCCGAAGATCTCACGGTGGCGGGGCATTCCGCGATTTTCTGCGGAAGCGGGTTCGACATTGTGGCGCAAGGGTGGGTCGGAAACCTCACTCAAAACGCATCAAATCGGCCCCAAAACACCGCATTTCGCACGAAAAATCATGGGGTTGGAAGGCTCGGAAGCGAGCAGGGTCCCGCCCTTCCTATCTCCACCACAAGAAGGACGGCGCAGCCGTTCTTTTTTTGTGACGGAGATAGTGTACTGCGAGAAAAACGTGTTCGTGTTCGCCCCGCGCGAGGCTCCTATTGTAAACCAGCATGGTACGCCCTGCGCGACCGATAAGTTTTGCTGCCGAGGATTTTTTTGGCGGTTTTTATCATGCAATCCCCGGCGGGATCGCGGCGCTTGATTTTCGCAAGGGTTTGTGGTACAATGGAAATATGGTATACAAGATTTACGATGAAAGCATTCCGCATGACCGCTATGAGGTGGCGGAAGTTTTGCGAGATCCCGACGGAACGAGGATCGTTTTGGAAGGGCGTTCGCATATCGTGACCGTCAATTTCGGCTTTGTGGAGGCGCTTTGCATCTGCGACGAAGGCAGAAGGATCGGATCCTATCATCAAATTCCCGAGATCCAAGCCTATCGGAAGGCGGGCTTCGAGGGGAATCCACTCTATCTTGCAGAGGGGGCGGACTTTATGCAATGGCTTATGAAAGAAAGCTGCGGCTTTGCGTTTGACGACCTGCACTTTGCGATCATCACAGAGAACGATTTTCTCGACGTCGCCGCGCCCTTCCCGCCGAACATCGAAGTCCGTGCGATCTTCGGGCAGGTGGCGGATCCTCCCGATGGAAAAGGATAGGATGGAGCGGGGCAGTCGCTTTTGCGCGCGCACGATGCGGGGAAGAGGCGATCAAGGAGCGCATAAGGTCTCTGCCGCGCGGCAATGATCCCTTCGCAAACCTGCGCGGTTTGATCTTCCCAAAAGGGCACAAAACAGAAAAAGCCGGGAGCGCAAACTCTCGGCTTTTTTCGTGCGGAAAAGGCGTTTTATTGCTATACGGGGTGGGGCTAATCGAGTTCGGTGCGCAAAAGATCCTTGATGGGGCGGGAGCGCAGACGGAGCGCGGCATAGCCGAAGAAGATCATGGCGAGCCCCGTCACCGCGCCGATGCCGAGGAAGAAGATCCCCGCGATGCGGCGGAGGGAGATGCCGAGCGTGATCGTCGTGAGATACCGCACGATGGCGTTGATCGCAAAGTAGCCGCCCGTCGTGAGGACGAGGGCGATGGGGATGGCGAGGACGCACAGAATGAGCAGTTCGGAAAAGAGCAGCGCGAAGAGGGTGCTCCGCCGCATGCCGAAGGTCATCAGGATCCCGCCCGTGCGGCAAAATACCTTCACATACTTATCGATCATCAGGAACACGGTGAGCACCAGCCCGATGATGAGGGCGGAGCCGACGATGATGTAGAGATTGGAGGAGAGCACTTGCAGCCCGTTGAGCGTGTTCACTTTTTCGATGGACGCGGTCCCGCCGTAGAGGAGGGTCGTATCGGAAAGGAACATCGCTTTCCACGCGTCGATCTCCTCGACCTCGGGCCACGCGTTGAGGTAGACGCGGTAGCGGTGAAAAACGGATTTCTTCACAAAATCGTTCTCGTGCGACATCAAGAAGTAGGGGCGCGTATGTGCATCTTTGTGCCCCGAAAGCTTGATGCACTCTTCCCTGATGATGCCGCACACCTTGGCGGAATACTGCGGGACGAGGGGCGTCTTGCCCTCCCGCGGGTCCTTCAGATAGACGGTGACGACCTTCCCGAACACATCTTCGGGCGTGAGAAGATAGGTCTCGAGCATGGGCAGCGCGATCGCCACCTCGCCGTTTTTCGTTGGGTAGCCGCCCTCGAGGAAGAAACTATCGAGCCCGTAGGTCGCCTTGAGCTCGGTGTAGTCCTCCGCGCGGAAGAAGCTGTCGCTCGGATGGGCGACGGTGGTGAAGGAGCGCGTCTCCACCGCGGAATACTGCTTCCCCTCGACTTCGAGCACGAAGAACGAGGAATCCGCGACAAATTTCCCGCCGTAGCCGTAGGCGTCGGAGATCGCCGTATTGAAGCTGTGGAATGTATAGGTCTCCACGTCGCCGCAATACGGACAGAGCTTTTGGATCTCCTCGACGGTGCTCTTCTTCTCGGTCATGATGTAGTTGGAGGAGCTTGCGCTTTCGATGTACTCGGTCTTTTTGCGGTCGATGGCGGCGTTGTAGACGGTGAAGAGGCAGATGAGGAAGGCGAGGCAAGCGAAGGTGAAGCACAGTTTGAGGTTCATCCACGCATAGGAGAAGATGTTCTTCCATGCGAGCCCGAAGATGCTGAACCCCTTGGTGAGTTCATCCTTGGCGTCCTGCGCGAGGGCGCGCCCCGCTCGGGTCTGTTTACTCATGGCGTACCTCCTGCGCGATGGCGGCGTTCCGCACTTTGCGGTTGACGAGGAAGAAGAGGAGCACGATGAAGGCGGCGAGCCCGAAAAAGACCGAGACGGGCACGATCGGGCGAAAGCGGGAGACGAAATTCGCGCTGAATTGCTTAAAAAGCTGCCCGCATAGGTCGATAAAATAGAGGTTGAACGCCATCGAGAAGAGGGCGCCGAGCACGACGGCAACGACGACGAGCAGGATCGCGATGATGCAGTAGATGCCCGCGACCGTCGAATTCCGCGCGCCGAGCAGTTTGAGCCTGCAGATCATGCCCTTGCGCTGGCGGTAGAAGATGGCGATGAGGGAGTAGAGGACGAAGAGCACGAGGACGCCGAGGACGAACGTCACCGCGAAGAAGAACGCCTGCGCGACGGCGATGTTCTCGACCTGTGCTGCGACCCTGTAATTCATCGTGGCCGTGCCGCCCGCCCGCGTCACGTTCAGATAGGCGTTATGCAGCACGCGGCTATCGCAGAACCGATAATATAATAACGAATATACGGGATCCCCCTCGGGAATGAAGTAGAAGTGGGCGTATGAGAGGTAGGTATCCTTGGGATGCAGGGCGTTGTACGTCCTGATGCTGTTCGTATCGATATAGCCGACGACGGTGTAGGTCTGCGGCGCGACCGCGGAGAGATCGAGTCCCTCTTCGGGATCGTGGAAGAACAGATCGGGCGAGAGGGTGATCGTATCGCCGATCTCCACGCCCGCGAGCTTTGCGATGCTCTTGTTGATCGCGAGCTCCCCCGGGCGTTTGGGGAATTGATACCCCTCCCGCGGATCGAGATAGGGCGCGAAGGTCTCCCCGGCTTGGGCGTAGGGCACGGCGTAGCCCGTCACGCTGATCGAGACGGCGACCTCCGCAGGCGGGTCCTCCTCGGCGGCCCGCATGTTGTGCGGGTTGGTGTTGTAGGACTTGCTGCCCGTGAGCGTCGCATAGCGGGTGATGCCGTCGATCACGCCCATGCACTGCGTTCCGCCCGCGAGTTGGAGGGCACCTGTGGTGTTTTTTACGGACATCGTGTAGACGTTCGCAAGCTCGTTGAGCCCGTGATACATGCCGCTCGGCACATCGAGCAGCACGGAGATCACCGAGAGCAGCGCGGCGACGAACGCCGTCAGAATGACCCCGATAAAGAGGATCGTCTTTTTCAGGAGCCAGGTCTCGCGCAGGATGAGTTTTACAGTACCTTTCAAAGCGCCGCCTCCGTGGCGAAGAATTCTTTCACCGATTTATGCGTCAGGCGCGGGAGCGCCGGGAGGAAACAGAGCAGGGCCGCGCCAATCACCGCCTATGCACCGATGAGGAGGAGGGTCCATTTGAGGAACCCCGCCTCGAGGCGGATGAGCCGCAAGACGCTTCGCAGTTAATTTACCTCGGTCACGAGCAGTTCCCGGATGGATCGTTTTCCGAGCCGCACCGCCATCACGAGAAAGAATGTGAGCGAGAGCACGGCGACGATCGCAAGCCCCACGGCGAGCATGAGGAACAATTTTTGCGCCGTGATCTCCATCGCGATGCCCGTCACGGCGAACATCGCCGCGCCGATGACGAAGTAGCCCGCGACGGTGAGCAATGCGGACATGGGGACCGAGATCGCCGCAAGGAGCAGGAGTTGCACGAGGAGGAGCCGCACGAGGCCGCCCCGCGGCATGCCGTAGGCGAGGAACATGCCGCCCGCCCGCGCAAGGACCTTCATGTATTTTCCCATCATCAGAAAGACGGTGAGCACGAGCCCCACGGCGAGCGAGGAGCCGATGATGACATAGAGCGTATTGGCAAGAATGAGCACGTTGTCGAGCATCCAGAGCGCGGTCGTCTCCGCCTGCCCGCCGTATGTGATGGTGACGGCCGTCTTGAACCGATCCACCACATCCTCCGCGATGGCCTTTGCCTCCTCCCGCGTGTAGAGGCGGTCGAGCGTAAAGGCCACGGAATACGCAGAGCCGACCTTTTTGAAGACGGGGTGTCCGTCGCAGACCATCACGACGGGCAAATAGCTGCTGTGCCAGTTGTCGTGCCCCGAGAGCTCGTAGTATCCCTTTTTGACGATCCCGACGACCTTCCCGCCGAAGAGGGGCGCGCTGTCCCCCGGGACTTGGATGGAGACCTCTTTCCCGAGGAAGTCCTGCCCCAGCCCGTAGTTTTCGAGGAGGGGCTCGGCGAGCACGATCTCATCCTCGGTTTGGGGGCGCCGCCCGATGAGGATCTCATCGCTTCCCGTCCGCGCGAGCAGCTCGGCCCTGTCGTCGTCCGTAAAGGGGAAGGAGGCGGCGTAGCAGTTGATCTTGAGGGTATCATCGAGCGGGGCGAGTTCTTCCCCCTCCGCGGTAAAGGTGATGTAGCGGCAGATGGCGTCGCTCAAATTGAGGTGCAAACGGTTGTTGAGATATAGGTAGGTGCGCTGCCGCCAAAAGCCGACGCCCTCCTGCCCGGGGAAGTATTCCTCTGCGAAGTCCCGAGGGAAGTTCTTCTCCGCGGTCGAAGTGATGCAGACGTACCTTGCCGAAAGGGTGGTCTGCTCGAGCGTTTCCCGCTTGCCCGAGAGGGCGGAGTTATAGCCCGTAAAGAGGCACACGAGGAAGGCGAGGCAGGCAAAGACGAACGCCACCTTGCAGTTGATCCACGCATAGGCGCGGAAGTTTTTCGCCGCCAACCGCAGGACGGGCGGCGCCGTGCGCCGTGTTTCGTCATTCATGCTTGATCTCCTCCGCGATGCGTGTATTGTTGATCTTGAAGCTGTAGATGCCGTAGAGGACGAGATCGAAGACGCAGATCCCGAACAGCAGCGCAAACGGAACGGCAGGATAGAAGTGTGCGGCGAAGGTCCATTCGAAGAGCTCGGAGCACAGCCCCATGAAGAAGTGATTGAAGAGAATGGAGAACGCCGTGCCCAGCGCCGTCGCAATGACCGCGAGGAGCAGCACGATGGTGCAGTAGACGCTCGCGACGCTCCCGCTGCTTGCCCCGAGCAGGCGGAAGCGGCAGATCTGCGTGCGCCGTTGGCGGTAGAAGATCGCGATGAGGGAGTAGAGGATGAAGAGCACCATGACGCCGAGCACGAGGGCGATGGCGCCGAAAAACGCCTCGCAGAGGTCCACGTTCTTGAGACCCTCGAGAAGGGGATCCGAGATGACCGCCCCGACGTCCATCTTCCCGAGTTCCCCGAATCTCTCGCACTGGGCGCGGATATTTTCGTAATGGAGGTAGCAGAAATCCATCGGCTCTTCGGGGTCGACGCACACATAGAAGGCGCAGAGCGGGGGCATGCCGGGGGCGTCTTCGGTATCCCAAACTTGATTGGAATCGACGATCCCCGCGAGGAGCACAGGGCGCTCCCCGAACAGAACGCTGTCCCCCGCCTTCGCGCCGAGGCGCTTTGCAAAGAGGGTGGTGCAGATGAATTCATTCGGCGCGGAGGGGATGCGTCCTTCCGCCAGGATGGGCTCCCAATGCCTGCCCACCTGCCCGAACTGATCGGGCATGAGCCCGAAGGCGCGCGTGGTGGCGGTTTTGCTGTAGGCGAAGGGGTCGCGTTCCCCTTCATAGACGCCGATGGAATAGGCGCCCGCGGGGCCCGTTATGATGACGTCGGTCGTCAGCCCCGTCTTGGTCGCATACACCCAATTCCCACCGTAGGCATAGGCCTCTTTCGCGGAGATCCCGGGGATGGCGATCTCGGGCTGGGGAATATCCGTCGCGAGGTGCTGATAGAGCCCCTCGGGGACGTCGCAATAGACGGCGACGACGGCGAGGAAGGCCGCGCAGAAAATCGTGAGGATGACGCCGATGAGGGCGACCGTCCCCCCGAGGAAGGCGATCTCCCGCCGCATGAGATAAAAGACGCGCTTCATGCGGTCGCCGTCTGCGAAGTGGCTTCCGCCGCGGGCTCTCTCGCGGACGCGGTGTCCGCGACGATCTTGCCGTCGGACATCGTGACGATGCGGTCTGCCCGCCGCGCGTCCTCGGGATCGTGGGTGACCATGACGATCGTCTTGCCCGAATCGTGCAGGGCGGCGAGGATGCGCATGATGTTTTCGCTGTTGGCGGTATCGAGGTTGCCGCAGGGCTCATCGGCGAGGATATAGGCGGGGTCGCCCGCGATCGCACGCGCAATGGCGACGCGCTGCTGCTCGCCGCCCGAGAGGTCGCGCGCCTTCTCCTTGATCTTGGAGACCAGCCCGACCGCGGCAAGCGCCTCTTCCACCCGCGCGCGGTTGCGCCTTCCGACGCTCCCCGCCAGCACGAGCGGGAGTTCCACGTTGTCGTAGACGCTGTAGCTCGGCTCGAGATAGAAGCTCTGGAACACGAAGCCCACCGTCTTGTTGCGGTACTGCGCGACTTCCTTGCCCGAGAGCGTGGCAAGATCCCGCCCGTCGACGACGACCGAGCCTTCGGTCACGCGGTCGAGCGTCCCGATCATGTTGAGCAGGGTGGATTTGCCGCTGCCCGATTTGCCCGTGATCGCGATGAATTCGCCGTTTTGGATCGTGAGATCGACCCCGGCGAGGGCATAGAATTCCTTTCTGCCCGTCTTGTAAACTTTTTTTGCACCCTGAACGCAGATCATGATTTCAGCCTCACGAAAATTTTATACGGTGACGAGGAAGAGCCCGAAGAGGGCGGCGGCGAGCGCGGGAAGCGCCACGCACACGCCGATGCGCAGGAAATCGGCATAGCCGAATTTGAGTCCGTTCTTTTGCAGGATGCTGCTCCACATCACGCCCGCAAGCGCGCCGATGGGGGTGAAAAACGCCCCGAGGTTGGAGCCGATCACCGTCGCGAACATCGCCTTCCGCGCGACGGCGGCGGGGGCGGACGCGATGATCGAGGCGAACAGTTCGCTCATCGGGATGTTGTTGATGAGGTTCGCCGCGAAGAAGGAGGAGACGCCGTATTTCACGATGGGCATGCCCGTGCCGAAGAGATCGGCGAGCAGCGTCGTCACCCCGTGTTCGCCCAGCCCGACGACGATGACATACATCGAGAGCACGAAGGGGACGAGGGAGTAGGGGAGCCGCTTGGCGCAGGAGAGGAGTTCGCGCGGGCGGCGTTTTTTGCAGAGCGCATGCCCGAGCGCCCCGAGCACGAGAAGGCCGAGCGCCGCGAGCGAGACGATCCACATCTCGATCCCGATGTAGGAACCGATTGCCATGAACACGGTGCATACGGCGAGGATCGTGAGCCCGAAAACCAGCAAAAAACGATCACAGGGTGGCACTTCTTCGGCGTCCGCGCACATGGGCGCGGCGAGCTTTTTGCGGAAGAGCAGGAAGAGCGCCCCGAGCGCTATGGCGCCCGCAAACAGCGTCGGCACGATCGCCGTCTCGCAGTATTCGGCGAAGCCGATGCCGTAGGATGTGGCGAGATAGATGTTCGTGGGGTTGCCGATGATGAGCGCCATGCTCCAAGTGTTCGCCGCCACGAATTCCGCCGCAAGGTAGGGGATGGGGTCGATCTTCGCGTGTTTTGCGAAGTAGCAGACGAAGGGCGTGAAGGAGAGGATGATGATGTCGTTGGAGGTGAACACGGTGAGCACCGAGACGAGCGCGTAGAGCAGAAAGAAGAGCTTTTTCTGCCCGTGGTGGGCGAGGCGGACGGCGGCCGCGGCGAGGCGGCGGAAGAAGCCGAGTTCATCCAAAAAGACGGAGAGCGCCGTCATCGCGAGGAACAGCACGAGAATTTTGAGGGGGTTGACGGCGGTATCCGAGAGAAGCGCCTTCCCCAAAGAAACGAGCCCCGTCTGCCCCGTGAGGAGGAAGAGCAGCGCGCCGAGAAGGGCGACGATCCAGAAGGTGGAGAGGGTGATTTTGCCGAGCGTGAGCTTGGGGAAGAGCAGGATCGAGGCGATGAGCGCCGCGCATACGGCGCCGAGCAAAAGCAGGGGATAAAACATGGTGGATACGAGGTCGGAAGGTTGGATTTTCGGAAAAAACGCCCGTTTTCGGGGGCCGTCTCCGAGGGGAAAGGACCTCCGGGATTTTCCGGAAATATGATATACTCTATTGTATAAATTGTCAATGTCGCAAAGCGTTTGCAGTGTGAAAAACGGAAAAAATTTTCATAAACGTTTGGTGAATGTACATTCCTGCGTTCTCCGAAAAAAATTTCACAAATTGCGAAAAGCGTCGTCAAGTGATTGACATTATAATGGGAATATAGTATAATTCAATCGACAATGCCGAATTATGCCCGCTTGCGGGTTCGGGATAAAGTCAAAATCAAATCGGCAGGAGGCTGAACTTATGAACAATTTTTTCAGCCTGCTCCTTGCGACAATGAACGTTGGGCTCGCGATCGGGCTCATGGTCGTCGTCGCCGTCGTATTCGGCGGCGCGGCGGCGGCGCTCGTATGGTATTTCACCAAGCGCCATCTCGAAAAAGTTTCCCAAAGACGTTCCGAGCTCAAGCTCGATGAAACTTCGCAGCGCGTCGAAGAAATGCTGAAAAACGCGGAAGCGGAGTGCAAACAGTTAAAAAAGGAAGCGGAGATCGAATCCAAGGAACAGGCAATCAAGGCACGCAGTGAATTCGAGCAGGAGATGAAGGAGAAGCGCGCGGAACAGCAGCGCGTCGAATCCCGTCTCCACAGGCAGGAGGATCTGCTCGAAAAACGGGAGACGGAGATCTCCCGCAAGGAGCAATCGCTCGACGACCAGAGAAAGAACATCGAGCGCAAGGCGGCGGATCTCGCGAAATCCGAGCAGGACATCGCCCGCAGGCAGGAGCAGGTCTCCCACCAGCAGGAACTCATGATGGCGGAGCTCGAGCGCGTCGCCCAGCTCACCAAGGAAGAGGCGCGGCAGCAGCTCACCGCCGAGATCCTCGACGACACGAGAAAGGATCTCGCGATCGAAGTGCGCAACCTCGAGCAGCAGGCGAAGGACGAGGCGGACATGAATGCGAAGAACATCATCTCCCTCGCGATCCAGCGCTGCGCTTCGGACCACGCTTCGGAGACGACGGTCTCCGTCGTCCCCCTTCCCAACGACGACATGAAGGCGCGCATCATCGGGCGCGAGGGCAGGAACATCCGCGCGATCGAGAATGCGACGGGCATCGAGCTCGTCATCGACGATACCCCCGAAGTCGTCATCCTCTCGGGCTTCGACCCTGTGCGCAGGGAAGTCGCCCGCCTCACCCTCGAAAAACTCATTTCCGACGGACGGATCCACCCCGCCCGCATCGAGGAGACCGTCGAGAAGGTGCAAAAGGAGCTCGACCAGCAGATCAAGGCGGCGGGCGAGAACGCGATGTTCGAGGTGGGAATCTTCGGGCTGCATCCCGAGATCATCAAGCTCATCGGCAAGCTCAAGTTCCGCACGAGCTACGGGCAGAACGTCTACCGCCACTCCATCGAGGTCGCCCAGCTCGCGGGGCTGATGGCGCAGGAGCTCGGGCTCGACGTCAACTTCGCCAAGCGCGCGGGGCTTCTGCACGACATCGGCAAGGCCGTCGACCACGAGCAGGAGGGCACCCACATCCAGCTCGGCGCCGACATCGCCAAGAAGTACAAGGAAAACGCGATGATCGTCAACGCGATCATGGCGCACCACGGCGACGTGGAGCCCAAGACGATCGAGGCGGTCCTCGTGCAGGCGGCGGACGCCATCTCGGGCGCACGCCCCGGTGCGCGCCGCGAGACGGGTTCGGGGTACGTCAAGCGCCTCGAAAAGCTCGAGGAGATCGCCGCTTCCTTCCGCGGCGTCGAGAAGAGCTACGCGATCCAGGCGGGCAGAGAGGTGCGCGTCATCGTCAAGCCCGACCAGATCGACGACGCCAAGGCGATGTTCCTCGCGAAGGACATCGCGAAGAAGATCGAGAGCGAGCTCGAGTATCCCGGGCAGATCAAGGTGAACGTCATCCGCGAATTCCGCAGCGTGGAATACGCGAAGTAACGGCCGCGGGAACGCAAAGAAAACGCAAATAAACGCCATACGGCCCCCGCCGTGTGGCGTTTTTCATGCGCTGTTTCAGGGGTTCGGGTGCTCCGCGAAGTAGCGGGCGTTATATTGCACGGAGGGGTGATCCGGGGCAAACACGGCGGACATACGGTGATATTTCAGCGCGGCGGCGCGCTCCCCGAGGGCTTCGCAGGCGACGACCAGCCCGAGCGCGGGCACGATCGTGTGGCAATCGGGCACTTCGAAGTCGCCTTCCGCGGCATGGTCGCGCGCAGAAAGCGCCGCTTCATACCAAAACGCGGCGTCACGGTATCGTTTTTTCGCCGAAAAGAGCCCCGCGATCTCGCACAGGACGGCGGCGCGCGGTTCCCCGTAGAGAAAGCTGCGGAAGAGGGCGGAGAGCGCACGGTCGGGCTCGTTTTGGGCGGCGAAGCAGGCGGAAAGCGTGCGGCATGCCTCGATCTTGTTGACGTACCAACCCTCGCCCGCGAGCATCTTTTCGAGCACCGCCTCGGCCTCGGTGTAGAGGCGGTGGTCGCACAGCTCCCGCCCGTAGTAAAACAGATCGCGTCCCCCGAGTTCTTCCTCTGCGGCCCACTTGCGGTAGATCTCGAGATTGCGCGCGCCCCGTGCCTTTGTGCTCCCCATGTGGGTGACGGTGAAGGCGCCGCGGATGACCTTTCCGAAGGGCGGGATGCACTCGTGCACCCGTCCGCGGAAGCGCGCCCGCCCGTCGTTGCGGAGAATGCGCTCGCGGAAGTAGGTGAGCCCGCCCGACGCATAGGGGCACATCGCGACGTCGGCGTTCTGCGCCGCGATCTGCTCCTTGAGGGCAAAGAAGCGCGGGATGTTCTCCTCGGTTACGACGTCGTCCGCGTCCAGCCACATGAGATAGTCGCCCGTCGCGCGCGCAAACGCCGCATTTCTCGCCTGCGCGAAGTCCTCTTGCCACGGTTCAAAGAAGAACACGTCGGCAAAGCTGCGCGCGATCTCGGGCGTGCGGTCGGTCGAGCCCGTATCGGCGATGACGATCTCATCCGCCAGCCGCCGCGCTGCGGCGAGGCAGCGCCCGAGGACCTCCTGTTCGTTTTTGACGATCATGCACAGCGAAACGCGCATTTGTCACCTCTTTTTTACTTTTAAGATATGATAAAGATGGGCGGATTGTTTCCGGCTCAACACTCCGCAAACTGCGGAAGAGGAGGAAAAACTATGATAATGTATACACGTTGCCAAGTCTGCGGCAACTGCCCCTGCACGTGCGGCAGGTGCAACGGCGTGCCGACGTTTATGCGCGGCGCCACGGGCGCGACGGGCCCCATGGGTCCCACTGGGGCGACGGGCCCCGCGACGATCACCGTCGGGCAGACGATCACGGGCGATCCCGGGACGGCGGCATCGGTCACGCAGACGGGCACGGAAAACGCGGTCCTCACGTTTACGATCCCCCGCGGCGCGACGGGCGCCACGGGTGCGACGGGCGCCACGGGCCCGCAGGGCGTACAGGGGATCCAGGGCGTGCAAGGGCCCCAGGGTCCGCAGGGGGCGCAGGGCATTGCAGGCGCCGCAGGTCCCACGGGCGCAACCGGTGCGACAGGTGCAACAGGCCCCACGGGTGCCACGGGTCCCGCAGGTGCGGCAAGCGCCACAGGCGCCACGGGTCCCACGGGTCCGACGGGTCCGCAGGGCGAACAGGGTCCCACAGGTCCCACGGGTCCCACGGGGCCGCAAGGTGAACAAGGCGCGACGGGGCCGCAGGGCGAACAGGGGCCGACGGGGGCGGACGGCGTTTCGCCGACGGTCACCGTAGGGACCACGACCACGGGCGATCCCGATACTCCCGCAGCCGTGACGCAGGAAGGAACGGAGGGGAATGTGGTGCTTAATTTCACGATCCCGCGCGGCGCCACGGGTCCTCAAGGGCCGCAGGGATTGCAGGGCGAGCCCGGGGCGGCGGCGACGTTGCCCGTCGGCGCGGCAGTCACACCCATCGCCGATCCCGCAGACACAGATCTTCAGACGGTCGCAACGACGCTGAACGCGCTCATCACGAGCCTGCGCGACGCGAATCTCATTGCAAACACGTAACAAAAAAGCCGCCCGCGGGTCTCCCGCGGGCGGTCGCATTGTGAAATATTTTTTCGGCGCAGAGCGGGGCGTTTGAGCGGGCTCCGCCGCAAACGAGGGGGGACCTATGTCGTTTTTTCGGTCCCGTGCGCGTATTTTTTGATCATATCGAAGAGGGTCGAGCCGTCGTAGAAGGCGAACTTCACCGCGTTGCGGTCGGTGCGGAGGGCGCTGAATTTCTTGCGGATCTCGGCGTCCGTATCCGTGTGGGCGTTGACCTTATCCTCCGCGGGGAGCGTGAGGTTGTAAACGCCCCACGCGCTGCGGATAAACACCTTGTAGGTCCACGTCGTCCAATGCCAGCCGCGGCGGTTGAGCATCTCGAGGGTATACGACCACTGCTCGGGGTTATCGTAGCAGCAGAATTCGCCCATGTAGAGGGGGACGCCGAAGCGCTTTGCCTCCACGTCGTCGAGGCGGTCGGTGAAGCTCTTGGCGTGCTCCTGAAAGCGCTCGAGGCCCGTGCAATTCGTGTAGTGGTGGAAGGAATACATGCAGTTTTCCCAGCCGTAATCGGCGGGCGCGGGGAGATTCTGCCCGCCCCAGCACGATTCGAAGATCACGATGTGCTCGTCTCCCGTGGCGCGGATGGCGCGATAGAGGCGGTCGAACACGTTCCAGTGGCGCGCGGACGTCTCGCCCGCCTTCTCCCCGGGTTCGTTCAGGAGGTCGTAGCCCGCCACCGCGGGGTCGTCCCGATAGTGCTCGGCGACCGCCTTCCAGAGCCGCTCGGTGAGGGAGATGTAAGTCTCGTTGGAATAGAAATCCACATCCTCGGCGCTATTGATGACCTCGCCGCTGTGGTCCTGCCCGTTTTGGCTGCCGTAGGCGCCGTGCAGATCGAGAATGGTGTAGATGCCGTGCTCCGCCGCGCCGTCGATGAAGCGGTCGAGCAGGGTGAAATCGTATTGCCCCGCATGGTCGTAGCCCTGCGTGGCGCCGTAGTCCACATTCATGTAGGTGAAGGGAAGGCGCAGGACGTTGATGCCCATTTCGGCGCAGTTTTCGAAGTCCGCGTCGCTCCACCAGCCCGCGTAGTAGTTCTCCCAGAGCGCCTCGCCGCCCTCGACGCCGAAGCGGAGATTGAACTCGCGGCTCGTGGTGAGATGATCGCGGCAATATATGCCGTCCTCGCCCGAAGAGCTGCGGAAGCCCGTCATCCACTGTTCGATGACGCCCAGCCCGCCCGCGTTCACGCCGCAGAGCTGCACCGTGGCGCCTTCTTCGTTCTTTACGTCGCTTCCCACCGCTTTGAGGAAGGACATCTCGTGCGCGACCGTCGGTTGTTCGGTTTCGTGGGTGCATGCGCCCATGGCGAACGAGAGGATCGCGCAGCCCAGGCTCATGGCGAGGGCTGCAAGCCGTTTGTAGTTCACGGGGACCTCCGTATCTCAAGGTTTCCGCCCCGCCCGAAGTTCCGAACGCGGGGGGACGTATGTTGATTTTTGCGGAAGAAGCGCTCCCCCGCGGAGGCAGGGGAGCGCGGTGCCGCTTATTCTTCCGCGGAAGCGGGCGGATCGCCCGAATCTCCCGCATCGCCTTCAGAGGCCGCGGCGGGGGCAGATCTCTTCTTCAGGGTGAGGAAGATCCACGCGCCGCAACCGCCGACCGCGAGCACATCGACTGCGACGAGCACGGGGATGTACCAACGGAAATTGAGCTCGAGGGGCGCCGTGTTGATGGGCACGCCGTCCACTTCGCCGTTTTCGATGCGCTGGTTGTAGTCGGCCTGCGTCGCAAGCGCGTTCGCCCACATGTAGATCACATGCTTTGCCGCGTCGCGGAGGGCGAGCTTGAAAGAATTGCTGCTCGTCTCCTGCGCGAAGGCGCCGTTGTTGTTCCAGCCGTCCATCCAGAGATCGCCGCCCGCGCGGAGCATCTGATCGCCGTTCATGAAGTCGTGATGATCGGCGTAGTCGGTGAGGATGGCGCCCTTGAAGCCCCATTCCTCGCGGACGAGCTCGGTGAGGAGGGCGTAGCTGCCGCCCGTCCACACGGCGCCGATCCTTCCGTAGGAGGACATGATGCCCGTGCAGCCGCCGACGGTGCGCACAAGTTTGCCGCTCGTATCCTTCACCTGCAGCTCCTTCACGCTGAGCTCGAAGGGTTTGAGGTAGATCTCGCGGAGGGACTGCTCGGTGAGCCAGTTATACATGCCGTCTCGCCCGCTCTCGCTCTCATAGCAGCAGAGGTGTTTGAGATAGCTGAATACGCCCGCGTTCTTTGCCGCCGCGACGGCGTAGGCGCTCATGAGCCCCGAGAGGACGGGATCCTCGGAGTAGTACTCATAGTTTCTGCCGCCGAAGGGGGAACGGTGGACGTTGATGCCGGGGCCGTACCAGCCGCTGATGCCGTTTTTCGCCGCCTCGCTGCCGAGGGTGAGCGCCATGCTATAGGAGAGCTCGAGGTTCCACGACTGCGCGAGGACGATCGAAGAGAAGCCCGTGAGCGCCTGGTTCGCGTAGGTATCCACGAAGCTGCCGATCTGGTTGGGGCCGTCGAGATCGCTCGTCTTGGGCTTGCCGATGGAATCGAGCGCCTCGGTGTGCACATAGCCGTGCAAGGCGAGTCGCTCCATTTCGCTCTGGGTGAGCGCGTCGAGGACGGGCTTCCAGATCTCATCGTTGTCGTAGTTGGCGGAATTGCCGATCTGCATGCCGAGCGCGGTGATGCCGCCGCCATCGTAGAGCTTTTGCTCGAGCGCAACGCCCTGCTGGGGCGCTTGATCGTTGGGATCGATCCAGTTTTGCGCCTGTTCCTTCTTGTAGAGGTTGAGCTGGCGGATCGCGCCTGCCATCTCGCGGTTGGCGGCACGCTCGTAGGGGAAGGTCCCCTCGAAGTTGCTGCGGGTGAGATAGGTGATATTGGCCGTTCCGTCGCTGTTGCCGTCGATGGCGACGCCGTCCGCCGCATTCTTGCCCGTGAAGAGGTTCTCAACGGGGTTGCCCGAGTTGTCGTCCTCATCATAGGTGATGTCGTTGGCGACGCGGTAGGTGTAGCTCGCCTTGCCCTCTACGACCTTATCGGTTGCCACGGTGTGTGCGTCGGTGCGGAGGGAGAGGACGTAATCGCCCTGCTCGAGCTCGTAGCCGCGGTAGCCGTTGTCGTTGGCGTCGTAGCAATCGTAGGACTTCATATCCGCGACCTTGCACTCGAGGCGGATGGTCTGCACGTCGCCGGGCTGCAACACCTGCGTCGTCTTGGCGAAGGCGGCGAGGTTGACCGCCGACTTCTCGATCCCGCCTTCATGGTAGACGGGGGTGTAGTAGAGTTCGACGATATCCTGCCCAGCGCGGGTGCCCGTGTTCTTCACGGTGACGGTGAACACGATGGAATCGTCTTTCCCGAGCTCGGCGCCGTCGTTCTTTTCGGGGACGACCGTCCACTCGAAGGTGGTGTAGGAGAGCCCGAAGCCGAAGGGGAACTGCACGACGTCCCGATAGCCGTTCTCGATGCCCCACTGCGTCTTTGCCCGTTCCGAATCCCAGAAGCCCATCTGATCGGCCGTCTCATACCAGCGGTAGCCGAGATAGATGTTTTCGATGTAATCGGTGTAGGCAACGCCCGTATAGCTGACGTTGGTGCTGCCGTTGGTGTGCATTGTGGTCGTGGGGTAGAGCCCCGTGCCGTTGGTGTAGAAGTTGGTCGTATCCTGCCCCTGTCCGTTCGTGCCCTTCACGCCCGAACCCACGTTGGCGTAGGTCGAAGAGGTCGTAAGGTCGTAGGCGAAGGTATCCGCCGTCTTGCCCGAGGGGCCGATGGGCTGATATTCGCGGGAGATCTCGTTGCCCTCTTCGTCGCGCTCGACGATCGCCTTCTCGCCGTAGAGGAGGGAAGGGATGGCATTGGCGCCCGCGCTGCCCGTTGTCGCCGTGATGAGGCAGGCGTCGAGCCCCGCGATCTTTTCGAGGAAGCCGAGCTCCATCACGTTGGTGGAGTTGATGAGCACGATCACGTTCTCGAAGTTCTGCCCCACATAGGTGAGGAGGGCCTCTTCCTCGATAGAGATCTCGAGATAGGTGCGCGTCTCGTCGACGGTCACCGCGCTCGAAGAGGAGGACGTCTGCTTATACTGCACTTTGGGGCAATCGTCGCTCTCGCCCGCCGTTCTGCCGAGCACGACGAGCGCGGTATCCGAGAAGGCCTTGGCGCCGTCTTTCAGGTCCTGCGAGTAGTAGTTCCCGTCGTCGATGTTGGGCTCATAGAGGCGGCAGAACTCATAGCTGAAGGAGTGCAGCGCGCCCGTGGAGTTATTGTTGCCCGCGGAGAGGTCATCCGCCTTATATCTGCGGGAATTGAAGCGCTGATACATCGATCTTAAGTCTTGGTTATACTCGATGCCGTAGTTCGTGAGGGCCTCATAGAGGTCGACGAACAGCTTGTTCTTGCCGCTCGTCTGCCCGACGATCTTGCCCGAGCCCGAACCCGCATAGAGCCAATCCACCGAAGCCCAGCCAAAGACGTTGACTTTCGTCTGCACCTTGCGGTCGAGGGGGAGGGTGGCGTTTTCGTTGCGTACGAGCACGGTGCCTTCCTCTTGGATCTCTTCCACGAGCTCTGCGCCCGCGGCGCGTGTCGCCGCCGAGGATTCGCCCGTCTTATACTTTACGACCCACATATCGAGCACGTCTGAAAAGATCCCGATGGCAATGTTCAGTGCGAGGACGATCGCGAGGATCACGGCGCTCACGCTGAAGCATACGATCTTAGATTTTGATTTCATGGTGTCATCTCCTTATCGGGGTTGGGCGTGCCGCGCATTCCGCGCGGCACGCTTTATTTGACCGAACTATGGCGTTATTCCGCATTCGATACGAACAGGTTCGACATCCCCCAAGTACCGCCCTCCGCGGGATCGCCATCGACGCACTTGATCGAATAAGTCTTACCGTTCAAGGTAACGGATTTGCCGTTGGCGGAAGGATCCTTCACGTCCTGGCTTGCGGAGTACACAAAGATATGCGCATAGAGCATATCCTCGCTGACCGCTCTGTTCGTGATATCGAAGTAGAACGTATAAGTGTTCTCCTTCCCCTCTACCGCCGTGAACTTGGCAACCGCATACATATCGCTCGTCTTGCCGCTGTCGCCGAATTTTACGATCTCATCGAGCTTGGCGAGTTCATCCGCCGAGAAGCCCGTGAAGGTGACGACGACCGTGTAATAGACCTTATTTTCCTCTGTGACGAGATTCGCAGTGCCGATGGTGTAGCTCTTGCCGTTCATTCTCTCGTCTTTTGCCATCAACCCGACATTGCCCCAGAAATTATGGTCGGCATCATCATTTTCGGGCTTGTTGAAGATCGAGTATTCAACGCCGCCGACGGTAATGGATTTGCCGTCCACGGCATGTTCGGTGCTGAGTTTAATATCGCCGCTCTCGGATTTGAAGTGCGGGGTCGCGGGCTGCATCAACGAAGAGATATCGAATTTGATCGTCCAACCGCTGTCCGTCGTCTCCACGATCCTCGGGTAGTTGCTCACTCTGTTCCAACCGCTTGCACCCATGTTGGCGTTCGTCTCAAGGTCGAAATGCACGGCTTCAAGCACAGATTGGAGCTCTTCCTTGGTGCCGCCCGTGTAGGTGCCCTTCAATACGAAGTAGGGCTTCCCGTTCTCTTCCACAAGATCGACATCGGTAAGGGTGTATTCGATCGTGGAAGGCTCGGGAGCGGGCTCGGGCTCGGTGGTACCAAAGTTCTCGGGATCTGCCGATTCGGGGTTCACTTCGCCTTCCGTCGCCGCTACGGGCACGACGCAAGCGCCGCCGTATTCCACCTTGATGGTGAACTTTCTGCCGCCTGCGATGGCATAGAGCTCTTCATCCGCACTCGTTCCGTTCCGAAGCTCAAACTTCGTGTAGGTCTGCACGGCGCCTTCTTCTACTTCATCCTTCAAGTAGTAGTTGGGCCAAAGCTGACCGCCCGAATATTCGGTGATATCGTACCAAACGCGATACACGCCGCCGCCGAGCGCTTCGATCTTCGCGCATTCATAGAGATCTTCCGAGCTGCCGTCGATATTGCCGAACAGGAAGAGGGTCCTGATCTCTTCTTCGGTATAGGCCTTGGAAGTGCCGATCGCCCTCACCTGGAACACATAGTAGACCTTGGTGGGGTTCTCCATGTCGTCGACTTTGAGGGCGATGTGCACTTCGTTGACGAACTCGAGCGACTTGTTCTCGTTTCTGCCGTAGACGATGAAGCCGCCCCACTTGCCTGCGCCGACGTAATAGACGGCGGTGTCGTCCGCATTGGCGATACGGAGGGTCGTGCCGCTCAGAAGGTACCCGTTGGAGCCGTCGTAGGCGAAATCACCGTTATCCGTAAGGTTGGTGTTCGTGCAAGCGACGTTGCCGAGGTTGTTGTCGGTGTTGGGCTTCCAGCCGTCGCCCTTGCCGGCGGTTTCGGTTTCAACGATGTTGAAGTGCATGTAGCCGAAGGTGTTGAGTTTGAAGTTCTCGGGGCCGAGCACGAAGGTGACCGTCCACTTGCCGTTTTCGATCTTGCCGTACTGCGCCGTGGCGACGCTCTCGATGTCGATGCGGGCATACTGGCCTTCGAACTGCTCCGAGGCCGTGCCGTTTATCGTGAGCGTGGGGTTGCCGTCTTTATCCACGCCGCCCGAGACTTCGAAGCTGTATTCGGCGGGCTTGAGGTTAAAGACCGCCTTGAGGTGGGAAGCCGTCGTGCCGTCGGGCGTGTAGGTCGAGAAGGAATATACGTAGTCGCCGAACGCCAGAGTTTGGCTGGTATCGACGAAGCTCGCGGGATAGCGGGTGATATCGATATCCATGGCCGAGCCGATGACCGCCTCGGGCGTGACCTCGCCTGCATCATCTTCGAGGGGGATGATCTTGATGTCCATCCACTTGCCGCTGAAATCCTTGCCGTCGTCCGTCCGCGCATCCGAGAGCTTGCGCATATCGAATTTGTAGGTGAAGGCCTGGCCGCGGGTCCCCTCGAGCGCGCCCGCCTCATCGGCGACGTAGACCACATCGTTCCCTTCATAGAGGAAGAGGAAGAACCTGTTCGCAAGCTGGAAGGTGCCTTCGAGCTTGAGATAGGGGACGTTTTCCTCCAATTCGTAGTAGACCTTGGTGAGGCGCACGAGGTTGGCGGCGAAGGAAGCCTTCAACGTGTAGCCGACCTGTTCGCCCACGGCGAGCTCTTTCATGCCGTTGGTCCAGCCCGTGAAGTCGTAATCGCCGACGTTCTCGCCCTTCTGCATGTCGTTCGCGGTAGGAAGGGTGACCTTCTTGGTGAGGGGCTGTTCGAAGTAGAAGGAGATGACGCCGTTCTCATTCTTCACATCCTTGAGATCGGCGTTCGCCTGCAGCGTTTCGAGATAGTTGCCCTTGAGCACTGCGCCGTCGAGATCGAGGGAGACTCTCGCCACGACCGTTTCATCGAGCATGACTTCCGCCGATTCCTTGCCTTCGTAGGAGACCTTGAAGCTCTTGTCGCCGAGCGCGAAGGCGCCCGCGTCCGTGTTGTAGACGATGCGGTAATCCGCCGAAGCGAGGATCTTGGTGCTGCCGTCGCCGTAGGTGACTTTGACTTCCATGCCCTCCTTTTCGAGGGTCTCGCCCGCACCGTAGGTGTTCTTCGTGGGTTTTTGGGTGACCTCAAGGCTCTTGACCGCGAGCTTCGCGGTGACCTTGATCGTGATCTTATCTTCACTGATCTTCACCTTGTACTTCCCGCTGCCGGTCGCCTCCACCGTCCTGTTGTTGCGCAGGACCTCGCTGATCTCATAGCCCTCTTTGGGGGTGACCGTGAGCTCGAGCTCGGTGTTTTCGTCGACCTTGGAAGGCAGAGCGCTGTAGCCTTCTGCGGTGACAGTCACGTTTTCGTCGATTTGCCAATCGATCGCAAACTGCTTGGAGCCGCACGCCGTGAACACGAACAGCGTCGCGACGACGGCGAGCACAAGCGCGATGATATAGCGGATCGCGGATCTGCGTGTAGCCATAATGTTTCCTCCTATCAATTTTGTATCGTACGGCTGATGCCGTTGGATCCTATATGTTCGCGGGGTAGCTCTCCACGAGGCTGCGGAAGCGGTTCGGCCCCACGCCGCCGCCGACGTCATTCACGACGTGCGAGATCGTGGCGCCGTAGACCTGCGTGAAGTCGCACACGACGAGATGGCGCAGCTTTATGCCCTGCCCCGCGGGGGCCTCGATCGCCGAGGCGAGGTTGACGTCTCCGTAGTTGACGAGGTAGATGCCGACGCCGTAGGCGCGGTGCACGGCGACGCTTTCCGCCACGCGGTAGCTCGCGCAGCCGTTTTTGCCGTTTTCCGACATCCACTTCTCCTGCGCGGGGACTTGGTAGGGGGTCTCCGATTGATACATCACGGTGAGGCCGTCCTGCCCGCGCCAATCGGTCTGGTAGCCCTCGCAGTGCTCCACCATGAGCCCGTAGAGGGAGACGTGATCGCCCTCGACGAGCACGCCCGTGCGCACGGGATTGCCGTAGAGCGTGTGCGGACCTTCTTCGTCGGTGTAGGTGAAGTCCTCCCACTGCACGCCCTCGGAGTGATCGGCGCGCCAGATCCAGAAGTTGTCGCCGAGCACGTCGTCCGAATAGATCGCGAGCGCAATGTCCGCTTCGGTGTGGCGGTTTTCGGCGCCGCCGACGCGCACAAAGAGATCGGAGAGGACGGCAGGATCTTTGCTGTGGTTGATGTGGCTCCCCGCCCGCCCGACTTCGACGAGCGTTTTGCTTCGGTTGGCGTCGACGAGCACGGCGGCGAGGCGGATGCCGCCCACATCGGCAAGGCGGACGGCGCAATCGGTGTTCTCCGCCGTCGGCGTGAGGGTGGGATAGCCCATGCCGAGGACGACGGTATCTGAGAGGGTGACAAGCAGGGGCTCCTCGAGCGCATAGTTCCCCGCGGGGAAGAGCAGATGTTCGCCCGCGCGCAGGGCGTCGTTGAGGGCCTTCGCCGTATCCGTTTCGGTGGCGATGCGGAAGTCGGAGAGGGGCAAAAATTTACCTACGTCCCCCCACTGAATGCCCGAAGTGTGCTCCTGCACGGGGGGCACGACGACGCCGTAGCCCCGCGCCGTGTCGTAGACGAGATAGGGCTTTTCCGCCATGCGTTCGGTCTCGGCGAGAATGGTGACGCGGGTGGTATTCTCCGTCCAGCCCTCCTTGGGCAGCCCGCCCTTGCAGCCGCTGAACACATAGTTGTGCGAATCGCCGCGGGTCCAGCGCGTCCATTCGTCGTTGCGGGAGAGCCACTGCTGCTGGGTGCCGGGGTCTACCTCGCCCGCGACGCGGCTGTTGGCGAGGAATCCGCCCGAGGACCAGCCCGAATGCGAGAGTTTGAGGTCGCCGAGGAAGTTCATCCTGCGAAGCGATGTCGCCTGCGAGACCGCCCAAACGGCGTTTTCCTTCACGGTGAGATTTTCGGCGCTCCGCCAGAACGTGCAGGTGGCGTTTTCATCCGAGAGGACTTCGTTCGAGACGTAGACGCGCTCCACTTCAACTTCTTCGGGGGAAGCGCCCAGCCCGCACACCGAGGTGTAGTAGCCGATCTTGAGCGTGAGGGGGTACTTCCCGGGGAGGAGCAGGAGGGCGAAGCGTTCCTTGGAGAATTGCCCGTCCCACACGTGTTCGAGGCGGGCGTGCACGGCGTCAATGTGCGCCTGCACGGCGGCCATGTCGTCGTTCGGGCCCGCGACGAGGGTATGTTCCGCGAAGGCACTCGCGGCGCCCACGGGAAGCGTTTCTCCCCCGACGCGCGCGGTGACTTCGAAATATGCAAAGGGATCTTTGGAAACATAGCGGCAATCCGCTGTGGTCGCCACGGTCTCATAGGTGCCGTAGCGGGTCATGGAACGGCGCACGGTGTACTCCGAAGCGCCGTCTTGGGGCGCCCAGCGCAGATAGCCCGTGCCGCGTTCTACGGAATAATAGATGGGGGAGCGGGAGAAGTCGTCGTCGAAGGCGGGCTCTCCCGTGGATGTGCAGCCCGCGGCGAGCGGGAAGAGGAACATGAGCGCGAGGGCGAATGAAAGAAGGGTCCGTCGCATGGGTTCTCCTGTGGCGGCAGACGACGGCGGAGGAGACGCGCTCCCCCGCCGAGGTGCCTGAAACGTTATTCTTCGGAAGGAGCGGAAGCCTCGGGCTTCGCCTTCGGGAAGAACATGAATACGCCGCATGCCGCGATGCCGAGCACGAGCACGATGTCGACGATCGTCCACAGCGCGATGAACAGAGACGAGTGCGGCGTGGTGCTCACGCCCGCACCGAGGGTGATGCTGTACTTATCCTCGATCGTGCCGTCGTCGATGCCCTTCTGATAGTTCATGGCAGCGACATAGGTATCGACGTAGGTGTAGACGATGCCCTTGACGGAGAGCTTGGCGCCGTATTTCACGCCGACCTTGCCGAAATCGAGGCTTGCATCGGTATTGGCGTTGTTGAGCCAGAGGTCGTTGCCCGCCTTCACCGCCTTGTTGTAATCGTGCATGTAGCCTTGATCCCAGTCGGTAATGACGGTGCCCTTGAAGCCCCATTCCTTGCGGAGGACGTCGGTGAGGAGGGCGTGGTTGTAGCCGCACCACACGGCGCCGAGCTTGTTGAAGGCGCTCATCATGGCGTTTGCGCCGCCCTCTTTGACGGCGATCTCGAAGGGCTTCAAATACATCTCGCGCAGGGCCTGCTCGGTCGTCCACGTGTACCAATCGGTGGAGTTCTGGCCGGGCTCGCTCAACGCGAAGTGCTTGAGATAGCAGTAGAGGTTCTTCTCCTTGGCGCCGCGGATGGTCTCCGCCGCGAGCTTGCCCGAGAGCAGCCCGTCCTCGCTGTAATACTCATAGTTGCGCGAATTATAGACGCTGCGGTGCAGGTTGACGCCGGGCGCATACCAGCCGTAGGTATTCGTGCTGTTGCCGATCATGCCCTGCGCCTGCCCGAGGTTATACATGAGCCTCTGGCTCCAGCTGCAACCCGAGAGGGTCTCGGCGGGGAACACGGCCCATGCTTCGGGCGCCTTGCCGGGGGAGATGACGGCGCTGTTGAACCCTGCGGGGCCGTCGGTATTCTGCTGGCGGGGCTTGCCGATGGAATCGATCGCCTCGGTGCGGAAGCCGCCCCTGCCGATGAGCGCCTCGACGTCCGCCTCGGAGAGCTGCCCGAGGAAGGTGTCCCACATCGGGCTGTCCCAATCGATGAGGAAGGAGAGGAGATCCTCGTTGACGGAGAGCTCTGCCTCGCTTGTTCCGCTGAGCTGGGCGGAGGTCGCCTTGTCGCCCGTCGAGAGCGTGACGAGGTACTGCCCCATATCGGTCCGCTCGCCGAAGTTCGTGACTTCCGCCGCGATCGCGGCGTCGTTATCGTAGCCCGTGTAGTCGTAATTCGCAGCGCTGCTCGCGGCGCCCGTGATGCCGCCCGCCTGTTCCGTCGCGAAAGTGCCCTTGAAATCGGCGCGGGAGAGATAGGTCACGCCGCCCTCGATGCCCGTCGAGCCGTCGATGGGCATGTTCGCATAGGCCTTGTCGCCCGTGAAGAGGTTCTCCACCGCCGCGTTCGTCTTGGGGTCGTTCGCAATCTGAAGATTGTTCGAAGAGATCGTGGCGGTGTTGGTGCCCTCGGGGGATTCGGGCGCGGGGAAGAGCTCGTGCGCGTTGGCGCGGAGCGAGATGGTATAGGCGCCTTCGTCGAGCTCATAGCCCTTGAACCCGTTGTTGTTCTTGTCGTAGGCGTCGTAGGAGGCCATGTCGTACGCCGTGAAGGTGAGCTTGATCTCCTGCACGCCGTCCTTTTCGCTGTTGGGTTGGAGGAGCGCCGTCTTATCGAAGGCAAGCAGGTTGACGCTCGCCTTTTCGATGCCGCCCTTGGTGTAAGGCGCCGAGTAGTAGAGCTGGACGACGTCTCGGCCCGGCTCGCTGCCGACGTTGCGCACGCGCACGATAACGGAATACTCCTTGCCCGCTTCGAGCTTTTCGCCGCTCTTCCACGAGGTCTCGACGATCTCCTGCGTGAATTTCGTGTAGGAGAGCCCGTAGCCGAAGGGGAACTGCACGACTTTCTCGTAGGAAGTGCCCTGATCTTCGAAGTAGCCCTCGGCGTCCGCCGTCTCATACCAGCGGTACCCGAAGTAGATGCCCTCCTGGTAGACGATGTTCGAGTTGGCGCTCGTCGCGTTCGCATAGGAGGGGTTGTTGGTCTGCCAATCGTAGGCGTAGGTATCCGAGAGCCTGCCCGAGGGGCTCACTTCGCCCGTGAGGATCTTGGGGATGGCGCGCGCGCCCGACTGCCCGGGGATCCCGATGTAGATGCACGCCTTGATGTTCTCGTATTCCTCGAGGAAGCCGAGCTCGATGGGGTTGGTCGTGTTGAGAAGGACCGTCACATCGAAGCCGTATTGCTTGAGGCTATCGAACATCGCTTTTTCGCTTACCGTGAGCTCGAGGAAGGCGCCGTTCTGGTAGCTCTTGATGTTCTTGAGCTCGCCGCTGCCGCCGTTCTCGCAGCCCCAGCGCCCGAGGACGACGATCGCCGTCGGCGAATAGGCCTTCGCCGCCGTCATGAGATCGTTCGTATAGAAGGAAGCGGGCGGGTTAATCATCGTCTCCGTGGCGTCTTTGCCCGTGGAGCCGTTGTCGCCCCAGAAGTCCGCGTCCTTGGAGCTGACCTTGGAATACGCCGCCGCAAGATCGGGGTTGTATTCGATCTCCGCTTCGTCGAATGCTTCGAGCAGGGTGGTATGGTATGGATTTTTTTCGTTGATGGGCGAAGCGCCGCTGCCGCCGCCGACGACGAGGAAGCCCTGATCGGTGGAGTTCCAACCGAAGAAATTGAACTTGGTGCTCTTGGGAAGCGGGAGATAGTCCTCGTTTTTGAGGAGGACCATGCTCTCTTCCGCGATCTCGCCGATGAGGTCATCGGCTTGACCGACGGCATTCTCCTGCATCTGCTTATCTCCGCCCGTCGACAGACCGCCGAAATAGGGGTGGAGCAGAGGGGAGAAGTAGTTGAGGACGATATTTCCCGCAATCAGAATGGCGACCAAAAGGAAGGCGACCGCAATGAGCACGATGCGCTTGACTCCCTTTGCGCCCGCAAAGAAATTAGCCATAGGGTTCTCTCCTTATTCGATCGAATTGAGGTTTACGCTGTGAGGGGGCGGCGGTTCTCCGCCGCCCCGCAGTTGCGATAGGCTAAGGCTTGTCAGATGTCTTTTACGACCACGACGAGTATTTGCCACGTTTCATCATCAATACGGATGCTGTATTCCTTGGATCCGACGGTATAGGTCTTGGTGCCCGCGGCATATCCTTCGGGGAATTGCACATCGCCGTTACCGCCGTCGAAGCTCTTTCCCGAGATCTCCAAATGCGTCCAAAACCATTCGCCGCCCGCGGAGTGATTCAAATTCGCATCGCTGACTTGGAACCAAAGCACACAGACGCCGTTCTCCTTGAGCCCCGCTTCCGATTTTTGCAAGTCGAGGGCGAGGCGGATCCCGTCATTGAAGAGGACCGCAGTCTTGAGTTCCTCCACGGTGTAGTTCTTGGAGTTGATGGTGATGCCGACATAGACCTTGGTGGGCGCGTCTTCGTTGTCCGCCGCAAGCACAACGCCGTCAAACGTGATCGATTTTTCCGCGGTCTCGCCTGCGGCCGTCCACTTCATGTTTTCCAGCGTGAGCTCATAGGATTGGCCCGCTTCGACTTTCGCCTGCATATCGAACAGGGAGGTGTTGAATTGCGTGCTCTCCGAGTTCGCGTCGAAGTTGTAGAGGAAGGTCAGCTCGATCTGCTGCGGCGTATTTGCTTTCAGTTCGTAGACGGTCCCGTTGATCGTGATCTTGCAATCCGTCTTGGCGGTCGCGGTGAGCGTCAAGGTATACTGCTTACCGGTCGCGTAGTCGGGGCTGTTGTGGAAGATCTGAAGGCCGAAATCCGAACCGCCCTTGGTGCAGTTGTATTTCATCGAGACCGTGAAGCTGCCGTCGCTATTCGGCGTGAGGGAGCTTTCGGTGACTTCCACAGCGGCGCCCGCCCAATCTTGGTCGTTCCAAAACGCCCAACCGTTACGGATGTTCTTCTCTTCGCCGAACGCAAAGCCTTCCGTAGGCTGCGGTTCGGGTTGCTCGGCGGTCTTGATCTCCTGCCACTTCACGTTGGAGACCTTGACGGTGGTCGTTTCAGACACGCCGCGGAATTGAATGCTGAGCGCAGTGCCGCTTGCCGGCTTGATCGCGGTGAGGGTGTGCGTGCCTGCAGTGAGATCATACGTCTCGCCGTGGAGACCCACGTGGATGGGTTTATCCGTCTCGACCGTGACGGTGAGGAAGTACTGCTTCGCCGCATCGATGGCAGACGTCTTGTAGAAGAGCTGCAAGCTGTAATCAAGATTCCCGCCCTGATAGGTGAGCGTGATCGTGCCGTTTGCTACGGTATGCGTCGAGACGTCAACATTTTCCATGCCCCATTCGGCTTTTGCTGCCCAATAGTACCACTTATCGTAGTTTTCTTCTTGGATATCCTGTTCGCCGCCTTCAATGAGCTCGGTGCCCGTAGGGGTGATCGCTTCGCCGAGGTCGTAGTCCTCTGCCTTGGGATGTTCCGAAGGCGCGGGGGCACCCACCGCTTCGAACTTGATGTTCGTGAGGGTGAGCTCGGTGCTGAGCCCGTCGGTGCAGTTGACGCTCATGCCGAAGAGGGTCGCGCCCTGCCAATCGCCCGTGTAGTTGACGGTGCGGGTGACTTCGACGTCCTGCGCCTCATTGGCAACGAGGTTGACCGTCTTGCCGTCGATCGTGAGCGTGAGCGCCGTGGTCGCCTTGATGGTGAGGGTAACCTTCACGTTCGTGCCGTTCGGGAACTTCACGCTGTCGTTGTGGAATACCTGGAAGCCGTAGGCAAGCGTTTCGCCCGCCGAGGAGAACTTCGCCGTCACGCCGTAGGTATCCGTCGCTTCATCGTAGGAGGAGGTGACTTCGGTCGCGGTGACCGTGCAGTTGCCCTCGCCCTGGGAAGCCCAATAGAGCCACGTGCCGTCGCAAGCGGCTTCGGCCGCCGTATCCGTATCCATGGGACCGGGCGTGTAGGCGTGCTTCACTTCTTCCCACTTGATGTTGGACATCTCGAACGCACCCGTGACGGTCGCGATGGTGTCGCTGAAATCCGAGGAAGGTTCGCCGAACTGGATGTGCATGGAGGAGCCGTCCTGCCCGCCGCTCGCCGATTCGGTGTAGGGAACGGAGATCTGGTTGTCGCCGTTCTCGATCTCGAACATGGTGCCGTTCACGCGGATCTTCCAAGCCGTGATGCCCGCGGGAAGCTCGGGAAGCCCCGAGACCTTGAGATCGAACGAGAGGGTGTATCTCGCGCCCGAGGTGAGGGTGCCGTTCTCGAAGAAGAGCTGGTTATCGTACCAATTCCCGCCCATGGGGATATTGAAGGTGATCGTCCCGTCGAGGTACTTGCCCTCGGTCAGGTTGCCGCTGTAATAATATCTGCCCGCGTCGTCGATCGCCTCCGCCTCGGTGCCCTGTGCAAGGTCGTAGGAGACGTGTTCGTTGTTGACGGTGAAGGTGACGTCGTTCGCTGCCGACCAAGCCGACTGCAGATAGCGCGCGTCGGTGCCGAGCGCCATCGCGCGGACCACATAGGTGCCGTTCTCGAAGATGTCGTCTTTGATAGTGTTCTCGCCCTTCACGGCGTGCTTCATCGTGTAGACGGGGGCCGTCGCGTCGGCGTCGCGGAAGAAGCCGATGGTGTATTCCTTCACGCCCGTCGGATTGGTATCGGCGATGGTCGCCTTCTTCTCCGCAACGGAGACGGTAGGAGCCAGGAGTTCCGCAGGGGTGAATTCCTTCCACTGGAGCTTCTCGATCTTGAAGTCGACGGTCTCGCCCACTTCGCCGAGGTTGCCGAGGAGCAGGAACACGGCGGTGTAGTAGATATTGTCGTAGACGCCTTCCGGATAGATCGTACCGTCGTCCTCATGGAGGAAATACGAGGTGACAGTGGTCTTTTTGTTTGCCTCGAGGGTGAAATCGGTACCGTTGAGGGTGATATCTCCCGCGACGGAGCTCGTGACGTCCGCCGTCAGCGAATAGTAGTTGCCCGTCGTGAGTTTGCCGCCCTGGCCCGCGGAGCGGTAGACGACCTGCAGGTCGGCGCCCGCGAGGGTACCGTGCGTTTCAACGGTGAAGTTGAAGGAAGCAACGCCCGCTTCGCTGTCTGCCGCGTCCTGGTATTCGGCGAGGTTCATGTTGATCCTGCCGCCGCCTTCCCAGCCTTGGTTCGCCCAGCGTCCCCACGTGTTTGCAAGAACTTTGTTCTGCTCGAAGTGGCCGATCTCGTAGTAGCCTTCGGGCTTGTTCGTCCAGATGACGGTGACATCGCACGTCGCGGAAGTGGTGCCCGCCTGCCGTCTCACGGTGATCTTCGTCGTGCCTTCGCGGACGCCCTTCACGGTGCCGTCCGAAACGGTCGCGATGCTCGGATCGTCGGAGGACCAGACGTATTTGTCGTTTTCGACGGGGGTGCCGTTCATCGTGGTGGACGCGGTGAGCTTGATCTCCTGCCCGCGCTCGACGGTCGCCGTCGTCTTGTCGAGAGAGACGGCGTAGTCGACGACTTTGATCTTGCAGGTCGCAGAACCCGCGCTCTCGCTCGTCGCCGTGATCGTCGCCTCGCCGATCTTTTTCGCCGTGACCATGCCGCTCACGACAGTCGCAACTGTTTCGTCGGATGAAGTCCATTCGACTTTCGAGTTGTCGTCGGTCGTAGCGCGGAGCGTCAGGATGTCGCCGACGCCCATCGTGGCTTCCGTCTGCGAGAGGCTGATATTGCCGCCCGACGTCGTGCAGCCCACGACCGAAAAGACAAGCACGAACGAAAGGATGATCGCAACGATCGAACTCAGTGCTTTCTTTCTCATAGTTACCTCCAAAAAATTTTCCCTTTATCCTTACGGGTCTGTGCGCCCGTACGGTCCAGAAGTTTTATGCGGCGTCATGCCGCGGAGAACACGCGCACGTAGTCCACCTGCATCAAGCCCGTGGTGAAATCCGCGGGGGGCTCCCTGCCGCCGTCGAAATTCCCGCCGACCGCGAGATTCAAGAGCAGATAGAAGGGCTGATCGAAGGGGGCGGCGGCGTTTTCGGCCTTGGAGACCGCCTGCGTCCACCAATCCTTCTGCAGGACGCGGAACGTCTCGGCGCCGTCGATATACCAGACGATCGCGTCGCTCCGCCATTCGAGCCCGTAGACGTGCCACACCGAGATGGGTGCATTGAGCCTTGCCGTGTGCGTGAGATAGGTGCTCGCGCCGCGGTTGCCGAAGTGCAGCGTCGTCGAGGCTTCGTCGGGCAGCCGCCCGCGCGCCTCGAGGATGTCGATCTCCCCGTTCGCCGCCCACGAGCCGTATGCCGTGTCCGTGGACTCCTTGTCGCACGGCTGGGGGAGCGCCCAAAAGGCGGGCCAGAGTCCCTCGATCGCGTCGACGCGGATGCGCGCCTCGGCAAAGCCGTAGGTGAAGGAGAAGCGGTCGCGCGTGGTGATGCGCGCCGAGCTGTATGCGGTGTTCTCGGGGCAGGTTTCCCGCGCGGCGGTGATGGTGAGGAGCCCGCCTCCGACGCGCGCCGCCGATCCGGTGTAGTACTGCCGCTCCGCATTCCCCCAATAGCGGGGGCCGCGGGAGGCGCCGTAGACGTCCTGTATGCCGTTCTGGAATTCCCACTTGGCGGGATCGAGCGCGTCTCCCTCGAATTCGTCGCGGAAGGCGAGCTTGTAGCCCGCGATCGGGCCATCTTTGCCCGTGGGGAGCACTTCCCGCACCGAGACGGCGCATTCATCGGATTGCTTGCCCAGCGCGGCGCGGATGACGCATTCCCCCGCGGAGAGGGCGGTCACCCTGCCGTTTTCGACGGCGGCGACCCGTTCGTCGCTCGAGCTCCACACGAGATCCGCACCCCCGGGCTGCGCAAAGAGCTGCAAAATGTCCCCCGTGAAAAGTTCCGCCGTATGCTGCGAGAGCGTCACTTGCACCGAGGGAGCACAGGAGACGAAGAGCAGCGCCGCAAGGAGCAAAACAAGGAGCGGGGCGCGTCGGTTGGCGGAACGGAATTTTTTCATAAAATTGAATCGTGTGGGGGGCATGCGCAAGACTGCGCATGCGAAAGGGCGCGCCCTTTCGAAAAACAATTATCCGAGAAGATTGCGCGCGATACCGTTCCCCCCGGGCGGTATCCTCACACTCCCCCTCACCGTCGCATTATAGCACGAAACATGGCGGATTTCAATAGTTTCACAGAAAAAAAGTACCATGATTTGTGAAATTTTTTTGGTTTTCGGCGGCGGCTTTGGAGACGGGTAACATTTCCCGTCTTTTCCGAACAAAAGGGCGGTTTTGCGCGGACAGCGAAAAAATTCGCGATTTTTTTGATTTTTCCCCTTGACACCTTGCATAGAATCTTATAGAATAAAAAAAGGAAGAGTTTACGCTTTCAGTGTGTGCCGCGATCCCGAAGGCGATACGGCGCGCGGGGAGGAAAGAGGTGTACGATTATCTCATTGTGGGGAGCGGGCTGTTCGGCGCCGTGTGCGCCCACGAACTCACCGCCCGCGGGAAGAAGTGCCTGGTGCTCGAAAAGCGGGAGCACATCGGCGGAAATTGCTACACCGAGACCGTCGTGGGCATCGAGGTCCACCGCTACGGCGCGCACATCTTCCACACTTCGGACGCGGCGGTCTGGGCGTATATGAACCGCTTCGCCGCCTTCAACAACTTCGTCAACGCGCCGATCGCCCGCTATCGGGACGAGCTCTACAACCTGCCCTTCAACATGAATACCTTCACGAAACTCTGGCGGGACGTGTTCACGCCCGAGGACGCGCGCCGCCGCATCGAGGAGGATCGGCGGGGGACGTATGTCGATTTTCCGCGGAATCTCGAGGAGCAGGCGCAGAATCTCGTGGGGCGGACGATCTACGAAAAACTCGTGAAGGGGTATACCGAAAAGCAGTGGGGGCGGCCGTGCAGCGCGCTTCCCGCCTTCATCATCCGCCGCCTGCCCGTGCGCTTCACGTTCGACAATAACTATTTCACCGATCGCTACCAGGGCATCCCCGAAGGGGGGTATACGCCCATCTTTTCGCGGCTGCTCGAGGGCTCCGAAGTGCTGCTCGGGGTGGATTTTTTGGAGCACAGGGCGGAATTTCTGCCGCAGGCGGAGCGGATCGTCTATACGGGCGCCATCGACCGCTATTTCGACTACCGCTACGGCGCCCTCGAATACCGCGCGCTCCGTTTCGAGACGGAGACGCTCGACCTTGCGGATTTCCAGGGGAACGCCGTCGTGAATTACACCGATGCGGAGGTGCCCTACACGCGTATCATCGAGCACAAGCACTTCGCCTTCGGCACGCAGGAAAAGACGGTCATCACCCGCGAATACCCTGCGGCGTGGCGGGTCGGCGATGAGCCGTTTTATCCCGTCAACGACGAAAAAAACGGCACCCTGTATGAAAAATATCGCGCTTTGGCGGCGCAGGAACCGCGGGTGACGTTCGGCGGCAGACTCGGCGAATATCGCTATATGGATATGCACGTCGCCGTAAAAAGTGCGCTCGGGGCGGTCGCTCGCCTCGAAGGAGATCGGATGTGACTCCTCGGGCAGATCCCGGGGGGAGGGAGGAAACCATGAACAAAGAAGAGCTGGTGAAAAAGATGACGCTTCGTGAGAAAGCGGATTTTCTCACGGGCGGCGCGTTTTTCAAATCGTGCGCGCTCCCGCAGTACGGGATCCGCGACATGTACCTCTCCGACGGCCCGCACGGGCTCCGCAAACAGGCGGAGGAGGCCGATCATCTCGGGCTGCACGCAAGCATTCCCTCGACTTGTTTCCCCACGGCTTCCATCATGGCGTGCAGCTGGGATGAGGAGCTCGGAGAGCGGGTCGGCGCCGCGCTTGGCAGGGAATCGGCGTCCATCGACGTCGACATGCTGCTCGGCCCGGGCATGAACATCAAGCGCAGCCCCCTCTGCGGCAGGGATTTCGAGTATTTTTCCGAGGATCCCTATCTCGCGGGCAAGATCGCGGCGGCGTATGTGCGGGGCATCCAATCCGAACACGTGAATGCCTGCATCAAGCATTTTGCGGTGAACAACCGCGAATACCGCAGGATGACTTCGGATTCCATCGTCGATGAACGCACCCTGCGCGAGATCTACCTCGCGGGCTTCGAGATCGCCGTGAAGGAGGGCAAGACAAACACTGTCATGACCTCCTACAACAAGCTCAACGGTACCTACACCAACGAAAACGAGCACCTGCTCCGCGAGATCCTGCGCGGCGAGTGGGGATATCGGGGCGTCGTCGTCACCGACTGGGCGGGCTGCAACAGCCGCGTCGAGGGGTTGAAGTGCGGCAACGAGCTCGAAATGCCGCCCTGCAAATACGGCGCGGACGACGTATATAAGGCGGTCAAGGCGGGGGAGATCCCCGAATCCTTGCTCGACGAGAGCATCCTGCGCATCCTCGAACTCATCGAATTCAGCGACAAGAAGCCCGCTTTCCCCAAGGACGAGGCCGGCAAGACGAAGCTCGACAGCCCCGAACGGCTCGCCCTCCTCGAGGAGAACCACAACCTTGCGCGGGAGAGTGCGGAGCGGTCGATCGTCCTGCTCGAAAACGATGGCGTCCTCCCGCTTTCCAAGGGAACGAAGGTCGCGCTCATCGGCGATTTCGCCTTCCGTCCCCGCTACCAGGGCGCGGGCTCTTCGATCGTCAATCCCTCCAAGCGCATGGAGACCGGCGAGTTCCCCACGGCGGAGCGCGCGCTCAAAGCGATCGGGGCGGACGTCGTTGCGGCGGAGCGCGGCTTCGACCGCTTCGGCAAGAAGAACAATAAACTCTACTTCGCCGCGATCGAGGGGGCGCTCAAAGCGGACGTCGTCCTCTTCTTCGCGGGGCTCGACGAATTCTCCGAGGCGGAGGGGCTCGACCGCGTTTGCCTCGATATGCCCGAGAACCAGAAGGATCTCTTCCGCGCCCTCCGCGCGACGGGCAAGAAGATCGTCGTCGTGCTCTCGTGCGGCTCGGTCGTCGAGACCGATTGGTTGGAGGGCGCCGCGGCGGTCGTCTACGCGGGGCTCTCGGGGCAGGCGGGGGCGCTCGCCGTCGCCGATATCCTCTACGGCGCCGTGAATCCCTCGGGCAAGCTCGCCGAGACGTGGGTGCACGCCTACGAGGAGGAACCCACCGCCGATCCCAAGCTCTTCCCGGGCGGCAGGGACGCCGTGGAATACCGCGAGGGGCTGTTCGTCGGCTACCGCTATTTCACGACGGCGGGCGTCAAGCCCAAGTATCCCTTCGGCTACGGGCTCTCCTACACGACGTTTGCATATTCGGACCTTCGGGCGGATAAGAACGGCGTGAAGTTCACCGTTGAGAACACGGGCAAGGCCGCGGGCGACGAGATCGCGCAGGTCTACGTCGCGCTGAAGGACAGCAAGATCGTCCGCCCCGCGCGGGAGCTCAAGGGCTTTGCGCGCGTGCATCTCGCCCCCGGCGAGAAGAAAGAAGTGGAGATCGCCTTCAACGACCGCACCTTCGCGTTCTTCGATACAAATTCCAACAGCTGGCAGATCGAGGGGGGGACGTATAGCGTTTTTGTGGCTGCGTCCTCCGAGGACATCCGTCTTTCGGCGGAGGTCGCCGTCGCGGGGATCGCGCCGAACAACGAGCGGGAGAAGTATCCCGCATACTTCGCTTGCGACGTGAAGAACATCCCCGACGAAGAGTTCTACGCGCGGCTCGGCTACACGCCCGAGAAGCAGCCCGAGACCCCCAAGAAGCGGCAGCACGTGCATGAAAATTTCACCGTGCAGGATCTCAAACACGCGCGGGGCTGGACGGGCAGATTCTTCTCGTGGGCGATCTGCTCGGCGGCGCTCGGCTGGTTCAGGATGACGGGCAACCGTGCCAAGCAGAACGAGCTCGTGATGGGCATGGTGCACCAGCCCATCCGCGGCATGGCGAAGTTCGGCAGGTTCTCCCGCAACCAGATGGAGGGGCTCACCATGATGTTCGACGGGCACTTCTTCAAGGGGCTCGGGACGTTCATGCGCAAGGAAAAAATCGAGGATGAAACCAAGGGAGGAAACAAAAAATGACGCGTTTCAGCGAACAGGAACTGCGCGCGCAGCTCAAGCCGTATTCGAAAAATGCGTTCGTCGCATTCTTCCAGAAGATCTGGAGAGGATGGCTCTCCGCATGGTACGGCTTTGCGGATAAACATCCCACGCTTTCCAACATCATCTACATGGTGTTCTTCTTCATCGTGTTCTCGGAGGGCGTCACGATCTGGCAATATGTCGTCATGACCTTCCTGCCCTACGCCTTTGCGGGGCTGAACACGGGCGCCTGGGGCTGGCCCAATGTGCCCGTTCCCGCCGCGGGCGGACAGCCCTACATGATCTTCGGCGACGTGCAGGGCCTCGGCTACTTCATCGCCTTCGAGCTCGCCGTCTTTACGGCGCAGTGCATCAACTTCCCGCTGCAACGGAATATCACCTACCGCTCCCACGGCAATCCGTGGTACCAGGCGATGTGGTATTTCATCGGCTGGGTGCTCGTCTCTGTGTTCGTGAACGCCATTTGGGGCATCTGCAACGTGTTCTTCGTGCATTGGGGCTGGCCCGACGCCGTGACGGGGCTCATCAAGACGGTGCTCACCGGCGGCGTCTCGATGGTGATCTTCTTCTTCATCTTCCTCGTCATCTTCCCCGACAACAACAAGGTGCTCAAGAAAGCGCAGGCGAAGTACGAAAAACTCGTTGCGGCGAAGGCGCCCAAGGAGAAGATTGCGAAGGCGGAGAAAGCCTTGAAGATCGCGCAGGATAAGGCGGACCGTTCCAACTCGGAGAAGGAATATCACCAGGCGCTCTCCCTCTGCAACGCGAAGATCCTCAAGTATTTCGCCTCCGTCAACGAACAGAATGAGGCCGCAGCTGCGTGCGAAGAGGCCCGCCGCGCCCTCGAATCCGCCAAGGAGCAGAACGCGGGGAATCTCGCGAAGAAGATCGACGCCTATGCCCGCGCCGAGAAGGAAGCGGATCTTGCGCGCGCACGGGAGGAGAGCAGTTACTGCGCCGCCTGCGCGTCCATCGACACGCGCGACGAGAAGCTCGCCGTCTACCGCGGCGTGATGGAGCGCCTCGGGCTCAAAGTCAAATAATCGGGGCGGAAAACAACGCTGCGCGGCTCGTGCGGCAAGAGCGTATGATACGGCTGAAGTACAAAAAACTGACAAACGCCCGCGACCTCGGCGGCATGCGGGCGGCAAACGGAAGGACGATCCGCCCCCACAAGCTCATCCGCAGCGGGAAGCTCACGAAGCTTCCCGCAGACACGGTGCGCGCGCTCGAAGAGCTGGGGATCACGACGGTCGTCGATCTGCGCATCGAGAGCGAGCGGTGCGCCGATCCCGATTGCGAGATCGGGGGGTGCGTATATCTGCATTTGCCCGTCTTGTGCTTCCCCGCGCTCGGGATCTCCTCGGATTTTTCCATCTTCTCGACGGTGGAAAAGGAGCGGGACCGCGTGCAGAGAGAGGGGGAGCGCATCCGCCGCGAATTCGGCAGTATCGACCGCTACATGATCGAGACCTACCGCAGTATCCTGTTCTCCGAGACGTCCAAGGCCCAACTCAAACAATTTTTGCAGCTCGTGCGCAACGAAACGGGATGCATCCTGTGGCACTGCGCGAGCGGCAAGGACCGCGCGGGCATCTGTGCGATGCTCGTCGAGGCGCTGCTCGGCGTCGACGAAAAGACCATTCTCGAGGACTACATGCGCTCGGGGCGCAACCTGCGGCGCAAATATGTTCTCAACCGTTTGGGGATCGTGCTCGTGCCCTTCAATCTCAACTTGAAGCGCATCCTCCTCGCCCTCATGCGCACCAAGAAAAAGTACCTGCAGAGCGTCATCGACGAAATGCACGCACGCTACGGCGGCATCGTCGGCTACTGCCAACAAGAACTCGGCGTGACCGAAAAAGACATTACATTTTTACGGACAAAATACTTGCTATGAAACTCATTACTTTTGCAGTTCCCTGTTACAATTCCCAAGACTACATGCGCAAATGTATCGAAAGCCTGCTTCCCGGCGGCGAAGAAGTGGAGATCATCATCATCAACGACGGCTCCACGGACGATACGTTTTCCATCGCCAAGGAATACGCCCTGCGCTATCCCTCGATCGTCCGCCTCGTCGATAAGCCCAACGGCGGCCACGGTTCGGGCGTCAACGTGGGCTTGCGCCTCGCTTGCGGGCTGTATTATAAAGTCGTCGATTCCGACGATTGGGTGGACGGCGACGCCTTCAAGCGGCTGCTTACCGCCATCCGCACGCGCGCGGAAAAGGGCAATGCGCCCGATCTGTTCGTCGTCAATTACGTCTATGAACACGCGGCGGACCAGACGAGCTACGTCAGCGCATACCGCAAGCAATTCCCCACGGAGACCCTCTCGGATTGGTCGAACGTGAAGAGTTTCCATTTTTCGCACATGCTGCTCATGCACGCGCTCGTGTTCCGCACCAAAGTGCTCCGCGAGAGCGGCCTCGTGCTCCCCGAGCATACCTTCTATGTCGACGACATCTTCTCCTACAACCCGTTGCCCTGCGCCAAGTCGGTCGTCTATCTCGATATCGACTTCTACCGCTACTTCATCGGTCGGGCAGATCAATCGGTGAATATCGTCAACATGGTGGCACGTTGGGAGCAGCAGGTGCGCGTCATGCGCGAGATGATCGACCGCTGGACCTATGCGGACATCATGCAGTTCCCCAAGGGGCTGCGGCGGTATATGATCCACGCGCTCGCCAACTACATGATGACGACCGAGCTCTTCCTCTGCGCGGAAGATACTCCCGAGCGGCGGGAATGCTTCAAAGAGCTGTGGCAGCACTTCGCCGAGAAGGATAAAAAGCTCTGCAACAAGATCCGCTTCGGCACCTACGTGCTCACGGCGACCATTCTCCCCTGGAAGCTCCGCGGCTTCTACCTCATGCGCGGCTATCGCTTCCTCTGCCGCCACATACGGCTCGGATGATCGGCGCGCAAGATGGATACATTCGGTTTGCAATATAGATACATTTCGATCGGGCAGCGCGTTTCGGATCACGGACATGCCTCGGCCATCCGATGCTTCGGAACTTGAATAATCGACCACATCCCCCGCCAAGAGAGCCCCGCGCTCTCTTTTTTGCGTATATTTTACCATACGCCTTTCTCCGCGTGGCAAAACTGAAATAAACCACAGCGTCCCCCGCCCGAATCACTCGTGCGGGGGCTTTTTATACGCTCACCTTATCCCAAGCCCTACCCCCAACTAGGTCGCATGATGTACAACCCAAGCCCTACCCCCATTGGGGGGGGGGAACACCAAACTGTCATTTCGAGCGAAGCGCAGCGAAGTCGTCCCAACCGAGGCTTCTATTGAATACTAAGGTTGGCACGAGCCGCAGGCGAAGTAGAAATCTAAAATAAGGTAGAGATGTCTCGACTACGCTCGACATGACAATTTATGAGGCATAGCCGTAACGGATGGGGGGAACGCCTGTCCTCTCGCGCGGGCGCATTCAAAACCGCCCCCGCCCCGTCCTCCGTGTCATTCAGAGGGGGCGTAGCCCCCGAAGAATCCCGCTGGTCGATGTTGGAAACGGACTTCGTACTTCGGGATCCTTCGAAGATGGTCTCTTTCGAACTTTGTAACGCTGCTTCGGCTCAGGATGACAGGGGGTGGAGTGCGTTCGTTCAGGATGACAGGAAAACAAAAAGCCGCGCGCGGGGCGCATCGCTTTTTCGTTGCGCGTTTGCGCGTTCCAACCGAAAGAAGCGCTGCTTCGTCTCGCCTTGTTTTGTCTCGCCCTGTTTCGTCTCGCCCGCCCGCCGAATTCATTCGGCGGGCGGGCGTTCAAAATTCTTAATACCGCTTGCCGCAGCCTGTGAATCATGGTATAATGGTCGTGTCACAAAGGGGATCTTGCGTGACAAAGGAGAAATGGAAATGGGAAACAACAAATATGCGGGCACGCAGACCGAGAAGAATCTCGAGGCGGCCTTTGCGGGCGAATCGCAGGCGCGCAACAAGTACACGTATTTTGCCTCCGTTGCGAAGAAGGAAGGCTACGAGCAGATGGCGGCGCTGTTTTTGAAAACCGCCGACAACGAGAAGGAGCACGCCAAGCTGTGGCTGAAGGAGCTGTGCGGCATCGGCGATACGAAGGCCAACCTTGCCGCGGCGGCCGAGGGCGAGAACTACGAGTGGACGGATATGTATGAGGGCTTTGCCAAGACGGCGGAGACAGAGGGGTTTGTTGAGCTCGCCGCGAAGTTCCGCATGGTCGCCGCCATCGAGAAGGCGCATGAGGAGCGCTACCGCGCGCTTTTGAAGAACCTCGAGACCGCGCAGGTCTTTGCCAAGAGCGAAGTCAAGGTGTGGGAGTGCCGCAACTGCGGGCATATCGTCGTCGGGACCAAGGCGCCCGAGGTCTGCCCCGTGTGCGCGCATCCGCAGAGCTATTTCGAAGTCCACGCCGAGAATTATTGATCGAAATCTTCCTATCCCCGCCTTCGGGCGGGGATTTTTCGCGCGTTTTTTGGGCGCAAAGAAAAAGAAATTTGGGGAATTTTCCGCAAATTGTTGACAAAATCCAAGCGATATGCTATTATTTAGATAGAAGTCGAAATACAAAGGAGAAGGCTATGAAAGATGTTTGGGACGGGCTCGCCGATCCGACGCGCCGCGAGATCCTCGACCTTTTGAAGGGGAGGCCGTATACCGCAGGGGAGATCGCCGATCAGTTCGAACTCTCCGCCGCGACGGTCTCGCACCATCTTTCGGTCCTGCGCGAGAGCGGGCTCGTGCTCGTCCGCCGCAGGAAGCAGACCATCATCTATTCGCTCAATACGGAGATCTTCCGGAAGCTGCTCCTCGGCATTTCGGAATTTGCAAACGGGTAACGCCATGTTCATCTCTATGCTCTATGCCGCGGCTGCGGTCGCAAATCTGATCGTGTTCCTCATCGGCGTATCGTGCATGCCCGCCGCGGTGCCCGTGCATCTCGCGGGGCTGACGGTCGACCGCCTCGGTTCGCCGTGGACGCTCGTCGCCTTTCCCGCGGTCACCGCCTTTCTCGCGATCGCGTTCTTCCCCGTCGCATTGCGCGCCAAACGGGGGAGATGCGCCGCCCTCGCCGCGCTCGCCGCGACGGGCGCAGGGTTCGCCGCCGCCGGTTGGGCATTCTTCGGCATCGCCGTCCAGCCCGCAGCGTTCGGCGAAGCGGTCATCTTCCCGTATGCCGCCCTCACCGCCTTTCCCGCGGGCGCGTGGATCGCCGTGTTCGGCGCCGTGCTCCGCGCCAAGACCGAGGGCAGGCGCAGGGCCGTCGGGAGCGCGTTGCTCCTCGCGGGGCTGCTCTCCGCCGCCGTCGCCGTCGTCTTTTGCTTCCTTCCGGCAATGCGGCTCGATTGGATCGCCTGCGCGATCCTCGCGGGAAGCGTCGCAATCGCCGCCGGATGCGCCGCAGCAGTCGCGAAAAATTAAGAAATGATACAATATTTGCAAAAACACGCCGCTGCGGTGTGTTTTTTTGATAAAATTTCGAAAAATATTTCCGAAAGTTATACCATTTTTGAAAATTTGTGCTATGATATAGGGTAACGAGGGGCATCCGATGAAGGAGAAAGAAACCATCAAAAGCATTTTGCAGACCAAGCGGAATGCGGATAAGCGTTGGTATCTCTCCCTGCTCGACGAAGCGGAACAGACCGCATACGAGCAGGAGCACATCCGCGCCGTGTTGGTGGCGCTCAAGGTATTCTATCTCGGGAAGTACCAGCGGCGCATCGCCGAGGCGAAGGAGGAGATCGCTGCGCTGCGCGCACGCGAGAACTACGGCGCGGAGGAGTACCGCGCCATCCTCGCGCTGAACGCCGAGATCGCCGCGCTCACCAAGAAGATGGCGGGCTACAAGTGTTTCTTCTCCGAGCCCTATTTCGCGCGCATGGACGCGATCGACAACATCGAGGGCTACAACGTCTACTACATCGGCAAGAAGGGGGATCCCAACCTCGAGATCGTCGATTGGCGGGCGCCGCTCGCCGTGCGCTACTACCAGAAGAGCCGCGTCAATTTCGCCATCAACGAATACGAATACCGCACTGTGCTGCGCCGCGCGCTCTCGGTGAAGAACGGGAAATTGCAGGAGTTCCGCAACGAATACCTCTCGGTGGGGGACGTCCTCACGCGGGAAGAGATTGCGGGCAGGGACGAGGAGATCCTCTTCGATCCCTATCTTCGTAGCATTATCCGCAGCCGCAAGGACGACGTGCACGTCCGCGACATCATCCGCACGATCCAGGAGAAGCAGTTCGAGATCATCACCCGCCCCGAGCGCGAGAGCTTCGTGTTGCAGGGCTGCGCGGGCAGCGGAAAGACGATGATCCTCTTGCACCGCCTCTCCTATCTCATGTATAATAACGACGCGCTCCGCCCGCGCGATGTGCTCGTGATCACGCCGTCGGATTCCTTCAACGACTTCATTGACGACCTCTCGCAGGTGCTCGAATTGCAAAAGGTCTACACCGTCACCCTGCGGAATTACTTCTTCCGCGCGCTGATGGGGGAGGGGATCGACCTCGCCGCCCATCTCACGGGCGAACGGGAGCGCGAAGAATACCTCTCCTTCCTCTATTCCGACCGCTTCCCCGAGGAGGTCCGCGGCCGCATCGCAAAGATCTACGACGGCATCTGCGGGCTCTTCACGGGCGACGAATGCAGGCAGATCGCGGGGGACATCCTCGAGGCCTGCACGAAGCGAAGGGAGGGGTACGTATGTATAAAAAACGCCTCCACGCGCATCCGCCGCGCCGTGCTCGGGGAGATGAAAGAGGCCAAGGAGGGCGGGTTCTATTTCACGAAGCCCTTCCGCGCCCTCATGAGCGCATTCTTGCAGGTCGAGGAGTTTTTGCGCTATGTGCTCGAGGGGGGCGTCCGCTCGCCCGACGACTTCTTCCGCGGGTTCGTCGAATTCTACCGTTCGGCGCAGTTTGCGGCCTCCCGCGCCGAGCAGATCTTCGGGGAGGCGACGGAGGACCTTGCCGCCCTCTCGGGGACGATCGAAAAGGAGATCGCCGACCTCAGGCGCTACCGCACGCGCAAGGGCACGCAGGAGATCTACACCTATGCCGAGCGCATCGGGCGGCGGGAGGAGCTCCTCCGCGAGGCAGGAAAGATCTCCGCGCGGATCCAAGGCATGGGGGAGGGGCTCGCGCTGTTCAAGGAGTTCTGCGGCGTGCTCCGCCTCACGGGCAGCTGCGCCGAGCTCGGGAAGTGCAAGAGCGCGGTGGATATCGCCCGCTGGCTCTACCGCGAGACCGTCAAAAAATACAAAAAGAAATACGGCATGCAGGGGGTTTATCCCTCGGACGGGTATGCGCTATCGCTCGTGCTCACCCTCGCGGGGCGCAAACTTCTGCCGCGCTACGGGCTCGTCTTTATCGACGAAGGGCAGGATATCTCCGCGGGCGAATACGCCCTGCTGCGCCGCATCCACAGCGACGCCGCCTTCGCCGTCTTTGGCGATCTCAGGCAGAACATCACCCCGTGGCGGGGCATCGGGAATTGGGAGGAGCTCGGGCTGCCCGTCTACACCCTCAACCAGAACTACCGCAATACCAACGAGATCGTCGATTTCGTCTCCGCGGGCGCAGAGATCTCCATGCTGCCCATCGGGCTGCACGGCGCGCCCGTCAAGCGCCTGAAACCGCGGAGCGTGACGGCGTTTTTCCGCGATAAGCAGGGGCTCAAAGCGGTCATCGCCAAGGAGGAGTACCTCCCCCGCTTCGAGAAGCGCGGCTACCGCGTCCTTTCGGCGATGGGCAAGGTCTCCCGCACCAAGATCAACGTGATGAGCGTCTACGAGAGCAAGGGGTTGGAGTTCTCCACCGTCGCCGTCTACGACAAGGGCATGACGGAAAACGAGAAATATATCGCGTATACCCGCGCGCTGCGGGAACTCGCCGTGATCGAGGACTGAACGATGAAGAGACTGCCTGATTTCTTTTCGGCCGATGGCGGCGCATGCGGGGGCGGGGAACTTATCCTCCCCGCGGGGACGGAGACCGTGGAAGCGGGCGCGTTCAAACTGCGGGGCGACATCGTGCGCGCCGTCATCCCCGCGGGCGTGAAACACATCGGGGCGGAGGCCTTCGCATCCTGCCATTCGCTCAGAGAGGTCGTCCTTCCCGAAGGGCTTCTACGGATCGGAAGCGGGGCCTTCATGGATTGCCATGCCCTCGAAAAGATCGAGCTCCCCCGCAGCGTACAGAGCGTGGGGATCGGGGTATTCGGGAAATGTTTTTGCCTCAAACATGCCGTCGTCCCGTGCAGCCCCGGCGTGGAGATGTTCATGGATTGCCACGGGCTGGAGCGCATCGAGATCGCAGACGGGGCGAAGAAGATTTGGAGGATGGCCTTTTATTCCTGCAAGCGCCTTGCGCGCGTCGGTATCCCGAACACGGTGGGGGAGATCGATCGGCTGTCGTTCGGGATGTGTCCTTCCCTCAAGACCATAGAATTCCGGGGCACCTTAAAGGAATGGAGCCGCGTGTTCCGCCGTTCGGATTGGGAGAAGAACGTCTACGACGACGAGCGCTTCCCCGATCGGGACGACCCCGCGAACTACCTCGACGCCACATGCGGATATACCGTGTTCTGTGCGGACGGGACGGTCTCCGATAAAGGCACGATCGCCCGATCACCGCAAAAGGGGGCAAAGAAACCGCGATGAAAGACATCTTTCTGCTCGATATGGACGCGACGCTGCTCGACTTCCCTGCGGCGGAGGCGCGCAATTTCTCCGAGACGCTTGCATGGCTCGGGATCGGAAAAGAAGAGGGGATGTATGCCCGCTTTCACGCGATCAACGACGGGCTCTGGCAGCTTCTCGAGCGGGGCGGCATCACCCGCGAGGCGCTCAAGATCGAGCGGTTTTCGCGGCTGTTTGCGGAGTTCGGCGTGGCGGCGGATCCGAAGGCGGCTTCGGACTTCTACTTTTCCAACTTCGCGGAGATCTGCATCCCCTATGCGGGCGCCCGCGAATTTCTCGCACGGCTTGCCGCGCGGGGGCGGAACTACATCGTGACCAACGGCGGCACGGCGATCCAGCGGCGGCACATCGCGCTCGCGGGCTTTGCGCCCTACCTCACGGACGTGTTCATCTCCGAAGAGCTCGGCGCGGATAAGCCCTCCTATGCCTATGCGCGCAAAGTTGCCGCGGAGATCCCGGGGTTTTTGCCCGCCCGCGCCGTGTATCTCGGCGACAGCCTCACTTCGGATATGGTCTGCGCCGAACGCATGGGGGTGGAGTTCATCCTGTTCTCCGCCGCGCCGCCCGCGGACTATGCGGGCGCATGTGCAAGCGACTTCGGGGAAGCGCTCGCGCTGATCGACGGGATGTGATTTCGGCAATTTTCCGCCGCCACACCGCGCAATCGGCGCGGTTTTTTTGTGAAAAAATATTCAGAGAATTTCCTGCAAAGTCAACCTCAAAATCCTGTGAAATGCTTGCCAACATACCACAATGTATGGTATAATACTGTCGAAATATCGACATTTTACGAGGTCAATATGGCAGAAAACCATTATGTCGCAAGTGACATTACCGTCCTCGAAGGATTGGAGGCAGTGCGGCTGCGCCCGGGCATGTACATCGGTTCCACGGGCCCCAAAGGGCTGCATCACATCCTGTGGGAGATCGTGGACAACGCGATCGACGAGGCGGCGAACGGCTATGCGGACAAGATCGAAGTCCGCCTCTACAAGGACGGAAGCGTCTCCGTCGAGGACAACGGGCGGGGCATCCCCACCGATATCCACCCCAAGATGAAGGTCTCTGGCGTGCAGGTCGTCTTTACCCAGCTCCATGCGGGCGGGAAGTTCGACGAACACAACTACGCCTTTTCGGGCGGTCTGCACGGCGTGGGCGCCTCGGTCACTAACGCCCTTTCCAAGTGGCTGAAAGTGCGCGTCTACCAAAAGGGCTCGATCTACGAGATGGCGTTCCGCTCCTACTACAACAAGGAAAAGAAGCACTATGAATCGGGCATTCCCGAGGGCCCGCTCGTCAACACCAAAAAGCGCACCCAGAAGCACGGCACCTTTGTGCAGTTCATGCCCGACGACGCCGTGTTCTCGACGACGGAGTTCCAGCTCGCGACCATCTCCCGCCGCCTGAACGAGCTCGCCTTCCTCAACCGCGGGCTCACGATCACGCTCGTCGACGAGCGCATCACCCGCAACGAATATCTCGAGGAGACGGAGGGCGAGACGGCGAACACCCAGCTCGATCTGCTCGGCGCCTCGGAGCCCTACTCAGTCACCTATCACTACGAGGGCGGGATCTCGGATTTCGCCTCCTATCTCACCGACGGCAAATCCCGTCTCTATCCCAAGCCTCTCTACTACCGCACCGAGCGGGAGGGGCTGCTCATCGAATTTGCCCTCCAGCACACGACGGAGTTCACCGAGAGCCTCTTCTCCTTCGTCAACAATATCCCGACGCCCGAGGGCGGCTTCCACGAGATGGGCTTCCGCGGCGGGCTCACGCGCATGCTCAACGACTACGCACGGGACAATAAACTTTTGAAAGAAAAGGACGCCAACTTCCTCGGCGACGATTTCCGCGAGGGGCTCACCGCCGTGCTCTCCATCAAGATGCAGAACGTGCAGTTCGAGGGGCAGACCAAGACAAAGCTCGGCAACCCCGAAGTCCGCGCGCCCATCGAGAGCGCCGTCGTCGAAGGGCTCAGGAGCCTCGCCGCCGATCCCAAGAACCGCAAGGCGTTCGATGAGATCATCAAAAAGGCGCAGGGCGCGGCGCGCGTCCGCATCGCGGCAAGGCAGGCGAAGGATACGGCGCGGGCGAAGAACAGCATCGACGGGCTCATGCTCGTGGGCAAGCTCGCCGCGTGCTCGGGCAAGAAACCCGAGCAGAACGAGCTCTTCATCGTCGAGGGCGACTCCGCGGGCGGCACCGCCAAGCAGGCGCGCGTGCGGCAGTTCCAATCCATCCTGCCCCTCCGCGGCAAGCCGCTGAACGTCGAGAAGAAGCGCCTCGACCAGGTGCTCGCGAACGAGGAGATCCGCACGATCATCTCCGCGCTCGGGGCGGGCATCGGCAGCGATTTCAACCTCGATAAGCTCAACTACCACAAGGTCATCATCCTCTCGGATGCCGACCAGGACGGCTTCCATATCCGCTGCATCCTGCTCACCTTCTTCTTCCGCTACATGCGCCCGCTCGTGCTCGCGGGGCATGTGTATATCGGCATGCCGCCCCTCTATAAGGTCTACCGTGCCAACGGGAGCGTGGAGGAGTATGCCTACGACGACAACGAGTTGCAGGCGAAGATCGAAAAAGTGGGCAGGGGGTACCTCATCCAGCGCTACAAGGGGCTCGGCGAGATGAGCGCCGAACAGCTCTGGACGACGACGCTCGACCCCGCAAGGCGCAACCTCACGCAGGTCACGATCGAGGACGCCGCCGCCGCCGACGAAATGATCACGACGCTCATGGGCGATAAGGTCGAGGGGAGAAAGGAATTTTTGAACCGCAACGCGAACTTCAACAAGGCAGATACGTTCATGGATAAGATCCGCATGAAGAAGGAGGGAGAAGATGGCGAAGAAGCATGAGCAACCCGCCGAGCCGCAGGGACAGCTGTTTGTCACCCCGCTCGAAGAGGTCCTTCCCCAGTCCATGCTCCCGTATGCGGAGTTCGTCATCATGGACCGCGCGCTGCCCCGCGTCGAGGACGGCTTGAAGCCCGTCCAGCGGCGCATCCTCTACACGATGTCCGAGATGGAGCTGATGCCCGATAAGCCGCACAAGAAGTCGGCGCGCATCGTCGGCGATTGCATGGGCAAATACCATCCTCACGGCGATAGCTCGGTCTACGACGCCATGGTGCGCATGGCGCAGGACTTCAACATGGGCATGACGCTCGTCAACGGCCACGGCAACTTCGGCTCGGTGGACGGCGACCCCGCCGCGGCCATGCGCTATACCGAGGCCCGCCTCGAGCCCCTCGCATTGGAGCTGCTGCGCGACATCGACAAGAACACCGTCTCGTTCTCGCTGAACTTCGACGACTCCTTAAAGGAGCCCGATATGCTCCCCGGGCGCTTCCCGAACCTGCTCGTCAACGGTGCCGCGGGCATCGCCGTCGGGCTTGCCACGAGCATCCCGCCCCACAACCTCGCCGAGGCGATCAACGGCGTCGTCGCCTATATCGACAACCCGCGCATCACGCTCGAGGGGCTCATGAAGCACATTCCCGCCCCCGATTTCCCGACGGGCGGCATCATCATCCCCAACGAGCTGCACGAGGCGTATCGGACGGGCAAGGGCAGGATCACGCTGCGGGCGAAGATGCGCGTCGAAGAGGGCGAGGGCGATAAGAAGCTCATGGTCATCTACGAGTTGCCCTACCAGGTCAACAAGGCGACGCTCCTGCGTAAGATCGCGGAGCTGCGCGACGAAAAGAAAGAGGAACTCGCGGGCGTCACGCGCGTGAGCGACGAGAGCGACCGCGCGGGCATGCGCGCCGTCATCGAGATCAAGGGCGACGCCAACGTCGAGAAGATCTACGAGACGCTGCTCAAATATACCGATCTGCAAGTCACGTTCGGCATGAACATGGTCGCGATCGCGGGCGGCAAACCCAAGCTCATGGGGCTGCTCGATATCGTCTCCTACTACGCCAACTACCAGCGGGAGGTGGTCCTCCGCCGCACCAAGTTCGATCTCGCGCAGGCCAAGGAGCGCTGCCACATTTTGGAAGGGCTCATCATCGCCGTCCGCAATATCGACGAGGTCATCAAGATCATCAAATCCGCCGAATCGACTGCGGACGCCCGCGATAAACTCCGCAAGCGCTTCGATCTCTCCGAGCGGCAGGCGCAGGCGATCCTCGATCTCCGCCTCGCCCGCCTCACCAAGCTCGAAGTGTTCAAGCTCGAAGAGGAACTCAAGGCGCTCAAAGAACTCATCGAAAAGCTCACCGCGATCGTGAACAGCACCAAATTGCAGTTCGACGTCGTGAAGCAGGAGCTCCTCGAGATCAAAAAGAAATACAGCGTCCCCCGCCGTTCTTACTTTGCGAAGGAGGACGAGAAGGTCGGGCTCGAGCGCGCGGATATCCGCATGCCGGGCGCGCCCGCGATCCTCTCCATCGGGGCGGACGGCAAGATCAAGTGCGTCCTCGAGAAGAACTTCAATTCCTCGAACAAGGTCATCGGCGCCTCGTCGAAGCGGTCGTCCGTCATGGCGAAGTATCTCTCCATCATGTCGGATAAGGTCGCGCTCGTGTTCAGCGACCGCGGGAATTGCTACCGCCTCCGCTGCGACCGCGCGCTCCGCAAGTTCTCCGAGAGCGGCTACACGCTCCGCGACTTCTTCGAGGACGCCGAAAAAGGCGAAGTGCCCGTCGCCATCCTGCCTGCGGAGAGCGAAGGGGATCTCCTCTTCATCACGCGGCAGGGCAACATCAAGCGCACGAACGCCTCGGAATACACCCTGACCAAGACCATCTTCCCCGCGATCCGTCTCAACGACGGGGATTCCCTCGTCGAAGTGCAGGCCGATAACACCGAGGAGGGGACGACGATCTTCTTCGTCACGACGGGCGGCATGTGCCTGAACGCCAAGAAGGACGATATCCCCCTTCAGGGAAGAGTCGCGGGCGGCGTCCACGGCATCAACCTCAACGACGGCGACGAGGTGCTCTTCGCTTCCCAGATCGGCGGCGAAGGCGAAGTCATCGTCGCGACGCGGAAGGGGCGCTATAAGCGCGTCATCGCCTCCATCGTCGATCCGCTGCCGCGCTACCGCAAGGGCGTGCAGATCGTCGCCGTCAACGCAAAAGAGGGCGACCGCGTGATCTTCGCCGACTACGTGACGGTGCCCTACAAGATCGCCGTCGTCACGGAGGATGGCGCCATGACGGAGATCTCGACGGAGGAGGTCCCGCTCGACTTCCCGGGCAAGAACGGGCGTCCCCTCAAGGGCGTGAACTGGACGGCGAAAGAGCTCTATTCCATGAAATACCGCACCGAATGACCCACGGACCATTTACGGGCCAACGGCCAACGAGCGGATGCTCCGAGCCGCGATGGAATGCTCTACCGACGCAAAAAATAAGGCAATTTTCACCCCTCCCTCGGGAGGGGTTTTGCTTTGTCTCCTGCATGGCGGCAAGGCGTTTTTTCATTCAGCTTCGGCGCACATTTTGTTTTGCCTCTGCACGCCTCAAAAAATAAACGACAGCATCCCCCGGCTTTCACCAAAAAACACGCCGGGGCGATGCCTCGGCGTGCCGTATTGTGAAAGCCCGTTCTCCCGCTATGCCGCGTCGATCTTCTGCACGGCATGGACGCAAAGGTCGAACAGGACGAACTTATTTTCCACTTTATTGTTGTTCGGATCGTCGAGGAATTTCAGCGTCACGGTAAAGATCTCCGATTCGCCGACATTGACCGATCCGATCGCCTCGCCGTCCGACGTCAGCCCTTCTCCGATCCGCACTTCGCGCTGCACGTCCTCCGAAGAGACCGTAAGTTGCAGCATGGAAGCGAAGGTCTGATCGCTCACGACCGCGTTGTAAAAGGTCTCGAGATAGTAGTAAAACGCCACGTCGCCGCCGTTTGTGATCCGCATTTCGGCGGTAAATGTGCTGCCGGGCGCCGCCGTCGTTCCTGCGGTGATGCCGAAGATGCTGTCCTGCGTCTCCGTAGAAAAATCCTTGACCGCGTCGTCGACGACGGTCGAAAAGTTGCCGTCGCTGCCGAGATTGTAGGTGGTGAGCTTTACCCGCTCGAGCGTCGCCTTCAGCGAACCCGCCACGAGATGGGTCGGGATGGATACCGTTTTGTCGTAAAGGCCGTAAGACACGCCGATCGCGAGCGCAAAACAGCACAAAACGAGCGCGACGGCCAACGCCATTATCTTCTTTTTCATAGTTCCCTCCGCGCGGAGGGTCGGCGCGAAGGAGGACCGCCCTTGCGTTTTCGCGTTGAGAGGAACATCGCCGCCAAAGCGAACGCGCAGAGGACGACGACCCATTGCGGCTGCCGCAAAGTGCAGAAGAGCGCGCCGAGCAAGCGGTTTTTCCATACGACTTTGCCGATCACGCGGTTGGGGCTCTGCGCATCGGCCGTGTCGATCGTCTGCGTGCCCACATGCGCCCCGTTGTCGCCGCCGAGCACAATGGTATACCCGCCGTCCCGCCGTTCGATGCGCAGGATCCTGTGCGTGATCACCGTGCTTCCGCCGATGATTTGATAGGAAAACGTCAGCACGTCGCCCGCTTTGAGGTCGGCGTAGAATGCGTCGCGCGCGTCCTTCTCCCGCGGAACGCGTTGGATCAGGATCAAGCTCCCTGCGGAAATATCCCGTATGGCGTAATGATCGACATACGTCCCTGGGCTTTTTTCCATCGACGAGGACATGACGATCCGCGCCTGATAGCCCCAAAGGCCGCTTTCGCCGACGAGACAAAACACCATGACGGCACCGCCCACCGCGATCGCGAGCAGCACGGAGACCAGGATACGTTGGATAATCTTTCGGGTACGGTTGCGCCCGTCTTTTGTGTTTCTCATGGGAAATGGGATCCTTCTTCTCGCGAAGGCCCTCCACTATAATGTATGAATTTTTTTGAAAATGTGAGCGCCCGCAGATTTTCGCCCGCATATTATTTCCGCGCCCGCCGATTTTCGCGCCCGCCGGCGGCGATCCGGATCTTCGCATAGTAGCTTCCCGTCGCCGATTTTCGCCCGCATGTCCCCGCGATTGGATTTACTGCGCCCGCAGATTCCCATGTGCGCCGCAGGGGGGGCTACGCGTCATTCAGAGGGGGCGCAGCCCCCGAAAAATCCCGATGGTCGATGTTGGAAAACGTCCCGCGACCCAAGCCCCATCCCTCGAGGGGTGGGCAAGAACCAAGGACCTGACGGAATGAAATATCGCCCCCGCGCACAAGTGCGCGGGGGCGCTTCAATTCCGCTTTCTCATCCCGCCCCGCCTTATTTCCCGTCTACGCGCAAGCGGGGCGGGTTCATCTCCTCTGCAAAAAAATTTTGGATTCTTACTATTGTATGAAGCAAACGAGAAACAATTTGTTTGACAAATGAAAAAAAAAAAAA
>CANQKF010000010.1 GCA_947624445.1 uncultured Clostridia bacterium | reverse complement strand
GGCGAGCAGGGTCCCCAAGGTGAGAAAGGAGAGACGGGCGAACAGGGTCCGCAGGGCGAAAAGGGTGAGAAAGGAGACACAGGCGAGCAGGGTCCCCAAGGTGAGAAAGGAGAGACGGGCGAACAGGGTCCGCAGGGCGAAAAGGGTGAGAAAGGAGATCCTGGCGAGCAGGGCCCACAGGGTGAGAAAGGAGAGAAGGGAGAAACGGGTGAGCAGGGTCCCCAGGGCGAAAAAGGTGAGAAAGGCGACACGGGCGCACAAGGTCCACAAGGAGAGAAGGGCGAAACGGGAGAGAAAGGTCCTCAAGGAGAGAAAGGCGAAAAAGGTGAAACGGGCGAACAAGGCCCGCAGGGAGAGAAAGGCGAGAAAGGAGACACAGGAGCCCAGGGCCCGCAGGGTGAAAAGGGCGAAACGGGCGAGCAGGGACCCCAAGGAGAGAAAGGTGAGAAGGGAGAAACAGGTGAACAGGGCCCTCAAGGTGAAAAAGGGGAGAAAGGAGACACGGGAGCCCAAGGTCCCCAAGGCGAAAAAGGAGAGACAGGCGATAAGGGCGATAAGGGCGATAAGGGAGACAAGGGAGATAAAGGCGACAAGGGCGACCCCGGCGCCGACGGTAAGGATGGCCAAGATGGTCAAGACGGAAAGGACGGCGTAGACGGCAAAGATGGTAAAGACGGCGTAGACGGCAAGGACGGCGTAGACGGCAAAGACGGGCTCACGCCGCACATCGGGGAGAACGGGAATTGGTGGATCGGCGAGGTGGATACGGGCGTCTATGCCCTCGGCTGCAAACACGAGTTCGATGCGTGGCAGACCGTCGAGGAGGCGAGCTGTCTCTCCGCGGGGTACCGCATGCGCACCTGCCAAAAGTGCGGTGAAAAGGAGTATGAGATCCTCGAGAAGTCGGGGCATGTATTCGATAAATCGGTTGTTTTGGAGAAAGAGAGCTGCACCGAAGCGGGGACTAAACTTGCGATCTGCAGCCTCTGCGGGATAAGCCTCGCCCAAGAGATCCCCGCGCACGGGCACAAGTTTGCGGGCGGCGTCTGCACCGAGTGCCACACGCCCGACCCCGATATGGGCCTCACGTTTTCGCCCGTCGAGGGCGGCTACATGGTCGTCGGCGGATCGAGAGACATTGCAGATCTTGTGATCCCCGCGATGCACGCGGGATTGCCCGTCGTTGCGATCGGGGAAAACGCCTTTTATGGAGATACTACATTGACATCCGTTACCATTCCCGAAAGCGTCAGGACGATCGGGGCAAACGCATTTTACGGGTGCGAAAGTTTAGCGAATGTGAATTTTTTAGGATCGGATGAGTGGTGTGCTTATAAGGAAGGGGAATATCAAAGTCTAATCCAAGAGGAGGAGTCCGGTTGGGCATATCAACTAAAAAATGTATATGCCGAATACGAATGGCGGAAATTGGGATGAAAAGCGCGGCCGAATGCGATTGAATGCTTGCCAAACCGCGCAAAATATGGTATAATTCCCGAAAAACAACAGGAGCTTCTATGCAGAACGTCACCGAAATTTCCGAGGACCTCTACTATCTCGGCGGAAACGACCGCAGGCTCGCCCTCTTCGAGAGCGCTTTTCCCGTCCCGCGCGGCGTCTCCTACAATTCCTACCTCTTAAAAGATGAAAAGACGGTGCTCTTCGATACCGTCGATCTTGCCGTTTCCGAGCAATTTTTCGAGAACCTCGGATTCGCCCTCGGCGGCAAAAAGCTGGACTACGTGGTCATTCATCACATGGAACCCGATCATTCCGCGAGCTTTTCCCGCCTGATCGAGCGCTATCCCGAAGCGCAGGTCGTGACGAACGCAAAGACGGCGAAAATGCTCGAAAATTACTTCGGATTCCCGAGCGAAAGGGCGCTCCTCGTGAAGGAGGGGGATACCCTTTCCGCGGGCAAGCGAACGATCTCGTTCGTCTTTGCCCCGATGGTGCACTGGCCCGAGGTCATGATGAGTTACATCCCCGAAAAAAAGCTGCTCTTCTCGGCGGACGCCTTCGGGACGTTCGGGGCGCTCGGCGGCAGCGTCTTTGCCGACGAGGTCGACTTCGACCGCGAATTTCTCGATGACGCCCGCAGATATTACTTCAACATCGTCGGGAAATACGGCGTACAGGTGCAAAGCGTTCTGAAAAAGGCGGCGTCGCTCGAGATCCGCACGATCTGCCCGCTGCACGGCCCCGTCTGGCGCAAGGACCTCGGCTACATCCTCGCAAAATACGATCTTTGGAGCCGCTACGAACCCGAAACGCGGGGGGCTGTGGTATTTTATGCGTCCGTCTACGGGCACACGCAGAACGCGGCGGAGATCGTCGCGCGGCGGCTCGCGGAGCAGGGCGTGCCCGTCAAGACCTACGATGTCTCGGTGACGCACGTCTCCGAATTGCTCTCCGAGGCGTTCCGCCATTCGCACCTCGTGTTCTGTTCCACGACGTACAACAACGGGATCTTCATCAGCATGGACGCCTTTTTGCGCGATCTTTCGGCGCACAACTTCCAAAAGCGGAAGTATGCCCTCGTCGAAAACGGCAGCTGGTCGCCCCAGGCGGGCAACTACATGCAGGCGGAGATCGCCGCATGGAGGGGCATGGAGGAGGTCGCGGAGAAGGTCACCGTGCTCTCTTCCGTCAACGAGGAGACGCGCGCAAAGCTCCTCGCGCTCGCCGACGCGCTCGCCCGTGATCTCAAACAAAATTAAATGGAGGATAGAACAATGAAGTACGTGTGCAATGTTTGCGGCTATGAGTACGACGAAGCGGCGGGCGATCCCGAGAACGGCGTGGCGCCCGGCACCAAGTGGGAGGACGTGCCCGAGGACTTCACCTGCCCGCTCTGCGGCGTCGGCAAGGAAGATTTCTCCGCGGAAGCATGAGTCCATAGCCCCGAAAAAACGACACAGGCACCCCGCTTTTTCCCGCGCGGTGCCTTTTTCGTGCCGCAAATCCGGAGACTTTTTCACATGATACGACCGTTTCGGGCGCGGAGGAAAAATTTCCCTGCCGCCGAAAAAATCGCGGAAAGCGCGCCAAAACAAGTTGCATTTTTCGCGCGGGCGTGATATACTTGTACAGTCTGCGGCGCCGTGCGTTGTTTCGGGCGGGCCGCCGCGGGCAAATCCACACCCTCGGTTTGCGCCGCTCGCCGTGCTCCGTAAATCTTTTTCCTGCGGAGAAGGAGCGGAACTGTCGCGAAGAGGGGAGGAGAAACGGAGGACTTATGGCAGTTATCACCATGAAACAGCTTCTCGAAGCGGGCGTCCATTTCGGGCACCAGACGAGAAAGTGGAACCCCAAGATGAAGAAGTACATCTTCGCCGCCCGTCATGATATCCACATCATCGACCTCGAACAGACGGCAAAGCTCATCGAGGACGCGTATACGTTCGTCGTCGAATCGGTGAAGCAGGGCAAGAGCGTGCTCTTCGTCGGGACGAAGAAGCAGGCGCAGGACGCCATCAGGGAAGAGGCGGAGCGCTGCGGGCAATTCTATGTCAATTCCCGTTGGCTGGGCGGCACGCTCACCAACTTCAAGACCATCCGCTCCCGCATCGACTATCTCGAAAAGCTCGAGCGCATGGAGCAGAGCGGCGAATTCGATCTTCTGCCCAAGAAGGAAGTTCTGGGGCTCAAAAAGGAGATGGCGAAGCTCCGCGAGAACCTCGGCGGCATCAAGCAGATGCGCGGCATGCCGGGCGTGATGTTCGTCGTCGATCCTCACAACGAGGATATCGCCGTCGCCGAAGCGCGCAAGATGCACGTGCCGATCGTCGCCATCACCGATACCAACTGCGATCCCGATCTCATTGACTACGTGATCCCCGGCAACGACGACGCGATCCGCGCCATCAAGCTCATTTCGTCGGTCATCGCGAACGCCGTCATCGAGGCGACGGAGGGCGTGACGCCCGTTCCCGAACAGGAAGCGGCGCCCGCCGAAGAAGAGATCGCCGCAGAGGGCGAAAGCAAGGAGGTAGAATAATGGCTGAGTTTACGGCAAAGGACGTCATGCGGCTCCGCGAACAGACGGGCGCGGGCATGCTGGATTGCAAGAAGGCGCTCGTCGACGCAGACGGCGACTTCGAGAAGGCGGGCGAACTCCTGCGCGAGCGCGGCATCGCAAAGGCCGCAAAGCGCGCTTCCAAGATCGCGGCGGAGGGCATCGTGCATGCCTATGTCGAGGGGAACGTCGGCGTGCTCGTCGAAGTCAACTGCGAGAGCGATTTCGTCGCCAAGGGCGAGAAGTTCCACGAAGTCGTGGGCGCGATCGCCAAGCAAATCGCAAAAGCTGCGCCCGCGGACGTTGCGGCGCTCCTCGCTTCGGATATGGGCGGCAAGACGGTGGAGACGTTCATCTCCGAGCAGACGGGCGTCATCGGCGAGAAGATCTCCGTCCGCCGCTTCGAGCGGTACGTCACGAACGGGTTCATCGAGACCTACATCCACATGGGCGGCACGATGGGCGTCATGCTCGACTTCGATTGCCCCGAGACCCCCGCGACCAAGGAGCTCGCGCACAACGTCGCGCTCCACACCGCGTTCTCCAAGCCTGCCTATAAGGAAGCGGGAGACGTCTCCGCGGAGACGCTCGCAAAGGAGAGATCCATCCTCTTGCAGGAAGTCATGAACGAGGGCAAGCCCGAAGCCATCGCCGCGCGCATCGTCGAGGGCAAGCTCAAGAAGTTCTACGAAGATAACTGCCTGCTCGAGCAGAAGTTCGTCAAGGACGACAGCGTCACGATCAAGCAGCTCATCGCGCAGGGCGCCAAGGAGGCGGGCGTGCCCGTCACCCTCAAAGCGTTCATGTTCTACGTCATGGGCGAGGGCATCGAGAAGAAGGCCGAGGACCTCTCCGAAGAGGTCGCAAAGCAGGTCGAGGCGATGAAGAAGTAACAGGCTTCGGAACCGTAAAAAATCAAAAAAACGGCACCCCGTGTGCCGTTTTTTCATGTTCCCGCGCCGCCGAAAGGAGCGCGCAGAAAAGTATCGCGGGAACAAAAACGGCCCCGCAAGCGCGGAGCCGTTGTGTTTATTAAGGTCAAAGCACGAGGCCGAGGACTGCCCAAACGGCGAGCAGCCAGAACAGCATCCCCCAAAGCGCCATCTTGCCGCACGCCAACGCGACTTCGGACTTGCTGCGGAAGAGCGCGAAGTAGAGCACAACGCCCGCGGGGAACAGGATGAAGGAGAGGAGCTGCCAGCCGATCATCCCGAAGTTGGAAAATACGTTCTTGAACCAGGGGCCGATGGACTTATAGAAGCCGATGCTGCCCTGAACACTGACCGCGAAGCTCAGCGCGATAAAGAGAATATCGATCGCGAAATAGAGCCAGGAGAGCGCGAAAACGCCGCCTGCCTGCGTGCAGAGATTCATGACCATGGAAATGAGGCCGACGCTCAAGAAGAAGGAAACGTCGTGCTCATCGGAATGGTTCTGAATGTAGCAGTAGATCGCCATCATGAAAGGCGTTAGAATGAGCGTAACGACGCCGATCACCATGTTGAGTGTGTTCATACCAAATCCCCCCGATTACAAAGTTTCTTATATTATAATACGCAAATTGAGAATTGTCAAGGAGCAAGGAAAAATTTTCCCCGAAAAATGTACGGAATTTTCATGCGCCGCGGCGGGACGCGCCGCGGCGCATTCCGCATACGATGAAGTGACCGCGCCCGCGGTCCGCACGGGGGTCTTACAAATGCAATGGTTTCTTTCGCTCGCGCCCTGGCTTCAGGCGCTCCTCTGCTCGCTCATGATGTATCTCGCGACGGCGCTCGGCGCTTCGCTCGTGTTCTTTTCGGAAAAATTCCGCGACGGCGCACTCACCGCGCTCACGGGCGGGGCGGCGGGGATCATGCTCGCCGCGAGCTTCTTTTCGCTGATCCAGCCCGCGCTCGGGTATCCCTCCGCGCTGCCTTCGGCGGTCACGGTGACGCTCGGATTTTTGCTCGGCGGCGCATTTATGTGGGGGACTGATGTCGTTTTTTCACGCCGTACCGCAGATACGCGGCGCAGGCGCAACCGCCTTTTGTTCCTCGCGGTGACGATGCACAACATCCCCGAGGGGATGGCGGTGGGCGTTGCCTTTGCCGCGGCGGCGGGGGCGCCCGAGACCGTGCCTGCGGCGCTCCTCTTTGCGGTGGGCATCGCCGTGCAGAACTTCCCCGAGGGCTCGTGCGTCGCCTTTCCGCTGCGGGCGCAGGGGATGTCGCGCGGGCGGAGTTTTTTCCTCTCCCAGAGCTCGGGCGCGGTGGAGGTCCCCGCCTGCGTGCTCGGCGCGCTCGCGGCGACGTTCATCGGCGGGCTCCTGCCGTGGGCGCTCTCCTTCTGCGCGGGCGCGATGGTCGCCGTCGTCTGCGCAGAACTTCTCCCCGAGTGTTTCCAGAAGAAGCGGGGCGCCGCGCTGCTCGGCGTGATCTTCGGGTTCTGCATCATGATGCTGCTCGACGTCGCCCTCTCCTGACGCGCGCCCGCACGGCATGTATAATTTTTCCATGCCGGGGCATACTTGGGATATGGATTCGGAAAAGAAAACAAAGACGGCAAAGCGCGAAACGCAGAAGCCCGCGGCGGAGGCGAGGGAACACCTCGCAAGTTCGCGGCGCGCGGCGATCGTGGTCGGCGGGTCGTCGGGCATCGGAAGGGAGACGGCGCTGCGGCTGCTCTCCCGCGGGTACCGCGTCTACAACGTCTCCCGCACCCCGTTCAAGGGGGAGCGTGTGCAGACGATCAAGGCGGACGCCGCCCGCGAGGGCGAGCTCGAGCGCGCGATCCGCGCGGCGGGGGAGGAGGCGACGGCGATCGATCTGCTCGTCTATTCGGCGGGTTTTTCGATGGCAGCCCCCCTCGAATACGCGAAGAGCGCCGATTACAGGTATCTCTTCGAGGTTAACTATTTCGGCGCAGTGGAGGCGCTCCGTGCGGCGGCGCCCTTTTTGAAACGGCGGGGCGGCAGGGCCATTCTCGTCGGTTCGCTCGGGGGCGAAGTCCCTATTCCCTACGATAGCTTCTATTCCTCCTCGAAAGCGGCGATCTCCATGCTCGCGCGGGAAGCCGATCTCGAGCTCCGCCCGCACGGCGTGCGCGTCTCGGCGGTGCTCCCCGGGGGAACAGCGACGGATTTCACCTTCGCGCGGCGGGTCTACGGGGAGGAGGAGAGCAAGTCGTATACGCCCTCGGTCAAGCGCGCCTCGGCGGCGCTCGCCAACATGGAGCAGGGCGGCATGAACCCCTCACTCGTCGCCGACGCGATCCTGCGGCTCGCCGAGAAGAAGCATCCGCCGCAGGTCTCCTCCGTCGGCGGGAAGAACAACTTTCTGCGCTACTGTTCGCGGATGTTCCCCGAGCGCGTGACGGATTGGTTCGTGCGGAAGAAATTCAACCAGAAATGACCCGTCCCCCCTCGCGCGGGCGCGCCGCAACCGCCCGCAGACCGCGAAGAATTTGAAAAAATGTGACAGTTCGGGTTGTAAGAAATTACAACCCGCATTTCTTTTTTATCCGCTTGACGGAAGCAGGGGCGTTTGCTATAATAATGTCATGAAAGATACGGCGCATCTCCGCTGGGTGCGGAACGGAAATTTGATTGCGGCGTTTGCAAAACGGGCAGGTTTTTTCGCGTAGAAAAATCCTGCCCCTTTCATTTGGAGGGAAAACATGAAGAAAGTTGCCGTCGTCATGGGCAGCGATTCCGATCTGCCCGTCGTAGAGAAGGCATTCGGCGTGCTCGAAGAATTGGGCGTCCCCTACGCGGTGCACGTCTATTCGGCGCACCGCACGCCCGACGAAGCGCGGGCGTTCGCGCGCGGCGCAGCGGAGGAATTCGGCGCGATCATCTGTGCCGCGGGCATGGCGGCGCACCTTGCGGGCGCGATCGCCGCGCACACCGTGCTGCCCGTCATCGGAATCCCCGTAAAATCGGGCGCGCTCGGGGGGATGGACGCGCTGCTCTCCACCGTGATGATGCCCTCGGGCGTTCCCGTTGCGACGGTCGCGATCGACGGCGCCAAGAATGCGGCGTATCTCGCCGCGGAGATCCTCGCCGTCTCCGATGAGGCCCTGCGGGCGAAACTGCTTTGCGCCCGCCGCGCGGCGGCGGCGCAGGTCCTCGAAAAGGACGAAGCCATCGGCAAACGATAAAATCGAGAGGAGATAGAGGCCATGCAAAAACTGGAACAGCTCTATGAGGGCAAGGCAAAGAAGGTATTCGCGACGGACGATCCCGCGCTCGTCATCGTCTCCTACAAGGACGACGCGACGGCGTTCGACGGGCGCAAGAAGGGCACCATCGCGGGCAAGGGCGTCGTCAACAACCGCATGTCCAACATGATGATGCAGCTGCTCGAAAAAGAGGGGGTACCTACGCATTTTATTCGAGAACTCTCCGACCGCGAGACCCTCGTGAAGAAGGTCGAGATCGTGCCCCTCGAAGTCATCGTGCGCAACGTCTCTGCGGGAAGTTTTGCAAAGCGCTACGGCGTCGAGGAGGGCATTCCCTTTGCGGAGCCCACCCTCGAGTTCTCCTACAAGAACGACGAGCTGCACGATCCGCTCATCAACGCCTACCACGCCCGCGCGCTCAACCTCGCGACGAAGGAGGAGATCGCGCAGATCGAGCGGTACGCCTTCAAGGTCAACGAGGTCCTCAAAGCGTATTTTCTCACGCTCGGGGTGCGGCTCATCGACTTCAAGCTGGAATTCGGCAGGACGAAGGACGGCAAGATCGTCCTCGCCGACGAGATCAGCCCCGATACGTGCAGGTTCTGGGACGCGGCGACGGGCGAAAAGCTCGATAAGGACCGCTTCCGCCGCGACCTCGGCGGGGTGGAGGAAGCCTACCGCGAGATCTTTGCGCGGGTCACGGCGAAAAAATAATTCGAACGGGAGAGAGCTATGTCGCAGATACACGAGGAGTGCGGCGTTTTCGGCGTCTTCGCCCCGCAGCGGCAGGACGTCGCGTCGACGGCATACTACGCCCTCTTCGCCCTCCAGCACAGGGGGCAGGAATCGGCGGGGATCGTCGTCAACGACGACGGCGTGTTCACCGCGCACAAGGATACGGGGCTCGTCAACGACGTCTTTTCCGCCGAAGTGCTTTCCCGCCTCGGCGCGGGCAACATGGCGCTCGGGCACGTCCGCTATTCGACGACGGGCGCCGGGGGCAGGGAAAACGCCCAGCCCATCATCGTAAAACACCTCAAGGGGAACATGGCGCTCGCGCACAACGGCAACCTCGTCAACGCCTATGAGCTGCGCAGCGCGCTCGAGAGCGAGGGGAGCATCTTCCATACGACTTCGGACAGCGAGGTCATCTCCTACATCATCACCAAGGAGCGCGTGAAGCGCGCCTCCATCGAGGAAGCCGTGCTCGCGGCCATCGGAAGGCTCGAGGGCGCCTATTCGCTCGTCGTGATGTCGCCCTCCAAACTCATCGCCGTGCGCGACCCGCAGGGCTTTCACCCGCTGTGCTACGGCGTGCGGGAGGACGGCGCCTATATCGTCGCCTCCGAGAGCTGTGCGCTCGACGCGGTGGGCGCGACGCTCGTCCGCGAACTCCTCCCGGGGGAGATGCTCGTCTTTACGAAGCACGGCGTCGTCTCCTACACCGACCACTGCAACCAAAGGCGGAAGAGCCTTTGCGTGTTCGAATATCTCTACCTCGCCCGTCCCGACTCGGTGATCGAGGGGCACTCGGTGCACGAGGCGAGAAAACAGGCGGGCAGATACCTCGCCGAGACCTACCGCATCGAAGCGGATATCGTCGTCGGCGTGCCCGATTCGGGGCTCGACGCCGCCTACGGCTATGCCGAGGCCTCGGGCATTCCCTACGGCATCGGCTTCATCAAGAACAAATACATCGGCCGCACGTTCATCGCGCCCGGGCAGGCGGCGCGGGAGGACCGCGTGCGCATCAAGCTCAACGTGCTGAAATCGGCGATCGCGGGAAAGCGGGTCGTCCTCGTCGACGACTCCATCGTCCGCGGCACCACCTGCGCGCGCATCGTGCGGCTGTTGCGCGAGGCGGGGGCGAAGGAGGTCCACATGCTCTCCTCCGCGCCGCCCTTCCTCAATCCCTGCTACTACGGCACGGACATCGACTCGCGGGACCACCTCATCGCCTGCCACCACAGCGTGGAGGAGATCGCAAAGATCATCGGCGCCGATTCGCTCGGCTATCTGCCCCTCGAGAAGGTGAAGTATCTCACCTGCGGCGACGGGACAGGCTTCTGCACCGCGTGTTTCGACGGAGACTATCCCACCGAAGTCCCCGAAAAGAGCGAGAAGGACCGCTTCGAACGGCCCATTTCGGAGAACCCGAAATATAAGACTCCCTGATTTTGTACGGGGAACGAACGCGACGAGGAAAGCGGCGTCAGAGGGAAACGGAGAACTCCCCGCGGCAGAAAAAAACACCTACGTCCCCCCACGAAAAGGAGGAAACATGCAAAAAAGTTATTCGGAGAGCTACAAAGCGGCGGGGGTGGATATCACCGCGGGATACCGCGCCGTCGAGCTCATGAAAAAGCACGTCGCCCGCACGATGCCCGAGGGCTCGCCCGACGTCATCGGCGGCTTCGGAGGACTGTTTCCGCTCGAGACCGCGGGCATGACGGAGCCCGTGCTCGTCGCGGGGACGGACGGCGTGGGCACCAAGCTGCGCGTCGCCCAGATCATGGGCAAACACGATACGATCGGCATCGACTGCGTTGCGATGTGCGTCAACGACGTCTTGTGCTGCGGCGCCACGCCCCTCTTTTTCCTCGACTACATCGCCTGCGGGAAGAATGTGCCCGAGCGCGTCGCCGAGATCGTGGGCGGCGTCGCGGAGGGGTGCGTGCGGGCGGGCTGCCGCCTCATCGGCGGGGAAACGGCCGAACATCCCGGGACGATGCCCGCGGAGGACTACGACATCGCGGGCTTCACCGTGGGCGTCGTCGACCGCGCGAAGATCATCGACGGCGCGAAGATGAAGCCGGGGAACGTGATGCTTGCTTTGCCCTCGACGGGCGTCCACGCCAACGGATTTTCGCTCGTGCGGAAGGTATTCGACGTCGAGCACGCCGATCTCTTCGCGCCCGTTCCCGAACTCGGCGGCGCGCGGCTGGGCGACGTCCTGCTCACGCCGACGGCGATCTACGTAAGGCCCATGCGCGCCCTCTTCGAAAAAATCGAAGTTTTGGGCGTCGCGCACATCACGGGCGGCGGCTTCTACGAAAACATCCCGCGGTCCCTCAAAAAGGGGCTCGGCGTTGTCATAAAGCGGGGGGACGTGCGCGTTCTTCCGATCTTTTCGCTCCTGCAAGCGCGGGGAAACATCTCCGAGCACGATATGTATAACACCTTCAATATGGGCGTCGGCATGACGGCTGTCGTCCGCGCGGAGGATGTCGCCCCCTCGCTCGCGCTCCTCAAAGCGGAGGGCGTGGAGGCCTACGTCCTCGGCGAGATCGCAGAGGGCGAGGGCGTGACCCTCGTTTAGGAGATGGAGAATATCCGCATCGCCGTCCTCTGTTCGGGCGGCGGGACAAATTTACAGGCGATCCTCGACGCGAAGGCGGCGGGCAACCTCCCCGACGGCGAGATCGTGCTCGTCGTCGCCGACAGCGAAGCGGCGTACGCCCTCGAACGCGCGAAGCGGCAGGGCATTCCTGCGGCCGTGTTCGATAAGCATGTATACTCCCGTGCCGCGCGGGAACAGGCGATCCTCGCCGCGCTCGGGGAAAAGAAGATCGGGCTCGTCGTTTTGGCGGGCTTCATGACGGTACTCTCCGCGGACTTCGTGAAGGCATACGAGGGGCGGATCGTCAACATCCATCCCGCGCTCTTGCCGAGCTTCGGCGGCGTGGGGATGTACGGGCTGCACGTGCACGAGGCGGTGCTCGCGGCGGGCGTGAAGGTGACGGGCGCGACCGTCCACTATGTCACCGAGGTCTGCGACGGCGGCCCCATCATCGCGCAGAAGGCGGTGGAGGTCCGAGAGGGGGATACCCCCGAGACGTTGCAGCGGCGCGTCATGCGCGAGGCGGAGTGGATCATCTACCCCCAAGCCATCGAACAGGTTTGCAAAAAACTCAAAGGAGAATAACTATGGCGGGCATGCGAAAAAATCTGGGCAGAGCGCTCTCCTCGAACGCCTACCCCGGGCGGGGGATCGTCGTCGGCGAGACGAAGGACGGCACGCGGGCATTTTTTGCCTACTTCATCATGGGCAGGAGCGAGAATTCCCGCAACCGCGTGTTCAGGGCCTACGGGGAGGAGATCCGCACCGAGCCCTTCGACGCGCAAAAAGTGCAGGATCCTTCGCTCATCCTCTATTCGCCCGTGAAGGCCGCGGGGCGGCACGTCATCGTGACGAACGGCGACCAGACGGATACGATCGCGGCGTCGCTTGCGGCGGGGCATTGCTTCCGCCACGCCCTCATGCAGCGCACGTTTGAGCCCGACGCGCCCAACTTCACCCCCCGCATCAGCGCCATTCTGCACCTCGGAAAGGGGGCGGAAGATTTTTCCTACGAGCTTTCGATCTTGAAGTGCGGAGACAAAAAAGGCGGGGGATGTGATCGTTTTTTCTTCACTTACACCCCCGAACGCGGCACGGCGCACTTCCTCCACACCTACAAAAAGGACGCCGATCCCCTTCCCTCCTTCGAGGGGGAGCCCATGCGCGTTGCGCTCGGAAACGATCTTTCCGCCATCGCGGAGGAGATCTGGGCAAATCTCAATGAAGCAAACAAGATCGCGCTCGTCTGCCGCACCTACGATCTCGCGACGGGGGCAAGCGCGCAGGTCCTCAAAAATAAATATACGGAGGGATCCCATGCGTGAATTTCCACTGAAATACGGCTGCAATCCCAACCAGACGCCCGCGCGGATCTTCATGGCGGATGGAAGCGAACTGCCCGTCGAGATCCTGAACGGCAGGCCCGGTTACATCAACTTTCTCGACGCCTTCAACGCGTGGCAGCTCGTGAAGGAGCTCAAAGCGGCGACGGGCCGTCCCGCCGCGGCGAGTTTCAAGCATGTCTCCCCGACGTCGGCCGCGATCGGAACAAAGTTGCCGCCCGATCTCAAGCGCTCCTGCTTCGTCGAGGATATCGAAGGTCTCGACGAAAGCCCGCTCGCATGCGCCTATGCGCGGGCGCGGGGGACCGACCGCATGTCCTCCTTCGGCGACTTCATCGCCCTCTCCGAGACGTGCGACGAGACGACGGCGCGGCTCATCGCCCGCGAAGTCTCCGACGGCATCATCGCCCCCGCCTATTCTCCCGCGGCGCTCGAGATCCTGAAGGGGAAGCGCAAGGGGGGATATAACATCGTCAGGATCGACCCCGCCTACGCGCCCGCCCCGATCGAGCGCAAGCAGGTGTTCGGGATCACCTTCGAGCAGGGCAGAAACGATTCGAAAATCGATTCGGATCTGCTCGGGAACATCGTCACGAAGAACAAAACGCTCCCCGCGGACAAGGCGATAGATCTCGTCATCGCGCTCATCACGCTCAAATATACGCAGTCCAACTCGGTGTGCTTCGCGGAGGACGGGCAGGCGATCGGCGTCGGCGCGGGACAGCAATCCCGCATCCACTGCACGCGGCTCGCGGCGCAAAAGGCCGACCTGTGGCATCTGCGCCGCCACGAAAAGGTGCTCGGGCTGCAATTCGCGGAGGGCGTCGGCAGACCCGAGAAGAACAACATCATCGATCTCTACCTCTCCGAGGAGAGCGACGAGGTGCTCGGCGAAGGCGTCTGGCGCCAATATTTCGCCATACGTCCCGCCCCGTTTCCGAAAGAGGAGCGGGAGGAATACCTCCGCACGGTCACGGGCGTTTCGCTCGCGAGCGACGCCTTTTTCCCGTTTGCCGATAACATCGAGCGGGCGGCGAAAAGCGGCGTTTCGTATGTCGCCGAGCCGGGCGGATCGGTGCGCGACGACCTCGTGATCGAGGCGGCGGACCGCCACAATATGGTGATGGCGTTCACGGGGCTCAGGCTGTTCCACCACTAAGAGGTTCACGAATTTTGTTTTGCAAGGGCGCAAAACAAAATTCCGTGAGGAAATGAGCCTTTGCACTTTCACGGCGTGGTCCTCTTTTTCGTTTCATCAGACAAGAAGCCGAAAGGGTTCGGCAAATTGGGTCGCGCACGGCGGAAGTGAATTCCGCCTAACGCACATCATTTGGAAAGGGTTCACGAATTTTGTTTTGCGCAGCTCGCCGCCCTCCTGAACGAAGTGCCCCGCGCGAGGCTTCTATTGCACACCTCGCAAAGCCGTTTCGGCTCAGGATGACGTGGAAGCCCTACTCCTATCGGGGGGGCACGGCGCAGCCGTGACGGATGGGGGGATGCGAAAGTCTCCGACGGCCTTATGCGAGGAGGGGCAGGCGGTCCCTTCCGCCAAGGCCTCCTTGTCCCCCATGTATGGGGGAACGTGGCCCGAAGGGCCGAAAGGAGGATCGCCGGGAGGCGAACAGGCGAATAGAAACAAGCGGTTTTGGAGGAGCTCATGAATATTATGGTCATCGGCGGGGGCGGAAGAGAGCATGCCGTCGTAAAATCCCTGAAAAAGAGCAAGCGTTGCGAAAAGATCTGGTGCCTGCCCGGCAACGGCGGGATCGCCGCGGATTGCGCATGCGTTCCCATTCAGGCGACCGATCTCGACGGCGTCGTCGCATTCGCCAAGGAACATGCGCCCGATTTTGCCGTCGTCACGCCCGACGACCCCCTCTGCATGGGTCTCGTCGACCGCCTCGAGGCGATCGGTGTGCCCTGTTTCGGCCCCCGCGCGAACGCCGCGATCATCGAGGGCAGCAAGGTCTTTTCCAAAGAGCTCATGCAAAAATACGGCATCCCCACGGCGAAGAGCCGCGCCTTTACCTCACCCGAGGCGGCGCTTGCCTATCTAAAAACGACCACATACCCCGCCGTTGTGAAGGCGGACGGGCTCGCGCTCGGCAAGGGCGTCCGCATCGTCCGCGATAGCGCCGAGGCGGAAACGGCGGTGCGGGAGATGATGGTCGAAAAGGTATTCGGGGAGAGCGGCGCGCGCGTGCTCATCGAGGAATTCCTCGAGGGGCCCGAGGTCTCCGTGCTCGCCTTCACCGACGGCAACACGATCGTCCCGATGGTCTCCTCCATGGACCACAAGCGGGCATGGGACGGGGACGAGGGCCCGAACACGGGCGGCATGGGGACGGTCGCGCCCAACCCCTACTACACCAAGGAGATCGCCGAGCGCTGCATGCGGGAGATCTTTTTGCCGACGGTCGCCGCGATGCACGCCGAGGGGCGCACCTTCCGCGGCTGCCTCTACTTCGGGCTGATGCTGACGGGCGAGGGCCCCAAAGTCATCGAATACAACTGCCGCTTCGGCGACCCCGAGACGCAGGTCGTGCTGCCCCTGCTCGAGAGCGACCTGCTCGAGATCATGCTCGCCGTGCGGGCGGGGACGCTGCGCGCCGCCGACGTGAAGTTTTCGCAAAAATCGGCGTGCTGCGTCGTGCTCGCGAGCCGCGGGTATCCCAAATCCTACAAGATGGGGTACGAGATCTCCCTGCCCGTGACGGGGGAGGAGATCTACATCGCGGGCGCAAAGCGGGAGGGGGAGCGGCTTCTCACCGCGGGCGGAAGAGTGCTCGGCGCGGTCGCGACGGCGGAGGACCTTGCGACCGCCGTAAAAAACGCCTACGCGCTCGCGGGGCGGATCGGCTTCGAAAACGCCTACATGCGGAGCGACATCGGCGCCCGCGCCCTTCGCGCAAAGCCCCGCGCATAGGGCCGCCGAAGCGGGAAAACGGGGCGCCGCACAACGAAAAAAATTTAACGGAAAGAAGAACATAAGGAGGGAATGCTATGGTTTATCGCATTTATGTGGAAAAAAAGGAGGGCTTCGACGCAGAGGCGAGAACGCTCCTCAAAGACGTCCGCGAGCTCCTCGAGCTCGGCAATGTGGAGCGCATCCGCGTGCTCAACCGCTACGAGGCGGAGGAGATCGACCCCGCGCTCTTCATGCGCGCCGTGCGCACGGTGTTTTCGGAGCCGCAGACCGACGTCGCCTCGGAGTTCGTCGACCTCACGGGGGCGCGGGTGTTCGCCGTGGAGTATCTGCCCGGCCAGTTCGACCAGCGCGCGGACTCGGCGGCGCAGTGCATCCAGCTGCTCTCGATGGGCGTCCGCCCCGCCGTGCATTCCGCGAAGCTCTATGCCGTCTACGGGGAGGTCACCGAGGAGGACCTCGCCGCGATCAAGCGGTACGTCATCAACCCCGTCGAGCGCCGCGAGGCGGGCTTCGCGCTCCCCGCGACATTGCAAATAAACCACCCCGTCCCCGAGGATGTGGAGACGATCACGGGCTTCACGGGGTACGGCGACGCCGAGCTTGCCGCCTTTGCCGAGGCGCGCGGGCTGGCGATGGACGCCGACGATCTGAAGTTTTGCCGCGACTATTTCCGCAGCGAATTCCGCGATCCCACGATCACCGAGATCCGCATGATCGACGCCTATTGGTCGGATCACTGCCGCCACACGACCTTCCTCACGACGATCGACAACGTGCGGTTCGAGGACGAACTGCTCGAAAAAGCATATATGGAGTACCTCTCCGCGCGCGAAGAGCTCGGGCGGGAGGGGCCCGTCAACCTCATGGAGATCGCGACGATCGCCTGCAAGCTCCTGAAGGCGCGGGGGGCGCTCGAAAACCTCGAGGAGAGCGCGGAAGTCAACGCCTGCACGGTGAAGATCAACATCACGGTGGACGGCGCGCCGCAGGATTGGCTGCTCCTCTTCAAGAACGAGACCCACAACCATCCCACCGAGATCGAGCCCTTCGGCGGCGCCGCGACCTGCATCGGCGGGGCGATCCGCGATCCGCTCTCGGGGCGGGGCTATGTGTATGCCGCGATGCGGGTGACGGGGGCCGGGGATCCGCTCGCGCCCGTGAAGGATACGCTGCCCGGCAAACTTCCCCAGCGGAAGATCGTCACGACGGCGGCGGCGGGGTATTCCTCCTACGGCAACCAGATCGGGCTCGCGACGGGGCAGGTCGACGAGATCTATCACCCCGGGTATGTCGCAAAGCGGCTCGAGATCGGGGCGGTGATCGGCGCGACGCCCGCTGCCAACGTGCGGCGGGAGACGCCCAAGGCGGGCGATAAGGTCATCCTCATCGGCGGCAGAACGGGGCGGGATGGCTGCGGCGGGGCGACGGGCTCCTCCAAATCGCACACGGCAGGGTCCCTTTTCTCGTGCGGCGCGGAGGTGCAGAAGGGCAATGCGCCCGAGGAGCGCAAACTCCAGCGGCTCTTCCGCAACCGCGACGCGATGCTGCTCGTGAAGCGCTGCAACGACTTCGGCGCGGGGGGCGTCTCCGTCGCCGTGGGCGAACTCTCCGACGGGCTGGAGATCGACCTGAACGCGATCCCCAAGAAATACGACGGGCTCGACGGCACTGAACTCGCCATTTCCGAATCGCAGGAACGCATGGCGGTCGTCGTCGGCGCAGCCGATGCGGAGCGCTTCCTCGCGTATGCCGCGGAGGAAAACCTCGAGGCGACGGTCATCGCGACGGTCACCGCGCTTCCCCGTCTCCGCATGCGGTTCAACGGCAGGACGATCGTCGATCTCTCCCGCGAATTTTTGAATTCCAACGGCGCCGAGAAGCACACGGACGCCGCACCCGCGCGGGCGGAAGGCTTCGAACGCGAGGTACCTATGTCGTTTATCGGGGGGATGCGCGCGCTCGCGGGCGATCTCAACGTCTGCTCCAAGCGCGGACTCGCGGAGCGGTTCGATGCGACGATCGGCGCAGGCACCGTGCTCATGCCCTTCGGCGGGAAGTACCAGATGACCCCGCCGCAGGCGATGGTACACCTCATCTCCTCCGAGAGGGGGCATACCGACGCCGTCTCCTATATGGCGTGGGGCGGCAACCCGCACATCGCCGAAAAGAGCCCCTATCACGGGGCGTATCTCGCCGTCGTCGAGAGCCTCTCCAAGCTCATCGCGACGGGGGCGAGCTTCGACGACGTATATCTCTCCTTCCAGGAGTACTTCCCGAAGCCCGGCAAGGACGCCGCGCGCTGGGGGCAGCCGCTCGCCGCGCTGCTCGGCGCCTTCAAGGCGCAGACCGACTTCAAAGTCGCCGCGATCGGCGGCAAGGATTCGATGAGCGGCACCTTCGAGCACATCGACGTCCCGCCCACGTTCATCTCCTTCGCGGTGACGACGGGCGTCGCCGGCGAAGCGGTCTCCCCCGAGTTCAAGGGCACGCGGCACAAGGTGGTGCTGCTCTCGCCCGTCTACGATGCCGAAGGGCTTCCCGTGGCGGCGTCGCTCATCGCGAATTTCCGTGCCGTCACCGCGCTTCTGCGCTCGGGCAAGGCGGTCTCGGCGTGGACCCCGGGCTACGGCGGCGTCGCGGAGGGCATCCTCAAAATGTGCCTCGGCAACCGCATCGGCTTCCGCTTTGCGGACGGCTTCGGGCTCAAAAAGATCTTCTCCTATGCCTATGGCGCCTTCCTGCTCGAGCTCTCCGAGGACGCCGAGATCGGCGAGGAAGTCGGGCAGACGACCGAATCCGAGAGCATTTCCTTCGGTCTCGACCTGCTCCCGCTCTCCGAGCTCACCGCGATCTACGAGGAGCGGCTCGAACCGGTGTATCCCTGCAACGTTCCCGCGCCCGACCGCCCCGTGGAGAACTTCATGAGCGGCATGCGGAGCACGGCTGCGCCCGCGGTGCTGACCGAGACGCCCAAGGTGCTCCTGCCCGTATTCCCCGGGACCAACTGCGAATACGACACGGCGAAGGCGTTCGCCGACGCGGGCGCGGAGCCCGAGATCTTCGTCATCCGCAACCGTACGGCGGCGGAAGTCGCGCGGTCGGCGGAGCTGTTCGCCCAAAAGCTGCGCACGGCGCAGATCCTGTTCCTGCCGGGCGGATTTTCGGGCGGGGACGAACCCGACGGCTCGGGCAAGTTCATCACGGCGTTCCTCCGCAGCGAGGGCATCCGCGCCGAGATCGAGGCGCTGCTTGGCGCACGCGACGGGCTCATGGGCGGCATCTGCAACGGCTTCCAGGCGCTCATCAAGCTCGGCCTCGTGCCCTACGGCAAGATGATCGAACCAGACGAGACCTGCCCTACCCTCACTTACAACGACATCGGGCGGCACCAGAGCCGCATCGTGCGGGTGCGCGTCGCCTCGGTGAATTCGCCGTGGCTTGCGGGCGTCGCGCCTGGCGAGATCTACTCGGTGCCCGTCTCCCACGGGGAAGGGCGGTTCTGCGCAGACGAAGCGCTCATAAAATCGCTCGCGGAGCAAGGCCAGATCATGACGCAATACGTCGATCTCAAGGGCAACGCGACGATGGACGTGCGCTTCAACCCGAACGGCAGCGCCTATGCCGTCGAGGGTCTGCTCTCGCCCGACGGCCGCATTTTCGGCAAGATGGGGCATGCGGAGCGCACCGCCGCAGGGCTCTACAAGAACGTGCTCGGGAATTATGATATGAAACTCTTCGAAAGCGCCGTGAAGTACTTTAAGGCTTGAAAACAAATTGCGATTTTGCAGGTTTACGGTCACGACGAGAGCCCTACCCCCCGTTGGGGGAACCCCCGCCCAAGCCCTACCCCCTTTGGGGGGAGGGTGTCGCGGCTCCGCCGCGACGGATGGGGGGAACCCTTGGCTGCCCCATTGGGGGAAGAATTTTGCATTCTGCTAAGAGTTGATAACTCTTAGCGCAAAATTCTTTTCGCATTTGCCCATATGCAAGGGCAAATGCCGACCAAGCACGGGGTTCTACCCGTGCGCGAGGCTCCGCGCAGCGGTGGTGGGGGGCGATGCTTCCGCCACGGCTCCCGCGCGTACCCCTTCTTCGGAGGGGGTAGAGGCCGGGCAGAAAGCCGACGGGAGTATAAAATCTCACTTTCGCCGTGCGCGCCACAATTTGCGCATTCATGCGCTTGTTGTATGTGAGAACAGCGGGGTACGTGGCCGATAAAATCGAGAAATGCACCCACCTAACCCCTCACGGAAATTTCTCGGTACGAGAAATTTCGTGAACCCACGAACTTCCTTGCTCGAGCAAAACCACGCTTTTGCGCTGCGCGCCACAATTTGCGCATTCATGCGCTTGTTGTATGTGAGAACGTCGGGGTACGTGGTCGATAAAATCGAGAAATGCACCGACTTCACCCCTCACGAAAATTTCTCGGCACGAGAAATTTTGTGAACAAAAAAAGGAGGATCCATGAAAACCGATATCGAGATCGCACAGGCGGCGGAAAAAGAGCCCATCTTAAAGATTGCCCAAAAGCTCGGCCTCAACGAGGACGACATCGAGTACTACGGCAAGTACAAGGCAAAACTTGCCCCCTCGGCGCTCGCAGGGAGGACGAAGGAGGGCAAGCTCATCCTCGTCACCGCCATCACGCCCACGCCCGCGGGCGAGGGCAAGACGACGACCACCATCGGGCTCGCCGACGGGCTCTCCCGCCTCGGAAAAAAGACGGTCGTGGCGCTCCGCGAGCCCTCGCTCGGCCCCGTATTCGGCATCAAGGGGGGCGCTGCGGGCGGCGGGTATGCGCAGGTCGTCCCGATGGAGGATATCAACCTTCACTTCACGGGCGATTTCCATGCCGTCGGTGCGGCGAACAACCTGCTCGCCGCCATGCTCGATAACCACATCTTCCAGGGGAACGAACTCGGCATCGACCCCGCGCGCGTCACGTGGAAGCGGTGCGTGGATATGAACGACCGCCAACTCCGCTATGTGGAGGACGGGCTCGGCGGTCCCAAATCGGGGGTGCCGAGAAAGGACGGCTTCGATATCACCGTCGCTTCCGAGGTCATGGCGATCCTCTGTCTCGCGACCTCCATGGAGGACCTCAAGGCCCGCCTTGCCCGCATCATCGTGGGGTATACCTACGCGGGCCGGCCCGTCACGGCGGGGGACCTCAAGGCGGCGGGGGCGATGGCGGCGCTCCTCAAGGACGCGATGAAGCCCAACCTCGTGCAGACCCTCGAGGGCACGCCCGCGCTCGTCCACGGAGGCCCCTTCGCGAACATCGCCCACGGGTGCAACTCGGTCGTCGCGACGCGCGCCGCGCTGAAACTCGGAGATTACGTCGTCACCGAGGCGGGATTCGGCGCAGATCTCGGCGCCGAGAAGTTCCTCGACATCAAGTGCCGCTTCGCGGGCTTGAAGCCCTCCGCCGTCGTCATCGTGGCGACGGTCCGCGCCCTCAAAATGCACGGCGGGCTCGATAAGACGCAGCTCTCCTGCGAAGATCTCGGGGCGCTCGAGCGCGGGCTTCCCAACCTCCTTCGGCACGTCTCCAACATCAAAAACGTATATATGCTCCCCGCCGTTGTGGCGATCAACCGATTCCCCGCGGATACCGACGCCGAGATCGCGCTCGTCATCGAACGCTGCAAGGCGCTCGGCGTGAACGTGCGGCTCTCCACCGTCTGGGCGGAGGGCGGCAAGGGGGGCGAGGCGCTCGCGGAGGAAGTCGTCCGTCTCGCGGAGACCGAAAACAACTTCACTTACGCCTACGATCCCGTCCTCCCCATCAAGGAGAAGATCGGGCTCGTCGTCCGAAAGATCTATGGAGGGAGGGGGGTCATTTACACGCCCGAGGCGGAGGAGCAGATCGCGGCGCTCGAAAAACTCGGCTTCGGGAACACGCCCGTCTGCATGGCAAAGACGCAATACTCCTTCTCCGACGACGCAACCAAGCTCGGCGCCCCGACGGACTTCGACGTCACCGTCCGCGCCGTCCGCGTCTCGGCGGGCGCGGGGTTCGTCGTCGCGCTCACGGGCAACATCATGACGATGCCGGGGCTGCCCAAGCGGCCCGCCGCGGAGAAGATCGACGTCGACGAAAACGGCAACATCACGGGGCTCTTCTGATGGAGACGCTGCTCCGCGATGCCGTTTTGCCCCTTCTCGCGTGGTTCCGCGAAAATAAGCGCGATTTGCCGTGGCGGAAGAACGTCTCGCCGTACACCGTGCTCGTCTCCGAGCTCATGCTCCAACAGACCCGCGTCGAGGCGGTGAAGGAGCGGTACGTCGCCTTTTTATCCCGCTTTCCGACGGCGGAGGCCCTCGCGGACGCCTCCGAAGAGGAGGTCTTGAAGGCATGGGAGGGGCTCGGCTACTATTCCCGCGCCCGCAACCTCCACAGGGCGGCAAAGATCGTCGCGCGGGAGGGCTTCCCGACGACGTGGGAGGGCGTGCGCGCATTGCCGGGGGTCGGCGACTACACGGCGGGGGCGATCTGTTCGATCGCGCTCGGACTTGCGGCGCCCGCCGTCGACGGGAACGTGGTGCGAATCCTCACGCGGCTGCTCGCCGACGGCAGATGTGCGGACGAGCGCGCGAAGAGGGAATTTTCCGCCCGTTTGAAGGAGGTCTATCCCCCCGAGACGGGGGCGTTTTGCGAGGCGCTCATGGAGCTCGGCGCCATCGTCTGCCTGCCGAACGGGGCGCCCCTGTGCGAAGCGTGCCCGTGGCGCGGGCTGTGCAGGGCGCACGCGGCGGGCGAGGAGACCCGCTATCCCGTCCTCGCCGAAAAGCGGGCGCGTCGGATCGAGGAAGTGACCGTCCTCGTATTGCAGTGCGGGGAGCGCTACGCCCTCGTCAGGCGGGAGAAGGGGGAGCTGCTTGCGGGCATGTACGGCTTTCCCGTGTTCAAAGAGACCGACCCCGCCGCCTACGGGGAGATCCTCGAAGTCCGCAAGGCAAAATTTTTGTTCACACACGTCGAATGGCGGATGACGGGGTATTTTATTCGGGCTTTGCGCCCCTTCGGGGAGTTCCTTTGGGCGACGCGCGAGGAGATCGGCGCGCGGTATGCGATCCCCTCGGCCTTCCGCCCCTTCCGTGCGTGGATCCTATAAAATATCGGCAGAATGTGCGCGGCGCCGCGACCCGAGGGAGGGTCGCGGCGCCGCGGCCGTTATCCGCGTTCGCCCGTCTCGCGCAGAGGTTTGCCCGTGAGCAGGTGCACGGAGAAGAATGCTTCGGGGAGGGGCGCGCCCGCATTGAAGGCGTCGAGAAAGCTGCGGATGCCCTCCCCGCTCTTTTCGACGGCCCGCATAAAGAGCTCCTCGATGTCCTCGGTGCCGCCCGCCGCCGTGCGGAGCTTCTCCCCGCGGACGACTTCATCCGCTCCGATCTCCTGCGGGGAAAAGCGCGCCCGCCCCGCGTAGTGCAGAAGTTTGGTGCGGGCGGAATGGAAGTGTTTCAGATAGAGCGAAAAGAGGCGGAGGGTGCGGGAGAACGCCCGTTCCGAGAGCGGGATTCCGAGCGTGCCGGCCGCCGTGCACAGATAGCGGAAGAGAACGCCGTCCTCGCGGATGGGGGCGAGGTCGAAGGGGAAGGAATACTCCTTCACGCCCAGCCCGCGGATGTGCCTTAAAAACCATACGTCCCAGTGGTTTTCGATCTGCTGGTGGGCGAGCCGTGCGCTTCCGCTGCCCTCCGCGAGGCGGTAGACGACGGGATGAAAAACGACGTCGGCCGCAAAGTGCGTGACGTACCCCATCGCGTAGGCGAGGCAGTCCTCGAACGCCTCCCCCGTGAAATCCTCGAGCGCCGCGCGCAGGCCCTGAAACCATCGGTATACGTGCTCCTTGTGCAATAGCCGCCCGAGATTTTGCGAAAACGCGAGGGGACGGTAGAAGAAAAACAGGTCGGGCCCCTGCGCGCCGAGAAAGTAGTAGGCGGGCGCGCGGTGCGCCGTCCGCCGTGCCGCGGCGTCGAGCCGTGCGAGCGCCGCCTCCGCGATGAGCTCATGTGTGATGCTTGCAGGCATAGTGTCTCCTTGTATGTAGGGCGCACGCCGTCATATTTGTCCCGCGGGGCGAATATCATGACGGTATGGAACAGTATCGGTATCCCGCGGAAGAAGTGCTCGCGTCGCTCCACGCCACGGCGCAGGGGCTCTCCGCGCGGGAGGCGGCGGCACGCCGCGAAAAATACGGCGCAAACATCCTTCGGGAGGGCAAGAAAAAGAGCAGACTGCGGCTCTTTTTTTCGCAGTTCAAGGACCTCATGACCCTGATCCTGATCGCCGCGGCGATCCTCTCGGGGGTGCTCGCCTTCCTCACGCGGGACAGCGCCGAGCTCGTCGATACCTGCATCCTGCTCGCTGTCATCTTCCTGAACGCCGTCGTGGGCTTCTTGCAGGAGTACCGCGCCGATTCCGCCCTCGAGAAGCTCAAAAAGCTCTCGAAGTGTACGGCGAAGGCGGTGCGCGACGGCAAGATCACGGTCGTCGACGCCGAAGAGCTCGTCGTGGGCGACGTCATCGAACTCGAGGAGGGGGACCGCGTTCCCGCGGATTGCCGCATCCTCTCCTCGGAGGACTTCCGCTGCGACGAATCGGCGCTCACGGGGGAATCCCGCCCCGTGCGCAAATACGACTGCGTTGTGGAAAAGCGCGGGCTCTCCGAGCGCAGGAACACGGCATTTCTCTCCGCTTACTGCGTGAAGGGCACGGCGCGGTGTGTCGTCACGGCGACGGGCATGGACGCCGAAATGGGGCGCATCGCCGCAATGCTCGGCGAGCAAAAAACAACACCGTCCCCCCTCGATCGCACGATCTCCCGCCTCGGAAAGATCCTCACCGCGGTCGTGCTCGCGATCGCGGGCGTCCTCTTTCTCGGGGGACTTTTCGCGCGGCGGCTCACCCTGCTCGAGAACCTCATGGCGGCGGTCGCCGTCGCGGTGGCGGCGATTCCCGAGGGCATGGGCGCCGTCGTCACCGTCATCCTCGCGATGGGCGTCCAGCGGATGGCCAAGGCGCGGGCGGTCATGCGCAAGCTCTCCGCCGTCGAAGCGCTGGGCGGTTGCAGCGTCATCTGCACGGATAAGACGGGGACGCTCACCGAAAACCGCATGACGGTGGAGGAATTCGTGCCCTTTGCGCACGCCGCCGAAGCGCGGGAAGAGATGCTGCGGTGCGTCCGCGCGTGCAACACCGTGAAGGGGAGCGCGGGGGCGTACCTCGGCGACCCAACCGAGATCGCCCTGCTCGAATATGCGGACCGCTGCGGCTTTTCCTTTGCCTTCCGCAGGATGGGCGGCACCCCGTTTTCCTCCGAACGGAAACGCATGAGCGTGCTGTGCGCCTTCGGAGAGCAGCGTCGCCTCTACGTGAAGGGGGGCGCGGACGTCCTGCTTTCCCTCTGCGACCGCGTGCAGGACGCCCATGTCCGCGCGATGACCCCCGCGGACCGCACAGAGATCCGCAGAGAGATCGCCGCACTCTCGGCGCGGGCGTACCGCGTGCTCGCCCTCGCCTACGGGGAGAAGGAATCGGAGCTCGTCTTTTGCGGGCTCGCCGCCATGCTCGATCCGCCCAAACAGGGGGTGCGCGAGGCGGTCGCGACCTGCAAGGAGGCGGGCATCCGCACCGTCATGATCACGGGGGACAGCCCCGAAACGGCGCTCGCGATCGCGCGGCGGCTGGGCATCGCGTCGCGCGAAGAGGAGATCGTCACGGGCGACGAAATCGACGCCATGGGGGCAAAATTCGCGCAAAATGTATGGAAATATTCGGTGTACGCGCGCGTTTCGCCCAAGCACAAGCGGGAGATCGTAGACGCGCTGCGTTCCCGCGGCGAGACCGTTGCGATGACGGGGGACGGCGTGAACGACGCGCCTGCGCTCCGCGCCGCGGACATCGGCGTCGCGATGGGCTCGGGGACGGACGTCACCAAGAACGCCGCGGACATCGTGCTCTCCGACGACAACTTCGCGACGATGGTGCGCGCCGTCGAGGAGGGGAGGAACGTCTTTTTCAACATCAAAAAGACGATCGACTTCTTCCTCGCGACCAATCTCGCCGAAGTGCTGTGCGTGCTCGCCGTCTCCCTGCTCTTCTGGCGGCTGGATTTTCTCACCTCGACGCAGCTGCTCTGGGTCAACCTCATCACCGATTCCCTGCCCGTGCTCGCCCTCGGCGTGGAGCGGACGCAGGGCGCGATGGCGCGGCCGCCCGTGCGCGACAGCGAGATCTACGCCCCCGCCGCACTGCTCGAGATCTGCTTCTACGGCGTGATGCAGGCCGCGATCGTCGTTTCGCTGTTCGTCGTCGCCGCCCGCCTCTGGGGGAACGGCACCGCGAGCACGATGGCGTTCGTCGCGCTCTCCCTTCTGGAACTCTTCCACGCCTTCAACGTGCGCAGCCGTGCGCCCCAACGGGCGGGAGACTTCCTCTCCAACCGCGCGCTGCTTCTCACCGTGGGGGCGGGGATCCTGCTCTCCGTGCTCCTCGTGGCGACGCCGCTGCGGCACCTCTTCGGGCTCACGGCGCTCACGGCGCCCCAGTGGGGGATCGTGTTCGGGCTCTCGGTGCTTCTCGTGCCGCTCTCCGAACTCATGAAGGCGGTGCGCGGTGTGGCGTTGCAGCGTCGCCCGCGTGCAAAAAAGCGCGCGCCCTGCGGCGAAAAACGGCGTCAGAACGCCTTGAAGGCATAGCCCTCGGCGCGGAAATGGCGGATGATTTCGGGCAGCGCCTCTGCGGTGGGGACGTGGGGCGCCGAATCGTGGCAGAGGAGCACGACTTTGCGCTTGCCCTTGGCGGTATCGATGGCGGTCTGCACGAGCGTCGCGCTGTCGGCGTTCGGGATCTCCTCGTCGCCGCAGACGGCGTTCCAAAAGACGATCTCATAGCCCATGCCCCGCAGGAGCTCGGCCTTCTTCTTGTGCTTTCCGCCGCCGGGGAAGCGGTAGACGCGGGGCTTGACCTTCGCCGTCGCCTCGATGATGGCGGCGCAGGCGGAGACGTCCTGCAAAAACGCCTTGTCCGAGGCATAGATCTCATCGTAGCGGTGGGTGTTGGAGTGCACGCCGAGGGTATGTCCCTCGGCGGCGATGCGTTTTAAGGTCTCCTCCCGCCCGTGGACGCGCTCGCCCACGATGAAGAAGGTCGCCTTCACGTTTTCCTCGTTCAGGGCGTCGAGAATGCGGTTGGTGACGACGGTGCTGGGGCCGTCGTCGAAGGTGAGGTACACCTCGCGTTCCGCTTCCGCAAAGGTGAAGGCGGGCGCCGAGGCGGTGAGGCGCGCCCCGATGTGCGCGAACAAGATCAAGAGGATCGCAAGCACCGCGACCGCAAAGGGAACGAATTTTTTCTGCATACGCGCAGTTTGGGTAAGTTCCGTAAATTTATTTACTTTTTCGGCAAAGCGTGCTATAATGGAGAAAACGGAGGATATTTTATGATCACGAGCAAGATTTTCGGGAAAACCCAAGCGGGGGAGACCGTCACCGCCTACACCATCGCAGACGGCGCCGCCCATGCGACGATCCTCGACTTCGGCGGCATCGTGCAGAGCGTCGTGATCCCCGCCAAAAACGGGGCGCCCACGGATGTGATTTTAGGCTACAACGACGTCGCGGGCTACGAGATGAACGGCGGCTATTTAGGGGCGCTCATCGGCAGGTTCGGCAACCGCATCGGCGCGGGCAAGATCTGCGTGGACGGCAAGCCCTATCAGCTCTATCTCAACGACCGCGGCAACCACCTGCACGGCGGCAAAGAGGGGTTCAACCGCAAGATGTGGCGGGCCGAGCGGGTCAACGACTACGCCCTCGCGCTCACCTACGTCTCTCCCGACGGCGAGGAGAACTACCCCGGGCAGCTCACCGTGCGCGTCGTCTACACCTTCCGCGGCAACGAGCTCACGATCGACTACCGCGCGACGACGACCCGCCGCACCGTGCTCAACCTCACCAATCACGCCTATTTCGATCTCAACGGCGAGCAGGAGGGCTCCGTCCTCGACCACATCCTCTTCCTCGACGGCGACAGGATCACCCCGACGGACCCCGCGATGATCCCGCAGGGCGGGTTCCGCGACGTCGCGGGCACCCCCTTCGATTTCCGCACGCCCAAGGCGATCGGGCGGGACATCGACGCGGACGATCCCGATCTCAAACAGGGCGGCGGCTACGACCACTGCTACATCCTGAACGGGGCGGGGTACCGCGAATACGGCCGCGTCACGGGGCCCAAGACGGGCATCACGATGCGCTGCTTCACCGATCTGCCCGCCGTGCAGTTCTATTCGGGCAACGGGCTGCACCAGGAGGGCAAGCACGCCTACTATGGCAAGCGGGCGGGCTTCTGCCTCGAGACGCAGGCGATCCCGAACAACCCCAACGTGCCCGAATACGAGGCGCTCGGGAGCTCCTATTTGAGCCCCGGGGAGGTCTATTCCCACAGGACTGCCTACCGCTTCGAATGACCCGAAAAACACAAAAAAACGCACCCATGCCGTGCGTTTTTTTGTAAGAACAGGGCGTGCCGTCATTGTTCGCCGAAGCCGAGGCTGATGAGGATGGCGCGGTTGACGCGGGACATCGTGGAGGCGGGAAGTTCCCCGATGCGGGACATGAGCCGCCGTTTGTCGATCGTGCGGATCTGTTCGAGCAGGATCACGGAGTCCTTTTGCAGCCCGAACGCCGAGGGCAGTTCGATGTGCGTGGGAAGGCGCGCCTTGCGGATCTTGCTCGTCACCGCCGCGGCGATCACGGTGGGGGAATATTTGTTGCCCGTGTCGTTTTGCACAACGAGCACGGGGCGGATCCCGCCCTGTTCGCTCCCCACCACGGGGGAGAGATCGGCATAATAGAGTTCGCCGCGTTTGACCGTCATTCGTCCTTTCTCCTTCGTGAGCTGCTCCGCTATTATTTTATGTAGCGGGGCGAATTCATGCTCACCGCAGCATGAGTTTCGACGGTTCGGGGAAAAAATATACCTGCGCCCCGCGGGACCTCTCCGCGCTGCGCGGGCGGAGCTTTTTCGCAAAATACTTTACATTTCCGGGGGAGTGTGGTATAACATTGGGGAAAAGGGGCGGTCCGCACGGGCGGACCGCACGGAGGGGAGCATGGAGAGGGAGCAAGCAAAGGCCCGTGTCAATTTCCGTCCGCTCGTGTTTTGCGCGTTCGGGCTGATCTTCGGGATCTTCCTCTATTTCCGCATACGGTTCGGGGGTTTTGCGCCCTCGGATCTTCTCTTTTGCCTTCTGCTTCCCTTGGCCCTCTTTCCGCTCTCGTGGAAACGCACCTTCGCGCTGCTCGGCGCCGTCGTGCTCTTTGCGGGGCTCGGGGCGGGGCTGGCGCACCTTTCTGCCGTGCGCTTCGGGCGGGGCGCGGAGAGCGGGGAACACACGGTGACGGGCGTCGTCGTCTCCTTCACGGTGAACACGGGGCGCACCGATGTGCTGCTCGGCGATCTCGCGATCGACGGCGTGCCCCGCGGCGGGAAGCTCTCGGTCACCCTCGAGACGGAGGCGTTCCGTGCGGGCGACCTCGTGACGTTCACGGCGCGCGTGCACAAGCTCGGCCTCGAAGAGGGCGGGCTCGTCCTCACCTACGATCTCCCGAACGACATCCGCTACGAGGCCTCGGAGACGGCGGCGGAGAAGGTGGGAAGATCGGGAAATCCGCTGCTCCGTCTCAACGCCGCGCTCTACGACCGCCTCGGGCAGGGGCTCGAGGGGGAGTCGGCGCAGATTGCCTATGCGCTCCTCACGGGCAATTCGCACGGCATGGACCGCGGGCTGATCGGCGAGGTGCGGCGGGGCGGCGTCGCGCACATCTTCGTCGTTTCGGGGCTGCACATCGGCATTTTATTTGGGACAGTGTGCCTCGTTTTCAAAAAACCGTGCAAGAAATACGCCTTCCTGCCCGCCCTCGGCGCAGCCGTGCTCTACGCCGCGTTCTGCAACTTTACGGTCTCCTCGGTGCGCGCGGCGATCATGTGCGGCGTCGCGGGGGCATACCGCGCGTTCGGGCGCAAATACGACTTTCTGCAATCGCTCGCGCTCGCCGCGCTCCTGATCCTGCCCTTTTCGCCCGCGCAGTGGTTTGCGGCGGGCTTCCGCCTCTCCTTCGGGGCGTGCGTGGGGCTGGCGCTCTTTTCGGGGACGTTTTCGCGGGCGTTCCGCAAGATCCGTCTGCCCGCGTTTTTCGCGCGCTACCTCTCCGCGAACCTCTCGGTGCACCTCTTTACCTTCCCCATCCTGCTCGACTGCTTCGGCTATTTTTCGGTGTGGGGGACCCTGCTCAATCTCCTCCTCGTGCCCGTGCTGCCTGTGTTCTTTCTCACGGTGCTCCTCGGGGCGGTGCTCGCCCTCATCCTGCCCTTCGCGGCGGGCGCGATCCTCGCGATCCCCCGGGGGATGCTGTCGATCTTTTTGATTTTGTTCTCGGCGGGGAGCTTCGATTTCGCGCTCACGGGCTTTGCGCTCGGCGGGGGCGCGACCCTGATTTCGGCGGGGTGCGTCGTGCTCTCGGAACGGGTTCGCATGCGTGCGAGCGCGCGGGCGTTGCTCGCGGGCGCGCTCGCCGTGCTGCTCACCGCGGTGCTGCTCTTCCAAAACGTCGTATTTGCGGGAGGACGGGTCGACGTCTGCGCGGAGACGGGCAGGGCTGCGCTCGTCCGCACGCCAGATACCGCCGTGCTCGTCATCGACGATGAGATTTCCCTTGCCGACTGCAAGGATTTTCTCGCCCGCACCTACGGGGGAAAGCTCGACGGCGTGTTCGTGATCGCCGACGACGAGATGCGCGCCATCAACGTCGCCGCCTTTTTGGGCGCGGACGCGGTTTACGCGCGGGACGAGGTGGCGACGGGACTGCGGGAGACTGCGGTCGTCTTTGGCGAGACGGCGCAGATCGGCGGGCTCGGCTTCCGCTTCGAGACCCGCTCCACCCTCGTCGTCACGGGCTACGGGGCGGTCGTCGCCTTCGATTTCGGCGGGACGTTCGCGCCCGCCGCCGATTTCTTTGTCGACAGTGCGGACGCGGGCTTGATATTTTTCTTCAAGGATGGTATAATCAAAGCGCTATGAAGTTTACAGAGCTCGCAAAAAGTCTGAAAGAGGGCCTTTCGCGCGCCTATCTCATCCAGGGCGAGGAGGCGTATTTCCGCGACCACGCCGTCTCCTCCATCCGCGCGGCGTGTGGGCTCACCCAACCCGCACTGAACGACGTACGCTACGAGGGAGAGGCGCTGAAGGGGGAGAAGTTCACTGAGCTGATCTCCTCTCTCTACACGATGCCGTTTTTCGATGCGCTCCGCCTCGTCCGCCTCTATGAATTCTACCCCACCGCGCAGGAGTGGGAGAAGGTCGCCGCCTATCTTGCCGCGCCCTGCGCGACGACGGTGCTCGCCATCGTCAACACGGGGGCGAAGAAGAACGAACTCGCGAAGAAGAAGGGGCTCGTGTTCGTCGACTGCGGGCGGGAGAGCGAGGAAGTGCTCTGCCGCTGGCTGTTCGGGCTCGCGCGGCGGGCGGGGCTCAGCCCCGAGAGCGACGCCGTTGCCCTCATGGTGCGCTATTGCAACTTCGACGCGGCGCGCATGCGGCTCGAAGTGCGCAAGCTCGCCCTGCTCCTCGGCGAGGGGGGCGCGCTCACGCGGCAGACCGTCGAGGCGTACGTCGCGAAGGACGTCGACTACAAGATCTACGAGCTCACGCAGGCGGCTTCGCGGGGGAACGGTACCGTTTTTTCGGAGATCCTGCACGATCTCATGGAGAAGGGATTTGATGAAAACGCCGCGCTCGCCGCGCTCACCGCGCACTTCCGTTCGCTCGCCGAGATCGCCTCGATGTCGGGGTCCGACGAGGAGATCGCAAGGGCGCTCGGCATCAAGGCGTACGCCGTCCGCAAGAACAGGGAGACGGTCGCCCGCCTCGGCAAGGGGCGCGCGCGGGAGCTCTACGCCGCGCTCTACGATCTCTCCGCGGGCATGCGGAGCGGAAAATACACCAAATCGGGGGCGCTTTCCGCCGCGGTCGCGAAAATCTTCTTCGGATGACGCAAAATCACGAAAAAACGCTTTGCAAATTCCGCAAAACAAAGTATAATAGAGTGCAGACATTGCGCGGGCGGCGGCCGCCGCGCGCAGGGAGGGCGTTCGTGCGCCGCACGGACGAAACATGAGGGACGTGTGTGGAAATTCGCACACGGAAAGGAGGTATTATGACCGCACCCGATCAGATCGCGGAACGATTGAAGGCAGTCTTTTCGCCCTTTCACGGGGGGATGTTCTGCCTGCTTCTCGTCACCACGCTGTTTGCCGCGGTGATCATCTATTTTGTGCTCAAAATGCTCTGGGAAAACAACGCGGGCAAATATATCTTCGTCTATCTCGCCTTTCTCGTCGCGGTAGGCGTCGTCGCGGTGTTCTCCGAGAGCCTCACCATGGGCACGTTTTTTCTGTTCTTTTTGCTGCTCTCGCTGTTCTTCTTGTTCCTGTTCCACACCGAGATCAAGCGCAGCATCTGGAACTCCGTGAAGCGGACGAACATCACCGCCTCGACCGCCGCGGCGGCGAAGATGACCGCCGTCACCGCCCGTGCCGACGAATACGTCACGAACATCGTCAAGGCGGTGCAGAGCCTCTCCAAGAACAACACGGGCGCGCTCATCGTGCTCTCCAACGGCAACCTGCCCAAGGAGATCATCGATAGCGGCGTCACGCTCGGCGCGCACATCTCCAACCAGCTCATCGAGGGCATCTTTATCCCCAAGGCGCCCCTGCACGACGGCGCGATGATCATCTACGGCGATAAGATCCAGGCGGCGGGCTGCTTTTTGCCTCTCACGCAGAAGGATTTCCCCAAGGAATACGGCACCCGCCACCGCGCGGGGATCGGCGTCACCGAAGTCGCCGACGTCTCGACGATCATCGTCTCCGAGGAGACGGGCATCGTCTCCGTCGTCAAGCGCGGGGAGATCACCCGCTATGTGGACTCCGAGGGGCTGCGCGCCTTTCTCAAGGAATACTATTGGAAGGAATTCAACGCGGAGGTGAAGAAGTGAAATTCCCGGAACGGCTGAAAAAATTGCTGCTCGAACATATCCCTCTGAAGTTGCTCGCGCTCGCACTCGGCTTCGGCGTTGCGGCGCTCTGTCTGGCGGTGCTATGAAAAGTTGTTTCAAGATCCCGCGGATCCTGATCCCGCGCGAAAATTTCTCCCTGTGGGCGGTGCCCGCGGGCGACCGCATGCCCGCAGACCGCGGCCTTTGGGAGCGGGTGGAGCATACGGTGGGGGATTCCCCCTCGGCGCTCCGCTTTCTTTTGCCCCAAACCTGCGGCGAAGCCTCGGGGGAGGACGTGCAGGAGATCCGCAGCAGGATGTATGCCGCCCTCGAGGACGGCACGCTCGAAAAGCTCAACCGCGGCGCCGTGTTCACCGAGCGGACCTTTCCCGACGGCACGGTGCGGCAGGGGATCGTCGCCGCGTTCGACCTCGAGCAGTATTCCGATGAAGCCGGGGAGAAGGCGCTCTTCCGCCCCGCGGCAAAGCCCGCGGATCCCGCGCGCGACCTCTCCGTCCGCCGCGCATGCCCCCTCGAATTTTCGCCCGCGCTCGTCTATTTCCGCGACAAAAAGGGGAGAGTGATGCAGGTCCGCACGGACGATCTCGAGCTTCTCTACGATTTCGAACTCATGGAGCAGGGCGGAACGCTGAAGGGCTACTATCTGCCCGACGACCTCGCCGCCGAAATGCTCGGCGACATCTCCCTCCGCGGGACGGCTTTCATCGTCGCCGAAGGGGTGGATTTCGTCGCCGCGGCGAAGCGCCATTGGGAGCAATTAAAGACTACACTCCCCGCCGATTGCCTCGCGTCCCACCCCGCGCGCTTCGTGCTCGCCGAGTTCGTCGACCTCACCGCCCAACCCGCCCGCGCGCCCATGAGCCGCTATCTTTCCTGCGGGGACGACGCCGCGCTCATCGCCGCGCTCTCCAAGGCAATCAAGGTCAAGCGGGACGGCAGCCTGCTGCTCTCCGTGCGCACGGGCGCCGACGTCATCGAAAAGGCGGACGCCGTTTTGCTGCGCCTGATGCGCGAAAAGGGGGGAGACGTGCAGTATTTTTCGCGCCGCGCCGACCTCAAACGCGCGCTTTCGGCGGGGGGCGTAGGCATTTGTTTCGATCCGTTTACGGACGACGATTGGTTCGACGCGGTCTCGGGCGGGGCATATCTCCCCGCACACTGTTTCCCGAGCGACGGCGCGAGCCGCTATCTTCTCGAGGGCAGGGAGATCGCGTATGATTAAGGTATGCAAGTTCGGCGGCACGTCGATGGCGGACGGCACGAACTTTCTCCGCGTCAAGGAGATCATCGGGCAGGACGCCGCGCGGCGCTACATCGTCGTCTCCGCCCCGGGCAAGCGGTACAGCGGGGACGACAAAGTGACCGATCTTCTGTTCGCCGCCCACAAGGAGCTTACCGCGACGGGCAAGCTCGGCGCCGCGTTTTCCCGTGTGTGCGAGCGCTTCCGCAGCATCGTGCGGGAGAGCGGCGCGGAGTTCGACGTCGAGACGGCGCTGGAAGAGGTCGGGCGCGCCATGCTCGATGCGCGTTCCGAGGCGTTCACCGCGTCGCGCGGGGAATATCTCGCGGGCAGGGTGATGGCGGCGCTCCTCGGCGTTCCCTTCCTCGACGCGTGCGAAGTCATCCGTTTCCGCGGCGACCGTTTCGACGCGGCGGCGACCTATCCCCTCCTCCGCGCGGCCCTGAAGGGCAAACCGCGCGCTGTCGTCGCGGGCTTTTACGGCGCCGACGAGGGGGGGCACGTATGTACTTTTTCGCGGGGCGGAAGCGATGTCACGGGCGCGATCGTCGCGCGGGCGGCGGGCGCGGACCTCTATGAAAACTGGACGGACGTCTCGGGCTTTCTCGCCTGCGATCCGCATATCGTCCCGAGTCCCGCGGGGATCGAGGCGCTCTCCTACAGGGAGCTGCGCGAGCTCTCCTACATGGGCGCCAACGTGATGCACAGCGAGTCCATCTTCCCCGTGCGCGAGGCGGGCATCCCCATCCGTATCCGCAACACGTTCCGCCCCGAGGACGAGGGCACCTGCATTTTGCCCAACCCGCGCGAGAACGCCGAGGACCGCCCCGTGACGGGCATCGCGGGCAAGAAGAATTTCACCGTCATCTTCCTCGAGAAGTCGCTCATGAACGCCGAGATCGGCTTTGCGTACCGCGCGCTCGAGGTCTTGACGCGGCACAACATCTCCTTCGAGCACATGCCCTCGGGCATCGACACGATGTCCTTCGTCATCGACAGCGAACAGCTCAAGGGGGGCGCGCTCGAACAGATCGAGGCGGAGATCGAAGCGGCGGTCCATCCCGACCGCATCACCTCCTTCGACAACATCGCCCTGCTCGCCGTCGTGGGGCACGGCATGAGCCGCAACGTCGGCACTTCGGCGCGGCTGTTCCGCGCGATCGCCCGCGCGGGCGTCAACGTGCGCATGATCGACCAGGGCTCCTCCGAGCTCAACATCATCGTCGGCGTCGACAACGAGGACTACGAACGCACCGTCCGCGCCGTCTACGAAGAGTTCTTCAAACGGCAATAAGGCACCCCCGTGGGTGCTTTTTTCTATGTCTTTGACGGGGCGGAAGCGGAGAACGGGATCTACGCTCCCTGCGGCGGCGGGCGCGCCTTTTGCGGAGAAAAAATTTTCTTGCATTTTTTCCGCGTCCGTGCTACAATGTGCATGAGGTACAGACGTGTCGCCCGAAGAACTCGAACAACTGAATCGCGAGATCCGCATGGTCGCTTCGGGCAATGCGGAAGCGCTCGATCTCATCTACCGCCGCGTCGGCGGGCGGATGTATGCGCTTGCCCGCGGCATCGCAAAGACGCGGGAGGACGCGGAGGATATCCTCTCCGAATCCTTCCTCAAACTCGCGCGCGGCGCGCGATCCTTCCGCGGTGGCAACGGGTATGCCTTCGTGATGCGCGTCGTGCGGAATACGGCGTTCGATCTTCTCCGGAAGCGCAAAGTGCGCGCAGAGGAGGATATCGACGCCTTTTTCCATCTCTCGGACGACCGTTACAGCCCCGGGCGGCGGGAGGACGCGCTCGTGCTCGAAGCGGCGGCGGCACGCCTCACGCAGGAAGAGAAGCGCATGATCTACTACCGCTACTATCTCGACCTCACGGTGCGGGAGATCGCCCGCGAGACGGGGATGAGCAAATCTGCGGCGGACCGCCTCATCCGTGCGGCCGAACAAAAATTGCGCGAAGCGCTCGCGGGACAGGACGGGGAGTGAAAACGTTGTCATGGCAGAAGATATGAAGGACGAAAAGATCCAAAACAGCGTGGAGAACTACCTCGACGGCGTCGAGGCGCCCGCGCTCGATCTCTCCGCGGCGAAGGCGGAGATGCGCCGCAGACGGCGGCGGGGACGGATCGGCATCGCAGCAGCCGCGGCCGCTTGCTTTTTGCTGGTCTTTTCGGTCGTCTGGCGGATCTTGCCCGCGGCGGGCCCCGCGAAGTACTCCGCAGAACACACCGAGCGGACCGCGATCGGGTATACCGAACTCACCGAAAAGCTTCCCGCTCTGCGCGCCCGCCTCGCCCGTCTCTCCCTTTCGCGGAACGCCTCGGCAAACTACACGCTCTGCTCCGAGGAGGGGGAGGACGTGCTGCTCCTCGCCGAAGTGGGCTATTCCGCGGACGGCGAAGTGCTCCGCGGGCAGATCGCGATCGAGCTCACCGCGCGCCGCGCGGAGGAGTACGGCGCCTATGCGGATCTTCCGAAGCGGGGGGACGTATATCGAAAAACGACCTATGAAGGGGGGGAATACCTCACGCAGGCGATGTTCCCCTGCGGCGAGTATCTCGTCTATTGCGACCTCATGGCGAGCTCCGCATACGGCTGCGAACGCATTTTCGCGATGTTTTCCTGAAAAATTTTCACCCGCGGCGGGACAAAGGCGTGCGGCGCCGCGTTGGATAGGCAAACGACCTCGGAGGTGAACCATGAAAAAGAAACTTACGGCGGCTCTGGCGCTCGCGCTCTGCCTGACGCTTACGGGCTGCGGCGCTGCGGGCGAATGGGGAGGCTACGCGCCCGACAGCACTATGGGCGAGGGCGGGTTTGCGGATCTGCAGCAGGGCGGCAATTACAGCTACAATTCCGTCATCGAAGCGGAATTCAAGGAGACGTCGGCGGCGCCCTCGAGCTACTTCTCGCTCGACCGCAACACGGCGAATTATGCGCAGGTGCGCTCCCAGCTCAACGCGGGCCGCAAGATCGCGGGGGATTCCGTCCGCATCGAGGAGCTCGTCAATTATTTCGACTACGCCTACCCCGCGCCCGAGGAGGGGGAGATCGCCGTCTCCTCCTATCTCTCGGATTGCCCGTGGGCGGAAGGCCACAAGATCGCGACATTCGGAATCCGCACGCAGGAGGCGAAGCTCGACGCGGCGTGCAACAACTACACCTTTCTCATCGATATTTCGGGCTCGATGGCGGCGCGCGTGTGCGACGGTCTCACCGCCCTCGATCTCGTGAAGGAGGGGATCTACACCCTCGTCGGCGGTTTGGGCGGGAACGACCGCGTCTCCATCGTCGTCTACGCGAGCGGCGTCGGGGTGAAACTCGAGCCCACCCTTGCGACCGAGGAGGGCAAGAAGGAGATCCTGCGCGTCGTCGAAGATCTGCGCGCGGACGGTTCGACGAACGGCGAGGGCGGGCTCCAACTCGCCTATCGGTGCGCCGAAAAGTACTACGCCGAGGACGGGAACAACCGCGTCATCCTGCTCTCGGACGGCGATTTCAACGTCGGCATGTCGAGCGTGGATTCGCTCAAGCGCCTGATCTCCGAAAAGGCGGAGACGGGGGTGTTCCTCACCGTCGTGGGCGTGGGCATGGGCAACATGCGCGACGATATCATGGAGACCCTCGCGCTCGCGGGCAACGGCAACTACGCCTATCTCGATACCCCGCTCGAGGCGAAGAAAGTGTTCGGGAGCGAACTCGCGGGCACCCTCTTCACCGTCGCAAAGGACGCCAAGGCGGGCGTCACCTTCGATCCCGCGGCGGTCGCCTCCTACCGCATTCTCGGCTACGACATGAAGCTGATGAGCGAGGAGGATTTCAACGATCCCGGAAAGGACGCGGGCGAGCTCGGCAGCAATCTCACCGTCACCGTGATGTACGAGCTCGTGCCCACAGAGCGCTTCACGGGCACGGCCGCGACCGCCGAGATCCGATATAAGTCGGTGGACGGTATCGATAAAACCGTCTCTTCCGCGCTCTCCTGCGAGAATTCGGGGGGCGACGACCAAGCCTTTGCCGCCTGCGTCGCCGAGTTCGGGCTGGTGCTCCGCAACTCCGAATACCGTGGCAAGGCGTCGCTCGACGCCGTGCTCTCCCGTCTCGACGCGCTCGGCGACTACGTGTCGGGCGACGAATTCCGCGCGGAGTTCCGCGGGCTCGTCGCGCGGGCGAAGCAGCAGTGAGCCCAAAAGCCTTCCATCGGCGCCCCGAAACGCCCCCGAAAAACGCTCGGAACTTGCAAAAAGCCGCCCCCGTGGGCGGTTTTTTCATGCCGTGCCCGCCGTTTGTGCGGAATTTTCGCCCGCCGCGCCAAAAGCCCCAAAACCTCGCGCGGCGCAGGGCAAAGCAAAGCATGCGGATTTGCGGGAAAAATGGGGAAATCGCTTGACTTTTTCTCCCGCGCGCGTTATAATAGAGTCGACCCGCATGTAGGGTTGGACGGTGCGCATGGAAAAGCCCGATCGCAGGCAGGAATTTCTCAAAACAACGATGCAGCTGGTCTCCGAAAAAGGGTTCGGCGGTTTTTCCATGAAGCAAGTCACCTGCAAGATGGGGGTCTCCGAGGCGCTCATCTACAAGTATTTCGAGAGTAAGGAAGCCCTGCTCTACGCTTGTTTCGAGAGCATGCACCGCCGCATCGCCGCGCTCTTCGTCAGCTACCGCCTGCCCCCGCTCGAAGATGCGCGCTCCGTCCTTTGGGCGATCCGCGGCCTGTGGATGAGGTATTTCGGCTTTCTCGTGCAGTGCGGCTATGAGACGATCTACTACTTCGCCTACCGCGATTCGCCCTATTTCAAGACGGTGCTCAAGCACGACGGCGAAGCCGCGGCGACCTATTTCCGCGACTTCGGGCAGCTCATGCACGCGGTGAACGAAAAATTGCACTTCACCGAAAAATTCACCGAAGCCCACCTGTGGACCTACGTCCTCGATACGACGGGCATCTTCGCAAAGCGCGTCATCCGCGGCGAGCTCCCCGCCACCGAGGAGAGCTGTGAGGCGATCTTCACGCTCGTCAGCAGAGGCTTCGTCGCCCTCTTCGAATGACCTTCGCCCCCGCGGCGGAGGGAATTTTTGGGCAATATAGTGAGTGAGGACTCACCATATTTCCAAGGATCCCCCGCGCCTCCCAAGAAAGCCCCCCCAAAAAAAAGGACACCAAGGGCCACGGAAAGGGCCGCAAACGCGGGAATTTCGGGCCGCTCGGTGAGTGAGGGCTTACGCACGGCGGGGGGACATCGCGGGGCATGGCGCAATAAACGCGCAAAAACCCGCGCAAAAGAAGCGGAAGCGCAGAGGCGCAGCCCGCCCCGCCCGCGGCGCGGAAGAAGAGCGCAAAAAGATACGGGAAAAAATCCGAAAGGAGAAAGATATGGAACAGAAACACATGAGTTTGGCAAGGAAGATCTTTCTTGCGGCGCTCACCGCACTGATGTGCGCGGCGGTCGTGCTCGGCGTGATGCTGCCCATGCGCAGCGCGGCGCGCAAAGCGCCCGTCGAAGCGCAGGCGGCGGTTAGTTTTGCGACGGCAGCCGATTTGGCGCAGTTGGGCTATTCGATGTACTCTTATGAGTTGAGATATACCGGTTCAGGCCTTTTCAATATTTCTTTGAACGGGAAGACGACACTATGCCAGGCAGGAACGACAACAATCCTGCAAATTTTGCAAAAAGGGCAGACGAGATACTTCTTCTTCAACGTGAAGTCGGCGGCGTTGTCAAGCGGCATAAAGGCAACTCCGATCACGGACGATAAGACAAACCCGCATTGGGATTATTGCGAGCTCACGTCTGCGTGGAATAACCAATTTGCACTTTTCTTGCCGCAGCTCAATCAGCATCTGTTGAAAGATGATGCTGGCAGGATCTTTTTCAATTATTACGATGAGCTTACGAAAATAAGCAAGACGTTCTATTTGGGTGCGAACGGCTATACGGATAGTGCTAGCTCGGCAGCCACCGTTACCAAAACTCCCGATACGCTTCTCGATGCTTATCTTATCAAATACAGTTTGGAAACTTGGTCTACTACATACACGGGAAGCGAGATTACACACCCGCTTGCCGACTATTTTTACAAAAATGAAATAAAATTGTTGCCCCAAGCAACAATTTTGCCTAGCGGAACAACAAAAGCGACGGACAGCAAGTCCTATTCGTTTATCGTGCTTCCCAACACGGCATATAAGTGGACACTCGGTACAGATTACAAAACCATATCTTGGAAAATAAACAAAGCAGATCCGAGCAACGGCGCAGCGAGTGGCGTCGAAACCAAGCAAAGAGAAACCATTCAGGCAAGCACCCTCCTCACAGAGGACGGCTCCAAGCTCTCCGTTTTGAAAGCGGGCGGCGACGGCGGCACGTTCACCGTAACTTCCGGCGACGATGGGGTCGTCTCCGTGTCGGGGAGCAATGGCGGCCAAGATCTTTCTGCGATCAACCTCACGGGCGGGAACAAGAAGGGCTCCACGACCGTCAAGATCGAATATTCGGGCGGCACCAACCTCAACGATAAAACGTGGACCGTCAACGTCACCAACAGCCTCTCCGCCGAGATCTATGCGATGACAAGCGCGGGGAGAAAGACCTACGATTCTCTTCAAGCTGCGATCGACGACGCTGCAAACAACGGCGGCAAGCTCTTTGTCAACGGCGCATTCGAAGTGAATGAAGCCGTTGAGATCCCGGATGGCGCGAACATCACGATCCAACCCGGCGACAACGCCGATACCATGTCCCCCGAGTTGCATTTCGGGGCGGAGGGCAGCCTCACCGTCAATGGCGGCACGCTCAATTTTGGGGCAGAGGGCGACGGCTATGGCGTGAAGATCTCTTCCTCGGGCGGCGGCGTCACGGTGGAGGGCGGCACGCTCAACCTCAACGATAAAACGACGTTCACGGGCGGCGGGCTGACTGTTAAGGGCGGCAACGTCGCCATGAGCGGCAACGTCACGTTCGATAGTTGCGCATCGGAAGGCAACGGCGGCGCGCTCAACATCACGGGCGGCAGCGTTACGCTCGCGGATGGTGCAAACATCGAGATCTCGAATTGCACGGCAAGCGGCGACGGCGGCGCGATCTACGTCGATGGCGGCGCGTTCGATGCGGCAAGCGGCGCGCTCTCTGTCACGAGCAGCGGCGCAAGCGGCAAGGGCGGCGCGATCTACGTCGGCGCGGGCGGAGGGGATGTCGTCCTCGGCGCGAACACCGCGATCAAGAACAACAGCGTGGCCAAGGGCAACGGCGTTTACGTTGAGGACGGCGCAAAGCTCACCCTCTCCACGCAGGGCGCCGCGGGCATTACCGACGGCATCATGCTCGGGCATGACCCCGCAAAACCCGAAGATATCGCGCAGATCGAGCTCGAAGGCGAGGCTCCTTCGGAGGGCGAGACGATCGTCGTCGAGTTCGAGGACGCCGCGGCGCAGCTCGACCCCAAAGATACGCACAATCAGTACATCACGAGCGATACGCTCAATTCCGCTGAACTCAAATCCTTCATGCGCGTGAAGAACGCGGGCTATACGTTCGATCCCGAAGCAAACGACGGTTCGCTCGGCCTCATGGAATCGGGTTCCCGCGTCGCCGCAGTGCAGAAGAGCGACGGCACCTATGAATTCTTCACCAACGTGCAGGCGGCGATCGAATATGTTGCCACAAATGGCGGCAAGGGCACCGTCTACCTCACGACCTACGAGAACAGCAGCAATCCCGCGCTCAATACGACGGAAGTCGTCCTCGATGCGACGTTGAACATCCCGAGTGGCGCCGATATCACCTTTAAGAGCGGCAAAATCACGGCAGACGACCAAGGGGGAATGGAATTCTCGGAAACGACCGAAACGCCCGTCGTTTTGAAGCGCGATCCTTCCCTCCTCGATGAGATGATCAAGGTGGAAGCGGGCGGCTCGCTCACCCTCGGAAACGTCACCCTCGACGGCGGCGCAACGTGGGATGAGGGTATGAGTACCCCCAAGAACCACGAAGCATGGGATCTTACGAACGGCAAGATCAAGATCGCAGACGACGGCAACTGCGGCGCGGGGACCGTCGAGACCAACAACACGGGCACCACGGCGCATGCGCCCGTCATCGTCAACGAGGGCACGCTCACCCTCGGTGAGGGCTCCACCATTCAGAACAACGACAACAACTACGCCACGCCCGGCCTCGGCTTCGGCTCGGAGAACTACGGCGGCGGCGTCCGCAACCAGCGCGGCGGCGGGCTCACCATGAAAGATGGCGCCACGATCCGGGATTGCTACTCCCGCGAGGGCGGCGCGATCATGAACGTGAACAAGAACGACCCCGAGAATGCGAGCGGCGTGAAGCGTTCTCCCAAGGTCACGATCGAGGGCGGCACGATCACGGGCAACGTCTCGCAGACGAAGGGCGCGGCGATCCAGAACGTCTACGGCGGCGCAACGACGACCGTTTCGGGCGGCTCGATTATGAGCAACGCTTCGCTCGCGGATCTCGGCGTGCTCACCGCCGAAGAGGGTGCAAGCCTCACCGTTTCGGGCGGCACAGTGTCCGCAGAAGGCAAAAACGCGCTCTATCTCTACAACCAATACAGCGCCGAAACCTATAGCGCCGCCAATTCCGACGCCAAGCCCTTCATCGAGGGCAATGGCGCGGGCAGCCTCACCGTTTCTGGCACGCCGAGTATTACGGGTAATGTCCATGTCGACGGCGGGTGCTATCTCGTCGATGTCGAGAAAGGCGCCGACGTCAACGGCAACTACGCCGCTTCCGCGACATACTACGAGACCTATGTCGACGTCTCGAAGTACGAGGGCGCAGGGCTCACAGTCACCACCGATACGGCCGCGCCCGCGGGCGACGTCATGGTCGACGGCAAGATCGCCAAGCTCCCCGCAGGGGCAGATCTCACAGAATGGGCGAGCAAGCTCGGCATCAAACAGGATCCAGCGGAGAGCGCGCTCGAAGGCAGCTTCACGTTCGTCTACACGGACGAAGCGGGCACCTGGCTCGCGCAGGGCAGCTATGCGCTCGAAGTCACGCAGAGCGAGCCCAACATGCTCAACGTCAGCGGCACGGTCGATGAGAACTGCACGGGCATCACCGTCGAGATCGGCGGCGAGACGTATACGCTCGAAGTGAAAGACGGCGTCGTCTCGGGCGAAATCGACCTCACCGCGTATGCCCAAGACGCCGAAAACGGAGACCTCAAAGCGACCGTCACCTTCGGCTATGGCGAAAACAAAGATGCCGTCACGGTGGAGGAGGTCGCGCTCCAAGCGCTCCTCAAGAACGCAGAGGGATTCGTCTATCCCGAGAACGCGCAGTATCAGAAAGAGGACGGCGGCTTTGCGAATGCTCCCGCAGACGGCACGCTGCCCGATGACGCCGACATCGACCCCGACGGCAAGGCGACCTTCAAGTGGAGCGACGGCGGCCCCGAGGTGGAGATCACCGTCGGCACCCGCGAAGAAGCGCCCGTTTTCAACAGGGAAGGAGAAGAATCCGTCACCGTGGCGACGCTCACCGACGTCACGGATAAGAGCCTCACGTTCACCGTGGGCGAGGGAAAAGATCTGAACGGCAACGACCTCCGCGGTCTCGAATATGCCCTCGTGGATGAGGATGGCAATGTCGTATCGGGTTGGACATCGCCCGATAAGGACGGCAAGCTCGACTTCTCGGGGCTCACCGCCGAGAAAAAATACAGCTTGCAGGCACGCGTCCCCGCGAAAGAGGGCACGCTGCCGAGCAATCCCACTTCCGCAACGGGCTACTACTACACGCTCACAACGGCGCAGCAGACGGCAAAAGAAACTTTCGAAAGCGCGTTCGGCGGCCTCTTCGATCAAACGACCGACGGCGAGTGGCAGCTGAAAGATAAAGATCCTGCAACAACTGCCGCAGACCTCAACGAGGTTCGCGACAAGTACGCCGCCCTCGAAACCGCAATGGAAAATCACGGCAACATGTCCGATGAGGATAAGGCCGTCATCGAGAGCGTCGTCCGCAGCCTCGAGCAGGAGCGCTACGAAGCCCTCGAGGCCGCCTACGAGGAAGCGTGCGCCAACGAGTGGTTCGAGAAATATTCCGGCGACCTCAAAAAGGCAATGGAATACGCAGAGGGCACGGATCTTTTCGAAGGAATCAACCCGCCCCAAGATGCCGAGTTGGAGACCCTCAAAGGAAAGCTCGAGGAGGCACAGAAAACCTTCGAGGGCCTTCCCGCGTTCGCCCAAGTCTTGGCGCGGGAACTCCTCCAAGCAAACGGGCCCGATTCGGTAGGCAGTGAAAGCAGGCCGCTTTCCGATCCGCTCGCAGCCTATCTCGGCGTCGCCGTCAAGGAGATGGAAGCGAAAGTCGGCGGGATCGAAGATGAAGCGTTGAAAAAGGGCCTCGGCGACGCATTCCTGACGATGCTCCGCGGTGCCGATTCGATTGCCGCCGCGAAGAACATCGAAAGCAACTTTTCGGCTGCGCAAACCGCGGCAGAAGCTGTAAAGAAAGCATACGATGAAGCAGCAAAGGGGAATCCCGACGGGCGCGCCAAGACGTACCTCGATCAAAAGCTCGGCGAGCTCTATGCCGAGATCGTCAAAGCAAGCGCCGAAGCCACAGGGGCCCCGGATTATAGCAGCACTACGGGCAAGGCGGAGAATGTCTTTGGGCTTGCCGCCAAGATCGGCGCGGCGCAAGACGCCTTCATAGAAGCCTTCGATCAGATCTTCGGAGACTACGATGGTTTCACCACAAATCTCTTCACACAGGACGAGGATGGCAATACCGTCATAGATCCCAAGATTTTTGACGAATACGGCGTGGTGAAACCCGAATACGAAAACGCCTACAACGCCTTCCTCGCGGCGCAGAGAGGGCTCGATCGGATCGGCAAAGTCGAAAGTGCGGACAAGATCGCAGAAGCGCTCAAAAACGCCGTGAAGGAGCTCTTGCAGGGCACGACGACCGTCGAGGGGACCGACCTCGGGGGCAGCGTGATGCGCGCGGGTGATTCCAAGGCCGTCAAGGATTACCTCAATGGCCTTGCGCAAGCGGTCGGGGAACTGACTGCAACGGGCGAAAATCTTCCCGACGTCCTTTCCGTCGTTCGGAGCACGGGCGAGGATAACAAGAACGTTCAGGAGGAGCTCGAAGGAAAGAGGAATGAGGAGCGAGAAAACGCCCTCCGAGACTACAGAGATACCTATGAACTCCTCACGGGCGAAACGCTCGGTTCCGATGAATACACGGCAGCGATCGAAAGCACCAAGGACTGCGCGGCGGTCAACGCGGCGCTCAAAGCGGCCGTCGATGCGCTCCTCGAGGGCATGAAGAACGGCGCTTCCGAAGCTCTGCAAACGCATATCGACGGACTGCTTTCAACCGTTGAGCGCACCGTTGCAACCGCCGAAGATACCGAGAACCAAGGCGCAGGGCGCACCCTCGCCAAACTCTTTGAAGTGCTGAAAACGGCAGAGACCACACGCCTCACTGCTTCCAAGGACGCCGCGGAAGAGGCATTCAAGAAGTACTACGAGGCCCTCACGGGTGCGACGGACGTCACGGGCAACGCGCAGTGGACGGAGCTCGAATCGGCGCTCGGCGGCATTACGCTCGACGATACGAATGTTCCCGCAGCGCTCAAAGCCGTCGATCAGGCGTTGAAGGAAGCCGTCAATGGCGTGCTCGAAAGCCTCATAGAGGACGGCGATTCCCAGGCCGTCAAGGACTACATCGCGGAGGTTCAGAAGAACGTCAACAGCGCGGCCGACTACGACGATTTGAACGGGATCCACGACCTCACCGAAATGCTGGAGGGCGTGACGGCGGCGCTCGCAGATCAGCGCGGCAAGGACGTTGCGGCGGCGCAACAAGCGCTCGTCGAGGCCTACAACGCCGCCATGGGCACGAATTATACGGTGAAGAACGGCGAACTTTCCGCGGATGCGCCCGAGGCGCTGAAGGAGGCGTTCGGAGAAGTTGCAGGCGAAAATCTTTCCGCCGCGCTCGGCAAGGTGGAAGAACTGCTCAACGGCACGGAGGACACGGAGGGCCTTCTCGGCGCGCTTGCAGATGAGGCTGCCGATTCCGACGCCGTGAACGGAAAAGTGACTGCGGCGAAGGAAGCGGTCAAGGATGCGATCGCGGCCGCCAAGGAAGCGGGTGCGGCGCCTTCTGCATGGAATGGCCTCAACGGCGTGGCGGACGATATCGCCGCGCAGCGCGCAAGCGAGCAACAAGCGGCATTCGCTGAATACAAGGAGGCCTACGAGGCGATTACGGGCGGGGCGTATAGCGATAAAATACCCGAATCGCTCGAAAATGCCACGAACTGCAAGGAACTCAATGCGGCGCTCGCAGCGGAGATCAACGACCTCTTCGATGCGCTCGTCGAGGGCGATTCCAAGGCGGTCAAAAATCTCAAAGAAGCAGCAAAGAGCGCCGTGAATGGCGTAATTGCGGGCGAAAAGCACGATACTGTCGCCGATTTCTCCGCGACCGTCGAAGCGCAAAAGAAGGCGATCGACGATCAGCGCGCGAAGGAGAAAGACGAAGCAAAGGCGACGTATTCCGAATTCTACGAGGCGCTCAACGGCACCGCGCCGAACACTGCCGATGTCGATCAGCTCTTCAAGGACGCCACGAACTGCACCGAGCTCAACGAAGCGTTGCAGGATGCCATGAACAATGCGCTCGCGGATTATGTCGATCGCGCGAACGTGAGCGACGGCGCCACGATTGAGAGCAATATCAAGTCCAAGATCGATGGTGTGTTCACCGTGAAAAACGATAGCGTCCCCGCGGCATCGGACTTTGAGGGAGCGATTAAGGCAGCGAAAGAGCAGGTCCTCAAGGCGCGCGCCAAGGATGAATACATAGAAAGCTACAAGGCCCTCACGGGCGCAACCGAGGAAGCGGCAAAGGCGGCGGGCGAAGCGTTTGCGGAAGGGCTCACGTCGGGAACGGCGGCAGACATCAACGACGCGCTCAAAGAAGCCGTGAACGAGCTCGTGGAAAACTATGCGCGCGAAGGCGATTCCAAGGCGGTCAAGGATCTCGTTGCCGCGGCGCAGGAAGCAATCGAGGCTGCGGGCGGCACGGCGGCGGATGACATCATCGACGTCTCCGAAGAGGTCGTAAAGCAGAAAGGAATCATCGACGCGAAGAGAGCCGAAGAAAAAACGGCGGCCTTTAAGAAATATCAAGAGGCCTACAAGGCGATTACGGGCGGGACGTATAGCGATAAAATGCCCGAATCGCTCCAAAATGCCAAGGACTGCACGGCGCTCAACAATGCGCTCAAATATGAAGTCAACAAACTGCTCGAAGCGCTCACCAAAGATGAGCCGCAGAACGTCAAGGCCGTCACCGAAGCCGCAAAGCAGGCGGTGGAAAAAGCCGTCGCGGCGGCGAACGGGTCGCAGGGCGGCGTAGGGCTTGCCGATCTCACCGAGACGCTCGGGAACGTAAAGAACGACGTCGAGAAGCAGCGGGCGATCAATGAGTTCGCCGAAGCCTACGCGGCGGTCACGGGCGAATCGCCCGACGATGCTGCCCTCGAGAAGCTCACGGAGAGTGAGACCTTCAAGGGCGCTGCGACGACGGCAGATATCAACGCCGCGCTCAAAGCCGCCATCGAGGAGGTCATCGGAAGCGAAACGGGCACGAACCTCGCCGAGGCGCAGGCCGCGCTCAAAGCGGCGCTTGCAAATGCCGCGGGCGACAACATCAAGGACTATTCCGCCGCTCTCGACGGCGCAAAAGAGAAGCTCGATTTCGCCAAGGCGCAGGACGATGCGGCGCAGCGAATCGAGAACGCGTACGCGGAGCTCACGGGCACGACCTATCAAGATAGGATGTCCGAAGAAGATCTCGCCGCACTCAAACAGCAGAAGGAAGAAGCAAAGAAAGCGATCGGCGAAGCGGTCCTCGAAAAGGGAGCTTCCGCGGATTGGGCGGCCGCGCTCGAAGCCGCCACGGAACAGCTTACAAGCGACACGGAGGCCGCTATTGAAGCGCTCGACGTCGCCGCGATGAAGGCGGTCGCCAAGCAGGAGTATCTCGATAGCCTCAAGGCGATGGGCGTGGAAGCTCCCAATCCTTCCGCATTCGAAGAAGCGATCAAGGATCTGACGACGGCTTCCGACATCAACAAACAGTTGAAACAAGCCGTGACGGCGGCGCTGGATACGCTCGTCAGCGAAGATGATTCCGCGGCGGTGCAGGAGATCGTCGAGGGCGTCAAGTCGAAGATCGGGGCGCTCGATGAAAATTCCGCGACGATCGTCGAGATCTCCGATTGCTGCGCGAAAGTCGAAATGGGCACGCCCGCAGAGACCGTCACCGTGGCGGAGGCGATCGCAGATCGGCGCGCGGAGGAGATCAAAGCGGCGCAGGATTCCTACACCGCGGCATACGAGGCCCTCACGGGCAACAAGACGGATGCCACGCAGGAGCCCGTGAAGTCGGCGCTGGATGCAATCGGCAAGGCGCAGAACATGAAGGGCGCGAACGACGCGCTCAAAGCGCAGGTGGATAATATCTATGGCGGCATGGCGCGCGAAGGCGATTCCAAGGCGGTCAAAGAGCTCATCGAAAAGGCGAAGAAGGCTACAGAGAACGCCATCGACGCCGCGAACACGCCCGCACAAGATGGCGGCAGGAAGATCCCCGATCTCGGCACGGAGAAGGTGGAGATCGACGGCGCGCCCAAGACGCTTGCCGAGGTGAAGCAGGCGATCGACGATCAGCGCGCAAGCGAGAAACAAGCGGCATTCGACGAATACAAGGAAGCCTACAAGGCGATTACGGGCGGGACGTATAGCGATAAAATGCCCGAATCGTTCGAAAAGGCCGAGGATTGCAAGGCGCTCAACGAAGCGCTCGCAAAGGAAGTCAGCGACCTGTTCGATGAGTACGTGAAGGATTCCTCGGATACGGTCAAGGCCACCGAGAAAGAAGAGAGCAAAAAGCTCGGCGACGAGACGGGCAAGGCGACGGCAAGCGGCGAGATCGCAGACCTCACGAAGACCGTTGCTGGGATCAAGGACGAGATCGACCTCCGGACCGCCAAGGAAGCGGCAGAGAAGGAAATCGAGGACGCCTACAAAGGTCTCGACACCGCGAACATGACGCCCGCGGAGAAAGAAGAGCTCGACGCGCTGAAAGAGCAAGCGAAGCAGTCGATCGAAGATACCGTGATCGGCGAGGGCACGCTCGCGGATGCGGAGAAAGCAATCGCGGATATCGTCGAGAACGCCAAGGACGACATGGCGCGCAAGGAAGCCGAAGGGCTCGCCAAGCAGGAATATCTCGACAGCTACAAGGCCGTCACGGGCAAGGACGCGGATCCCGCGCAGGAGCCTGCGCAGAGCGTGCTCTCAGCCATCGAGGCCGCGGCGCAGAACAAGCAGGATGAAGATTACGTCGGTTCCGTCAACGAGGAACTTCAGAAAGGCGTGGAAGCGCTGTTCGATGAGTACGTGAAGGATTCCTCGGATACGGTCAAAGCCACCGAGAAGGAAGAGAGCAAAAAGCTCGGCGACGAGACGGGCAAGGCAACGGCAAACGGTGAGATCGCGGACCTTGCGGATACCGTTGCGGGGATTAAGGACGAGATCGATCTCCAAACCGCGAAGGAAGCGGCAGAGAAGCAGATCGATGAAGCGTATGCGGGTCTCGACGCGGCGAACATGACGCCCGCGGAGAAGGCCGAGCTCGACGCGCTGAAAGAGCAAGCGAAGAAAGCGATCGAAGATACCGTGATCGGCGAGGGCACGCTCGCGGATGCGGAGAAAGCAATCGACGTGGCCGTTGAGAAAGCGCTGGACGACATGGCGCGCAAGGAGGCCGAGGGGCTCGCCAAGCAGGAGTACCTGGATAGCTACAAGGCGGTCACGGGCAAGGATGCGGATCCCGCGCAGGAGCCTGCCAAGGGCGTGCTCGCAGCCATCGAATCCGCGGCGCAGAACAAGCAAGACGAAGATTTCGTCGGCGCGGTCAACGAAGCGCTCAAAGAGGGCGTGGAAGCGCTCCTCGACGGGCTCCGCAACGAGGATGGGGCCGTGCCCGATTCCGCGGCGGTGAAGGAGATCGTCGACGCCGCGCAGAAGGCGGTCGACGACGCGATCCAAGGCGCGGAGAAGATCCCCGATATCTCCAAGCTCGTGGAGAACGTGAAGGAGGACGTCGAGAAGCAGCGCGAAAGCGAATTGAACGACTTCGAAGGGAAACTCGACGACCTGCTCGACGGGAAGCAATATCCCGAGGATCTCGCGGCGCAGGCGCAGGAGATCGTCGAGGCCGCCAAGGAAGCCGCAAGAGAGGGCGGCGACCGCGGGCTCATCGAAGAAAAGGCGAAGGCGCAGCTCGAACTGCTCGATAAGATCGAGGAATTCCGCACGCGCGGCGAAGGGGTCGATCCCGCCGCCGCGGAGAAGAAATTGCAGGACGCGATCGACCGCATCGGTTCCGCGGAGCGCGCCGAGGATATCGACGGAGAGAAGGCGCAGGCGACGCTCGATGCGGAGAAGGAATACGCCAAAGAGCAGCTGCTCGGAGAGCTCACTTCCTCCGACGCGCAGACGGTGAAGGACGTCGTCACGGGGACGGACGGCTTCAACGGCAAGATCGACGCGGCGGAGAGCGCCGACGACGTGAAGGCGCTCGTCGAAGCGGCGGAAAGCGCGATCGAGGGCGAACGCTTCTTGCAGGACAACGAGGTCCTCAATAAGGACTTCGGCGACCTCGGCGTTTCGGATAAGTCCGATCTCGAAGCGGCGCGCGGCGGCCTCGGCGGGCTCAGCGAGGGCGCGAAGAAGTATCTCGACGAGAAGTCGGGTTACTCGGCGCTCGAGAAGGAGATCGAGGATAAGATCAACAAGGCCGACTTTGAGCAGAAGAAGGCAGAGACGCTCACGGAGGCGGATAAGCTGGTCCGCGAACACGACGGGGCGTATGTGAAGGAAGTCTTTGAAGCGGCGCGCGGGGACATCGAAAACGTGGAATACGACGCGCATACCGACGACGCGACCCGCGACGGCCACAAGGAGCAGACGGAGAAGAAACTCGAGGACGCGGCGAAGGACGCCGAGCAAAAGACGTTGCAGGCACAGGAAGTGCAGCGCGCCGTGAGCGAAGTGGAAGCCGAGCTCAACGACCGCATCGAGAGCGGTTGCTACAACGACGCCCAGAAACAGCAGCTCAAGGATATCTTCGCGCAGTTCAAAGAGGACGCCGAGCGCATCCCCGCGGCGGGCGAAGGCGGCAAGACGGGCTCCGAGCTCCTCGAAGCGCGCAAGGAAGAGGCGCTCGGGAAGTTCGGCGAAGTTCCCGTCGTCGGCGTCGCCAAGGGCGATATCAAGGTCGATAAGACGGCGTCCGTCGAGGGCGGCACGGGCGACTACGGCAAGGACCACGACGGCACGATCTGGGGCATCGTCACCAACGATTCCTCCATGCCGGGCGGCATCCGTCTCGTCATCGAAGAAGTGGAAGAGGACGGGATGCGCGAGATCGAATCGGCGGCCAATCAGGGCAAGCTCACCGCGGCTGCGGGCTCCGAGATCGAAGCGAAGGACCTCAAAGCGAAGGTTACGGGCAAGGAGCTCATCTCCACGCTCGATATCTACCTCATCACCGCGCAGGGCGGCAAGATCACGGAGTTCGAAGGCCGCTATAAGATCATGCTCCTGATGCCCGCCGAAATGCGGGATATGTCGGGGCTCACCGTCGTATATAAGAATGACGACGGCTCGGTGGAAGTCTACGCGACGTCGATCTCCGAGGACGGCAAGTATCTCGAGTTCACGACGGACCACTTCTCCGAGTTCGCGATCCTCGCCGATAAGGTCGTGGATATCTCGTGGCTCATCCTGCTGCTCTACGTGATCTTTGCGCTCGAGATCGTCGCGATGGTCATCCTGCTCCTCGTGCGCAAGCGCGGCGGCACGGAGAACCGCGGCGAGAAGGCGGCGTCCGTGTTGCCCCTCGGGCTTCTGGCGGTGATCACGCTGCCCTACGGCGGGGTGACGGTGTGCATCCTGCTCGGCGTGTGCGTCGCGCTCGGCGCGCTGGCGCTCGGGCTCGCCGTCGGCTGGTTCATCAAGTCGGGCAAGTCCGAACAGGAAGCACAGGAACAGGAGACCCAAGCGCCCGAAGAAAACGGGGCGGGATCCGCAGCGCAGAATGCGCCGCAGGGATCCGGGAAACATGAAGCGTGAGGAACGGCATGAACGGTTTTAACCGCGATCCCTCGGAATACGGTCGGGACAGCGGGGAATTCAAGTCCGCAAGGGAGCAGAGCTTCTTTGCGGGCAATCCCGCGCCCGCCGAGGGCAACGACGGCGGCACATCGGAAAAAGCGCGGGCGAGAAGGGAGCGGCGGCGGCAAGCGACGCTCACTTCGCTCGCGGGCTTTCTCGTCGCGGCAACGGTCGCCGTAGCGGGTACGGCGGCGTTTGCCTCCCTGCCCGCCGCGGCGGAGATCACGGCGCAGGCGATGCACACCTCGGTCGTCTATCGGGTGGAAGTCACGGAGGGGGAGGATCTCGACGTCGTGCTCTACAACGACTTCGTGCGCTTCTCGAGGCCTCTCGCGGCGGGCACCAACAGCGGCGTGTTCGAGGACCTGCTCTCCGATGCCGAGTATACGGTGGCGGTCGTCGGCGAGACGGCGTTCGGCGAAAAGACGGTCGCGTCCGCCAAGGTGCGGACGACCGAGGCGCCCGATCCCGTCACGGAGTGGCGCGGGGTGGACTACGAGTGCCTCTGCGGCTACGACGGGTATTTCCACTTCCGCATGGACTACACCGACGGAAGGGGCGAATATTCGGGGTTCGAGGCGTCCGTCACCGATGAAAGCGGCAGGGTATCTTACTGCGTGTTCGGCGCGGATCTGCATGCGGAGCAGCGCATCGACGTCGCCGATAACGTCCAGCTCTACGGGCAGGGGACCTTCCGTCTCTCCTGCCTCGACGCAGGCCGTGGGGGCGAGCGGGTCGTGCTCTGCGAAGTTACGTTTGATATTTAATTCGGGAGGAAATCCATGAAAGATTCACAAAGAAAGGGGACGGAAAAGGTCGCGGGCGCCCGCACGGCAGTCAAGTGGATCGTCTTTGCGGTGCTGTTCGTCGGTACGGTCGTCGCCTTTGCCTTCAACGGTAAGATCGCGGAAGTGTTCGGGCGGACGGTCTCGGAGAACGCAGTCGTGCAGACGCTCTACCAAAAGATCCCCGCGCTCATCCGAAGCGTGCAGATCGTCACGATCGCAGTCCTCATCGCGATGCTCGTCCACGCCGTGCTCGGCAAGTTCTTCTGCCGCGGCAACCGCGCCACGACGGTCGTAAAACTGATCAACAGCTTCTTGAGCTGGATCATCGGGCTCGTCGCCATTCTGCTTGTGTTGAGCGCTTGGGGCGTGAATACGGGGACGCTTCTCGCCAGCGCGGGGATCTTGTCGCTCGTCATCGGCCTCGGCGCGCAGAGCCTCATCGCGGACATCATCGCGGGGCTCTTCATCGTCGTGGAGGGCGAGTACCAGATCGGCGATATCGTCATCATCGACGATTGGCGGGGCACCGTGCAGGAGATCGGCATCCGCACGACGAAGATCGTCGACGCGGGCGGAAACGTGAAGATCATCAACAACAGCGACATCCGTTCCATCGTCAACCAGACGCAGGAGCTCTCGCTCGCGAAGGCATACATCGGCATCGAATACGGCGAATCGCTCACCCGCGTGGAGATCGTCATCCGCGACAATCTCGAAAAGATCAAGGAACGTATCCCCGCGATCGTCGAAGGCCCGTATTATAAGGGTGTGAACGAGCTCGGGGCCTCGAGCGTCGATCTGCTCTTTGTCGCCAAGTGCAAGGAAGAGGATATCTACCAGGTCCAGCGCGATCTCAACCGCGAGCTCAAACTGCTGTTCGACGAGAACGATATCAACGTTCCCTTCCCGCAGATCGTGCTCAACCGGCCGCCCGTGTTCACCAAAAAGGCGACGAAGAAGATGGAGACGGGCGCCCGCGAGTTCGTCGAAGAGCAGAAGGCGCTCTCCAAAGATCTCGATGAAAAGATCGATTGATGAGGAAATCCAATCAAAAAAGGAGATAAAGCAATGCAAAATCTGAAGAAGTATGTCGCCGAGTTCATCGGCACCTGCGTCCTCGTGCTCGTGGCGTGCGGCGTCGCCGTCGTGCTCGGGTGCAACACGCCCGCGGGTTACGTCGGCACCGCGCTCGCCTTCGGGCTCGTCATCGTCGCGATGGCGTATTCCATCGGCAACGTTTCGGGCTGCCACATCAACCCCGCGGTCTCGCTCGCGATGCTCATCAACAAGAAGATCACCTTCAAGGAATTCATCGGCTATGTGATCGCGCAGATCCTCGGCGCCATCGTCGGCGCGCTGCTCCTCGCGCTCTTCACGGGCAGCTTCGCGAACCTCGGCGGGAACGCCGTGCAGACGGTGACGGGCGTCGGAACGGTGGGGGGCATGTATCAAAAATTCGGCGAAGTCGGCTCCCTGTTCGTGGCGCTCGCGGCGGAGATCGTGCTCACGTTCATCTTCGTGATCGCGATCCTCGGTGTCACCTCCAAGACGGAGAATACCGCGGTCACGGGGCTCGTGATCGGCGGCGCGCTCACCCTCGTGCACCTGCTCGGCATCGGCATCACGGGCACGTCGGTCAACCCCGCGCGCTCCATCGGGCCCGCGCTCCTGCAGGCGTTCGCGGGCAACACGACGGCGCTCCGGCAAATCTGGATCTTCATCGTGGGGCCGCTCGTCGGCGCGGCGCTCGCGGCGGTCGTCTATCGCTTCCTCGCGGGGAAGAAGGCGGCCAAGGGCGCCGAAAAGGACGGGGAAAACGCATGACCGCATGAATTTGCGGAACGCCCTCTGAATGCGTACGGCGCCAAAACCGCGGCGCCGCGGCAAAACCTCGGCAAACTATGTGGAAAAGCGCGCCCGTAGGCATCGCCTGCGGGCGCGCAAAACGTATTCCGCAGAAAATCGCGGGCGGGAACGCGGGGGATCGCGCGGTCCGTCTCCAATATCTTGTGCCCGTCTCCGCGACGGTTCTTATATATGGGCACACGGGAAATTTTTCCGAAATTTCCGAAAAAAATCGCGAAAAAACTTCGAAAATTGCTTGACGGAATTCTGCCAAAATGCTATAATATGTAAGCTGTCTCGCAAGGCGGCTTACCGTTTTGCGAAAAAGTATCTGCTTTTGCAGATTTTCCGCAGATTGACAACTGCATAGCAAACGCGGAGTAATTTTCATGGCGGGATGCGCGATGAGCGCGGAGCCATGGGGATGAAACGAAAGTACGTAAGGCAATCAGAATTCTTAAAAGCGCATGCCGAGGGGCATGCGG
>CANQKF010000009.1 GCA_947624445.1 uncultured Clostridia bacterium | reverse complement strand
GAGCGCATGGGGCACATCGAGCTCGCCGCGCCCGTCTCCCACATCTGGTACTTCCGCGGCGTGCCCTCCAAGATCGGGCTGCTCCTCGATATGGGGCCCAAGCAGCTCGAGCCCATCATCTATTTCGCAAAGTACGTCGTGCTCGATCCCGGGACCTCGGGCTTCGAATACAAGCAGGTCATCACCGATAAGGAACTGCGCGACTACGAAGAGCAGTTCGGCGACAGCTCCAAGACGGGCCTCAAAGTCGGCATGGGCGCCGAGGCGATCCGCGAACTTCTGATGGCGGTCGATCTCGACAAAGAGAGCGCCGAATGCAAGGAGATCATTGCAAAGAATCCCACGGGCGCAAAGCGCGTGAAGGCGATCAAGCGCATCGAGATCATCGAGGCGTTCCGCAAGTCGGGCAACAAGCCCGAGTGGATGGTCCTCACCGTGCTGCCCGTCATCCCGCCCGATCTTCGCCCCATGGTCCAGCTTGACGGCGGCAGATTCGCGACCTCCGACCTCAACGACCTTTACAGGAGAGTCATCAACCGCAACAACAGGCTCAAGCGCATGATCGAGCTCGGCGCGCCCGAGATGATCGTCAAGAACGAGAAGCGCATGCTGCAAGAGGCGGTGGACGCCCTCATCGACAACGGTAGGCGGGGCAAGCCGCTCATCGGGCCCTCCAACCGCGAACTCAAATCGCTCTCCCAGCTCCTCCGCGGCAAGCAGGGGCGGTTCCGCCAGAACCTGCTCGGCAAGCGCGTCGACTATTCGGGCCGCTCGGTCATCGTCGTCGGACCCGAGCTGAAAATTTATCAGTGCGGTCTTCCCAAGGAGATGGCGATCGAGCTCTTCAAGCCGTTCGTCATGAAGCGGCTCGTGGAGACGGGCAGGTGCCACAACATCAAGAGCGCCAAGCGCACCGTGGAAAAGGGCAAGGACTTCGTCTGGGACGTCCTCGAAGAGGTCATCAAAGACCACCCCGTGCTGCTGAACCGTGCGCCCACTCTTCACCGTCTGTCCATTCAGGCGTTCGAGCCCGTGCTCATCGAGGGCAGAGCCATCAAAATTTCGCCCCTCGTCTGCGGCCCCTTCAACGCCGACTTCGACGGCGACCAGATGGCCGTCCATCTTCCGCTCTCCATCGAGGCGCAGGCCGAAGCACGCTTTTTGATGCTCTCCGCGAACAACATCCTGAAACTCGCCGACGGCAAGTCCGTCATGAGCCCGACGCAGGATATGATCATCGGCGCCTACTATCTCACCATCCTCCGCAGGGAGGAGGGCAAGAAGTACGATTCCTACTGCCGTCCCTCCGAGGACGGGGAGGAATATGTGCCGCCCGTCTATTCCTCGTTCGACGAAGCGCTCATGAGCTACCAGCTCAAGGACATCCATTGCCAGGACGAGATCTACGTCCGCCGCTCGGTGGAGCTCCCCGAAAAGTTCGCCGATCTTCCCCTGCCCTACGAGGTGAACTTCGCCACGGGGAACGTGCCCAACAACGGCATCCGCGGCAGAGCGTTCGTCTATGAGAGCGCCGACGGGCGCCGCTATGCGACGGGCGTCATCAAGACGACGGTCGGGCGCATCATTTATAACGACAACATGCCCCAGGATCTCGGCTTTGTGGAGCGCAAGAATCCCGAGGACTATCTCAAGCTCGAGCTCTCCACCGAGTTCATCGGCGGGGCGCGCGCGATCGGCAAGAAGCACCTCTCGCGCATCGTCGAGGCGTGCTTCAAGACGGGCTACGCCCCCAAGGCGGCGGCGGTGCTCGACGCGATCAAGGAGCGCGGCTATAAGTATTCGACAATCGCTGCGCTCACGACTTCGGTGTTCGACATGAAGATCCCCGCCGAGAAGGACGGGATCGTCGCCGACGCGGAAGAACAGGTCAGCAAGATCTCCAAGAAGTTCGCGCGCGGTCTCCTCAAAGAGGAAGAGCGCTACCGCGAAGTCATCGACGTCTGGGACGAGGCGACCGATAAGGTCGCGGGGCTCCTCAAAGAGCAGGGCGCGCACGATAAGTTCAATCCCATCTGGATGATGGCGGATTCGGGCGCCCGCGGTTCCATCGACCAGATCAAACAGCTCTCGGGCATGCGCGGCCTCATGGTCAACCCGCAGGGCAAGAAGATCGAGGTCCCCGTGAAATCCTGCTTCCGCAACGGGCTCTCCGTTCTCGAATACTTCATCTCCTCGCACGGCGGCAGAAAGGGCCTCGCGGATACCGCTTTGAAGACGGCCGACTCGGGCTACCTCACCCGCCGCCTCGTCGACGTCTCGCAGGACGTCATCGTCCGCGAAGAGGACTGCATGGCGGGGCGCCGCCCGCACGGCACGCTCATCCGCGCGATCCTCGGTCCCAACGGCGATACCATCGAGAGCCTCGAGGACCGTCTCACGGGCAGATTCGCCGCCGAGGACATCACCGACGAAGCGGGCAACATTCTCGTGCCCGTCGGCGAGATGATCGGCGAGAGCATGGCGAAGAAGATCGCCGCCATGCCGAAATATGCGGAGAGGGGGGTCTCTATCCGCTCCATCTTCAACTGCAACACCCGCTACGGCGTCTGCGCCAAGTGCTACGGCAAGAACATGGCGACGACCCTTCCCATCAAGGTGGGCGAGGCGGTCGGCGTCATCGCGGCGCAGTCCATCGGCGAGCCCGGCACCCAGCTCACCATGCGTACCTTCCACACGGGCGGTATCGCGGCGACGGGGGACATCACCCAAGGTCTGCCCCGCGTCGAGGAGCTCTTCGAGGCAAGAAGGCCCAAGGGCGTCGCGACGATCTGCGAGTTCGCGGGCGTCGTCACCGTCGACGATACGGATAACCTCAAACACGTCATCGTCAGCGATCCCGCGACGGGCGAGCGCTTCAAAGACTACGAGCTTCCCTTCAACGCCGAGCTCAAGGTCAAGACGGGCGACAAGGTCGAACCCGGCACCCAGCTCAACGCAGGTTCCCTCAACCCGCAGGACATCGTGCGCGTCAAGGGCGAAAAGGGCGTGCAGGACTACATTCTCGAGCAGGTGCAGACGGTCTACCGTTCGCAGGGCGTCGATATCAACGATAAGCACATCGAGATCATCGTCCGCCAGATGCTCCGCAAGGTCCGCATCGAGGATCCCGGCACCACCGAGATGCTGCCCGGGCAGCTCGTCGACAGGTTTACCTTCGAGGAGCAGAACAACAAGGCGATCATGGAGGGCGGCAGACCCGCGAACGCGAAGCGCGTGTTGCTCGGCATCACCAAGGCGGCGCTCGCGACGGACAGCTTCCTCTCGGCGGCTTCCTTCCAGGAGACGAGCCGCGTGCTCACCGAGGCCGCGATCTGCACCAAGCGCGATCCGCTCATCGGGCTCAAGGAGAACGTCATCATCGGCAAGCTCATCCCCGCGGGCACGGGCATGAAGGACTACAAGAACGTCGGCGTGCAGCCCGTCGCGGGATTCCGCGAAGTCATCGAGGAGACGGCGGCGGCCTCCGACGAATAAGCATGTTCCATCTAAAAAGGCGGCGATCCTGCCGCCTTTTTTCGCGCAAAATTTTTTGCGGAGATGGAAATAAAATAGGTACGTCCCCCCGCGTTTTCCCGCGCGCGACGAAATTATCCCAACATGATCGGCGCAAAAAAGTTTGCCGCGCCTTCGCAGAAAAATTCCCCGGAAAGCCGCCGAAGATGCGGCGCGGAAGGCGTACGAATAATTTTTTTGGGAAATTTTTATTTTTTTCCAACAAAATCAGCTCGTCCGTTGTTTTATCGGTGAAAGCAAAATTCGAGGAGGAACTTTCCATGAAAAAAAGATATCTCTTTCTTGCAACACTCGCGCTCGCAGGGCTTGCGACCGTCCCGCTCTGCGCTTGCGACCTCAGCGGCATCGGCAGCAGCACGGGCGCCAACGGCGACCACAAGACGGAGGCCACCACGGTCGGAACGTACACGGGCATCGGGAGCACCGAGTCGGTCTACGGCGTCGGCGCAGTGACGTCGGCGGAACTTCTCGCCGAGACCTTGCAGTCCTCCGCGCCCGCCGCGACGGCAGAGGCCGCCCCGCAGGATCCCGCGCAGCCGCAGGACCAAGCCGCACAGCCCGACTACGGCCTTCCCGAGAACGGCGGCGCCAACATCGGCGACGTGCAGAATGCGGCGGAGGACTTCAACACATATTTTAATATGCTCGACAGCTTCCTCGATAAGGGCGCGACCAAGACGGTCGTCGAGAAGAACGTCTCCGAGGATCCGATGCTTTCGGGCTATGCCCTGAAGCTCACGATCACGGGCAGGAACGCCGCGGGCGAGGAGAACGTGCACACCGTCTACTACACCGAGACGGCGGGCAAGGAGAGCACGAACACCTTCCGCGACGACGACGAGGTCACGACGGTCACCGAGATGACGTATACCCTCGAGGGCGCCGTGCGCATGGGCAAGGACGCTGCGGGCAGCGACGTCTATTACTTCATGACGGGCACCCGCACCGAGCGCACCGTCACCGAGACGGAGGGCAGAGAGGAGGAGACTGAGCAGGAGAGCATCCTCAAAATGACGGCGTTCGCCTCCGAGCTCGATATGAGCAACCGCGTCGAGTTGAGCAACATCCAAACCACGGAATCCGAGTCCGAGGGCTTCGGCACCGAGACGGAGACTGAGAGCCTCTATACTTACAGCGTCTATGCGGGCGGCAAGCTCACCGAGTCCACGCAGGTGGAGTTCGAGACCGAAGAGGAGCACGGCGAGACCGAGACGGAGTACACGGTGCGCTTTTTGAACGGCGCCTCCCGCGGCACCTATGAGATCGAGCGCGAAACCAGAGCGGGCAACACGTGGATCACCGTCGAATACAACATCGACGGCAAGCGCGGCAAGTTCGTGATCGTCGAGGACAACGGCGCCTACAACTACAAGTTCTCCCAGAACAGCGCCGACGACAGGTCCTTTGCGAACTTCGGCTTCGACGACTGATCTCGAAGAACGGGGCAAAAACTTGACATCTCCAAGCCTCCGTGCTATGATTATGATATTGCACGGAAAGTACGGAGGCGGTCACCGTGACGCTGGATGAACATTTGCAACAATTTGCCGAGGGGGACGATTCGGAGTTCGAAGCGTTTTACCTCGCGACGAAAAAAACCGTGTATCACATCGCGCTCGGCGTCTTGCGGGAACGTTCCCTCGCCGAGGATGTGATGCAGAGCACCTACATGAAGGTGCTCGCCAATGCGGGGAAGTATCGCGCGGGGACGAACGCGGCGGCATGGATCGCCCGCATCGCAAAGAACGAGGCGCTGAACCTGAAAAAGGCGCGCATGCGGGAGAACCCCGTCGACGCGCGGGAAAACGAGCATCTCTTCGGCGCGGCGCAGCCCGATGAATACGGCATTCTCACCGATATCGCGCGGCGCGTCCTCTCCGAAGAGGAGTTCACGGTGCTCATGCTCGCCGCCGCCGACGGCTACAAACGGCGGGAGATCGCGGCAATGCTCAAAATGCCCCTTCCCACCGTGACATGGAAATATCATCAGGCTCTCGCCAAAATGCGGCGCGCACTGGAAGGAGGGAAGGCATGAACAACCGAGAGATCGAAGAATCGCTCCGCAAAGAGGCCGAACTGTATACTCCCGATGTGTCCGTCGATCCCGCCATGGCGCGCGGAAGCGGCGGAGAGGGCGGGGAGATCGTCCTCGCGAGACCGCGCAAGCGGGGGCTCCTGCTCGTCGCCGCGGTGGCGGTCGCGCTCATCCTGTTCCTTACGGTGCTGCTCCCCGTCGCCCTCGCGCGGGGCAACGGGCTGACCACCCTCGTCATCAGCATCAATCCCTCGGCGGAATTCACGATCGAGGACGGCAAAGTGACCTCGGCAAAGGCGCTCAACCGCGACGCCGCCGTGATGCTCGTCAACGAGGACCTCGTGGGCATGTCCGCCGAGGACGCCTGCGTGCGGTTTGCGACGCTCGCGCAGGGGAAGAACCTCATCGGCGCGGCCGGCGTCCGCATCCGCGTGACGGGCAAGGACCGCGCGCGCATCTCGGGCAACGTGCAGACGGCGCTCCAAGCCTTCGCGGTGAGCGATCTCCCCGAGGAGGATTTCAATTCGCTCATGGGCGGCTACGACGAAACCGAGATGAAGGACTTCGAGGACTACCTCTTCCGCGAGTACGCCTCGAGCCGCACGGCGTTCATGCGGGAGGCGGCGGCCCTTCTTGCGACCTACGAGGCCGACCTCACCGCGCTCGATCTCGGCGACAGGAATGCCGTCGCCGCCTTCAACCAAAAGTATATGTTGCTCGGCGACCTCTGCATCGACCTCGCGGAGGACGAGGGCAAGGCGGAGTACTTCGAGGAGTACAGGGAAATCAAGCGCGAGATCGAGGAGGACCCCGACGAGGCCTTCGAGGACCTCTTCGACGACTTCCTCGAGATCTTCGAGGGGGACTACGACCACGGCGGCAGCGGCTGGCGCGACTACGACGACGATGACGACGACGATCCGGACGACATCCGCGGCAAAGACGATGATGATGACGATGACGACGACCGCGACGACGACGATGACGACGATGATGATGACGATGATGATTGAGGCCGCCGAAAAATTTTTGCGGAAATTTGCGCAAAACGCTTGACAGAGCGGGAAAACCATGTTAAAATAACAGCCGTTATATAACGGTTGTTATTTTTTATGGAGGAAGCATGCCCAAACAGAAAATTTCCAAAGAGAGGGTGCTGTGGGCGGCGGCGGAAGTCGTGCGCAAGGGCGGGGTGCAGGCGCTCGGCGCAAGAGCGGTCGCCGAGGAGCTCGGCTGTTCCACGCAGCCCATCTATTCGCTCTTCCAAAGCATGGAGGGGCTCGCGGACGCCCTTCACGAAGAGGCCAAGCGCAGGTACGGCGTCTTTATCGGGGAGTACCTGGAAAAGTCCCTGAAGAGCAGATACGAGGCATACGGTATGGGGTTTGTGAAGTTCGCGCGCGAGGAGAAGGGGCTCTTCCGCTTCCTCTTTCTCTCGGAGGGGGAGCCCGCCGCCGAAGATCCCTTCCTGCCCGAGATCCTCGCCGAGATGTGCGCCTCCTACCGCATGGACGAGGTTCGGGCGCGCGCCTTCCATGCCGATATGGCCGTCTTTTCCTACGGGCTCGCCGTGCGCGCGAACTGCGGCGACAGCACTTCCGAAGAAGAGATCGAGGGGGCGTTCGCGCGTGAATTTTTTGCGTTATACGCCTATTATTTCCCCGAGCGCCCGCGTTTTTGGCAAAAGGAGAAAGCATGAATATTATTGAAGTCAGAGGACTCGAAAAATCCTATGGCGACGTGAAGGCGGTAGATAGGATCACTTTTTCGGTCGCGGAAGGGGAATTCTTCGCCTTTCTGGGCGTGAACGGCGCGGGAAAGAGCACGACGATCTCCATTCTCTGCGGCAAGGAGCGCGCGGACCGCGGCTTCGCCCGCATCGGCGGCAGGACGGCGGCGGAGGATCCCGCGGGGGTGCGGCGCGCCATCGGCGTCGTCTTTCAGGACAGCGTGCTCGATCGGTCGCTCACCGTGAAGGAGAATCTGCGCTTCCGCGCCGCGCTCTACGGCATCACGGGGGCGCGCTTTTCGGCGCGGCTCGAGGAACTCACCGCCCGCCTCTCCCTCGGGGAATTTCTGCGCAGACCCGTCGGCAAGCTCTCGGGCGGGCAGCGGCGGCGGACGGATATCGCCCGCGCCCTCCTGCACGATCCGCGCATCCTCATCCTCGACGAGCCGACGACGGGGCTGGACCCCAAGACGCGGCGGCAGGTGTGGGACGTCGTGCACGCCCTGCGCAAGGAGCGGGGCATTACCGTGTTCCTTACGACGCACTACATGGAGGAGGCCGCGGACGCCGATCGCGTCGTCATCATCGACGGGGGGAAGGTGCTCGCCGACGACACCCCGCTCGGGCTCAAAAACACCTACACGGGGGACTTTATCACCCTCTACGGGCAGGCCGCGGCGCGCGTCGGAAGGCTTGGGCTTCCCTATGAAACGCTGGGGGACGGGGTGCGTATTTCGGTAAAAAGCACGGCGGAGGCGACGGCGCTCATCCGCAAATACCCGAGGTTTTCACCGATTTCGAGGTGACCAAGGGCGGCATGGACGACGTGTTTCTCGCCGTCACGGGAAGAAAGAGGGGGGACGTATGACGTTTATTTCGCTTGTTCGGCGCAACTGTAAGCTGTTTTTCAAGGATAAGGGCGTATTTTTGCCCTCGCTCATCACGCCGCTCATCCTGCTCTTCCTCTTCGTCGCCTTTTTGCGGGATGTTTACTGCGACAGCATCCGCTCGGTCGCGGGGGCGTACCCCATTGCGGACGGCACCGTCGGGCGCATCGCCGCGGGCTGGCTGGTCTCCTCTCTCGTCGCCGTCTGCGCGGTGACCATCGCGTTCGTCGCGAATGTCATCATGGTGCAGGACCGCGCGCAGGGCCAGCTCGACGACATCCTCGTCGCACCCGTGCGGCGCAGCGTCGTGACGCTCGCCTACTTCGTCTCGACCTACCTCGTCACGCTCGCCGCCTGCCTCTTCGCGCTCTTTGCAGGGTTCATCTACATGGCCGCCGCGGGGTGGCGTCCCGACGCGGCCGACTTCCTCTTCCCGTTGCTCGATCTCATGCTGCTTTCGCTCTTCGGCACGGCGTTTTCCTCCCTCGTGTGCTCCTTTTTGCGCTCGCAAGGTTCGGTCGCGGCGGTTCAGGCGACGGTCTCCTCGGCATACGGCTTCGTGTGCGGGGCATACATGCCGCTCGCGGGGCTCACCGCGTGGCTGCGCGACGCCGTGATGCTCCTCCCCGGGACCTACGGCACGGGGCTTTTGCGGCTGCACCTCATGGGGAGCGCCATGGAAGAGCTTCCCGAAGCGCTTGCAAACGGCATGAAGGAGGGCTTCGACTGCACGCTCCTGTTCTTCGGGCACACCGTGCCCGTGTGGGCGTGTTACCTCGCCGTCGGGCTCGCGACGCTGCTCCTCATCGGGCTGCATGTGGGGCTGTGCGCGCTGCGGGAACGGCGCAAGTGAACAAGATTTTCCCAAACGATCGGATTTTTTCCAAAAGATTTATCCCGTACGGCAGGATCCCGTGCGGGATCTTTGTATTCAGGAAAGATTTGGTCGTTCAAAATAGTTGCATTTTCGCAGAAGCATGTTATAATATAACCAAATGCGTCTTATAAGGAGGGAGAAGCCATGAAGAGGACTGCGGCGGTCTGTGCGGTCTTAGCGCTGTGCACGGCGATCGTCGTGCCGTGCGTCCGTCCCGACGTGCATGCGGCGCAGGGCGCGGAGCCCGCGTCTGCCGTCTACGACTACACGCGCGACGGCGTCGTCAACCACACTGAGCGCACGGCGGCGGATGTGCTCACCGCGCTCGGCTATGCGCCGAACGGCGCGGAGCTTGCCTATCTCGCGGCCCACGAGCCCTTCCGTCTTCGTTACAGCGAGACGATCGGCGGATCGAACATCGACGCAACTTTCACCGACGGCGTTGTGCGGATCGCCGCACGCCCCTATACCTACATGAGCAAGGGGGAGGAGATCGCGTGGCTGCCCGCCGCGGCGGACGGCGTTCCGCTCGCGGAGGCACAGGGCTATGCCGCCGAGCTCCCTGCCCCGCAGGAGGACTATGTGACCGTCGATTACGTCGCCGAGCTTCCCGTCGGCGGCGCCGACCTCGACCGCATCCTCAACGGCGCCTACCGCGCCGCGGTCTCCGCAAAGGATAAGCTCGCCGAAGAAGCGGAGCGTTACGCGCGCGAGACGGCGGTCTACGAACAGCAGCGGATAGACTACGACGCCTATCTCGCGGAGCTTGCGCGCTACGAGACGGCACAGGAGGAATATCTTGCGGCGCAGAAGGCGCATGCCCTCTGGCAGGAGCGTTCCGACGCATATAGCGCATATCTGCGGGAATACGACGTTTATCGGAGAGAACGGGAAGCATACGATTCCTACGAAGAAAGATCCCGCGCTTATCAGGCGGCGTTGCAGGAATACAAGGATTACTGCGCCGCGCAGGAGAACTACGAACGCCTCTATGCGCAGTATCTCGAGGGGCTCACCTCGGAGGCGGCCAAGAAGGTCCTCCGCCAGACGGCGATCCTCGACTTCATCTTCACGCCCATGCCCCTGCCCGACGGCACCACCCGCACGTTCTATCACTTCATCACGGGGGATACGGTCACGCAGGTGCTCGCCCAGCGGGATCTGCTCATCGAATACGCGGGGGCGGACAAGGACGCCGTGCTGCTCGCGGAGCGCACGACCCGCGCCCTGCGCGACGATCTTCTGCCCAAGCTCGCCGCATGCGATACGCTTGAAAAGAAGTACGTCTACTATCTCGGGTGCTACGAGGAGCTGAAGAACGAGATCACGGAGCTCTTCCGCGCCCTCGATTATCTCTTCCGCAACAACATCGTGAAAAAGGAAGTGGAGCGGCGGGGGCGGGTGCCGCAGTTCCGCCTTCTTCTTGCGCAGTTTTACTACCTCTGCAACGCGCTCAACGAGGGGGACGTGAAGAACTACGAGCTGGAGAAGAACAAGTCGGGCAAGCGGGGATATTTCGATATCCTCTACCGCATCGACGGCATGAGCCCCGCTTCGCTGATCGGGGGCGTCACCCCGCCCGACATCGATCAGGATCCCCTGCCGCTCGCAGAGGGCTATCCCGAGCTTCCGCCCGAACCCGTGGCGCCCAAGCCCGTGAAGGATCCCGGGGCGCCGCCCGCTGCGCCTTCGCGCGTGCCCGTCGCGCCTACGCCCGTCGCGCCGCCCGGAGAGGAACCCGCGGTGCCCGCCGCGCCCTCCGCGCCCGCCCACATGGACGAACCGCAGGCGCCCGTGCCCTATGCGCCCTCCGAAGAGGAGACCGCGCTCACCCAAGCGCTCGAAGGGGGGGAGCTCGCGCCCCGCGAACTTCCCGCGCGCTGCGTCTATGCCGCGAAGGTCTCCGTCAGGAAATACTTCCGCAACGCCCGCGAGATGACCGTCCGCTTCTACAACGGCGATACGCTGCTCTTCAGCGTAGACGGCTATGTGGGCGCCTACCTCGAGTACCCCGGCGAACTTCCCGAAAAGGAGCGCACGGGCTACACCTGCACGTTCGCGGGCTGGGTGGATCGGACGGGGGCCCTTGTGAATTTTTCGGAGATCGACCCGGGGACGGAGAGATTCTTCGACGTCTTTGCCTCCTTCACGGAGACGCCCAAGCTCTATCCCGTCGTCTGGATCGTCGAGGGGGAGCGCTATGAGCGGATGTGCGCCTTCGACGCGATCCCGCAGTTCGATGGAACGCCCGAAAAGGCGCCCGAGGGGGAGCGCTGCTTCCGCTTTACGGGCTGGGACCGCCCGCTCGAGCCCATGACCGAGGCGGGGGCGACCTACACGGCGCAATTCGAGCGCAACCTCTTCGTCACGTGGCTGCTCTACGGCGGCGAATCGCGCAGGGACGTCGCGTGGCGCGGCGAGATCCCAAAGTTCGGCGAAGCGCCCGTCCGCGCCGCGGATAACCGGTATACGTATGCCTTTTCGGGGTGGGACCGCACCGTCGGCCCGATGACGGAGGATACCTCCTACACCGCGCAGTTCAAGGCGACGCCGTATGTCGGCTTCGGGAACGGGGATTGCGCCACGGTGGAGCGCACCGCCGAGGGATTCGAGGCGAATTGCCTGCGTTCGGAGGGCAGCGCGGTGGATCCTTCGGAACTCTTCCGCTGCGCGATCGCGGAAAACGCGGGGGCCGTGCTGCGGTTTTCGGCATGCACGCTCTCTCTGACCGCGGGCGAGGTGCGTCTTGCCGAGGACGCGACGACGATCGTTGTCGACGTGATGCAGACGGGTGAGGGACGGTATTCCTACTGCGTGCGCGTCTTTGGCGCGGAGGGCGCCATCGAAGGCACGGGAAAACTGCGGACGGAGGGCGTGTTCGATCCCGAGCACGATTGCCTCGTCCGCTTCGACGGTGAAACCGAGACCGACGTCCGCTATGAATCCGACGGCGCGGAGATCACCTTCGTCGTCGTGTTCGGCGACCGCTACGAGACGAGCGCGCAGTATGCGATCGAGGCGGTCGGCTCCGAACTCGTGAAGATCGCCGTCCCGCGGCGGGCGCGGGCGGGGGTGCGCGTCGTCCCCGAATTGGAATTTGCCGAGGGGACGCACCTCGATACTTTCTCCGTCCGCTGTGCCGACGGCGCGGAGATCGCCGTGCAGGACGGAGGGTTCCTCATGCCCGCACAGGCGGTCACGCTGGTCGTCATCGCGCGCTACAATGAATATAAGGTGACGTTCGTCGCCGACGGGCGGACGATCGCCACGCGCACCGTGCAGTACGGGGAGACCGTCGTCCCGCCCGCCGACCCCATAAAACCCGCAGACGGGGCGTACAGTTATTATTTCGACGGCTGGGATAAGGCCTTCGGACCGATCACCAAGGATACCAAGTTTATCGCGATCTTCCGCGGGGTGCCTCTGGAAGTACCAAAGATGTCCCCTTCGCGGGAGTACGTCATCTATAAAACCCTCCTCATCGGCGGATCCGTCCTTCTCGCCCTCACCGCGGCGGGACTCACGACGTTTTTCGTCCTCCGTTGGCGAAAAAAGAAGGAAACAATGAGAAAATCCGATGAAAATTCCTGAAAAAGCGGGCGAATGCCGTCGATTTCAGGCAGATTCAAGCGAAAATTTTTCGAAATCTGTTGACAATCGTCATGGATGGTATTATAATGGTTGCAGAATGCGCTATTGCTACGTGCGTGCGCATGCGATTTTGGGAAAGTGCGAACGTGTCTTTTTCGAGGCATGGTCGCTGAAAAAAATAATTTCCTAAGGGAGATACACTATGAAACAACTTAGCAGGAAACTGACGCTTGTGTTGCTTCTGCTTCTCTCCGCTGTGCTGTTGCTGTGCGGCTTTATGTCGCTGGTCCCGGCACGCGCAGAGGACGATAACGCTTCCGCCAAACTGCATGGGCATGAAGAGACCGGTTGGTATTCGCTCGACTACACTGCGGACCAGGTCACCTTCCTGCTCGATGCGAATTATCGCAGCTACCTCGATGCGGGGACGGCGGATATCGGCAAATTGCGGAATACGATCACAACGGCGTTGCGCGAGATCCTGATGGAGGATATCTTGAGTTCGGTCGGCGGAGGGAGCCCCCAGACGGTCTCCACCCGCTCCGCCGTCACGGCCTACGCGATCGAACTTCCCGATAAGGCGGATCTCGGCAAGTATGAGGACTACATCCGGGACCTGTTGAGCCAGAAGGATGAATACGGCAACTTCGAGCTTGAGAATTACCTCAGCGGCAAGTACGACGCCATGATCGAATACGCCGTGAGTACCTACGTCAAGGAGAACGATATCTCCCCGGAGACGTATGAAAAGCTCAAGGACACCGTGAGCTCCATCGTGGACGAAGTCATCGACGAGGTTTACGTTCCCGAAAACGGCTACACCTCCTACGACCGCGAAGTGCGCAAGGAGCAGGCCGCGCAAAAGACGGAAGAGATCGTCGACCGCGTCCAGGAGAACGGCGGCGAAGTGACGGTCACCACGGGGCAGATCCTCAACGCTCTCCGCTATGTGACGGTCAACGGCAGCGTCGTCTATGAGGAAGCGACGGTCCGCCTCGCGGGCGTCCGCACCATCCTCGGGCTTCTGCCCCGTCCCTCGGCGCTCGCAACGTATACCGACGAGCAGATGAAGTCGCTGATCTCGGCGGACATCAAGATCGTGACCGACTTCGGCAATGTCGAGTTTACCCTGACGTTCGGTTTCGACGGCGATTGCAAGCTCATCCGCAAGGCGGCGCAGACGGTTGCGGACTATGTGGACTTCTCGTTCTCCGGCGAAGCGGTTTCCCTCGACGTGAGAATGCCCGAAGTCTTTACCAAGGCAATGCTCTCCCTCACAAGGTCCGAGCAATTCGGCGATGGGTTTAAGCACAATCTCTTCGCGGCGTTCTCCAAGTCCGTCGATGAGCTCTACGATCAATACACCGCTTATTCGCTTGAGGACATCATCGGCTTCCTTCAGTCGGTCGATTACCAGAAGTGGTTCACCAACTTCCTCAGCGCGGATTTCATCAACAGCTACTTCGGGAACTACCTCTCCGGGATCTTCTCCCGCCCGCTCACCGATGGCGATATCGACAGAGTGATCGATAAGCTCGCAGGGTTCGTGGCGCCCCGCCTCGAAAACCTTTCGGAGATGACCGTCGGCGAAGTCAAGGATTTCCTGAAGAAGAACGTGCCCGGCGCTTCGAGCATCGGCGACGGCAAACTGACGACGGCTGCGACCAAACTCCGCAACCTTCTGCAGAAAGTCGATTGGGCAAACTTCAACGCCGACTATGTGCGCGAACTGCTCGCGAAAGAGACGTTCAACGATTCCGTCGACAGCTATCTCGAGAAGCTCGGCAACTACGAGGAACTCTATTCGACCTTCCTCCGCTATCTCGATAAACTCTACGGATACCTGCCCGAGGACATCAAGGGCACGACCATCCTCGATACATATCTCGGCGGCGGCGCGTTCGCCTACGAGAAAACCTACACCGTCGACTTCGCCCGCATCTTCAATAAGCTCGAGAGCGTCGCGAAGAACAGAGGGTTCGAACGCCTCGGCAATATCTTCCACGGCGTTCTGAACGCGCTCGACGAGACGTCCTACGAAATGGATCTCTCCTTCGGGCTCACGACGAAGGAGATCGGCAAAGTCACCTACACGGCGGGCGGCGAGGAATACCTCAGCGGTCTGCTGCCCGCGGGCGCGGACGTCGGCTTCTTCGCGAACCGCAGCGACGTGCAGAACTATGCGATCCTCAAGTGGGTGGACGAAGAGGGCAACGAAGTCACCGAGATGCCCGCTTCCGACATCGTGCTCTATGCCGTGACCGACTTCACGGTCACCGCGGGCGAGGGGTACAGCGGCGTCTACGACGAAGCGGCCCACGAGATCTCCGTGACGGCGAACGGCGTCGACTACGCGACCTATACTTATAAGTGGTACGTGCAGGCGGACGCGACATCAGAGAAACAAGCGGTGGAGGGCGCGACGGAAGCGGCGATTGCCCTCACGGACGTCGCCGAGAGCGGCATCTACACCTGCGAAGTCACCTCCGATCAGGGCATTACCCACACCTCCGATCCCATCGAGGTCTCCATCGCGCAGCGCACGATCGATCTCGATCTCTCCGCGGCGGCCTGGGAGAACAACGACGTCGTCTATTCGGGCGAGGACTTCTTCGGCACGGTCACGCTCAACTACTCCGCGACGAAGGTCACCGAAGCGCTCTACGAGCAGTACATTACCATCGAATACAGCAAGGACGGTGAGAAGATCACCTCCGCGGTCGATGCGGGCACCTACGATCTCACGGTCGTCAGCTCCGCGACCGACGACGCGAACACGCACTACAACTTCAAGGCGCCCACGGAAAAGGGCACCCTCACGATCCGTGTGCTCACGGTGAACGTCGATCTCACGGGCGCGAAGTGGCAAAACCTCACCGCCGTGTACGACGGCGAAAGCTGGGCGGGCCGCGGCGCTTACGTCGACTTCTCCGCGGCGAACGTACCCGAAGAACTGCAGGAGCTCGTTCTGGTCTCCTATCAGCAGAACGGTGCGGCGGCAGAGCCCACCGACGCGGGCGAGTACACCGTGAAGGTCAGCCTCGACGATTCGAAGTCCACCGCGAATGTCCAATATGTTCTCGTGAATCCGATCGCCGATGGGACCTTCGTCATCGAGCAGGCGACCAAGGAGATCCGTCTCCACGGCGCACGCTTCACGCCCCTCGAAGTCGTCTATTCGGGCGAGGACTTCTACGGCACGGTGGAGATCAACTTCGGTGAAGCTCCCGCGACCGAGGAAGAGCGCGCCATGGTCACGGTCCGCTACTTCGCCACTTCCGACGGAGCAGACCTTGCGGCGGGCAGCATGATCAATGTCGGCACCTATGGCGTCGAGGCCGTCGTGAAACCCGGTGTTTCCAATGCCAACGTGAAATACGTTGTCGTCGGGATCACGAGAGGGGAGTTCAAGATCACGCCTGCCGAGATCTCCGTGAACGTCACTTGGGGCACCGCGACGTTCGAAGAGGACGGCACCGATCATACCCTCACCTATAACTACACCGTTTCGACCGATCGGATCGCCGACGCGAAGAATTTGGTCGTGATCGAGCCGACGGGCACCCTCACGGCGAGCAAGGCGGGCGTGTATCCCGTATCGCTCGTGTTCCGGATGACTGCCGAGGCCGAAAGGAACTACATCTTAAAGAACCACAACAGCGAAGGAACGGTCATGTTCTCCACCACCTGGAGCATCACCGCGAAAGCAGGTCCCGGTCCCGATCAACCCGGCCCCGATGTTCCTCCCGGCCCCACTACGGGCAAAACCTTCGGCACCGAAGGGAAGGACGACGTCATCGTGATCGATCAGGACGACACGCTTCCCGACGGCGCGGAGATCGTCACCGACAAGCTCGACACCAAGACGATCAAAGTCAACCTCAAGGGTCTCCGCGAGGGCTACAACGGCACCGTGATCGCCGCCTACGACATCTCCTTCACCGTCGACGGCGCGCCCTTCGCGATCCCGAGCGGCAACTTCACCGTGAAGATCCGCATCCCCGCAGGGAACGACATGAGCCAGACGTTCGCAGGTCTCTTCATCAACGGTGAGACCGTCGAAGATCTCGGCGGCAAGGTGGAGAACGGCTACGTCGTCTTTACGACCGACCACTTCTCGACCTATGCGATCGCGACCTTCGAAGAGATGCACGAGGCCAACCTCTGGTGGCTCTGGACGCTGCTCATCATCATCGTTGTGCTGCTTGCAGTCCTGATCGTGCTCCTCGTCATCCTGCTCCTCAAGAAGAAGAACGCGAAGGGCGAAGCGGGCGACGCAGCTCCGACCGAGCCCACCGCACCCGTCGATGGAGACTATGAAGAGGACGGCGACCTGCTTATACGTAAGGAGTCGGCAGCCGCAGTGCCCGTCGGCACCACAGACGGCAGCGCGCCCGTCGTCGTCATGCTTCCTTCCGACGACGACCTCGTGAACATCCTCGACCGCAGCTTCACCTCGCGTCTGACGCAGGCGGACGATCTCGTCAAGGAGAACTACACCGTCGTCAAGAACGAGTTCCTGTCCTATAAGGGCGTGAAGTCCCGCACGAGCTGGAACTACGATACCTTCAACAAGGGCAGAGATAAGCTCGCCAAGTTGCAGGTGCGCGGCAAGACGCTCATCATGTACCTCGCGCTCGATCCCGCGGATCTCAATCCGAAGTACCACCACAAGGATATGTCCGCGATCTCCAAGTACAAGGAAGTGCCGACGAGATTCAAGGTCCGCAGCCCTCGTTCGATCAAGTACGCGAAGGAACTCATCGCGTCGGTCATGAGCAAGTACGATATCCCGCAGGGCACTGTGCCGGATACCGATTACAAGGTCCCTTATCAGACCACCGAAGCGTTGTTGCAGCTCGGGCTCATCCGTATGAAGAAGGGCGTTCCGCCCAAGTTCTGGAGCGCGTCTGCCACTGCGCCTGCCGCAGAGGTCGCCGCAACCGAAACGCCCGCCGAAGAGACGGAAGCTCCCGCGACCGAGGAGCCCACGGCTCCCGAAGCAGGGGATAACGGCGAAACGAAGTAATCCATCATAAGCCAAAAAATGGCGGGTCTCACGACCCGCCATTTTTTGCACCGAAAATTTCTTACATCAATAAACAGCCCTGTATCCGTATTTCCCTTGCCACTTCCACAACGCATAGCTCCCTCCCATTGCGCACGAAAGCGCACAACGCATAGCGCTCCGCTCATTGGGGGGGCAAAGCTACAACGCATCGCGCTCCGCCCATTGCGCACGAAAATCCCGTCCCCAAGCCCTACCCCTTTGGGGGAAGAATTTTGCATTATAACTCTTAGCGCAAAATTCTTTTCGCATTTGCCCATATGCAAGGGCAAATGCCGATCAAGCACGGGGTTCTACCCGTGCGCGAAGGTGGCACGGCGCAGCCGTGACGGATGGGGGAAAGGTCCCACAGGGGGCACGCACGTCATTCAGAGGGGGCGCAGCCCCCGAAGAATCCCGCTGGTCGATGTTGGAAAACGGACTCTGTACCTCGGGATCCTTACTTCGCACTTCGTGCTCGTGCAGCGCTTGGTAAGCAATAGAAGCCGCGCGCGGGGCACGTTCGTTCGGGATGATGGGAAAACAAAAAGCCGCATAAACTCCATTTTCCCCGTCCGCACCCCCGCCCGCACAGAAGTGGGTGAGGCATTTTCAGCACTTCAAATTTGCCTTGTCTTATTTTCTCCGCGCGGGGCGTTTGGTACGGGGGTCGGCGTTTTGGACGCCGCCGCTTCAAAAGTATCATAATCGACGGAGATTCGACATAATCATAACTATCCCGACAAGAAAGGGAGGGAGAAAGTTATGTGGTCGATCGAAGAACGCGCGATGCAGTGCGGGAAATATATCGTCGAGACGGGGTGTACCGTGCGCACATGCGCAGCCATTATGGGCACGAGCAAATCCACCGTGCATAAAGACGTCACGGAGCGGCTGCTTGCGCTCGATCCCGCCCTTGCCGCGCGCGTGAAGGCGGTGCTTGAGGTCAATTTGAGCGAACGTCACATCCGCGGCGGGGAGTCGACGCGGAAAAAATACGCCGCCCGCCGCAAATAACGGCGGGCGGACGCTCAATTCAGGTAGGTCCTGTAAAAGCGCTCGATCTTGTCGAACGGGATGACGTCCACGCGGTCGTAGAGGTCGGTATGCACGGCGTTCGGGAGGATCATGAGCTCCTTATTCTCGCCGCGGAGGAGCTTAAAGGCGTCGCGGGAGAAGTAGCAGGAGTGCGCCTTTTCGCCGTGGACAAGCAGCACCGCGCTCTCGATCTCGCCCGCGTAGGCGAGGATGGGCTGGTTGATGAAGGAGAGCGCAGAGGTCGTGTTCCAGCCCGCATTGGAGTTGAGGCTGCGCGCATGGTAGCCGCGCGGGGTCTTGTAGTAATCGTAGTAGTCCTTGACGAAGAAGGGCGCGTCCGCGGGAAGAGGATCGACGACGCCGCCCGCACGCTGATAGGTCCCGCTGTGGAAGTCCTCGGTACGCTGCGCGCAGAGGGCGCGCTTGGTGGAAAGACGGGCCGCCGCGCTGTCCGCCGCGTCGAAGTAGCCCTTGGCGTTCACGCGCGTCATATCGTACATCGTGGAGGCGACGGTCGCCTTGATGCGCGGATCCATCGCCGCGGCATTGAGCGCCATCCCGCCCCAGCCGCAGATGCCGAGGATGCCGACCTTTTCGGGATCGACCCGCGGGTGCACGCAGAGGAAGTCCACGGCGGCGCAGAAGTCCTCGGTGTTGATATCGGGAGAGGCGACGTTCCGCACGTCCCCGCCGCTCTCGCCCGTGAAGGAGGGGTCGAAGGCGAGCGTGAAAAAGCCCCGCTCGGCGAGCGTCTGGGCGTACAGCCCCGCGCACTGCTCCTTGACCGCCCCGAAGGGACCGCAGACGGCGATCGCGGGGAGGGCGTCTCCCGTCTTGGGAAGATAGAGGTCGGCGGCGAGCGGAATGCCGTAGCGGTTGCAAAATACCGCCTTTTCGTGGAGCACCTTCTCGCTCTTCGCGAAGGTCTTGTCCCATTCCTCGGTGAGGTGAAGTTGCGTTTTATCCATATACGTACCCCCATGTTTTGATTGTTTTCCCGGGCGCTGTGCATGGACTTGGAGCCCTGCGCGCGCTCGGGACGTTTTTATTTTACCGCAACTTTATTTTACCGCAACCGCGGGGTGGTGTCAATCATTTTGCGGGGATGGAGGGAAGATTTGCGCTTCGGGCGGCAAAATCGCTTTACAGGGCGCGCAAAGGGGAGTATAATAAAAGAACTGCGGCAGGATGTTCCTTGCAAAACCATCCGCGCCGCGTTCCCGAACTTCGGGAAGCGCCATAGGGCGCACTAAAAAACAAGGAGGCTTCGCATGAAGCAAAAGTTCAAGGCCTTTTTTACGGAGTACAGGCTGCTCCTTTCCGCGGTTTCCCCGCTCACGTTCGCGCTCTTTCTCATCTCCGTCTTTGCGATGAACCTGCTCGCCAACAAGAGCATCGATCTGCCCTTCGGCTGGCTCGCCCTCGATTGCGGCATTCTCGTCTCGTGGGTCGCCTTTCTGTGCATGGACATGCTCACCAAGCGCTACGGCCCCAAGGCGGCGACGATGCTCTCCCTCACCGCCATCGCGATCAACCTGCTGTTCTGTCTCGTGCTCTATCTCGCGAGCCTGATCCCGGGGGTATGGGGTGCGTTTTTCGACTTCGGCGAGCAAGCGGTCATCAACGACGCCCTCGACGGGACGATCGGCGGCACGTGGTATGTCGTCCTCGGCAGCACGACGGCGTTCGTCGCTTCGACGCTCGTCAACAACTTCGCGAACTACGGCATCGGCAAGCTGTTCAAGAAGCGCCCCGACGGCTTTCTCGCCTACGCCTGCCGCGCCTATCTCTCGACGGCGGTCGGGCAGTTCGTCGATAATCTCGTCTTTGCGCTCATCGTGAGCTATTTCTTCTTCGGCTGGTCGCTCGTGCAGTGCGTCACCTGTGCCGCGACGGGCATGATCGCGGAGCTCTTCGTCGAGGCGCTCTTCTCGCCGCTCGGGTTCCGCGTCCTCAAACTGTGGGAAAAACAGGGGACGGGGGAGAAATATCTTGCATACCTGCGCGAAAAAAAGGAGGCGGCATGAAGATCCTCATCACGGGAACGAGCAAGGGCATCGGGCAAGCGATCGCGCGCAAATTCCTCAAAGAACGACATACGGTGGTGGGCATCGACGTGCTCCCCGCGCCCTTTTCCGCGCCCTGCTACACCCATCTGATCGCCGATATCGCGAAGGATCCCCTGCCCGAAGTCGGGGGCGTGGAGATCCTCGTCAACAACGCGGGCGTGCAGGACAGCGCGGACGACATCGAGATCAACCTCAAGGGCACCATCCGCGTCACCGAAAAATACGCCATGCAGCCCAAGCTGAAGAGCGTGCTCTTCCTCGCCTCGGCGAGCGCTTCCTCGGGCGCCGAGTTTCCCGCGTACGCCGCAAGCAAGGGGGGTGTGGTCGCTTATATGAAGAACGTCGCCCTGCGCGTCGCGGTTTGGGGGGCGACGGCGAACAGCCTCTCCCCGGGCGGGGTGACGACCGAGCTCAACCGCCGCGTCATGGAGGACGAGCGCCTCTGGGCGGAGATCATGGAGGAGACCCCCCTCAAAAAATGGGCGACGGCCGAGGAGATCGCCGAGTGGGCGTACTTCATGACGGCGGTCAACCGCTCGATGACGGCGCAGGACGTCCTCGTGGACAACGGCGAACTTGCCCGCGCAAAATTCGTGTGGTGAGCCGCGCAGAATCTCAAAACCAAGCGAAAAACGCACCCAAAACGGGTGCGTTTTCTCATCATTTTCCGCAAAATATCCCCGTATCGGAGGACAGAATTTCAAAGAAGTGCCGAGATGTCATCGATAAATTCGGAAAAGCTGCCGTGAGGAAAGTCGAGCGGGAGCGAGCGCGGGTTGATGAGGCAATCGGTGATGAGATACACGGGGAAGCCCGCCGCGCGCGCCGCGCCGTCCTCCTCGGCGTCGTTGCCGACCATGAGGCAGTTCGCGGGGTCGAGGCCGCAGACTTCGGCGATCTCCGCGTAGTAGGCGGGATTCGGCTTGCAGTAGTGCGAATTTTCGTAGGAAGTGAAGTGGGAGAACAGCGCGGGGTCCACGCCCGCCCATTGCAGCCGCGCCTCCTGCGCAGCGCGCGGGAAGATGGGGTTGGAGGCGAGGATGAGCTTTTTTCCCGCCGCGTGCAGCCGCCGTATGAGTCCGCCCGCCGCGGGTTGGAAGCCGCAGGCCGACCGCGCCCTGTGGAATTCCTTGCGGTAAAATTCATCGAAGAGGGGAATATCCTGCGCTACGGGACGGGAGAACCGCCCCGCGAAGTCCGCCCAAAAGACCTGTTCGTTGGTCTGCGCGCCGTCGTTTTTCACCATCGCCGCCGTCCCCGCCCAAACTGCGCGGATGAGCGCCTCCCGTTCATACCCGCGGGGCGCCGCTTTCTGCGCGAGCAGCCCGAAGTAGGCGGCGACGAATTTTTCCTGATCCATGGGGAGCAGCGTCCCGTCGAGATCGAATAAAACCGTATCGGGCATTCCGTCCTCCTTGCAAATTCCAAGGTATATTTTACCATGTTTGCCCCGCAAAGTCAATCAAAACGCACATTTGCGTGTTTGCGGCGCGCGGACCCGCTTTTTTAACTCAAAACATTGAAATCCATGTGACAACCGCGCGTGCACACATTATAATGAGGACATCGAAGGGGTGGAAGAGAAATCTATGAGCGCATGGGACATCGTGAAAATCATCACGCAGATCTTGGGGGGCATGGGGACCTTCCTGCTCGGCATGAAGCTCCTTTCCGACAACATGACGCGCCTTGCGCACGGTCGGCTCAAATCCATGCTCAACAGGACGGCGAAGAGCCGCTTTGCGGGCGTGGGCATCGGCACGGGCATGACGATCCTCGGGCAGAGCTCGGCCTTCACGACGGTCATGGTCGTCGGTCTCGTGAACGCGGGGATCATGTCCCTCTTTCAGGCGACGGCGATCATCATGGGCGCGAACATCGGCACGACGCTCAACGCGTGGGTCATCGCGCTTGCGGGCTCGGATATCACCGCGCTCTTTCTGGCGCTCGCCGCCGTCGGCGTGTTCGTCACGATGTTCTCCAAGAGCGAGCGGGGGAAGTCGCTCGGCAACATCATCGCCGCGTTCGGGCTCATCTTCGTCGGGCTGAAATTCATGTCCTCCGCGCTGACTTTCGAGGAGGGCACGGAGGCCTTCGAAGCCGTTTCGCGCGCGCTCGGCGCAGTCAAAAATCCCTTCCTGCTGCTGCTCATCGGCATCGCGATCACCGCGCTCGTGCAATCCTCCACCGCGGTGAACGCCATCATCATCACGATGGCCTCCCTCGGCATGGTAATCGGCGGCGGCGGGAACGCGCCCCTCTACATCATCATCGGCTCGAATATCGGCACCTGCGTCACCGCGCTCATCTCCTCGCTCGGCGCCAATGCGAACGCCAAGCGGGCGGCGGTCATCCACTTCCTCTTCAACTTCTTCGGCGCGGTCATCTTCATGATCGTCCTCGTCCTGTGGCGGGGCTTTGCGGATACCGTGCTCGCGGGGATCTTCCCCTCGGAGATCACCGTGTTCGGCAAGGAGGGGCTGGGGCCGACCATGCAGATCGCGATCTTCCACACCCTCTTCAACGTCGTCAACACGCTGCTCTTTTTGCCCTTCATCAAGGGGTTCGTGTGGCTCGCCGAGCACATCATCCCCTCCAAAGCCGCGGGGGAAAAGGAGCGCGACGCGGAGATCATCTTCGGGCATCTCGACGAGCGCCTCATGCGCTCTCCCTCGGTCGCCCTCGGGTTCATCTACCAACAGTCGGGGAAGATGTTCTCCTACGCCATGGAGACCCTCGACGTCTCCTTCCGCGCCTTCCTCAACAAGGACGAAGGGGCGGCGGAGCAGGTTTCGGCGCGCAATTTGGAGCTGACCGAGGCAAACAAGCTCGCCATCTCCTATCTCGTGAAGATCTCCACGGCGTCGCTCGTCACCGAGGATGAGGATACCGTCTCCAAGATGCACTACGTTTTGAACGACATCATGAGGATCGGCGAACTTGCCGATAACGTCACCAAATACACCTACCACTATGTGGAGGACGAACTCATCTTCTCCGAGGAATTCCTCGAAATGATCGGGGGCATGTATGAAAAAATCAAGAGGCTCTACGTGCTCGCCCTCGCGACGTACCTCTATAAGGACCGCGAACGCCTCGCCGAATTGGACCGCCTCGAGGACGAGATCGATACCGACCGCCGCGCCCTCGTCGACCGCCACATCGCCCGCCTCAACGAGGGGAAGTGCCAGCCGCAGAACTCGGGGGTGTTCATCAACCTCGTCGGGAATCTCGAGCGCGCCGCCGACCATATCACCTATATTGCGCATTCGGTGGAGTAGAGAGGTTCACAATTTTTGTTTTGCTGCCTTGCCGTCATCCTGAACGTAGTGCCCCGCGCGCGGCTTCTATTTGTGCACAAAGCGCGGCACGAGCACGAAGTGCGAAGTAAGGATCCCGAAGGACGAGCTTCGCACAAAACAAACAAATTTACATACGGGACGTCGCGTCCCAAAACATGCGCTCCGCCGCGGCGGGGCACGGAGGTCAACCATGAAGATCACGATCACGGAACAGGGGAAAGTCCCCGTAAAAGAGGGGGGCGTAGGTCTGTTTTTCGAGGACCTGAACTACGCGCTCGACGGCGGGCTCTACGCAGAAATGCTCGAAAACCGCAATTTCGAGGCGAAGGACGTGCACGGCGAATGGGACCGCTACATCGTCGACTGTGACGGCGGCTATGCGTGGTCGCCCTATCCCGCGGGGGCGGCCGTCGCCCTCAAAGTCAAGACGGACCGTCCGCTCTTCGCCGAAAATCCGCACTACATGCGGGTCGTGGCCGAAGCGCCCGGCGTCGGCATGAAAAATAAGGCGTACGACGGGCTCTATCTCCGCCGCAAAGCCAGATACAAGGTCTCCTTCTATGCGCGCTCTTTCGACTATCGGGATCGCGTTACGGTGGGGGCGTATGTCGATCATTCCGCGATCTTCGAGAAAAAATTCAAGATCAAGGCGGACGGCGAATGGCACCGCTATTCGGCGCGCGTGAAGGCGAATGCGGATGCCGACGGCGCCGAGTTTGCCTTCCGTCTTGCGCGGGCGGGCATGGTGCACGTGGATTGCTTCTCCCTGATGCCCGAGGACGCCGTGCTCGGCGTGTTCCGCCGCGATCTCGTCGGGCTCATGCGCGAGCTCAAACCCGGGTTCCTGCGCTTCCCGGGCGGGTGCGTCGTCGAGGGGAACAGCCTCGCGAACCGCTATCTCTGGAAGGAATCCCTCGGCCAGCCCGAGCGCAGGCGCCAGAATTGGAACCGCTGGGCGGTGCACGCGACCTGCCCCGAGAACAACTTCCGCACGGATTTTTCCCATTACGGGCAGACGCTCGGCGTGGGATTTTACGAATACTTTTTGCTCTGCGAGTATCTCGGCTGCAAACCGCTGCCCGTGGTCTCGGTCGGCATTGCCTGCCAATATATGTCGACGGAGTTCGTCCCGCTCGACGATCCCGAGCTCGAGACGTACATCCAGGACGCGCTCGACCTCATCGAATTCGCGAACGGCGGCAAGGAGACCGAGTGGGGCGGGCTGCGCGCGCGCCTCGGGCACCCCGAACCCTTCGGGCTCGAGTATCTCGGCGTCGGCAACGAACAGTGGGAGGCGTCCCCCGTGCAAAAGGACGGCGTGGCGCGCCCCAATGAATTCTACAAGCGCTTCGAACGCTTCGAACGGCGCATCCACGAGCGCTATCCCGCGCTCAAGATCGTGGGGACGGTCGGCCCCACGGTGGACAGCGATTCCCACCGCAGCGCGTGGCAGTGGACGCGCGAGAAGCTCGCCGAGGATCCGGATTTCGTCTATTGTTCCGATGAGCACTTCTATGTCCCGCCCAAGTGGCTCTACGACAACGTGAACGTCTACGATAATTATCCGCGGCAGGGGCTCGTCTATGCGGGCGAATATGCCGCGCACGTTCCGGGCTCGGGGTGCGCGCTGTTCAACGCGCCACAGGCGAACTGCTGGGAGGGGGCGCTCGCGGAAGCGGCCTTCCTCACGGGCTGCGAACGCAATGCCGACGTCGTTGTGATGAAATCCTATGCGCCACTCTTCGGGCGGCTCGGCTACACCGAATGGAGCCCCGACCTCATCTGGTTCGACGGCAAGCGCGCCTACGGCTCCGCCAACTACTACGTGCAAAAACTTTACAGCCTCTACACGGGCGACGTCTCCTTCAAGACGGCGACGGACGCGCGGGACGTCTACGCTTCCGCGACCGAGCGCGACGGGCTGATTTTCGTCAAGGCCGTCAACGCGGGGGAGACGCCCGTCGAGGCCGAAGTGGAGGCCGATTTCCCCATCGGCGAACTCGCCCAGATCCTGCAAATGGAGGGGGACCTCGGTGAATATAACACGATCGAGGCGCCCGAGAAGCTCGTGCCGCGCCCCGTGGCGCCGACTGCGGCGCGGTCGGCGGTGTTGCCCGGGCATAGTTTCAGTGTGCTGGTATTCCGCAAGTAGTTGCTTGTTTGGACTGCGTACGGGCGAACTGCGGATAAGCGGTGCAATACTACGTCGAACTGTGCTTTCCTACTTCGCCTACGGCTCGTGCCGAGCTTTGTGCACAAATAGAAGCCGCGCTCGGGGTGGTCACGTACATTTTAGTACGCTCCCTGCGGAAATGCTCGTTCTCCTTGTCTTGCTTGCTTCTCCGCAGTTTAACGGTGACGGAGGGTGAACCCCAAGCCCTACCCCCATTGGGGGGAGGGTGGCACGGCGCAGCCGTGACGGATGGGGGGGAACGTCCCGCAGAGGCACACAAGTCATTTCAAGCAAAGAGTAGTCCGCCCTGTCATTTCGAGCGAAGCGAAGTCGCCCTAACCGAGGCTTCTATTTTTATACTAAGGTTGGCACGAGCCGCAGGCGAAGTAGTAATCTCAAAATAAGGTAGAGATGTCTCGACTACGATCGACATGACAAATTAGAGATGTCTCCACTTCGGCTACGCCTTCGGTCGACATGACAATTTAGAAAGGTCTACTTCGTGCGCCGCGGAGGGGCGGGCGAACATAAAAAACGATGTACGTCCCCCGCCGTTTTGTTCCAATACCGAAAGAAGCCCCGCAGTTTCCGCGAGGCTTCTTTTCCGCAACGTTTCCCCTATGCGCGGGCGCCCCGCGGCTTGCGGCCGACGTTGCTCTGCACCCCGCGGGAAGCGGAAAAAGAAAATCTTTTGCGGAACGCGCGAAATTTTCGTGTGGCGGGGCGTTTTACTTTACAAACGCGCGCAAATCCATTATAATAGACCCATGATGCGTTTGGCGGACGGATGGAAAGAATTCGCCGTGCTCGCGACGGGCGACGGCTACAAGCTCGAGCGGTGGGGGGAGATCGTCTTGCTCCGCCCCGATCCGCAGGTCATCTGGTGCGCGCAGCGGGATCTCTTTTCCGATCCTTCGGTGCATGCCGTCTACCGCCGCAGCGAACGCGGGGGCGGGGCGTGGGAGATCCGCAAGACTATGCCCGAGAGCTGGAATATCGCCTACCGCGATCTCGTGTTCCGCGTGAAGCCCATGGGGTTCAAGCACACGGGGCTCTTCCCCGAGCAGGCGGTCAACTGGGAGCGGATGTGCGCCCTCGTGAAGGGGGCGTCCCGTCCCGTGAAGATCCTCAACCTCTTCGCCTACACGGGCGGGGCGACGGTCGCGCTCGCCAAGGCGGGGGCGGAGGTCGTGCATGTCGACGCCGCGAAGGGCATGGTCGAACGGGCGGGCGAGAACGCGCGCCTCTCGGGCATTCCGAGCGGCATCCGCTACATCGTCGACGACTGCAAGAAGTTTGTCCTCCGCGAACTCCGCCGCGGCAACCGTTACGACGGGATCGTGATGGACCCCCCCTCCTACGGCAGGGGGCCGGGCGGCGAGATGTGGAAGCTCGAGACCGAGCTCTATCCCTTCGTCGAGCTCTGCGCGGGGCTGCTCTCGGAGGATGCGCTCTTTTTTCTCATCAACAGTTACACGACGGGATTGCAACCCACCGTGCTCGGGAACATCCTCACCCTCGCCCTGCGGGGAAGAGCGGGGAGGATCGAGGCATACGAAGTTGGGCTCCCGACGGAGGAAGGCATCGCGCTGCCGTGCGGCGCGGGAGGAATGTATATCCATGCTTGAAAGCTATGAACCGACCATTCTCTACGAGGACAACCATCTGCTCGTCGTCCTCAAAGCGCAGAATCTCGCCTCTTGTCCCGATGACAGCGGCGACGAAAACCTGCTCGATCTCCTCAAAGCGTATCTCCGCGTGAAATACGAGAAGCCCGGGAACGTCTTTTTGGGGCTCGTGCACAGGCTCGACCGCCCCACGGGGGGCGTGATGGTCTTTGCCAAGACGAGCAAGGCGGCCTCGCGGCTGGCCGCGCAGATGAAATCGGGCGATTTCGAGAAGCGCTATCTCGCCGTTCTCGTCGGCGCCCCCCACGAAAAGCAGGGGCGGCTCACGCATTGGCTCAAAAAGAACCCCGTGAACAACACCGTCTATCTCTCCACGCAGGGGACCGACGGCGCCAAACTCGCCGTGCTCGACTACCGCATTCTCGAAGAGAAGGGCGGGCTCGCGTTCGCCGAGATCGAACTGCACACGGGCAGGAGCCACCAGATCCGCGTGCAGATGGCGGGCATCTCCCATCCCGTGTTCGGCGACATGCGCTACGGCGGAGAAAAGGCGCAGAAGGGCAAGCTCGCGCTCTTCGCCTATTCGCTCTCCTTCTCCCATCCCGTCACGAAGGAGCGCATGCGCTTCGTGGCGGAACCCCCGCAGGAGGCGCCGTGGAAGGCGTTCGAGCTGGATCCCGTGATCGTGCCCGCGTAGCGGAGGCAAAAATTCGCCCGAAAATTGCGTAAAAATTATATTTTCTCGCAAAAACGCGCGATACCGCTTGACGTGTGCGGAAAATAAGTGTAAAATATAAAGAGTTATTTTGAAAAACAAATCGGGCCTTTGCGCCCGTTGGAGCAATGCACATGAGTAGACTCAAATCCCGTTGGATCGCGATCCTTTCTCTGGCAGCGATATTTCTTCTCGCGCTGATCCTTGCAATCGGCGCCACGCCGTTCGTGCGGCTCGGTGCGTACGCGTTGACCTACGCGCCCTCCTCGGTCTTTTCGGAGGGGACGGGCGGAACGGTCGGTGCGAGCACGGCGGAGGGGGAGGAAGCTTCCTGCGTCGAATTCACGTTCCGCAAGGGCGGCAAGGTGTTCTACCGCCGCGACCTCGCGCTGAAGTGGTACGAGGCGGATCCCGAAGCCGAGAGTGCGCTCGCCAATCCCGCGAAGGCGAGATATTTCGAGATGGCGATGCGCTTCCCGTCCTTCACGAACGCCCTCAACAAGCTCACGTTGAGCTTCGAGAGCGCCGAGGAGAACATCTCCAAAGACGGCAAGGCGACCAACGCCATCGTCTTTGAATACAAAGAGGGCGCGCTCACCGTCGTGCTGCACAACGCGGAATACGACGAAGAGGAGAACAACACCGTCGAAGTCCCCGCGAAGGCGATCGTGGACCGCAACGCCGTGCTCAAATTCACGGTCAGCGAAGAGAAGCCCGCGGCAGAGGGCACCGAAGCCTGCAAGATCGGCGAGTTCGCGCTGTATCTCACCGTCGGCAGCGAGGCGCCCGTCTATCTCGGCTGCCTCACCAACATCGGCGGCTATTTCCTCGAATACCGCTCCTCCGCGGCGACCACTCCGCAGACGCCCATGACGTTCGAGGCGACCTTCGGCGAGGACGCGGATGAAACGTTCGAACAGAAACTCCAAATGCTCTCCCTCAACGGGCAGAGCTTCGAATTGAACAGCGACGGGCGCGTCGAGGACACCGAAGTTCCCGCGCTCGTGCTCAACGAGGCCGTCTATTCCTTCCGCCTCGGGCAGCGCTTCAGCCTCACCTACGAGGCGATCGACGTGCTCGACGACTCCGTCAACACGACCCGCAGCTACTACATGCTTACGACGGACAAGGACGGCAATTACCTCAAACCGAGCGAGACGACGGACAACGACTATTCGCCGCTCACGACCTCGACGTTCTTCATGCCCCCGAACGACCTCGGCGAGGAGAAGGGGTATGTCTCGATTCGCTTCCTGCTCAACGACGGGACGCATACCGATTATTACGTCTATCTCACGTGGTACGCCGCGAACGAGAGCGTCGTCGCGACGCTCGGCAACGAGGACTATGCCGCGCAGTACGTCTGCTCCAAGTGCGGAACGACGTATTCCCAAGAGGACTATGCGGGCTTTGCCGAGAGCTGGACCTGCCCGCACGTGACGGGGCACGACGACGAGACGGATACCGATACGCTCTGCGGCGCTTCCCGCGACGAACTCAAATTGCAGGAATCCAACAAGTTCGATTATCTGCTCGTCGATCTCGAGGCCAAGGATCCCGCCTATTTCGGCGTCACCGCCGATGAGGGGACCAAGACCAACCTCGTCTCCGAAAGTGCCACGGCGGCCGCCGAAGCCTATCAGGAAGAACTCGAGAAGGCTGCCGAGAACGTGAGCGCGGGCGACGGCGCCTACATCTATCTTCCCTCGCTCCGCGGGCTGATCGGGAGCGACAGCGCCGACTACCGCAATCTCCGCTTCACCGTCTACTACTACAAGCCCGGCACGGCGGCGGACGGCACCGCTTCGAGCGCGACTTCTTTGCGCTACAACAATCTCCGCTTCGAAGTCGATGAACGCGGCGAATACCGTTTCCGCATCCTCGCGCAGGATTCCGCGAGCAACGCGATGAAGTACTATGATGAGAACGGCGAGCTCGTTACGCTCTCCTCCTCCAACATCTGGGACATCGAGGGGATCCCCGAATTCCACTTCTTTGTGGGATACGACGGTCCCTCCATCGAGGACGCGGGCAGGCAGACACAGGGCTTCCGCGACCGCACCTACTCCGTTTCGAGCTTCACTGTCATCGCGCTCTCGGGCTACAAGACCGATTACGAGCTCTACCGCCTCGATAAGTCTGCGGTCCCCGCCGATAAAAACGCCAACTACGACGCGATCGTCGAATTGCTCTCTGGCTCCGAGGGCGAGCTCGAGCCTTGGCTTGAAGCGTGCCTGATCAAGATCGATCCCTACAACGATAAGGTCTCCGAGAACGACGACGAATGGGACAAGACCGATAACGCCTACCGTTGGGATCCCGACAGCGCGCTCTCCTTCTGCCCGCAGTTGAGCACCATCTACTTCGTGAAGATCAGCGTCACCGACGCTTCGCTGCCCGGCGTTGTGGCGTCGTCGTACCAGGCGATCGAAGTCGTCAACGCGATCGACAGCATGCCCTATCAATCCCGCTGGTTGCAGGACAACCTGTTCGCCATCATCTGCTTCGCCGTCGCCGCGGTGCTCGCAGTCGCGGTGGTCGTGCTCTTCATCGTCAACCCGACGGAAAAGACGGTCGAGGAGATCGACCTCGGGAAACTTAAGGGCAAGAAGAGCGACAAAGAGAAGAAGGACGAATAACGTCCCACGGTTTTTTGGTACCGAGCGCCCCGCGTTTTGCGGGGCGTTTTTCCGTGCGCAGAATAATCCGCGGCGCAATGCACATGCTACGCTCGGAGGTATCACAATGGTCATTGCAAATCTCATTGCTTATGTGCTCGTGCTCACGGGCGCGCTCAACTGGGGTCTCTTCGGGATCTTCAACTTCAACCTGGTCTCTGCGATCTTTCAGGGGCCCCGCGCGATCGGCGCGATCATCATCTATTCGCTCATCGCGCTGGCTGCGGTCTGGCTCATCATCTCGCCGATCATCACGAACGGCGCCCTCAAACTTCGGGGCAACCGCGTGGTCCGCGAAGCGAACTGAACGCAAAAAAAAGAGCATGCGGAAGGGCATAAACGTTGTCCCTTCCGCATTTTCTATGGATATGAACATCTGCGATCTCAAGCGGGGCGACCGCGCCATCGTGTTGAAAGTGGACCTTCCTGCGGAGCAGCGGGGGCGGCTCATGACCTTCCGCATCTGCGCGGGCGGGCACATCCTCCTCCATAAGGTTTCGCCCCGCAAAAGGACGTTCGTCGTGGGCGCGGGGGGCACGTGCGTTGCGCTCGGGCGGGAGATCGCGCAAGGGGTGAGCGTTTGGAAGATCTGATCCTGTTCGTGGGGACGCCGAACGCGGGCAAGACCACGCTCTTCAACCGCATGACGCACGCGGGCGCGCACGTCGGAAATTGGCACGGCGTCACGGTGGACGCCCTCGAAAAACGCACACAGGTCGGGGCGAAAACGGTGACGTTCGTCGATCTCCCCGGGCTGTATGCAAGCGCGGGCGGCGGCAGGGAAGAGGGGTTCGCTCACAGGTATATCCTCTCCCATCCCGCGGCGATCGTCTTTGTTTCGGAGTACGCCGCCCTTCCGCGCACGGTGCAGCTCATCAAGAAATACGCGCAGGGCAGGCGGTGCATGCTCGTCCTTACGAAGAAGAGATCCTTCCTCCGCGCGGGGGGCATGCTCGAGGAAAGCGCGCTCTCCGCCCGCCTCGGCTTTCCCGTCTATGACAGCGGCGCGCGGGGATTGAAGGCACGGATGGGGGAACTGCTCTCCGCGCGCCTTGCGGGGACCCCCGATTGCACGCTTTCGGGCGTCTTTCGCCCGCCGCGGGAGGAACTGCCCCGCGTCGACCGCATTCTCCTGCGCGACGCCTGCGGGTTGCCGCTCTTTGCGCTGTTCCTTCTCTTCGCCTTTCTCATGACGTTCGCGAAGGGCTTCCCCGGGGATCTCATGAAGAGGGGGATCGATGGGCTGATCGGGCGCCTCGACGGCCGCGCCGCCCGCATCTCCTCGCCCGTACTCTGCAGCTTCGTGCGCTTCGGGATCCTGAAAAGCGTGGGGGGCGTCCTGTGTTTTTTGCCGCAGATCACCCTGCTGCACTTCTTTCTCCTCCTGCTCGAAGAGAGCGGGCTCATGTCCCGTCTCGCTGTCCTCACCGACGGCTTTCTGGCGCGCTTCGGGCTCTCGGGGCGGGCGGTCTTTTCGCTCCTCATGGGCTTCGGCTGCACCGCCGCCGCCATCACTTCGACGCGCGGCCTCGACCGCGTTTCCCGTAAAAAAGTGATCCTGTGCCTGCCCTATCTCTCGTGCAGCGCCAAACTGCCCGTGTACCTCGCGATCGCGGCGTCCTTCTTCGAGGACCCCTTCCCCGCCGTTCTCCTTCTCTACGCCGCGGGGATCGGGATCGCCTTCCTCGTCGCCTTTGCCGTGCGGGGGGAGCGCACGCCCCTCCTCATGGAGCTCGCGCCCCTGCAACTTCCCCGCCCCCTTTTTGTCGCAAAATCCTTGCTCTTTCAGGTCAAACAGTTTATAATAAAGGTGGGGACGACGATCTTCGCCTTTCTGCTGCTCTCGTGGCTGCTCTCCTCCTTCGACGGGGGATTTGCGCTCTGTCCGATCGAAGAGAGCATGCTCGCGCACCTGTGCGGCGGCTTGAAATTCCTCTTCGCGCCCGTCGGCATGGCGGATTGGCGGATCGCCTATGCCGCGCTCTCGGGGCTCATCGCGAAGGAGAACGTCGCGGGGGCGCTCTCGATGCTGCTCGGCGGCTTCCCCTATGGCGGCGCGAGCGGCTGCGCTTTTTCCGTGTTCATGCTCACCTGCTCGCCCTGCATCTCCGCGATTGCGGCGGCGGCGCGGGAGATCGGTATGGGGCGGGCGGCGCTGCTTGCGGCGCTCCAGACGGTCTCGGCGCTGCTCCTGTGCTATCTCGTCTATTTCGCGCTCACGGGCGGCGTCGCGACCCTGCTTCTGTGCGCCGTCGCACTTCTCGCATTCTGTATCTCGGGGATCCGCTTTGAAAGAGTATACCGTAGAAAAAAACTGCACCCTGAAGGAATTCACCGACGCCACCGATCCGCAGGCGTCGCGCTGTCTGCGCACGCTCCTGAAGGCGCGGCAGGTCCGCGTCAACGGCGCAAAGGTGGGGGAGAACGTCCCTCTGAAGGCGGGGGACCGCGTCGCCTATTTCCTCACCCGCGCGCAGGCGGAGAAGGCGGCGTACGCGATCGTCTACCGCGACGAAAACCTCATCGTCGCCGATAAAGAGAGCGGCGTGCAGTCCGAGGCGATCTTCGCGTCCCTCAAAACGGAGGGGGACGTGCGCTTTTTACACCGCCTCGACCGCAACACCGAGGGGCTGATCGCCTTCGCCGTGGGGGAGGAAGCCGAGCGGGAATTTCTCGCCTGTTTCCGCGAACGGCGGGTCGAGAAGATCTACCTTGCGCGCGTGTTCGGGACGATGCCCGCCGCGCACGGGGTGCTCTCGGCCTATCTCGAAAAGGACGCCGCGGGCGCGCGCGTGCGCGTCAACGAGCGGGGCAGGGGGGAGCGCATCGAGACGGAGTACGAGGTTTTGGCGGCGGGGGAGATCTCGCTGCTCCGCATCCGTCTGCACACGGGCAAGACCCACCAGATCCGCGCTCATCTCGCCTACCTCGGGCATCCCGTCGTCGGGGACATGAAATACGGCGACGCGGCGAAAAACCGCGCCCTGCACCGCACGCGGCAGTGTCTCGTTGCCAAGGAGCTCTGCTTCGACGCGGCAGGCCCGCTCGCCTATCTGAAGGGCAAGCGGTTCGTCTCCCCAAAAAATCCTTGAAAAATTTACGAAAAACGCTTGACGGCGTTTTTTGTTTGCGGTAATATATGAACAAGTATTCATATATTGATATGGAGGGACCATGCAGACATGCGATCATGTGCGCGAGCATACGGCGACGGCCGACCGCGCGAAGAAGAATCTGCCCGCGCCCGCGGAGATCGAGGCGCTCGCGGGGGTATTCAAGAGCATTTCCGAGCCCGCGCGGCTCAAGATCCTGTTCGCCCTGCGGCAGGGGGAGCTGTGCGTTTTGCACATCGTCGAGGCGGTGGGGGGGACGCAGAGCGCCGTGAGCCACCAGCTCCGCATTCTGAAGGCGGCGGGCATCGTGAAGGCGCGCAGGGAGGGGCAGAACATCCTCTACTCGCTCTCGGACGCGCACGTCGTCGCCGTGCTCGAGCTCGCCTGCACCCATTTGAGCTGTAAATTTTAAGGAGTCATTATGCAAAAGATCATCCGCATCCGGAATCTCGACTGCGCCGCCTGTGCCGCGGAACTTGCCGAGGAACTCAACGGGCTCGAGGGCGTCTCGGACGCCTCCGCCGATTTTATCAACCAACGCGTCCGCCTGACCTGTTCGGACGACGCCGCCCTGCGCCGCGCGATCGACTGCATTACCCACTTCGAGGAGGTCGAGCTCGCGGAGGACGCGCCCCCCCAAAGGGAGCGGCACACCAAGGAGATCGTCTCCATTGCGGTCTCCGCGCTCTTCTTCCTGCCCGCCCTCATTCTCTCGCTGATCTTCCCTTCGGCGGAGCATGGGTGGAAGTATTGGACATGGGTGAGTTTTTTCCTCGTCTCGTTCGCCGCGGCGGGGTGGTCGGTCGTCGTCACCGTCGTGATGAATTTCCCGCGCGTGTTCAAGGGCGGCTTCCATCTGCACGTACTGCTCGATGAAAACCTGCTCATGACGGTCGCCGCGGCAGGGGCGCTCGCGATCGGCGAATACATGGAGGCGGCGGCGGTCATGCTGCTCTACGAGATCGGCGAACTGTTGCAGACGATCGCCGTCGGATCCTCGCGCGGGGCGATCGCGAAGCTGCTTGAAATGAAGAGCAAAACGGCGATCCTGCTCCTCGGCGACGCGCAGCGCGAAGTGGATGCCGAGACCTTAAAGTCGGGGGATGTGGTACTTCTTCGCAAGGGAGACCTCGTTCCCGCCGACTGCGTGCTCCTCTCGGAGGAGACCGTGCTCGACGTGAAATCGCTCACGGGCGAGGCGGCGCCCAGGGAAGTCGGCGCGGGGAGCGAGCTGCTCGCGGGCAGCGTCAACATGGGCGAGGCGGTGCGGGCGCGCGTCCTTCGCCCCGCAACGGAGAGCGCCGTCGCGAAGATCCTCGACATGGTGGAAAATTCCTCGGCGAAGAAGGCAAAGCCCGAGAAGTTCATCACCAAATTCGCCCGCGTCTACACGCCGATCGTCGTGCTCGCGGCGGTCCTCATCGCGGTCGTCCCGCCCCTCTTCCAGGGGTTCAACTTTGCGACATGGCTGGTGCCCGCGATCGAATTCCTCGTGATCTCCTGCCCGTGCGCGCTCATCATCTCGGTGCCCCTCACCTATTTTGCGGGCGTGGGGACGCTCGCGCGGCACGGGATCCTGACGAAGGGCGCCGTCTGCCTCGACGCGCTCGCCAAAGCCAAAGTTGCCGTCTTTGATAAGACGGGCACGCTCACCGAGGGGAAGTTTTCCATTCTGCGCGCCCACGGCGACGCCCGCGCGCTGCACCTCGCGGCGGCGGTGGAGCGGCACTCTTCGCACCCGCTCGCCGAGGCGTTCTCGGGCGTGGCGTGCGAGCTTTCCGCGGAGGACGTCTGCGAACGTTCGGGCATGGGGCTTTCGGCGACGGTCGGGGGCAAGCGCGTGCTCGTCGGAAATCTCCGCCTCATGCGGGAGAACGGGGTGGAGGTCCCCGCCATTGCGACCCTCGCTTCGGTCATCTACGTCGCGGAGGGGGACGCCTACGTGGGCGCCGTCGAGATCGAGGACGCCGTCCGCGGCGACGCGAAGGAGGCGCTCGAGGCCCTTCGGAGGGCGGGCATTTGCTACCGCGCCGTGCTCACGGGCGACACCGAGGCGCGCGCGAGAGAAGTTCTGAAAGGGCTGCCCCTCGAGGAGATCCGCGCGGGGCTGCTTCCCGCGGACAAGGCGGAGCAAGCCGAGGCGCTGAAAACGCGGGGGCCCCTCCTCTATGTGGGGGACGGGATCAACGATACGCCCGTGATGGCGGTGGCGGACGTCTCCGTCGCGATGGGCGGTCTGGGCAGCGACGCGGCGATCGAGGCGAGCGATCTGGTGCTCGCGGGCGACAGTCTCGCCGCCCTCCCCAAGGCGTATCGGGGGGCGAAAAAGACGCGGCGGATCGTCACGGAGAACATCGTCTTTTCGCTCGCGGTGAAGCTCGCCCTCATGGCGGCGTCCGTCGTCGCGACGGCGACCGCATACTTCGCGCTCCCCATCTGGGCGGCGGTGTTCGGCGACGTCGGCGTCATGCTCCTCGCCGTGCTCAACGCCCTCCGCATGCGCAGAAAGCTCTGATGCGCAAAAACCGCCGCGCAGAACTCCGTGCAGTGGATCGAAAAATGTTCTGCGAGCCGCTTGCAATGCAGGCGGCTTTTATGCTATAATCGAGGCATGAAACATCTCATTGATTGCGCCATGCAGCGCGAGGAAGCCGATCTTCTCATCAGGAACGTCTCCGTGTTCAACGTGTTTACGGGCGAACTCGAGACGGGGGACATCGCCGTCGCCGAAGGCAGGATCGTCGGCGTCGGGCAGGGGTACCGCGCAAAGACGGAATACGACGGGCAGGGGCAGATCGCCCTCCCCGCCTTTATGGACGCCCACATCCACATCGAGAGCTCGATGCTCTCCCCCGAGGCGTGGGCCGCCCTTGCCGTCCCGCACGGCACGACGGCGATCGTCGCCGATCCGCATGAGATCGTCAACGTCGCGGGCATCGCGGGCGCGGAATATATCGGCGAGGCCTTCTCCCGCCTCTCCTGCGGCGGGAAAAAACCGCTCGACGTCTATCTCCAACTTCCCTCGTGCGTGCCCGCCACCCCCTTTGAGACGAGCGGCGCCGTCATCGACGCGCGTGAGACCGCCCGCGAGATCGTGCGGGAGCGGTTCTTCGGGCTGGGCGAGATGATGAACTTCCCCGCCGTGATCGGGGCAGACGCGCAAGTGCTCGGGAAGATCCAAGCGGCGGTCGAAGCGGGGAAACCCGTCGACGGGCACGCCCCCGGGCTCTCGGGCAAGGAGCTCGCCGCCTACCGCTGCGCGGGCATCCTCACCGACCACGAGAGCCTCACGCCCGCGGAGTGCCGCGAGAAGGTCGCGCGGGGCATGTATGTGCAGATCCGCTGCGGCTCCTCCGCCAACAACATTGCCGACGCCAAGGACGCGATCGACGATTTCAACTTCCGCCGCTTCGTGCTCTGTTCGGACGACAAGAACGCCGCGGACCTCTCTGCGCGGGGGCACATCGACGACGCGCTCCGCCGCCTCGTCGCCGCGGGACTTGCGCCCAAATATGCGATCGCGCTTGCCACGATCAACATCGCCGAGTGCTACCGTCTGCCCGACCGCGGGGCGATCGCACCCCGCTATTTTGCGGACGTCGTGCTCGTCGATTCCTTAATAAACTACCACGTGTCGGCGGTTTTCAAGGAGGGCGTGCTCGTCGCAGAGCACGGAGCGCCGCGCTTCGAGACCTCCCGCCGCACCATGAACGGCGCCGTTGCCTCGACGGTGAAGATCGGCCCCGTCACCCCCCAAAGTTTCCGCATCGTGGGGCACGAGGGCAGATTCCGCGCCATGGAGGTGCAGCCGCACGGACTTTATACCAAGGAGACGTTCGTCCCCGCGCCAAAGGGCGAACTCTCGGTGAAGGGGACCGACCTCAACAAGCTCGCCGTCATCGAGCGGCACTTTGCGACGGGCAACATCGGGCTGGGGCTCGTGAAGGGCTACGGCCTGCACGGGGGCGCGATCGGGATCTCCGTCGCCCACGACAGCCACAATCTCGTCGTCCTCGGCGACGACGACGCGGCAATGGCGCGCGTGACGGCGCTGCTCGCGGAGGCGGGCGGCGGCATGGCGCTCGTAACGGAGCACGAAGAGGACGTGTTCGCGCTCGACATCGCGGGGCTGATGAGCTCCAAAGACGCCGCGACCGTGATCGCGCGCACGGACGAGATCGCCCAAAAGGCGCGCAAAATGGGCGTAAAGGCGGACTACGAGCCCTTCATGACGCTCGTATTCCTCTCGCTCGCCGTCATTCCCGAGCTCAAACTGCTCGACCGCGGGCTGTTCGATCTCGGGCGGTGGTCGTTCGTGCCGTTGGAGGAAGTATGAAACTTGTCGCTGCGACGGGAAACCAGAACAAACTGCGGGAGATCCGCCACATCCTGCCCGATTTCACGGTCATCACCGAGGGCGAGGCGGGGTTTTTCGGCGAAGTCGAGGAGACGGGCAAGACCTTCCTCGAAAACGCCCTTTTGAAGGCGCGGGCCGTCTGCCGCGCGACGGGGCTTGCCGCCATCGCCGACGACAGCGGGCTGTGCGTGGACGCGCTCGGCGGCGCGCCCGGAGTTTACAGCGCGCGCTATGCCTCCAAATTCGCCCCGCGGGGCTGGAAAGGGGGCAACAACGCCTTTTTGTTGCAGGAGATGGAGGGAGTTGAGGACCGCCGCGCGCACTTTGCCTGTGCGGTCGCCGTCGTCTTTCCCGATGGGCGCGAGGTCGTCGCTTCGGGCGAGAGCTACGGCAGCATCCTCACCGCGCCGCGGGGCACGGACGGCTTCGGCTACGACCCGCTCTTCTTCTCCGACGACCTGCAAAAGACGTTCGCGGAGGCAGACGAGGCGGAGAAGAACTTTGTCTCGCATCGGGGGAGGGCGCTCAAAGCGCTCGTCGGGAAGCTATGAGAACGTTCGTCATCCTTTCGGATACGCACGGGCGGCGGGGCGCGATCGAGAAGATCTCGCCGCTCTTCGGCGAAAACGATTACATCGTCCACCTCGGCGACGGGGCGGCGGATATGCGCCAAACGACGGGGGCATACCCAAATAAAACGTATGTGATGCGCGGAAATTGCGACCTTGCGGGCGGGCTCGAGGAGACCGTCATCGAGGCCGAGGGCTGCGCGGTATTCTGCTGCCACGGGCACCGCTACGGCGTAAAGACGGGGCTCTCCCGCCTCGCCGCGCGCGCAAAGGAGCTCGGCTGCGATATCGCCCTCTACGGGCACACGCACCGCGCGAAGATCGAGATGTGGGACGGCGTGCTCTGCATCAACCCGGGCGCCCTCGGGAGCTACTCCGAGCCGAGCTACGCCTATCTCGTGATCAGCGGCGCGGTGCCGACGGCGACCATCGTCAAAATATGACGGCAAATAGTTCTATGCGGCGACCGAAGAAAGGCCGCACCTGTAGTCGATAAAATCAAAAAACACCGCAGTTTTTGCGGTGTTTTTTACTGATGTTCGGGCGGATCGTTCGGGGCGGGGGGCTCCTGCCTTTGCGCATCCTGCCTTTGCGCCTCCGGTTCCTGCGAGGTCCCCTCCTTCGGGGGATCTTCGGGCGGGCCCTCGGCGCAAGCCTGCCGTTTCAGGGCGCGGCGGTTGCGGTAGGCGCTGCGGACGATCTCGAAGATGTTGATCCCGATCCCCGAGAGGATGTAGATATAATAGGTGAAGAAGCGCCACACGAGGATGATCCAGCCGATGACGGTGCTGACGGCAGGATCGCTCTTGAGCACCGAGGAGAAGATGAGCGATGAAGTCGTCTCGATCGCGCCGCTCGTGCCCGGGGTCGGGATGAGGGAGGCGGAGTAGTAGGAGATCATGCTCAAACACAGGATCTGGAGGAGCAGATCGGAGGTGGGCGGCACATCGGCGAGCGCGATGACGACGAAATACGGGATGCAGAAGCTGATGAACATCCCCATGAGGCAGATGAGGAAGAGGGGAACGATCAGCCACCAGCGGCGGAAGATCGCTTTCAGCGAGTTGCGGTATTCGTCGATCTCATAGACGTATTTGCGCATCGTCGGGTATTTGCGCTTGACGATCTTCATCTTCGAGAGCAGGGAGACGAGCGCGACCACGAACTTTTTCCCCGCGCGGGGGAAGATGGAGGCGAACACGATGGCGATGGGGATGAGCATGTTTGCCGCCATCGAGACCCATGCGATGATGAGCAGCGTCGTGTTGATCGCGGAATTGCCCGCCAAGAGGTAGGGCGCGAGGACGAAGAACACGATGGCGAGCACGCCGAGCGCAAAGGTGTTGACGATGAACTTCACGAGGGGCACCGCCGTCGCGACGCCCGCGGGGATATCCTTTTTATGCAGGTAGTGGATCTGGAAGGGTTGTCCGCCCGTGCCGAGCGGGGTGATGCCGTCGTAATATTTGCCGAGGAACATCACTTTCGTCGCGTTGCGGTACCGCCATTTGCCTGTCGAGATCTTGAGAAGGTAGGCGTATTTCGTGCTCTCAAAGAGGATATAGAGGAGCACGACGCCGATGAGCGCGATGAAATACCGCCAATTTACGCCGCGGATGAGCGCGTCGAAATTCTTTGCGCTCTCGGGCGTGAGGGAATCGGAGATCCCGAAGAGCAAGAAGATAGAAAAGCCGATGAGCGCGAGCAAAAGGACCGTCTTGATCCACCACTTGCGGTGCTTCGACTTGTTTTCCGCCGCCGAGCGCGCCTCGATCTCCCGTGCGAGCTTCTCGAGTTCCTGCTCCTTTTGGCTCTCGTACTGCGCGGCAAACGCCGCCCGCCGCGCAGCTTTATCCGGTTGTACGGAGGGCCGATTCTCCTGCGCCCCGTTCGGATCATGCTTCATACCGTTCTCCGATCTTCATCATAGCACATTTTTCCGCGAAATGCAACAGTTTCGCAGAACTAACCCGCGCCGCTTTTGCGTTTTGTGCCGTCGGAAGGCTTTGCGGTTTCCTCCGTCTCCGCCGTGGAAGCCCCTGTCTTTGCCGCGGGAGGCTCCGCCGCGGAAGCCCTTTTTGCGCGGGAGACGTCGTATCCCCGCCGCAGGACGGCCGCGAAGAGGATGATCGCATAGCCGACGACGCTGAGCACCGCGGGGATCTGGTCGAGGAAGAAATAGCCGAGGATCGCCGCGAAGATGACCTGTGCGTAGTCGAACACGGCGATCTCCTTTGCGGGCGCGAAGCGGTACGCCGCCGTGATGCAGAACTGTCCGCCCGCCGCCGCCACGCCCGAAAGGAGGAGGTACGTGAGTTGTAAAACGGACATCGGGGTGTAGAACGCGATGAAAAACGGGAGGGCGACGAGCGTCGAAAACGCCGAAAAGAAGAACACCGTCATGTTCCCGCGCTCCCCCTTTTGGGCGAGCACGCGCACGCAGGAATAGGCAAACCCCGCGCATGCGCCGCCGAGCGTCCCCGCGACCGCAGGCAGGATCTCCATCGAAAAACGGGGGTTTACGACGCACACCGCCCCCGCAAAGGCGATGAGCACGAAGATGAGCTCGGGGATGGTCGGCTTCTCCCGCAGCAAAAACGCCGAGAAGAGGATGGCGAAGAAGGGGGAGAGCTTGTTGAGGATGGAGGCGTCGGAGATGCTGCCGATGTGGTCGATCGCGTAGAAATTGAGCACGACGCCCAAAAAACCCACTCCCGCCCGCAAAAAGAGCCAAAGGAGGGTCGTCTTGCTCTTGATGCGGAACTTTTGGCGGTCGAAGAGCAGGAGAAAAAAGACGATGACCGTCGCAACGAGATTGCGGAAGAACACCTTCTGCATGACGGGAAGCTCCCCCGCGGCGTTCACGAAGAGGTTCATGAGCGCGAACGAGAGCGCGGCGCCAAGGATGAGCAGGACCCCGAGTGACTTTTTGGCTTTCATATCCACACCATTATATGTGCAAACCCAAAAAAGGTCAAATAAAATTCCCGCACAAACACAAATTTCCCGCCTTCCGCCCCGCGTTTTTTTACATACGTATGCCTCGATTCCTGATTTTGGACCAATCGAAATTTCTTCGGAACACGATGAGATTTCTTCAAAGAATGGGGCGAAACCGCACGGGAAAGGGGCATGGAAAAGGGCAGACGCGGAGTGCGTCTGCCCGAATTTCTGCCGTGCGTTGTGCCTTATACTCTCGGATCGGCCTTGTAGTGGGTGTGCAGGATCTTGTGCGCCTTCTCGCCGTTGGGCGCGCCGAAGTACTCGCCGTAGATCGTCTCGATGACGGGCGAATCGGAGGAGCGGCGCAGTTCGTTGTTGCTGTCGCTCGAATACAGCGCCTGCGCGCGGAGATCCTTGAGATCGAGGGAGTTGCGGATGCTGTCGGGCAAGGTGGGCTGGCCGCCGCCGTTCACGCAGCCGCCGGGGCACGCCATGATCTCGACGAAGTCGTAGTTGCGGGTACCGTCTTTGATCCCCTTGAGGATCTCTTCGGCGTTGGAGAGCCCGCTTGCGACGGCGACGCGGATCGTTTTGCCCGCAACGTTATACGTCGCTTCCTTGATGGGCGTCGTGCCGCGGACTTCGGGGAAGTCGATGACCTCAAAGTCGCCGTCGAGCGTCTTTGCGGCAACGCGGAGCGCAGCTTCCATCACGCCGCCCGTGGCGCCGAAGATGGTGCCGCCGCCCGAGCAGGTGGCGAAGGGATCGTCGAAGGATTCCTCGGGAAGATCGTTGAACTTGATGCCCGCCGTCTTGATCATGCGGGCGAGCTCGCGGGTGGTGATCGCCGCGTCGACCTCGCCGTTCATCTCGGGGCGCTTGCATTCATACTTCTTCGCTGTGCAGGGGATGACGGAGACGACATAGAGATCCTTGGGATCGATGCCGTGCTTCTCGCAGTAGTAGGTCTTGAGGAGGCCGCCGAACATCTCTTGCGGGGATTTGCAGGTGGAGAGGTGCGGAATCATCTCGGGATGTTTTTGCTCGACGAACTTCACCCACGCGGGGCAGCAGCTCGTGAACATGGGCAGCACGCCGCCATTTTGGATGCGGTTCAAGAGCTCCGCCGCTTCCTCCATGATCGTGAGGTCGGCCGTGATATCCATGTTGAACACTTCGACGTTCCCGAGCCTGCGGATAGCGGCGACCATCTTGCCCTCGACGTTGGTGCCGACGGGCTGCTCGAAGGCCTCGCCGAGCGTCGCGCGGACGGAGGGCGCCGTGAAGAACACGACCTTCTTGGAGGGATCGCCGATGGCGGCCCAGACTTCATCGACGGTGGTGCGCTCTTTGAGGGCGCCGACGGGGCAAGCGACGATGCACTGCCCGCAGCCCACGCAGACCGATTCCATGAGGGACATCTCGAACGCGCTGCCGATGTGCACCGCGTAGCCTCTGCCGATGGGGCCGATCGCGCCGACCGCCTGCTTCTTGCACGCCGCAACGCAGCGGTTGCAGTTGATGCACTTATCGCGGTCGCGGACGACGTAGGGCGCGGAGAGGTCGAGCGGATGGCGCTCGGTATCCTGTTCGAAACGGTTGGGATCGCAGTTGTATTCGACGGAGAGCCGCTGCAATTCGCAGTTGCCCGCGCGCTCGCAGGCGAGGCACTCCTTCTTGTGCTTGGAGAGCATGAGCTCGAGCGAGGTCTTTCTGCTCTTGCGGCACTTCTCGGTGTTCGTCTGCACCTCCATGCCCTCGGAGACGGGGTAGACGCACGCCGCCACGAGACCGCGCGCGCCCGTCGCCTCGACGAGGCACATGCGGCAGGAACCGACGCAGGCGACGTCTTTCAGATAGCAGAGGGTGGGGATCTCGATATGCGCGACGCGGGCGGCATCGAGAATGGTGGAGCCCGCAGGGACGCTCACGGGGATATTGTTGATTTTCAGATTGATCATATCAGCCATTTGTGTTCACCTCACTTTCTCTCGACTGCGTGGAATTTGCAGTTGCTCATGCACACGCCGCACTTGATGCACTTCGCGGGATCGATCGCAAAGGACGCGAGCTTGTGCCCGGGCGCGACATAATCGGTGCGCGCGATCGCCGAAACAGGGCAATTCTTTGCGCACAGACCGCAGCCGATGCACTTCTCCTTGTCGATCGAGTAGTTCAAAAGCGCCTTGCAGACGCCCGCCGCGCAGTGATGGTTGTAGATGTGATCTTCGTATTCTTCGCGGAACTTGGAGAGGGTGGAGAGGACGGGGTTGGGCGCCGACTGCCCGAGCGCGCACAGCGAAGAAGTTTTCATGTGCTCCGCGAGCTCCCGGATCTTTTCGAGATCCTCGGGTTCGCCCTTGCCCTCGGTGATCTTCGTGAGCAGTTGCAGAAGGCGCTTGGTGCCGAGACGGCAGGGCGTGCACTTGCCGCAGCTCTCATCCGCGGTGAATTCGAGATAGAACTTGGAGAGATCGACCATGCAGGTATCTTCGTCGAGGACGATGAGACCGCCCGAGCCCATCATGGAGCCGATCGCGATGAGGTTGTCGAAATCGATGGGGGTATCGATGTATTCCGCGGGGATGCAGCCGCCCGAAGGCCCGCCCGTCTGGGCAGCCTTGAACTTCTTCCCGTTGGGGATGCCGCCGCCGATCTCTTCGACGATCTCGCGGAGCGTCGTGCCCATGGGGACTTCCACGAGGCCGACGTTGGTGATCTTGCCGCCGAGCGCAAAGACTTTGGTGCCCTTGGACTTTTCGGTGCCGATCGAGGAATACCATGCGGCGCCCCTCGTGATGATGGGGTTGATGTTCGCCCACGTCTCGACGTTGTTGAGGATGGTGGGCTTCTCGAAGAGCCCCTTCACCGCGGGGAACGGGGGACGGGGACGCGGCTCGCCGCGGTGCCCCTCGATGGAGGTCATGAGCGCCGTCTCTTCGCCGCAGACGAACGCGCCCGCGCCGAGACGGAGATCGATATCGAAATCAAAGCCGCTGCCGAGGATATTCTTGCCGAGCAGCCCGTATTCGCGCGCCTGTTCGAGCGCGATCTTGAGGCGTTCGACGGCGATGGGATATTCGGCGCGGACGTAGATAAAGCCCTGGTGCGCGCCGATCGCGTAGCCCGCAATGGTCATCGCTTCGAGCACGCAGTGGGGATCGCCCTCCAGAACGGAGCGGTCCATGAATGCGCCGGGGTCGCCCTCGTCGGCATTGCAGCAGACGTATTTGACGTCGCCCTGCGAGGCCTTCGCGAACATCCACTTTCTGCCCGTCGGGAAGCCCGCGCCGCCGCGGCCGCGGAGCCCGCTGTCGAGCACTTCCTTGATGACGTCGTCGGGGCTCATGGAAGTGAGGACCTTCTCGATGGCGGCATAGTCGCCCGCGGCGATCGCCTCCTCGATGTCCTCCGCCGCGATCACGCCGCAGTTGCGGAGCGCGATGCGCATTTGCTTTTTATAGAAGGGGGTCTCCGCAAAGGGGATGATCGAGCCGTCCGCCATGACGGTGCCCTGATAGAGGAGCTCCTTTACGATCTCGCCGCCCGGGATCAGGTGCTTGCGCACGACCGTCTCGACATGCTCGGGAGTCATTTGCGCATAGAAGGCGCCCTCGGGATAGACGATCATGATGGGGCCGAGGGTGCAGAGCCCGAAGCAGCCCGTCTTGACGATGAGCACATCGTGGATCCCGCACTCCGCGAGCGTCTTTTCGAGGTGCTCGATGACCTGCTTGGAGTGGGAGGAGGTGCAGCCCGTGCCGCCGCAGACGAGGACTTGCTTTCTATATTCCGTGTGCTTCGCCATCTCTTCGGCCTGTTCCCGCACGAGACGGCGCACGTCGATGAGCTGTTGTTTCTTTGCGCGGATCGCGTCTAATTCCTGGATCGTCATTTGGTTGCCTCCTTGTAAGAGTCGAGGATGCCCTTCACCTTATCGGGGGTGAGTTTGCCGTAGACCTCTTCGCCGATCATCATGACGGGCGCGAGTCCGCAGGCGCCGACGCAGCGGCAACTGTCGATCGAGAACAGCCCGTCGGGCGTGCATTCGCCGCACTTGATGCCGAGCTGGGTCTCCACCGCCTCAAGGATCTTATCCGACCCCTTCACATAGCACGCCGTGCCGAGGCAGACGCTGATGGGGTGTTTGCCCTTGGGCGTGAGCGAGAACTGCGAGTAGAACGTCGCGACGCCGTAGACCTCCGAGAGGGAGATCCCGAGCCCTTCCGCGATCGTCTTTTGCACCTGCATGGGAAGGTAGCCGTAAATGCCCTGCGCCTCCTGAAGGATGTGCATGAGGCAGCCCGGCGTCGATTTCGATTCCTCGATGAGCGCCTTGAGCTGCGCTTCTTGCTCGGGCGTGCCGAGCGTTTCGCATGCGCAGGCGCCTTCACATTGTTTCATAGTAACCTCCTTGAGATATCACGCTCCCGCCCCGAAATCTCCGAACGGGGCGGAACGTCCTTTCCTGATGTGTATTATAACATAAGCAGAAATATTTTTCAACACCTTTTCGCTATTTGTAGAAAAAAGTCGAGAAATTTTTGCCCTGTTTTTTCAGGAAATCGGGGAAAAAAGTTCCGCGCAAGCGTTTGACATCCAAATTCCGCTATGCTAAAATATGTGCGTTTGCGCAGATGTGAAATCAAACAGCTCCCGCGCAGGCGGGATAGAAAGGAGGGACCGATGAAATTCCATGCAAAAGCGTTCGAAGAAACGCTCCGCGGCGTCCTCGCCGCGGACTATGCGACCGATCTTGCGCACGCAAGCAAGCGGGAACTCTACAACGCCGTCTCCAAGGCGGTCATGCGGGAAGCCTATCCCATGTGGCAGGCCTCGAAGGAGGACGGACGCAAGCGCTGCAAGTATTTTTCCGCCGAATTTTTGATGGGGCGGGCGATCTTCAACAACCTCACCGATCTCGGAATTATCGATGACGTACGGGCACTTCTCGGCAAATACGGCGTCGATCTCAACGGATTCGAAGAGGTCGAGGACGCCGCCCTCGGCAACGGCGGTCTCGGCAGGCTCGCCGCCTGCTATCTCGAGAGCGCGGCGACCCGCGGCATCCCCCTCGACGGCTACGGCATCCGCTACCGCTACGGGCTCTTCCGCCAGACCTTCGAGCACGGCTTCCAGCACGAGGAAGGGGACGATTGGCTCAAATGGGGGGACCCGTGGAGCGTCCGCGTGGACCGCGACGCCGTCGTCGTCGAATTTTCCGATCTCAAAGTGCGCGCCGTGCCCTACGATATGCCCATCTTCGGCTATAACAGCGAGACGGTGGGCACGCTGCGGCTGTGGTCGAGCGAGCCCGTGCGGGAGTTCGACTTCGGCGCCTTCAACGAGATGCAGGGGGAGCGCAAGGCGGCGGAGAACTTCAACGCGACGAAGATCTGCGACGTCCTCTATCCCAACGACAACACCATGGTGGGCAAGATCCTGCGGCTGCGCCAGCAGTATTTCATGGTCAGCGCCTCCCTGCTCGACCTCGTGCGCAAGGAGAAGGCGGCGGGGCATGACCTCCGCACCCTGCCCGAGCGCTACTGCTTCCAGCTCAACGACACCCACCCCGTGCTCGCCATTCCCGAGCTTTTGCGCATCCTGCAGCGGGAGGGGCTCACCTTCGAAGAGGCGTTCGGCGTCTGCACGCGGGCGTTCAACTTCACCAACCACACCATCATGGCGGAAGCGCTCGAAAAATGGGACAGTCTGGCACTTTCCGACCTCATCCCCGAGGTCTACGAAGAGATCCTCGCCTGCCAGCGCCGCCTTGCCTCCGAGACGGAGAACGAGAAGCTCTTCATCGTGCGCGATAACGTCGTCCACATGGCCAACCTCGCCCTCTACGTCGCGGCGAAGGTGAACGGCGTCGCCGAGATCCACACGGGCATCCTGAAGCGGGAGACCTTCCGCGATTGGTGCGCGCAGTATCCCGAGAAGCTCATCAACATCACGAACGGTATCACGCCCCGCCGCTGGCTGCTGCTCAACAATCCCGCGCTTGCCGCGCTCATCGACCGCACGATCGGCACGGCGTGGCACACGGAGCTCTCCGAGCTTGCGAAGCTCAAGCCGCAGCTTTCCTCGCTGCGCGAAGATTTCAAGCGCATCAAGGGGGAGAACAAGGTCAGGCTCGCCGCCTACATCAAGGAGAAGGAGGGGGTGGAGATCCCGCCCGAGTTCATCTTCGACGTGCAGGTCAAGCGGCTCCACGAATACAAGCGGCAGACGCTCAACGCGCTCTCCGTGCTCTATTTCTACTTCGGCATCAAGGATGGCACGATCGAGATCCCGCCCACCGCGTTCATCTTCGGCGCCAAGGCGGCCCCCGGTTACTACATGGCGAAGGCGATCATCAAGTTCATCAACGAGATCGCCGCGCTCGTCAATTCCGATCCCGAAGTCGCGCCCTATATGCGCGTCGTCTTTGTGCAGAACTACAACGTGAGCTACGCCGAGAAGATCGTCTGCGCCGCGGATATCTCCGAGCAGATCTCCATGGCGGGCATGGAGGCCTCGGGCACGAGCAACATGAAGTTCATGCTCAACGGCACGGTCACGCTCGGCACGATGGACGGCGCGAACGTTGAGATCTGCGAGGAGGCGGGGGAGGAGAACAACTACATCTTCGGCGCCTCGGTCGAGGAGGTCGAGGCTGTCAAGCGGTTCTATTGCCCGCGCGAGCTCATCGTGCAGAATCCCGCTCTCGAGCGCGCCCTGAACACGATGGTCGACGGGACCCTTCCCGACGAGACGGGCTGCCTCAAAAAGCTCTACGAGAGCCTCACGGCGGGGCATGCGCCCGACCGCTACCTCGTCATCTACGACTTCGCGGACTACATCCGTGCCAAGGAGGAACTGCTCCGCGACTACGGCAGCGAGGAGTTCTGGATGAAGTGCCTTCGGAACCTTGCGAGCGCGGGGAAGTTCTCGGCGGATCGGAGCGTCTGCGCCTACGCGGAGCAGATCTGGCACATCTGAAATTCGGAAAAAGTCGTAAAAAAACAGAAAAACACGGAATTTTAAGGTAAATTTCCGTGTTTTTTGATTATTTCGAAATTTTTCGAAATAGAAAGGCGGGCAGGTATAGCCGTTCGCGCTTTTCCGCATACTGCAGAAAAGGAGAACGATATGAAAAAAGCGATGGTCATCCTGCTCGGCGCCATGGTCGCGCTCTGCGGCTGCGCGGGCACGGGCACGGCGTCGGTCGACGGCAACACCGACCCCGTCGCGCTCAAGAGTGAAAAGGTGGAGGAGAGCGGCTGGAACAAGGCGCTGTCCTCCGAACGGGAGAACTTCACGGTGCGCTCGGTCGCGACGACGTACACGGCCGACGGAAAGGCTGCCGCCGAGACGAAGCTCATCTACCGCTTCGACGGCGACAAGCTCAACTTCGAGCTCTCATCCTCCGAGGGCGGCAAGGCGACGTTCGTTGCCGAGGCGTACATCGAGACCTCGGATACGGCCTGCCGCATCTGGCAGCGCACCAAGGAGGCGGGCAAGTGGACGGATTGGGAGGGCGACGAAATGGAGCCCGAAGTGCTCGGCGGCGTGCTCGGGATCGCGGGCGATTACGGGTTCGCCAAGAACCGCTTCGCGCTCTTTTCTTACAGCGACGCGGAGGGCGGGTATACCGCGACCGCGAACGGCCTTACGACGATGAAAACAGAGCTCGGCACGCTTGCCGAGAACGTGCTCGAACAGCTCGGCGGCGACGCGGAGTTTACGCTCGGCAAGTTCGTCATCAAGATCAACGGCGGCAAGCAGAGCGCCTCGATCTTCGAGATCGTCATTCAGCCCGCCGTCCGTGACGCCGCGCCCGAAGGCGGTGCGGAAAACGGCGACGGTATCCCCGACGGCGGTACAGAGAACGGCGGCGGCGCGGAAAGCGGGAACGGAAACGGCGGTTCGGAAAGCGGCGGCGGAGAAACTCCCGACGGCGGCACGGAAGCTCCCGACGGCGGTACGGAAGCGCCCGCGGCCAAGCCTGCGCGCGTCCGTCTCACGCAGCTCTTCTACGATTACGGCACGACGAAGGTCACCTTCCCCAAGGATCTCCCCGCGCTCGGCGGTGAGAGTTCGGGCGGCGAGAGTTCCGATGGCGGCACCTCGGGCGATGGCTCCGAAGGCACGACGGACGAGGGCTCCGAAGGCGGGAACGGCGCGGCGCAAGAGGGGAAGGGCAGAACGCTTCCCGCCGACGATCCGCGCGCAAAATGACCCGCGCGAAAAGGATCCGCACACAATTTTATCGGCAAGAAAAAAACGGCGCAAAGCCGTTTTTTTGATGACAGGTCCTCACTTTTCCGCGAGATAATGCTCGAAAATGATGTTGTCGACATACTGCCGCGCCCGCGCTTCCGCCTCTGCTGAGCGCACCGTCCAGCCGAGCTTGATGCCCTTGAAATTCGTCACCGCGCGCTGCGGGAGGTCCTCCACGTTGTAGCTGATGAAGTCGGGCTTCACCGTCACGTTGAGTTTGAGATTCTTGAGGAGATACGCTTTGAGCCGCCAGAAGGCGCCGAGCTCGGTCTTTTTCATGCCCGCGGAGGAGAGCACGCCGCACATGATCTCGGGGCAGACGCGCTTATATTCCTTCACGTAGAAGGGCTGGAAAGACTGCACCGCGTATTCTCCCTTGTAGCCGGATAACGCGTCTTGGAGGTCCTTGCAGATCTCCTCGGGGGAGACGTTTTCCATGCTCTTGATCTCGATGAGCAGGGGCACCCGCCCCGCAACGCCCTCGAGAAATTCCCCCATGGTGGGGATCCGCTCCGCCGTGCCCGCGAGGCGGACTTCGGAGAGCTCGGAAAGGGTCATCGCGGAGACGCTCCGCCCGTCCCCGCACATGCGTTCGAGCTCGTCGTCGTGCATGAGGACGAGCTGACGATCCTTGGTGTAGCGGACGTCCGTCTCGATCGCGTAGCCCGCTTGGGCGGCGGCGAGGAAGGCAGCCATGGAGTTTTCGGGTCTTGTTTCGTCGTGGAGCCCCCGATGCGCCACGGGAAGATGTGTCAAAAAAGTATCCATGCCCATAGTATACACGCTTTTTTTGCCGATTGCAATCCCCCACGCCGATTTTTTTGCAAATCGCTTGAAAACCGCCCTCAAATGTGGTAAACTGAACATGCGCACAATGGAATAAAAAATTGGCGTACGGCTCAATGGCATAGCTGTATCCTTATTTTCCGTATAGCCGATTTTCGGAATTTCAATTGTGTTGCGACAATTTTTTGCCCGCAAATATATTCGGAGGGAACTTATGAAACGCAAGATGTTGAAAGGGCTGCTGATTTGTGCGACCTGCATGAGCCTTTGCCTTGGGTTTTCCGCATGCAATTCCGCTGCGGAATCGCCGAAAGACCTTTGGACGCTCGAACGCGTTTATGCACGGGCGCAAGAGCTCGGCTTTGAGGGCTCGCTTGAGGACCTCATCGCCGAATTCAAGGGCGAAGCAGGCAAAGACGGCAAGGATGGCAAAGATGGTGCCGACGGGAAAGATGGCGTCGACGGCAAGGACGGCCTTGATGGCAAGGATGGCGTGGGCGTCAAAAAGATCTACATAAACGAGAATGGCGAGCTCATCGTCGAGCTGACCGAGGGCGCGCCCATCAATCTCGGCGTGATCCGCGGCAAGGACGGCGCCGACGGGAAAGATGGCGTTGACGGCAAAGACGGCGCCGACGGCAAGGACGGAGCCGACGGCAAGGACGGCGTCGATGGAAAAGATGGCGTGACGCCCCATATCGGCGAGAACGGAAATTGGTTCATCGGCGATAAGGATACGGGCATCAAAGCGCAGGGCGCCGACGGGAAGGATGGCGCCGACGGGAAGGATGGCGTCGACGGGAAGGACGGCGTCGATGGAAAAGACGGTGTCGACGGGAAGGACGGCGTGACGCCCCACATCGGCGAGAACGGAAATTGGTTCATCGGCGATAAGGATACGGGCATCAAAGCGCAGGGCGCCGACGGCAAAGATGGCGCCGACGGCAAGGATGGCGTCGATGGAAAAGACGGTCAAGACGGCAAGGACGGCCAAAACGGCAAAGATGGCGTCGACGGAAAGGACGGCCAAGACGGGAAAGACGGCCAAGACGGCCAAGACGGGAAAGATGGCGCCGACGGAAAGTCTGCCTTTGAAATTTGGAAGGAGAACTACGGTACCGAAAGTTCCACGGAGGAAGATTTCCTCGAATGGCTTCGCGGCGGGCAGACGGCGGCGGAGAGCAATTTGCATTTCGTTTTGGATCGCGGCGGGCAGAGCTACACGGTCGTCGGGATCGGAAATTATGAGAGCCCCGACCTCGTGATCCCTGCCCAATATAAAAATAAGCCCGTCGTGGCGATTGCGCGCAATGCTTTCGAACAAATCCATTGGATCGAAAGTGTTACGATCCCCGCCACGGTAAAAACGATCGGAGAAGGTGCGTTTCGGAATAGCCTTGAACTGAAGCGTGTGACGATCGGCAACGGTGTGACCACGATCGGGAACGGCGCGTTCGGTGCTTGCTGGAAGTTGAAGGATGTAACGATTGGGAGCAGTGTGACCACGATCGGCAACGGCGCGTTTGTTTAACCTCGTTAGAACACCTTTGAAGCAATAGTACCACGGTTTTTCTCCTTAAATTTCGATATAGACAAGCATATTTCGGGTGTCCTTGAGTTTCGGCTCAAGTCCTTTTTTTTGTATTCCCTTATACCAATACTCGTCGATCCATACCATAGCCGTATAAATAAGAAAGCCCCGAAGGTTTTCACCTTCAGGGTTCTTATCTTCTTCGTCGTTCTGCGGTTTTGGCTTGAGGGGCGCGTCCGTATATCGAAGGATCAGTTCTATGTGGTCGCCATAGACGTAAACCTTATCGACAAGCAGCTCAACCATCATTTCAGGCTCTTGCTTCACGGCTTCTTTCAGATAGTTTTCAATCGTCTTCTTGTCCAACACGACTTGCTCTTGCATCCGCTCAAAGAGAAGTTTTTCCTGTAACTCCCGCCTTGTCGTTTCAAGCTCTTGCAATCGTTCTTTCGTGGTGTCGGTTATGATGCCTTGCTCGATGGCGTGCAGGATATTGTTTATGGCTTTGTTGATTTGGGACAACTCCTTTTCAAGCCGTTTGACGGGGTTCTCTCCCAGCAGTTTGGCGTTGTGTTGTTGGTATATTGCCTCGACCATCACCGCCAGATTTTTGCCTGTCAGCGTGTCTTGCAAGGCTTTGATGACGATACCGTCCAGCACGTCCTTTTTGATAAACTTCGCTTGGCAGTTCTTCTTGCCGATGGCGTTCCAGCACTTATAGTATTTCGACACATAGCCGGACTTAGATGTTCCGCTATAAGATGACATTCTCGTACCGCATTCGCCGCAGTAGGCTCTGTGCCGTAACAGGTAGGAATAATCGGGAACATGATTGCCGTAGCGGTTGGCGTCGATTTTCTCTCGGCATCTCTCGTACAGTTCAGGCTCGATGATCCTCGGATAGATGTTATCGTAGACCTCGCCGTGCAGTACATATTTTCCCGTGTACTTTTCGCCATGCAGGATCACATAGATATTTGCCGCGCTGAACGGCTTACCGCGATAGAGAATACCGCGCTCGGCAAAATCTATGGCAATTTCATTCCCGCGTTCACCTGCTGCGTATCTCTCGAATATCTCCTTGACGATAGGGCCTTCTTCTTCGTGGATATACACCTTTTTCTTCTCGGTGTAGTAGCCGTAATTCAGCTTGCCCGCGCAATGCAGCCCTTTTAATCGGGTTTCTCTCTGCCCGCGTCTGGTCTTCTGCGACAGTTCCTCCGAATAGTATTGGTTCATGCCTTCAAGTAAGCTCTCCAAGAGGATGCCTTCGGGTGTGTCGGGAATGTTCTCCATAGCGGACAGGATTTTGATACCGTTGTCCTTGAGATGCTTTCTGTGCATCGCCATCTCGAACTTGTTACGGCTGAAACGGTCCAGCTTATAGACGAGGACGTAATCCCAGAGCTTTTTATCGCTGTCCTTCATCATCTGCTGAAAGGCATCACGATTGTCGTTCGTACCCGTCGTGGCTCTGTCTATGTATTGGCTGACGATCAGAATATCGTTCCGCTCTGCATAGTCGTTACACACGCGGACCTGCCCTTCGATGGACTGCTCCGTCTGACGGTCGCTTGAATATCTGGCGTAGATGACTGCTGTCTTCACTTTATAACCTCCCTGTGGATAAATCGGCACAATATTTTAAGAACGAAAAATACTCGACCGTGTTTCCACCGTTTGCGAAATACACCTTCACGCCGTTTTTCTGCAATGCTGTGACGATGCGGAAGAACCGTTCACGGTTGCGGTCGATACGGTCTGCCGAAGATACGATAACGGCAGAGAAATTCCCTTTCTTGCTTTCCCGTAAGAGCTTTCTCCGACCGCTTCTCGTGTGTATATCGGCATACACTTCGACGACCTCCAAGCCGCTGCTCTCCGCAAATTTCCGACACTCGGCAATCTGGGATTCAACCGCCTGTTTGCCCGTTACGCAATTCTTATATGCGTAAACTGCTGCTTTTTCCATACAAAAACCTCCTGTTTTAACTTTTGAGAGCATTGTAAACCTCTAATAGGAAGCAATTTTTCCCATTAGAAATTTTCCTTTACTCTTCCAAGCCATTTTTTATTCACCTGTCTTTCGGCAACCACTTTCCATCAGAAAAAGGCGTCAGCGGTCAAGCGGCATAAAAAATGAGAGGATTTCGGTAAAAAAATATCGCCGTGTCTGTTGCTCTTTTTGAGATTTTAAGCCATATTTTTTTGACTTGACAGCAAGACTTTTTCTGATACCAACAAAGGCGAAAGACAAGATACGAATAGCGCAGGGTACATTCTCGCCCATATTCGGCACATTTGCCCGTAAAAAATGGCTTCTCCCCCAACAAAGAGTTTGTGATTCCTTGAAAATATGCTATAATCTATGTATCTCTTAAACAGGACACAAAGGATATGTCAAAGAATACCGACGGTTCGATCAAATTATTGGTTTTGTATGATATTCTCTGCAAGATGACGGACGAAAACAATGCACTCTCGACGAATGAGATCATTGCGGAGTTGGCAAAACGCGGCATTTCCGTGTCGAGGAAGGTTCTTCCTTCGGATATAAGCCTACTGAATAAATACGGGTATGAAGTTCAGTCGTATATCAAAAAGGCTCGCTATTACTATGTGGTTCAGCACATATTCGATACGGCTGAGATCACAATGCTTGTGGACGTGGTAAAGGC
>CANQKF010000008.1 GCA_947624445.1 uncultured Clostridia bacterium | reverse complement strand
CCTGTGAAATACGCGGATACGTCCGTCCTCAGAGGCAAACCGATCGGCAAGTGTTTCGATGCCGCTCGTCGAACCGTCATCCACGACGATGATCTCGATGTCCGCAAGCGTCTGCTCCCGCGCACTCGCAATACATTTCTTAAAATATTTTTCGGGCTCGTTGTGAAGCGGCACAATGACGCTGACGAGCGGCTCCGATTGTGTTTCCTTCTCCATATCACGCCGCCTTTTTTTCGCGATAGCGCACCGATGCCAGAATGCGGAGCGCAAAACACCAACGGTGCCGCATGCAGAAGATCACCGTCCGTTGTGCAAAAGAGAGCCGCTTCCTGCTCGGCGAGCGGAGCGTCCGCTTCACCTCATCCTGTGCGACATATGCCTTGAACGCCCGCTTTTTTTCGGAATAGCTTGCCTCGTTTTTCGGATGAAAAAAACCGCAGATCGAGATCGCCGTCAACATAAAGAGAAACCGATAGTCGATCTGCTCCTGCAACCGTTCTTCATCGGGAGTATGTTTGATCCCGCCCCTGATCTTCCCGAAACACAAAACGGCGCTTTGGGCGTTCTGCTCTGTGATCAAGGATGTGAGCGAGGCGGGATGATAGACATAGTGATGCGCGTATTCGCTTAAAATGACTGCCCTACGGACGGACGCAAACAGACGGAAATTCCATTCCACATCTTCCGCATAGTTCAGAAGTTCTTCGTCGAAAAAAATGCGGTTTTCCGCGACGATATCGCGGCGGACCAGTTTCCCGAAGGGCGCCCCGAGCTCGGCGTTGCAATCCAGCACCGCCTCCCGAAGCTCAGCGCATGCCGCGCCATCGTAAAGTTCATCGAGCCTCAGATACGGAGAAAATTCATGCCGCACCGCCCTGTTCCCGTATTCGCGGACGACCCCCCATGCGACGAGATCGAGCCCGTCCTTTTCCGCGGCGCCGTACGCTTCTTGTTCCTTGGGCTTTTTGTATTCTTCGGTTTTCAGGACGAGCTTTTCCACGCGGTCCATGAATTTCGCGATCGCCTTGATGCCGTCGTCGCTCCACGGTCCGCCCTCGGTGTAGGAGAAGCCGAACATGAGGTAGAGGCGGAAGGCGTCGGCGCCGTACTGTTCCACATACTCGTCGGGGGAGACGATGTTGCCGTGAGATTTGCTCATGCGGTTGCCGTCGGGCCCGAGAATGACGCCCTGGTGCACGAGCCGCTTGAAGGGCTCGTCGAAGTCGAGATAGCCCATATCGCGCAGCGCCTTGGTGAAGAAGCGCGCATAGAGGAGGTGCATGCAGGCGTGTTCTGCGCCGCCCACATAGGTATCGACGGGCAGGAGCCGATCCACCGCCGCGCGGGAGAAGGGCTCGCGGTCGTTCGCCGCGTCCGCATAGCGGAGATAGTACCAGCTCGAGCACACGAAGGTATCGAGCGTATCGGGATCGCGCTGCGCCGCGCCGCCGCACTTGGGGCAGGTCGTGCGCATGAACTTTTCATGCTTTGCGAGGGGGGATTTGCCGTCGGGACGGAATTCCACATCGTAGGGGAGCTTGACGGGCAGATCCTTCTCGGGCACGGGCACCGCGCCGCAGACGGGGCAGTGCACGACGGGGATGGGCGCCCCCCAATATCTTTGGCGGGAGACCAGCCAGTCGCGCAGGCGGTAGTTGAGCTTCTTGCCGCCCTTGCCGAGCTTGGAGATGTAGGTCGCGATCGCATCCCGCGCCTCGTCGCCGAAGAGCCCGTCGAAGTTCAATGCGCCCGAGCCCACCACGATGCCGTCCTCGCAGAAGGGGAGTTCGGTCTCGCCGCCCCGCTTCTCGATGACTTTCTCGATGGGCAGCCCGTATTTTTTCGCGAAGGCATAGTCCCGCTCGTCGTGGGCGGGAACGGCCATCACCGCGCCCGTGCCGTAGGTGGCGAGCACGTAGTCGGCGAGGTAGACGGGCACTTTCCGCCCCGTGAGGGGATGGACGGCATAGGCGCCCGTAAAGACGCCCGTCTTTTCGCGGGTGGTGGAGAGCCGCTCGATCTCGTTCGCGCGGGCGGCATAGTCGATATATTCCTCGACGGCCTCCCGCTGTTCGGGCGTCGCGAGCTTGCGGGCGAGGGGATGTTCGGGCGCGAGCACGATGTAGGTGACGCCGAACACGGTGTCGCAGCGCGTCGTGAACACGCGGATGGGGTCCCCCTGCTCGGAGGTGAATTCGATCTCGCAGCCCGTGGATTTGCCGATCCAGTTCCGCTGCATGTTCTTTGTCTTTTCAGGCCAATCGAGGCGGTCGAGCCCGGAGAGGAGCTCCTCGGCGTATTCGGTGATCTTGAAGAACCACTGGGTGAGATTTTTGCGGACGACCACGCTGTCGCACCGCTCGCAGCGGCCGTCGATCACCTGCTCGTTCGCGAGCACGGTATTGCAGGAGGGGCACCAGTTCACGGGCGCCTCCTTGCGGTAGGCGAGCCCCTTCTGATAGAGCTTGAGGAACATCCACTGCGTCCACTTATAGTAGTTTTCCTCGCAGGTCTTGATCTCGGCGGACCAATCGAACATGGCGCCCATCGCGCGGAGCTGGCGCTCCATCGTCTCGATGTTCTTTTCGGTGGAATCCTTGGGGTGCACGCCCGTCTTGATGGCATAGTTCTCGGCGGGGAGACCGAAGGCGTCGAAGCCCATGGGCTGGAACACGTTGTAGCCCTGCATCCGCTTGAAGCGCGCGAAGCTATCCGCGGGGCCGTAGTTGTACCAATGCCCGATGTGCAGCTTGGCGCCCGAGGGATAGGAGAACATCTCGAGCACATAGTATTTCGGCGCGTCCGAACGCGGATCGAACACGTTGAGCTTGCTCTTTTCCCACTTTTGTTGCCATTTCTTTTCGACCGATTTGATATCCATGAAAACCTCTTTGCGATTCAAGTGCGGAAAATTATACTATATTTTGGGCGATATGTCAAGCAGACTACCATATATTTCCCAAATTTATCGGCGGCATGGGCCAAGATCCCATAAATAAATTGCGGCGCATGGCATACAATAACTAACGTGGACATCACCGTTTCGGATACAATCGGGCACGGCGCCTTCATCACCTATCTCTACAACGCCGTCGCGGGGGAGGCGATGCGGCTGGGCGGCGGCGGGGAGCTCATGTTCGGCGAAACGCGCACGGCCCTTTTTCTGCGGCTGCCCGAAGGGCTCATGCCCCTGCTGCTCTCCAAGATCGCGGAGATCGTCGGCGTGGGCTATAAGTATGCCTTTCTGCAAGAGAAGGTGCGCGTCTGCCTGCCGCGCAGGGAAAAGCGGCTGCTCCTGTGCGCGCTCATCGCCGCCGACGAGGAGGGGGATGGCCGCTATATCCGCGCCCGCCTCGCCCCCGCGGGAGAGCTCTGCATCGACGGCTTCTACAACTTCCGCCTGGGGGCGCTCCGCGAAAAATGGACGCGCATCCTCGAATACATCCCCTGCACCTTCTCGCCCGAGGACCTCAAAAAGTTCTGCGAATTCCTCGTGGGGGAGAGCCGCCGCAAGGTCTATCTCAAGGACAACGCCGTGTTCGGGGAAAACTTTCTGCGCCTCAAACGCAGCCGCCTCACGGGGCAGGAGGACGCCGAGACCGAGATCATGCTTTCGGATGCGGGGTTCGTCTACTGCCTCGGCGGGATCTCGCCGCAACTCACCGATTTTCTCCGAAAATATTATGCGGACCGCACCGTATTTTCTTGACAAACGCGTGCAAAGGGCGTAAAATACGAATTACTTAAAGACAAGTAGCGCCCGATGCGCATTCCCAGAGAGGGGATCCGCGGCTGAGAGATCTCCATCGCACCGCGCGGCGAAACCGCTTTATTTTATCCCAAAAATGAATCTTCGAGCGGTCCCGCAGGCATGCGGGGCAATTAAGGTGGAACCGCGCTCATAAGGCGTCCTTAAACTCTCCCAAGGGGGATTTTGAGGACGATTTTTCATTTTTCAAGCCTTTGCAAGGTACTATGTCACGCATTATGCCAGACATAATACCTCGGAAAAATACAAAATCGGCAAAAAAAAGGAGAAACGAATATGAACATCACGCTGAAAAACGGCGACGCACTCGAACTCGCAGAGGGCGCGACCGCGCTCTCCGCGGCGCAGGCGATTTCCGAGGGGCTTGCGCGCGCGGCGGTCTGCGCCCGCGTCAACGGCGAGCTCTGCGATCTCTCTTCGCCGCTCCGCGAGGGCGACGCGCTCGAGATCGTCACCCTCAAGGAAAAGGAGGGGCTCGACGTCTACCGCCACACCTGCGCGCACGTGCTCGCGCAGGCGCTCAAAAACATCTATCCCACCTGCAAGCTCGCGATCGGCCCCGTGATCGAGAACGGCTTCTACTACGACGTCGACTTCAAGACGCCCATCACGATGGAGGACTTCGCGAAGATCGAGGCGGAGATGAAGAAGATCATCAAGAGCAATCTTCCCATCGAGCGCTTCACGCTGCCCCGCGAGGACGCCCTCGCCCTCATGGCGGGCTACCACGAGAACTACAAGGTGGAGCTCATCCAGGATCTCCCCAAGGACGCCGTGCTCTCCTTCTATAAGCAGGGGGCGTTCACCGATCTCTGCCGCGGGCCGCACCTTCCCTCGACGGGCAAGATCCGCGCCTTCAAGCTCACCTCGCTCGCGGGCGCCTATTGGCGGGGCGACGAAAAGAAGAAGATGCTCACCCGCATCTACGGCACCGCCTTCGCCAAAAAGGAGGAGCTCGACGAATACCTCATCCGCCTCGAAGAGGCCAAAAAGCGCGACCACAACAAGCTCGGGCGGGATCTCGGCATCTTCATGACGAGCGACGTCATCGGGCAGGGCCTGCCCATCCTCATGCCCAAGGGGGCGAAGATGCTCCAGATCCTCTCCCGCTTCGTCGAGGACGAGGAGGCAAAGCGGGGATTCATGATCACCAAGACGCCCAACATGGCGAAATCCGATCTCTATAAGATCTCGGGCCACTGGGCGCACTACCGCGATAAGATGTTCGTGCTCGGCGAGGTGGACGACCACGGCGAGGCGAAAAACAAGGGGGAGGAGATCATGGCGCTCCGCCCGATGACCTGCCCCTTCCAATACCAGATCTACAAGAACGGGCTCAAATCCTACCGCGATCTTCCCTGCCGCTATTCGGAGACGGCGACGGAGTTCCGCAACGAGGCCTCGGGCGAGATGCACGGGCTCATCCGCGTGCGGCAGTTCACCCTCTCCGACGGGCACATCATCTGCACCAAGGAGCAGGTGGAGGAGGAGTTCAAGCGCTGCCTCGACCTCTCCTATTATATCCTCGACTGCCTCGGCATGCGGCAGGACGTCACCTTCCGCTTCTCCAAGCGCGGCAAGAGCAAGTCCGATAAGTATATCGACGACGACGCGGCGTGGAACAACACCGAGGCGATGATGAAAACCATCCTCGACGACCTCGGGCTCGACTATGTGGAGGCCGACGACGAGGCCGCCTTCTACGGTCCCAAGCTCGACGTGCAGACCAAAAACGTGTTCGGCAAGGAGGATACCCTCATCACCATCCAGATCGACTTTGCGGCGGGGCATTCCTTCGGCATGGAGTACGTCGACGCCGACGGCGTGAAAAAGACGCCCTACGTCATCCACCGCTCCTCCATCGGCTGCTACGAGCGCACGCTCGCCATCCTCATTGAGAAGTACGCGGGCGCCTTCCCGCTCTGGTTCTCGCCCGTGCAGGTCAAGGTGCTGCCCATCACCGACCGCGCCGCGGACTATGCGCGCAGGCTCGTCGACGAACTCTCCATGCGCGGGCTCCGCGCCGAGGGGGATTACCGCAACGAGAAGATCGGCAGGAAGATCCTCGACGCCGAGAACGAAAAGGTGCCCTATAAGCTCGTCGTGGGCGACAAAGAGGTGGAGGAGGGCAGCGTCTCCGTCCGCAAGCGCGGGCAGGGCGACATCGGCTCGATGAAGAAGGAGGACTTCATCGCCCTCTGCAAGAGAGAGGACGAAGAGAAGATCATCTTCTGAACGGCGCGCGCCGCGAAGCATGCTTCGCGGCGCGCGATTTTCCCCCGCGGCGGGACAGATCCGCGCGCCGAAACGTTGGAATCGCGTTCTCTCACAGGAGGTACACGGCATGATCGTGCTCAAAAACGTAACCAAGACGTATCGCCCCAAGAAGGGGGTCCCCTTCGATGCGCTCAAGGGGATCGATCTCACGCTCCCCGCCCGCGGGATGGTCTTTGTGCTCGGCAAGAGCGGCAGCGGAAAGACGACCCTGCTCAACATCATCGGGCTCCTCGACCGTCCCACAAGCGGCACGGTGGAGATCTGCGGCGCCGCGCCGCAGGGGCAGGAGATCGACGATTTCAGGAACCGCTTTTCGGGGTTCGTCTTTCAGGATTTCGCGCTGCTCGAAGAGGAGACGGTGGGGAGCAACGTCGCGCTCGCCCTGCAGTTGCAGAGCGGGAAGGATGTGGACGAAAAAGTTGACGGGGCGCTGGAAAAGGTGGGGCTCGCGGGCTACGCGTCCCGCGCCCCGGGCGAACTCTCGGGGGGAGAGAAGCAGCGCGTCGCCATCGCGCGGGCGCTCGTGAAGGACTCCGAGATGATCCTCGCGGACGAGCCGACGGGCAATCTCGACAGCGAGACGGGGGAGGAGATCTTCGGCATCCTGCGCGCGATCGCGCGGGAAAAGCTCGTGGTCGTCGTCTCGCACGACAGGGAATCCGCCGAAAAATACGCGGACAGGATCATCGAACTCAAGGACGGGCGGGTCGTCGCGGACAGCGCGCCCGAAGCCGCGGAAACGGCGCAAAGCGCAAAGCGCGGCGTGCGGCCGCATCTTCCCGGGCGGCTCGCCCTCCGCATGGGGTGGCGCAACTTCGGCAGAAAGAAATTCAAGAGCGTCGCGACCTTTCTCGTCGCAACGCTCGCCCTCTCGGTGCTCGTGCTGGCGCAGACGCTCGTCTCCTCCAACGCCGAGCGCGCGCTCGCAAAGAGCGTCGTGCAGAACGACATCCCATATATCGAACTTGCCCAGCGGAGCACGCCCGACGCATTCGCGGGGATCAGCGGCGGCTACGATCCCATCCGCGACGAAGATTTCGGAAAGCCCCTCGCAAAATTCGACCATCTCGAGAGCTACCGGCTGTACAGCGCGTTCCGCTGCTTATGCGTAGAGAACGGCGCGCAGCTCGCGGCGAACGGATTCACCCTCTACGAGGGGGCGGAGCCGCTCACGGACGACGCGGTATATCTCAGCGACGGGACTGTGGAAAGGATGTTCAAAACGGTGGCGGATTCGCAGCAATTTCTCACCTCGCCCTACTATTATGTGCGCGAAGGGGAGGAACTCGTTCCCATGTCCGCCGAAAAGTACACCGCCGCCTCGCTCGTCGGCAAGACGGTCTACGTCGAAAATTTGAGCGACAATTTGAACGGCACCGCAAACAAAGAGATCGAAATTGCAGGGATCGTCGCGGAGAACGACGCCTACGCCGATCTCTTCTGCACCAAGGAATATATCCTCACCCATCTCGACGCGTTCGGACTCTCCGACGACAAGTACGATCCGCACGCCATCACCCTCTCCGAGGGGGGCCGCGCGGTGAAATGCGATTGGTTGACGTTCAAACATCTCCAAAGAACGGCGTCCGCGTGGGAACAGATCATCATGCAGGGGAGAGAGACCGCCCTTTCTTACGGCGAGATAACGCTGAATGCGGGGGAGATCGTCCTCGGTGAGGACGCCTACAATGCGCTCTTCCGCGCCACGGGGGAGTGGCTGACCTGCCAAAGCTGCCTCGACGGCGGCGCGGTGCGCGTTTTCCCCAAGTATTTGGGGGAGACCGTCCGCCTCGATGTCGCGCAGGGGGATCGGACGATCCTCGGGCGGGAATACAAGATCGTCGGGGTGGCGATGTACGATAGATACGAATTTCCGGAGGAGCGCGTCGGAGGAACGATCTATTTCGGCGACGGGGACATGCGGCAGATCGCCGCCGAGGCGTTCCGCCCCAACCGGGTGCTGCTCCGCACCGCGGGGGTCGGCGAGATGAAGCTCTACCGCGCCCTCCGCGCCCTCCGCTACGACCATGCGCTCGCGGCGGAATGCGAATATTCCGAGTTCATCTACGGCTCCGAGAGCTACCAGAAGAACATCGGCTTTGCCTTCCTCGCCATCGGCGCGTTCATGGTGCTCATCACGCTGCTCATCGTCGTGAGCCTGATCTCTTACAGCATCCTCGCGCAGCGCAAGGAGATCGGCGTCCTGCGCGCGCTCGGCGCGCGGGCGGCGGACGTTACGAAGATCTACTTCGCGCAGGCGGCGATCCTCTCCGCCGTCGTCTTTGCGCTCAGCACGGCGATCACCCTCGTGCTGCTCGCCGTCCTCAACAACATCTTTGCCGTCTCGTGGGAGCTCGCAGGGCTCGTGCTCTTCGGCTACACGCCGTGGACGGTCCCCGTGCTGCTTCTCGGCTCCTTCGGCGTGATCGCGGCGGGGACGGCGCTGCCGCTCGGAAAAATTTCCCGCTGCGATCCCGCAGAAGCCATAAAAAAGGGCTGAAAAACAGTTGACAAGGGCGCAAAAATCTGCTATCCTAATAAAAGCAAAGCAGAAGCGACCCTTCTCTCCGCTGCGGCAAAGGCTGCGCGGGTCAATGAATTCGGATGTGCCGCGGCGGTTCGCCGTGCATAAAACAATTCAACGGGTTTCTTCTGTGAAACCCGTTCTTATTTTTTGCGAGGAATATGGCAGTCAACAAAAACCAGAATCAGCTCAACGGCGAGATCCGCGACCGCGAGATCCGCGTGATCTCCTCCACGGGGGAGATGCTCGGCGTCATGTCGCCCCGCGAGGCGCTCCGCCTCGCCGAGGAGGAAGATCTCGATCTCGTGAAGATCTCTCCGAACGCCGTCCCGCCCGTCTGCAAGATCATGGACTACGGCAAGTTCAAGTTCGAGCAGGCGAAAAAAGAGAAGGAGAACCGCCGCAACCAGAAGATCGTCGAGCTCAAAGAAGTCCAGCTCTCCATGACGATCGACGTCGGCGACCTCGCCGTCAAAGCCAAACAGGCGACGAAATTTTTAGAGCAGGGCAACAAAGTGAAGGTCACGATCCGTCTCCGCGGCAGGCAGATGGCGCACGCGAATCTCGCGAAGGACGTCATCATGAAGTTCTGCGAGGGGCTCAAAGAGATCTCCGTCATCGAGAAGCCGCTCAACCTCGAGGGGAGGAACCTCATCCTCATCCTCGGGCCCAACAAGAAACCGATTTCATAAGGAAAACATAGAGGAGGACGAAAAGTCATGCCGAAACAAAAATCGCACAGCAGCTCAAAAAAGCGCTTCTGGCTCACCGGCTCGGGCAAGGTCAACAGATCGCACGGCGGCAAGAACCACAAGGCTGAAACCAAGAACAGAAAGAGGAAGCGGACGTTGCGCCAGGTGACGCTCGTCTCCGTCACGCAGGAAAAGACCGTGAAGCGGATGATCCCCTACAAGGACTAACGGGAGGAACAAAGCATGAGAATCAAGAGAGGCGTCAACGCAGTCAAAAAGCGCAGGAAGATCTTCAAGCTGTCGAAGGGCTACTTCGGCTGCAAGAGCAAGAACTACCGCATCGCCCGCCAGGCGGTGATGAAGTCCCTGCAATATGCATATGTCGGCAGAAAGCGCAGAAAGCGCGATATGCGGAGCCTTTGGATCGCGCGCATCAACGCGGGCGCCCGCCTCAACGGGCTGTCCTATTCCAAGCTGATGCACGGGCTCAAAGTCGCGGGCATCGACCTCAACCGCAAGATGCTCGCCGAGCTCGCCGTCTCCGACGAGAAGGCTTTTGCCTCGCTCTGCGAGAAGGCGAAGGCTGCCATCTGAACGAAGAAGCCTTTCGCGTAGAAAGGCTTTTTTCACGGCACATGGTCATCGTATCCAAACAGAATCCCGTCGTCAAGGAGCTCGCCTCCCTCAAGGAGAAGAAGGGCAGAAGAGAACGGGGGACGTTCCTCGTCGAGGGCGATAAAATGTTCCGCGAATGCGCGGAGAGCGGCATGGAGATCGTGCGGATCGCCCTCCTCGCCACCGGGGAGCGCCGCGCGCTCATGGAAGCGCCGTATTTCAAGGACCGCCGCGGCGCGGTCGTGCTGCTCGGGGAAGAGGCCTTCCGCGCCGTCTCCGACGAAAAGACGCCGCAGGGCATTCTCGCGGAGGTCAAGATCCCCGAAGCCCCGCCGCAGCCGCCACGTGGCCGCTGTCTGCTGCTCGACGGGGTCGCCGATCCCGCCAACGTGGGCGCGGTCATCCGCACCGCAGCCGCGGCGGGCTACCGCGAGATCTACCTCGCCGACTGCGCCGATCCGTATGCCCCCAAGAGCGTGCGGGCCTCGATGTCGGGCGTGTTCTACTGCAAACTCATGCGGGGGACGCGGGAGGAGATCCTTACGGCGCTCGGGGGCGTGCCCCTCATCGCGGCGGATATGGGCGGCGAGGATGCGTTCACCTTTGTGCCGCCCGAAAAATTTTGTATCTGCATCGGGAACGAAGGCGGCGGCCTCTCGGACGCGGTGCGCGGGCGCGCCGACCGCACGGTCGGCATCCCCATGCAGGATCCCGTGGAGAGCCTGAATGCGGCGGTCTCGGCGGGGATCATGATGTACCTTTTGGGGTACGCGAAGAAATAAAGGAGGAAGGATATGTCCGGACACAGCAAATGGCATAACATACAGGCAAAGAAGGGCAAGGCAGACGCAGCGCGCGGGCGGCTCTTCACCAAGATCGGCAGGGAGATCGCCGTCGCGGCAAAGGGGAACCCCAACCCCGCGACCAACTCCAAGCTCGCCGACGTCGTCGCCAAAGCCAAGGCGGCGAACATGCCCAACGACAACATCGAGCGCTCCATCAAGCGGGCGGCGGGCGAACTCGGCGACCGCGACTTCAAAGAGCTCACCTACGAGGGCTACGGCGCGGGCGGGGCGGCGGTCATCGTCGCCACGCTGACCGACAACATCAACCGCACCGCGGGGGACGTGCGCGCCATCATGTCGAAGTGCGGCGGCTCGCTGGGCACGACGGGCTCGGTCTCCTACATGTTCGAGAACAAGGGGCTCATCGTCATCGAAGCAAAGCCCGGGCTCACCGAAGATATGGTGTTCGAGCTCGCCATCGAGGCGGGCGCGGACGACGTTGTGCCCGTCGAGGACGCGTTCGAGGTCTACACCTCGGTCGCCGCGTTTTCGGGGGTGCGCAAGTACCTCGAGGAGAAGGGCATGGCCTTCCTGCAAGCCGAGCTCACGATGATCCCGCAGAACAAGATTACCCTCGAGGGCGAAAAGCTCGAGAGCTTTTTGAAAATGCTCGAGAAGCTCGAGGAGAACGACGACGTGCAGAACGTCTACCACAACGTCGACCTGCCCGAGGACGACGAAGAGGAGTGAAAAAGTTATTTCGATAAAAATCGAAATAAAGTGTTTTGGCTGAAAAAGCACCCGTTCGGGTGCTTTTTCGTGCATTTTTCGGACTGCGCACAGGCGAACTGCAAATTTGCAACAAAGCCCGCCATGCTGCGTTTGCCTGCTGCGCGCGGCTCTTTTGTCTGCGGCGGCTGCCCTTGCGGGGCGCGCCGAAGGGCGGGCGGAGGGGTCCGTTCTCCCCGTGCGCCGAAGGATCCTGAAAAATTCTCCCGCAATTTCCTTGACAGCATTGGGACAACATGTTATAATGGCATTGAAAGTCATAGATTTTTATGACAAAAGTCACAAAAGCAACGAAATTGCATGATTCACATGGGGAAAATCGAGGAAAAAAATGAAGATCACGATCGTATGCGACGTGCTTGGGAAGCCCAACAACGGCACGACGCTCGCAGCATATAATCTCATCGGCTATCTGAAGGAAGCGGGGCACGACGTCACGGTCGTCTGCGCGGACCCCGATAAGGCGGACAAAGAGGGCTTTGTCGTCGTGCCTGTCAAGAATTTCGGCCCCTTCAACCTCATCCTGAAGGCCAACAACGTCACCCTCGCGAAGGGCGACCGCAAGGTCCTCCGCCGCGTGATGGAGGGATCGGACGTCGTGCATATCCTCATTCCGTTCTGGCTGGGTTCCGCCGCGGTCAAGGTCGCGCAGGAGCTCAAGATCCCGATGACGGCGAGCTTCCACGCGCAGGCGGAGAACTTCTCCGCGCACGTCGCCTGCATGAACAGCAAGCTCATCAACCACATCATCTACTCCTGTTTCTACCGCCACGTCTACCGCCATGTGGACTGCGTGCACTATCCCACCGAGTTCATCCGCGGGCTCTTCGAGCGCGAGATGAAGTGCGCGCTGCCCTGCCGCGTGATCTCCAACGGCGTGAACGACGCCTTCTTCCTCCCCCGCGAAAAGAAGCGGCTCAGCGAGAAGTTCACCATCCTCTGCCTCGGCAGATTCAGCCGCGAGAAGGCCCAGCAAGTGCTCATCAAGGCCGTCGCCAAGTCTCCGCTGCGGGAGGACATCAAGATCTACTTCGCGGGGAGCGGACCGCGGGAGAAGAAACTCAAAAAGCTCGCGCAGCGCAAGAAAGTCGACGCCGATTTCCGCTTCTATTCGCGCGAAGAACTGCTCGACGTCATGCACGGCGCCGACCTCTATGTGCATACGGCGATCGTCGAGATCGAGGCCATCGCCTGCCTCGAAGCGATCGTGAGCGGGCTCGTGCCCATCATCTGCAATTCCCCGCGCAGCGCGACCAAGAACTTTGCGGTGGACGAGCGGTGCCTCTTCCGCATGGGGGACAGCCGCGACCTCGCCGAAAAGATCGCCTATTTCTATCGCAGGGACGACCGCATCGAGGCCTACCGCGCCCGCTACGAAGCCGACCGCGACCGCTTCCGCCAGCAGGACTGCATGCGGGCCATGGAGCGCATGCTCGAGGACGTCGCGCACAAAAAACAGTGACATGGGGAAGGTTTTTTACTACAACGACCCCTTGAACGACGACTTCGCGGGGACGAAGATCAAGCGCAAACCGCTGCCCGAGCACTACGAATATCTTCCGAAGAGCAGGGTGCGGCGGGGCGTTGCCTGGGTGCTGCACCATCTCATCGCGACGCCCGTCGCCTATCTCTACCTCAAATTCGGCTACGGGCAGAAGATCGTCGGCAGAAACAAACTCCGCCCCTACAAAAAGAGCGGATATTTTCTCTACGGCAACCACACCCGCCTCGGCGGGGACGCCTTCACGCCCTCCATGGTGGCATTCCCGCGCAAACCCTATCTGCTCGTCGATCCCGACGCCGTCTCCATCCCGGGGTGCAGGCGCATCGTCGAGGACCTCGGCGGCATGCCCGTCCCCGAGACGTTGCCGCAGGCGCGCAGGCTGCACGAAGCCGTCTCGGAGCGCATGAAGCGGGGGGACGTGGTCGTTATTTTCCCCGAAGCGCACATCTGGCCGCTCTATACGGGCATCCGTCCCTTCGTCGACGCGTCCTTCGCCTACCCCGTCGCGACGGGCAAGCCCGTGTTCACGTTCACGGTGACCTACAAAAAGCGGCTCGTGGGCGTGAAGGCGACGGTGTACATCGACGGCCCGTTTTTCCCCGACGCCGCGCACTCCAAGCGGGAGCAAAAGCGGGAACTGCGCGACGCGGCCTTTCGGGCGATGTGCGAGCGCAGCGCGCTCTCGACCTACGCCAAGCACACCTATCTTCCCCGCCCGTGATGCGGAAAAGAGGGGGGGACATCCATCAAAAAATGCAAAAAAAATCGGCGTTTCCGCCGATTTTTTTTGCATGTCATTTCTTTCTTCCGAGTTCGGCGATCGCCGCGTTCAGGAAGAATTCCGCCGTCGAATTTTTGCGGATGATCGCCCGCGCCTCCTCGGGGGTGCACCAGCGCGTCTCGGCGATCTCCTCGTTGTAGGAGAGCTCGCCGTCGTCGCAGGTGACGAGGAAGCCGAGCATCAGGATATCCTTTGCGTCGTGATAGCGGGAGGCGAGATACTTCCACTTGACGGCGGTGAGATGGGTCTCCTCGCGGAGTTCGCGCGGGATCGTCTTTTCCGCGCTCTCGCCCTTTTTGATGTACCCCGCGATGAGCTTATAGTCCTCGTCGCCGACGTGCTTTGCGAGCAAAATGGCGCGGTCCGACCGCCGCACGACGACCATGGAGACCGCCACGGGGAAGAAGGGAAATTTGAATTTCCCGCACTTATTGCAATAGGGCACGAGCCCCTCGTTTTCCAAAAAGCGGAGCGAAAGTTTTTCGCCGCAATCCCTGCAAAACATCTTCTTGCCTCCTCGATGTTCTGTATAGTCTATCACATTACAATTCGTTTGTCAACCCCTTTTTGTGATTTTTCCTCGGAAAATACGCGATTTCTTGCAAAAATATCGCAAAAATTTTTTCTTTGATACATTTGCGGAGCGGCCGCGGCGGCCTGCGGGAAAAATTTCCCGCGGGAGGAAATGAACGCCAAAATCTGCCGCTTATAGCTTGACAAATCGCGCCGTAAATTATATAATGGAAGCGGTTTTTTCGGGGCATTCCGCGCAACGCCGCCCCGGACGAAAAGGGAGACATTATGCTGACATCCGTATGCGGGATCAACTGGGGAGACGAAGGAAAGGGCAAGATGGTGGATTTCCTCTCCGAGGACTACGATATCGTCTGCCGCTATCAGGGCGGGAACAACGCCGGGCACACGGTCATCAACGAACGGGGGAAGTTCATCCTCAATCTTTTGCCCTCGGGCATCCTGCGGGAGAACGTCGTCAACGTGCTCGGCATGGGCATGGTCATCGACATCAAGCACCTTTCCGAGGAGATGGCGCGCCTCCGCGAGAAGGGGGTCTCCATCACGCCCGAAAATCTCAAGATCAGCGACCGCGCCGTCATCACGATGCCCTACCACGTGCTGCTCGATTGCCTCGAAGAGGACCGCCTTGCGGGCAAGAAATTCGGCTCGACGCGCCGCGGCATCGCGCCCGTCTATGCCGACCGCGCCATGAAGAAGTGCTTCCGCATGGGCGAGCTCATGGATCCCGCGCGCCTCTATGCGAAGGCGAAGGAGATCGCCGAATGGAAGAATCTCACCGTCGCGGGCGGATACGGCCATGCCCCCGTCGCGGCGGAGGAGCTCGTTGCCTATTTCGAGACCTACGGCAAGCCCCTCGCGGCGTTCATCACCGATACGGGGCTGTACCTCAACGAAGCCGCCAAGGCGGGCAAGAAGATCATGTTCGAGGCCCAGCTCGGCGCGCTGCGCGATATCGACTACGGCATTCTGCCCTACACGTCGAGTTCGCTCACGATCGCGGCGTATGCGCCCATCGGGGCGGGCGTGCCCAACCTCAAGCTCGATAAGTCCATCGGCATCATGAAGGCGTACTCCACCTGCGTGGGGGAGGGGCCGTTCGTCGCCGAATACGCGGGCGAGAAGGCGGAAGCCCTCCGCGCCGCGGGCGGGGAATACGGCGCCGCCACGGGAAGGCCGCGGCGAGTGGGGCCCTTCGACGTCGTCGCCTCCTCCTACGGCATCCGCTGCCAGGGGGCGGACGAGATCGTGCTCACCAAGCTCGATATCCTCTCCATCTACGAGGAGATCGAAGTCTGCACGGCGTATTCGCTGGACGGGAAGCTCCTGCGCGAGTTCCCCTATCCCGATCTTCTGGACCGCTGCGCGCCTGTCTACGAGAAGGTGAAGGGCTGGCAGTGCGATATCTCGGGCTGCCGCAAGAAGGAGGAGCTCCCCAAGGCCGCGCTCGACTACATCGCGTTCCTCGAGGACGCCTGCAAATGCAACATCACCTATGCTGCGGTCGGCGCCGCGCGCGACGCCGTCATCAAGCTGAAATAAGCGCAAGGAAACACATCGGAACGCACGCAATATTTGCGTCGGAATAAAAAATTAAACAACGCGAGGTCAAGTATGAACAGAACATTCTACAAGATGCAAGGAGCAGGGAACGACTACATCTATTTCGATTGTCTCGAAGCGCCGCTGCCCACTCCGCAAAAACTTGCCGTGCAACTCTCCGACCGTCACTTCTCGATCGGCGGCGACGGCATCGTGCTCATTCTTCCCTCCCGCATCGCGGATTGCCGCATGCGGATGTTCAATGCCGACGGCAGCGAGGGGAAGATGTGCGGCAACGCCGTCCGCTGCATCGCCAAGTATCTCTATGACGTGAAGGGGATCAAGAACCGCTTCCTCACGATCGAGACCAAGGCGGGGGTAAAGACGGTCGCCGTCCGCACCAAGCGGCACACGGGGGAGGCCTACGCCTTCACCGTGGATATGGGCAAGCCCGCCTTCCGCCCTTCCCGCATCCCCGCGGAGTTCGACGGGGAGCAGGTGATCGCCCATCCGCTCATGGTGAACGGCGAGACCTACGCGGTGACCTGCCTCTCCATGGGCAACCCGCACTGCGTGGTATTCGGGGACGACCCCGCGGCGCTCGATCTCGGGACGCTCGGCCCCGCCTTTGAACAGCATCCCGCCTTCCCCGCGCGCGTCAACACCGAATTCGTGCAGGTCACGGGGGAGAACGCTCTCAAAGTCCGCGTCTACGAGCGGGGCAGCGGCGAGACGCTCGCCTGCGGCACGGGCGCATGCGCGGCGGCGGTCGCGGCGGTTCTGAACGGCTATGCCGCAGAGGGCGCGCCGATCAAGGTGGAGCTTGTGGGCGGCACGCTCGAAGTCGTCTACACGGGCGAGACCGTCTTTTTGACGGGCCCCGCCGAGATCGCTTTCCGCGGCGAAGTCGAGATCTGAACCTCGGCGAAAGGAACGGGGTGATATGGCGAAGTACATTTTTGTGACCGGCGGCGTCGTCTCGGGGCTCGGAAAGGGCATCACGGCGGCGTCACTCGGGCGGCTGCTCAAGATGCGGGGCTACAAGGTCGTCTCGCAAAAGCTCGATCCCTACATCAACATCGACCCCGGCACGATGAGCCCGTATCAGCACGGGGAAGTCTTTGTCACCGAGGACGGTGCGGAGACCGACCTCGATCTCGGGCACTACGAGCGCTTTATCGACGAAAACCTCAATAAGTTCTCCAATCTCACGACGGGCAAGGTCTATTGGAACGTGCTCAACAAGGAGCGCGCGGGGGAATACCTCGGGCAGACCATCCAGGTCATCCCGCACATCACCAACGAGATCAAGTCCTTCATCTACAACGTGGGCAGGGCCTCGGACGCCGAGATCGTCATCACCGAGATCGGAGGGACGACGGGCGACATCGAGAGCCAGCCCTTCCTCGAGGCGATCCGCCAGATCGCGCGCGAGGTGGGGCGGGAGAACTGCTGTTTCATCCACGTCACGCTTGTGCCCTACATCTCGGGCTCCTGCGAATTCAAGAGCAAGCCCACCCAGCACTCCGTGAAGGAATTGCAGGGGATGGGCATCTTCCCCGACATCATCGTCGCCCGCGTCGACCGTCCCATGCCCGAGACCATCCGCGAGAAGATCGCGATGTTCTGCAACGTCAAGCCCGAGTGCTGCATCGAGAACCTCACGGTGCCCGTGCTCTACGAGGCGCCCATGATGCTCGAGCGCAGTAATTTCTCGACGACGGTCTGCAACATCCTGCATCTCGATCCGCGCGCGATCGACACCCGCGAGTGGGAGGAGATGCTCCGCCGCATCCATGCCCGCGATAAGCTCGTGCGCATCGCGCTGTGCGGCAAATACGTGCAGCTCCACGACGCATATCTCTCCGTCGCCGAGGCGCTCGCCCACGGCGGCTACGAGACGGGCGCAAAGGTGGAGATCCTCTGGGTGGATTCCGAGAAGATCACGCCCGCAAACGTCGAAGAGACCCTCCGCGGCGCCGACGGCGTCCTCATCCCGGGCGGCTTCGGCGGGCGGGGCATCGAGGGCAAGATCGCGGCGTGCAAGTATGCCCGCGAGCACAACGTTCCCTACCTCGGGATCTGCCTCGGCATGCAGATCGCCGTCATCGAATACGCGCGGAGCGTGCTCGGCATCGAGGACGCCAACTCCTCCGAGTTCTTCCCCGAGGGCAAGCACTCCGTCATCGACCTCATGCCCGATCAATACGGCGTGAAGATGGGGGGCACGATGCGCCTCGGCGCCTATCCCTGCCGCGTGCTGGGAGAAAGGCTCAAGGCGGCCTACGGGCAGGAGACCGTGCAGGAGCGCCACCGCCACCGTTTCGAGTTCAACAACGACTACCGCGCCGCGCTCGAAGCGGCGGGGCTGACCGTCGCGGGGACCTCGCCCGACGGCACCCTCGTCGAGGCGGTCGAAGTCGATAAAAACGACTTCTTCGTAGGCGTACAATTCCATCCCGAATTCAAATCGAGGCCGAACGCCGCACATCCGCTCTTCCGCGAATTCATCCGTGCGGCGGTCGCAAAGAGTCAAAGAACATGAAGATCAACACAAATTTCGCGAACATCGCGGAGAACTATCTCTTCTCCACGGTGGCTTCCAAGCTCGCGGCCTACCAAAAGGAACATCCCGGGCGGCAGGTGATCAAGCTCTCCGTGGGCGACGTCACCCGCCCGCTCGCGCCCGTCGTCATCGCGGCGATGCACCGCGCGGTGGAGGATCTCGCCCATGCCGAGACCTTCAAGGGGTACGGGCCCGACCGCTACTGCTACGGCTACACCGAACTCATCGACGCCATCCGCGCAAATTACGCCCGCAAGGGGGTGGAAGTGAAGCGCGAGGAGGTGTTCGTCTCCGACGGCGCCAAGTCCGACCTCGGCAACCTGCTCGATCTCTTCGCGCAGGACAACGTCGTGCTCGTGCCCGATCCCGTCTACCCCGCCTACGTCGACGCCAACATCATGGCGGGGCGCAAGATCCTCTATGCGGACGCCAACCTCGGCAACGGCTTTTTGCCCCTGCCCGAAGCGGGGGTCCACGCCGATCTCATCTACATCTGCTCGCCCAACAACCCGACGGGCGCCGTCTACGACCGCGCGGGGCTCAAAGCGTGGGTGGACTACGCCATACGCGAGCACGCGCTCATCCTCTTCGACGCGGCGTATGAATATTTCATCTCCGACGACCTCCCCCGCAGCATCTTCGAGATCGAGGGGGCGCGGGAGTGCGCCGTGGAGATCTGTTCGTTCTCCAAGACGGCGGGCTTCACGGGCGTGCGCTGCGGCTATACCGTCGTGCCCGATACGCTCTCCTTCGGGGGCGTCCTGCTGGGCCGCATGTGGGCGAGAAGGCAGGCGACCAAGTTCAACGGCGCCTCCTATATCCCGCAGATGGGGGCGGCGGCCGTCTTTTCCGAGGAGGGGGAGCGGGAGATCCGTGCCAATATCGCTTACTACAAGAACAACGCGCGCATCATCGGCGATTGCCTCGACGCGCTCGGGATCTGGTATACGGGCGGAAAGAATTCGCCCTACATCTGGCTCAAATGCCCGAACGGCAAGAAGAGCTGGGAGTTTTTCGACGAGCTTTTGGAGAAGGCGAACGTCGTCGGCACGCCGGGAAGCGGCTTCGGCAAGGGCGGCGAGGGCTTTTTCCGCCTTACGGCGTTCTCCACCGAGGAGAACACGCGGGAGGCTTGCCGCAGGATCACGGAGTATCTGAAAGCATGAAATCATCAAGAGTTGCGGGCGTGCTCTGCCACATCTCCTCGCTTCCCGGGGACTACGGCATCGGCGCGCTCGGCAAGCAAGCATACCGGTTCGCAGACCGCCTCAAAAAATGCGGCGTGAAGGTCTGGCAGATCCTGCCCCTCGTGCAGACGGGCTTTGGCGATTCGCCCTACCAATCGGTCGCCTGCGATTCGGGCAATCCCTATTTCATCGACCTCGCGGCGCTCAAAAAGCAGAAGCTGCTCACGGCGAAGGAGCTCAAAGCGCTCTGCCGCAGCTACCGCGGCAAGCCGATCGACTACGGCGCGCTCTATGCGGAGCGCTATGCGACGCTGCGCCTCGCGTTCTCCCGTTTCGCCTTCGACGACCCGCATTTCCGCGCCTTCGTGAAGGCGGGAAGATTCGAGGACTACGCCCTGTTCATGACCGCAAAAACGATATACGGGGGTGGGTTTTTCGATTGGGACGAGGGGCTCAAGCGCCGCGATCCCGAGGCGTTGGAGCGCCTCCGCACCGAGCACCACGAGGAGTACCTCTTCTGGCAGTTCGTGCAGTATGAATTTTGGGCGCAGTGGGAGGCGTTGCACGCCTACTGCAAGCGGCTGGGGATCCGCATCCTCGGGGATCTCCCGCTCTATGTCGCCTACGACAGCGCGGACGTCTGGGCGCACCCCGAACTCTTCAAGCTCGACGGCGCGCTGAAACCCGAAAAAGTGGCGGGGGTCCCCCCCGATTACTTCTCGGAGACGGGGCAGCTGTGGGGCAATCCCGTCTACGATTGGGCGGCGCACGAGAGAGAGGAGTTCGCCTGGTGGACCGCCCGCTTAAAGACGGCGCTCTCCACCTTCGACCTCGTGCGCATCGATCACTTCCGCGGGATCGACCGCTACTACGAGATCCCCGCCGCCGCAGAGACGGCGCGGGAGGGCATGTGGTGCGAAGGCCCCAAGGAGCGGCTGTTCGCGCGCCTCGGCGACGGGAAAGCGCGCATCATCGCCGAGGACCTCGGGTGCATCGACGACGGCGTCCGCGCCCTGCTGAAAACAACGGGCTTTCCCGGCATGAAGGTGCTGCTCTTCGCCTTCGACGGCAACGAAAATAACGAATATCTGCCCAAGAACATCGGCGAGAACTGCGTCGTCTACACGGGCACGCACGACAACAACACGATCCGCGGCTTTATCGGCGGGCTCTCGACGGAGGAATTCATCCTCTTCAAGTCCCGCGTGGCGGCGGCGCTCGAGGAGGCGGGCATCCGCATGACGCTGGGCGCGGGCGGCGAAGGGCTCGCCGAGGCGATCGTGCGGCTCGCGCTCGCTTCGCGGGCGAAATACGCCATCCTTCCCGTGCAGGATATTTTGGAGACGGGCGAAGAGACCCGCATGAATCTCCCCGGGCGGGAGACGGGGAATTGGCAATTCCGCCTCGCGTCGCCCTGCAAGGGGCGCGCCATGGCGAAACTGAAAAAAATGATAAAAATTTATCGGAGGTAACTTTATGGCAAAAGAGAAGAAGGGCTTCTTCCAGGAGTTCAAGGCGTTCATCATGCGCGGCAACGTGATCGACATGGCCGTCGGCGTCATCATCGGCGGCGCGTTCAGCGCGATCGTGACGGCGCTCACCAACCAGATCCTGATGCCCATCATCAACTGGATCCTGTTCCTCGTCACGGGCGGCAAGGGGTTGGAGAACATCTACACCTACCTGCACAAGGCAACTATGCTCAACGAGGCGGGGGATACGGTCATCGACCTCGCGAACTCCATCTATATCGATTGGGGCGCGTTCATCACGGCGATCATCAACTTCCTGCTCATCGCGCTCGTGCTCTTCCTCATCATCCGCATGATCAACCATGTGCACGAGGGCGCGGCCGCCGCGAAGAACAAGTATGCGCCGCTCACCAAAGAGGAAGTGAAGGAGCTCCGCCGCGCAGGCAAGACCAGCGACGCGATTCTCGCCGCCGCTGCCGAGAAGAAGGCGAAGCTCGACGCCGAAGCCGCCGCTGCCGCAGCAGCAGCCGCCGCAGTGCCGCCCGCACCCACGACGGAGCAGCTGCTCGCCGAGATCCGCGACCTCATGAAGGCGCAAAACGGCACACAGAAGTAACCACGGGTCATAAAAACCGCGCCACGGCGCGGTTTTTTTGCGCCCGCCGCACGGGAACCTCGCGCGAAAGGCTTGAAAAACCGCGCGCATTGTGCTATAATGCGGGAAAGAAAGGAAGGGGAGGAAACTTATGAAACGGCGGTATTTGGCATTATCGGGCGCGGCGATCGCTGTGATAGCACTGGGCGCCGCGGGATGCGGCACGGGGACCAAGGCATACGGGGATCCCTACATCACGGTCACGGCGTCGAGCGAGCGCGTCCGCGACATCTCGGATGAACTCTTCGGGGTGTTCCTCGAGGACATCAACTTCACATCCTACGCGATGGACGACAATCTGCTCGCCAACGGCTCCTTCGAGGGCGTCAACAATTACAGAAACCGCTGGAGCGGCACGGTGCAGTTCTCCCGCGGCACGCAGGGCGTCAGCGAATCGGCGCCGAACTACGCCGAGATCACGGCGGCGGCGGGGCAGTATCTCGCCAACGAGGGCTACGAGCGCCTCCCGATCGCCATCGAGAAGGGCACGGACTATGAATTTTCCGCTTTCATCCGCGCGACGGACTACGCGGGGAAGATCGGGATCCGCGTCGTCGACGGCGAACTGAAGTCCTATGCCGAGGGGGCGATCGAGGTCGCGAAGAGCGACGAATGGGTCAAGTATTCGACGACGATCGAGGGGCTCGCGACGGGGGGCGAGGGCCTCACGTTCGAGCTGGACTTTGCCAATGCAGGTTCTCTGGGGCTCGACGGCGTGCAGTTCGTCACGACGGACGCCACGGCGGGCGTGAAGAACTACATCTATGAGGCGATCGAAGCGCTCTCGCCCAAGTTCGTCCGCTTCCCGGGCGGCTGCATCATCGAGGGGCGGGACGACGTGAAGGTCTACGATTGGAAGAATTCCATCGGCGCACTCGCCAAGGACGGCGACGACACCGTGCCCGCGCTCACCTACAAGGAGAACCGCGACGGAACGGTCACCGAAAAGACGACGCGGGGCGAGGAAGTCACCCGCAAGCCCAACCTCGATCTCTGGGAGCGCTCGGAGTACTACGATATGGAGTACGGCGTGGGCTTCTATGAATATTTCCTGATGTGCGAGAAGCTCGGCGCGGCGCCCATTCCCATCCTCAACTGCGGCATGAGCTGCCTCATCCAGACGAGCACGGTGGGGAAATTCGTCGAGCTCGAGGGCAGGCACGGCAACAAGACGCAGGATTTCATCCAGGACGCGCTCGATCTCGTCGCCTTTGCGAACGGCAGCACGGGTTCCTCCGATGAAAACGAGAAATATTGGGCGCAGGTCCGCGCGGACATGGGGCATCCCGAGCCCTTCGGGATGAAGTATCTCGGCATCGGCAACGAGCAGTGGGGGTCCTATTATTCCTACTACGAGCAGTTCCTCGCGGCGTTCAAGGCGCAGGAAAATCCGATCTACCGCGAGATCGAGCTCATCGTCGGCAACGGCCCCAACTTCACCGACTGCGAGAACCTCGTCGCGGGGCGTGCGGGGACGGCGAAGATGGCGGCAAACACCTATATCGCGCGGGCGGACGCCGCCGTCAAGACGGTCATGGACTACGGCATGGTCGATCATCACTACTACATGAACTACGTCGACTTCTTCCAGAACACGGGGATGTACGACAACTATTTCCGCGACGCGGGCCAAGGCGGCTACCATGTGTTCCTCGGCGAGTATTCGGCGAACCAGGCGAACACCCTCAACGGGCAGGCGCTTCCCTTCGAGCACAATAATTGGATGACCGCGCTCTCCGAGGCGGCATACATGACGGGGCTCGAGCGCAACGGCGACGTCGTCCGCCTCGCCGCCTACGCGCCCATGTTCGGGCTCTACGAAAACGGCGACGCCAACAACCAGTGGCCCGCGGACATGATGTTCTTCACCAACCGCGCGCTCGTGCGCACCCCCAACTACTATGTGCAGCAAGTCTTTGCCGCGAACGCGGGCACGCACGCCTTCCGCACGCAGGTGCAGTACGGCGAGGGCGCCGATATGTACACGACGGTCCCGCAGACCTCGGGCACGCCCGTGCAGATCGAGGCGTGCTACCATGTGGTGAGCTACGACGAAACGACGGGGGACATCATCGTGAAATTCGTCAATGCCTCGGCGGAGAAGCGCAAGGCGAACTTCGTGTTCGAGGGCTATTCGTTGAAGGGCAACGGCGAGGGCACCGTGCTTTCCGCCGACCCCGGCGCGAAGAACAGCTTGGAGAGCGAGGCGGTCTCGCCCGCGGCGATCAAGCTCTCGGGCGTCTCTTCGAAGATCGGCTACACCGCGCCCGCATACAGCGTGAGCGTGCTCCGCTTCCACACCAAATAACGCGACAGTAAAAAGGCAGAAAAACGCAGAAAAGGCAAAAAAACGCCCCGCTCCTTTATGAGAGCGGGGCGTTTCGTTCGGGCCGTCAGCCCAATTTCTCGATGTAATAGACGCAATCGAGCACCGAGAGCGCCTCGACGATATCGTTGTGGCTCTTCTTGCGGAGGTCCTTCTTGATGACGGTGAGCCGCACGGTATACACGCTCAGCCCCGAGTTCGCGTAGGCGGGGTTGAGCTCGAGGTTGTCGATCTTGAGCCCGAACTGCCGCGCCGCCGTGATGAACTCCTGCAAGCTGTTCCGCGATTTGAGTTCGAGGTGGATCTCGAAGTGGTTGGACTTATTTTTGATGTACGTCTCCATCCTCGAGAATGCGAGCAGGCCGATCATGAGGGCGATGAACCCGATGAGGGCGGCGGTGTAGAGCCCGACGCCGAGCAGCGCCGAAACGATCGCCATCGTCCACGCGCCGATGGAGGTCGTGAGCCCCATGATCTGGTTTTTGGAGGAATAGACGATGGTGTTCGCGATGATGATCGAGATACCGATGATCACCGCCGCCGAGAGGAAGGAGAATTGCACGTTGAGCGCGGTGATGAAGTAGACGTCGGCGATCCCCGCGTAGAGGGAGCCGATGGAGAGCACGATGAGCGTGCGCAGCCCCGCGGCATGGCGGTTGCGCGAGCGTTCGCAGCCCAAAATGACGGCCATCGCCACGACGAGCGCCGTCTTGAGGGCGGTGGAGGCGAGATTGACTTCCTGCGACCATGCGCCGAGCAGTTTCACGATATAATCGGTTGGCATACGTTACCTCTTGTTGATGAATTTTCTTCGGTTGTATTCGGTGGCGGTGGAGGAATCGGCGTCGGGCGGGCCCTCCGTCGCCTCCAAAAACGCCTCCACCTCGGGGGAGCGCGCGTATTCCTTCACGGAGATTGCCTTCTCGATCGCAACGAGCTGTTCTTTGAGCGCGGCGACCTCATCGGTGCGGGCGGGCGGCGCGGCGGGCTGCGCCTCCGCGCCCTCCTCGGCGGCCTTCCCGTAGGAGTGGGAGAGATAGAGGGCGAGCTTTGCGAGCGCGGGCCCGACGAGCTCGTAGAGGATGCTCGAGGAGAGAATGATCGTCTCGAGCATATCGCCCATTTCCCCGCCGAGAATGCGCGCGCCCATCGCGGCGAGACCGATCGCAACGCCCGCCTGCGGCGTGAGCGCCAAACCGAGATAATTGCGCACAGTCCCCGACTTCTTTGTGACGGCGCACCCCAAAAATGCGCCGAGATACTTGCCCGCGATGCGCACGAAAAAGTAGAGAATGCCGACGACGAGCAGGGGAACGCCGCCCATCATGTGGTCGACGCTCACGAGCGCGTCGAGGCGGAAGCCGATGCCCGACTTCACGAAGAAGAGCAGCAGGATGGGGGGCGAAAAGTAGTTGAGCTGCTTGAAGAGCTTGTCGTCGTTTGAGACGTTGATGTAGACGGTGCCCATCGCCATGCAGCCGAGCAAGGGGGAGACCCCGAGCGCCGCGCCGATGCCGCAGATCACGAAGAGCAGGGCGATGGAGACGATGAGGCGGTTGTCCGTCGAGCGCTTGGCCATGAGGAGTTTGAGCAGGAAGCCGCACCCGACGCCGATCGCGATGAGCAGCACGTTCCACGCGATGGGAAGGAGCACGTCCCCCGCGGAGACGGCGCCCCCGAGCGTCGAGAGGGCGACGGAGACGGCAACGCTGTACGCGATGAGGCTCACAACGTCGTCGAGCGCCACGACGGAAAAGAGGGTATCCACGAAATCGCCGTGCGCCTTGGTCTGGCGGATGGTCATCATCGTGGAGGCGGGGGCCGTCGCCGAGGCGAGCGCGGCGAGGATGATGGAGAAGGCGAGCCCCAGCCGCAGGATGAAATAGGTGAGGATGAACACGAGCGCCGAGGCGAGCAGGGCCTCGAAGAGGGTGATGACGACCACCTTCCCGCCGTTCTTTTTGAGCGTGGAGAGGCGGAAATATTCCCCGACGCTGAAGGCGATGAAGGCGAGCGCGATATCCGAGATGAAGTCCATGCCCTCGGCGACCTGCGCGGGCACGAGGTCGAAGCAATAGGGGCCGAGGAGGATGCCCGCGAGGATGTAAGCGGTGACGTTGGGGAGCTTCAGCAGCTTTGTGACGCGCGTCAGCAAAAAGCCCGCAAGCAACATGATCGCCACCGAGATGATGACGACGGGCACATAGGATGTTTTGGCAAGTTGTTCGTAAAATCGATCGAGCATGGCGCGTTCTTCTCAAGGAGAATAGTATTATAACAGACCCGCGCGCAAAATTCAAGCCGATTTTGAAAAAATATGAAAAAAACCGTGAGAATTTTTGCGCGGACGAAAGAAATTTTCGCGCGGCGCCCGCCTTCCGCCCTTGCGCCGCGCCGCGAAAATGTGTGCGCAAATAAGTTTTCATTCGCGCGCATTTGTGGTATAATGAGAGCGAAACTTATTTCGGGGGGACATCATGGCAAAGCAAACAGAACCCACAGGATCGCCCGCGCGGCAGCCCTGGCACGCCCGCACGGCGGAGCAGACCCTCACAGATCTCTCCTCCGACCGCGGAGGGCTCACGAACGCCGAAGCCGAAAAAAGGCGGGGGACGTATGGCAATAATTCGCTCCGCACGCGCAAACCGAAGCGTCTTTGGCGGCTCATCTGGGAGCAGATCCGCGACGTGATGGTCGTCATCCTGCTCATCGCCGCGATCGTTTCGATCTGCTTCGGCGACTACGCGGAGGCGATCGTCATCTTCGTGATCGTCGTCGTCAACGCGGTCATCGGCGTCGTGCAGGAGAAGAAGGCGGCGGACGCCCTCGCCGCGCTCTCGACGCTCACGGCGCCCACGGCGCGGGTGCTCCGCGACGGCGCCGAATGCATCCTTCCCGCCGAGGAGCTCGTCCCGGGGGACGTCGTGATCCTCGCGGACGGCTGCGTCGTGCCCGCCGATCTCCGCCTCTTGGAGGAATCCAACCTCGCCGTGCAGGAATCCGCGCTCACGGGCGAGAGTCTGCCCGTCGAAAAGGACGCCCTCGCCCGCCTGAACGAGGACGCACCTTTGGGCGACCGCGTCAACATGGCGTATTCCTCCTCCGTGTGCACCGCGGGCACGGGAACGGGCGTCGTCGTCGCGACGGGCATGCGCACCGAGGTGGGCTCCATCGCGGGCATGCTCGACGAAACCGACGAGCTCGAAACGCCCATCAAGAAAAAGCTCAACGGCGTGGGCAAGGCGCTCTCGCTCGTGGGGATCGTTGTCGCGCTCGTCGTGCTCGCGATCAGCTTCCTGCGCGTTTCGGATTGGTCGAAGTCCGAAAATTGGGTGCAGCCCCTGCTCACGGCGATCGCGCTCGCGATCTCGGTCATCCCCGAAGGGCTCCCCGCGACGGCGACCGTCGTCATGGCGCTCGGCGTGCGGCGCATGGCAAAACAGCAGGCGCTCGTGCGCAGCCTTCCCGCCGTGGAGACGCTGGGCAGCGCGACCGTCGTCTGCTGCGACAAGACGGGCACCCTCACCCTCAACCGCATGACCGTCACCCGCTTCGCGACGGCCTCGGAGATCCTCCGCGGGCAGACGGTGCCCGTCGGGGGCGGGCTCACGGAGGAGCGCCGCGCGCTCGTGTATGCCGCCGCGCTCTGCAACGACGCCGCCCGCGTCCCCGGGAAGGAGGATGAATATCTCGGCGACCCGACAGAGGGGGCCCTCATCGATTTTTCCGAAAAATTCGGCATGAAGCCCGAGGCGCTGAAAGCCGAACAACCCCGCGTCTTTGAACAGCCCTTCGATTCCGACCGCAAGCGCATGTCCGTCGTGACGGCGGACGGGGCGCGGCGGGTCGTCTACACCAAGGGCGCGATCGACGAACTTCTGCCCCGCTGCACCCGCATCCTCACCGAGGAGGGCGTGCAGCCCATCCGCAAAGAAGAGGCCGCGGCGGCGATCGCGCTCGCCGAGCAGATGAGCGAACAGGCGCTGCGGGTGCTCGGCTACGCCGTCCGCCTCGTCGATTTTCTCCCCAAGGAGGGGGACGACGTGGAGCGCGACCTCATCTTCGTCGGGCTCACCTGCATGATCGACCCGCCCCGCAAGGAGGTCATCGGCGCCATCGCCTCCTGCCATACGGCGGGCATCCGCGTCGTGATGATCACGGGCGACCACAAGACGACCGCCGTCGCGATCGCGAAGGAGCTCGGCATCTTCCGCGCGGGGGATACCGTCGTCACGGGCGCCGAGCTCTCCGCCATGTCCGACGAGGCGCTCGACGGGGTGGTCGGCACGACCTCCGTCTACGCCCGCGTCTCGCCCTCGGATAAACTGCGCATCGTGCGGTCGTTGCAACGCACGGGGGAGGTCGCCTCGATGACGGGGGACGGCGTCAACGATTCGCCCGCGCTCAAGGCGGCGAACATCGGCGTCGCGATGGGCGCGGGGACGGACGTCGCCAAAGAGGCCTCGGATATCATCCTGCTCGACAACAACTTCACGACGATCGAGAGCGCCGTGCGCGAGGGGCGGCGGGTCTACGCCAACATCCGCAAAGTCATCCAATTCCTGCTCGCGGGCAACATCGCGGAGGTGCTCGTCATCTTCCTCGCGACGCTCTTCAACCTTCCCGCGCCCCTGCTCGCGGTGCATGTGCTCATCATCAACCTCGTGACGGACACCCTTCCCGCGCTCGGGCTGGGCGTCGATCCCGCCGCGAAGGACATCATGCGCCATCCGCCCGTAAAGTCGGGGACGCTGTTGGAAAAAGGGCTCGTGATCCGCATCGTGGCGCACGGGCTCATGCTCGCCGCGCTCGCCCTTGCCGCCTATTTCACGGGGCTGTACGCCTTCGGCGGGGCGGAGGTCGCGATGACGATGACCTTCTTCGTGGTCGCCTTCTCCCAGCTCGCCCACTGCCTCAACCAGCGCTCGGACTTCGAATCGGCATTCGCGCGGGGCAACGGGCACAACCCCGTGCTGCTCGCCGCCGTCGGGGCGTCCTTCGTCATCGCGGCGCTCGTGCTCTTCGTGCCGGGCGTGATGGACTTCTTCGGGTTCGTCTATCTCCCGTGGCAGGCCTATCTCACCGCGGCGGCGCTCGCGCTCGCGCCCGTGCCGCTCGTCGAGATCTCCAAATGCTTCCTGCGGCGCGCGCGGAAAGCGTGAGAAAAGGCGCCCGCCGCAATTCCGGTCTCCGCCGCGCGGGGGCCGGAATTTTTTCCTCTGCGGAAAAACCGCAAAAAACTCTTTACAGTTCGCGCGATTTGTTATATAATAGAGAAGCACTTTAAGGAGCTTTTATGCGCGATTTCTTCGGAAGTTGGAAGTACATCTTCAAAAATCTTTGGTTTGTGTTGCCGTTTGCGCTCATGCCCGCGGTCTTTTTGGCGCTGTCACTCGATTATTCCGCCATCGCCGCGGTGACGCGCGCCTTCTTCTCGGGCGATCCGCCCACGGAGTTCGGCGTGTATTTCCGTTGCTTTTCCTTTGTCCGCGTCGATTCCGTGCTCGGCGGGCTCTACAGCGTGTTCGCCTTCATTCTCCTCATCGTCTTTACGGCGCTCATGCTCTCCTTCGTGGAAAAGCACATGCGGATCGGGAAGCGGACGTTCAGCGGCACCCTGCGCTCGTTCACGCAGGCGCTCTTGCCGACGGCGGCGGTGACCTTCGTCTACCTCGCGTGCTACGAACTCTGGGCGCTCATCGTCTCGGCGCTCTTCTTCCTCTTCTCGTTCCTCGCGGCGAAGGCGCTCTTCTACCTCCTCGCCGTCGCGGCCTTCCTCTTCTTCGGCTACGCGCTGCTCTTCCTCTCCACGGTGTTCTATCTCTTCCTGCCCTGCCGCCTCATGACGGGCTTCGGCACTTACAACGCCCTCGTCTATTCCTATCAGCTCATGGTGGGGGTGCGCTGGGAGCTTCTCGTCTCCTTCCTGCTCTCCTACTCGGTGGCGATCTTCCTCATCGGCGGGGCGGCGTTCCTGCCCGAATTCGTATTCCGCATCCTCGCGGTGATCTTGTTCGCGCTGCTCTATCTCAACTTCACGATCCGCATGGAAGTCGTCTACTTCGAAGTGGATAAGCTCGACCGCGAAGATCTTCTTCACACATACAGGGGGTATTGATATGCGTTTCAAACGTGCGGTCTCGATCACGACAGACGAATTCTCCCGCGTGTTCCAACTGCTCTTTTATCGGCTCATTGCAAGCGCGGTCTTTTTCAGCCTCACCTTCCTCATCCTGCATCTCGGGCTGGGGTTCATTCTCGAGAGCGCCGAATTCAACACGCTCATCGATCTCATCCCCGAGTTCTTCCGCAAGCTCGCGCTCTCCCTCACCGCGGGGGATACCGCTATCCTCACCGAGTTCCAGGGGACCTTCCACGCCGCCTTCCGCGACTTCGTGGCGCTGCTCGGCGCGCACATGGGCGGGATCGTCGGGAGCGTCGTCGGCGTGTGCTGCATGTATATCTTGCAGCGCTTCGTGACGGGGCTCGCGCAGTTCACATTGGCGGCGGCGATCAACGACCGCATGGCGACCTTCTCCCATACCCGTTTCTCCGCGGCGTTCTTCAAAAATCTCGGCAAGGCGGCGCTCTACGAGCTCGTCTTTGTGCCCGTCGCCTTCCTCTACGACCTCTGCTCGCTGCTTGCGAGCTGGTTCCTCTTCTTCTATCTTCCCTCGCTCTTCCCGACGTGGGGATTCCTCGCCGTCCTGCTCTCCGTCGCCCTCACGTTTGCGGCGGTCGTCGCATTGCAGGCGTTGAAGCTCACCCTGATCTCGGCGTGGATGCCCGCGATGATCGTGGGCGGGAAGGGGGTGTTCGCGGCGTTCGGCGAGAGCCTGCGCTGCGGCAAGGATTTCCTGCACCGCTTCGCCAACTACCTCGTCGCCTGCTATCTGATCGTCTTTGTGAACGTCGGCTTCGCGATCTGCACCTTCGGCAGCGGCGTGTTCTTCACGTTCCCGCTCAGCTTCGTGTTCCTCATCGTGATGCAGCTCGTCAACTACTACGAGACGGCGGGCAAGAAGTACTTCCTCGCGCGCGACGCGATCGCGGGCGTGGAGAACGCACAGCCGCAGGCCGCGGCGGCCGCTCCCGCGCCCACCGAAGCGCCCGAACCGATCGAAACGGCGCCCGAAGCGCCTGAAATTCCTCAAACGGCGGCGGAAATCCCCGAAACTTCCCAAGCGGCGCCCCAAGAAGCGCCCCAAGCGCGGGAAAGCGAATAAAAAATCTCAACGCGCAATGCGCGGTCAAAGGTCAGGTGGATATTATGGTTGATTACAAAAAGATCTACGAAAGCTGGGTGGGGGATCCCCGCCTCGCCGCGGAGGACCGCGAGGAGCTCCTCGCGATCGCGAACGACGAAAAGGAGAAGGAGTACCGCTTCGGCGGCGCGCTCGAATTCGGGACGGCGGGCATGCGCGGGATCATCGGCTGCGGCGTCAACATGATGAACGTCTACACCGTCCGCCGCGCCACGCAGGGGCTCGCGGAGTATATCGGCACCCTTCCCGCGGAGGCGAAGGGGCGCGGCGTCGTCATCTCCTACGATACGCGAAAGAATTCCCGTCTCTTTGCCGAGGCGGCGGCGGGCGTGCTCGCCAAGAACGGCGTGAAGGCCTACCTCTTCTCGCGCGTCCACCCCGTGCCCATGCTCTCCTATGCCGTGCGGCACCTCGACGCCGTCGCGGGGATCATGATCACCGCTTCGCACAATCCCAAGGAATACAACGGCTATAAGGTCTACGGCGAGGACGGCGCGCAGATGTCCCCCGAGGCGACGGCGGTCGTCGTCGGCTTCATCGAGAAGATCCAAGACTACCTCTCCGTCACGGGAGAAGCGCACAGCCCGCTCATCGTTCCCGTGCCCGAGCGCCTCGACGACGACTATCTCGACGAGCTCGCAAAGCTCACCCTTTCGGAGGCCGCCGTGCGGAAGTGCGGCAAGGACCTGCGGCTCGTCTACACCCCCGTGCACGGCTCGGGCTATCTGCCCGTCACGCGCATCCTCGCCCGCCTCGGCATCAACGCGACGGTCGTCGAGGAACAGACGACGGAGGATCCCGCCTTTTCGACGGTCGCCGTGCCCAACCCCGAGTTCAAGGAGACGCTCTCGATGGGCATCGCCCTCGCGAACAAGATCTCCGCGGACGTCGTCTTTGGCACCGATCCCGACAGCGACCGTTTGGGCGTCGCCGTGAAGGACGAAGCGGGGGAGTTCCACGCGCTCTCGGGCAACCAGGTGGGCATTCTTCTGCTCGACTACATCCTCACCCGCCTCAAAGAGGAGAACAAACTGCCCGCGAACGCCGCCGTCGTGAAGTCCTTCGTCTCGACGGGCATGGCAAAGCTCATCTGCGCCGAGTTCGGCGTCGCCCTCTTCGAAACGCCCGTCGGCTTCAAGTTCATCGGCGAGAAGATCAAGGAGTGGGAGAAGAGCGGGGCGCACACCTTCGTGTTCGGCTTCGAGGAGAGCTGCGGCTACTTGCGCGGCACGCACGCGCGGGATAAGGACGCCGTCGTCGCCTCCATGCTCTGCGCGGAGATGGTCTGCTACTACAAGAGCGTCGGCAAAACGGTGTGGATGCGCCTCAACGAGATCTACAAGAAGTACGGGTACGTGCTCGATAAAAACGTCTCCATCCAATATTCGGGGCTGAACGCGATGAAGGAGATGAACGCCGTCGTCGACGCCCTCAAGACGGTCGGGATCGCCTCCTTCGGCGACTTCGCGGTGGAGGCGGTGCGCGACTATTCGAAGGACGTGCGCCGCGACAAGACGGGCAAGTGCACGCAGCTCGGCATCCCCAAGTGCAACTGCGTCTACTACGAGCTCGCGGGGGGAAGCTTCATCTGCGTCCGCCCGAGCGGCACCGAGCCCAAGCTCAAGATCTACTACTCGGTGAAGGCGGAAAACGCGCCCGCGGCCGAGGCTGCCATGGCGGCGGCGAAGCAGGACGTCGAAGCCCTGCTCGCGCGCGTCAAATGAGCGGACACAAGCGAAAATAAGCAAAAAATCAGCGACCGGGCGCAAACAGGGCGCCGATCGCAGAGGAAAAGACGGGATCTCCCGCCTTTTCTTTTACTTTTTTTGAAATATTTCACGTATATTCAAAGGATTGTTGACTTTTCGGGCGAAAAGAGGTAGAATAGACCTATGATTTATCTCAAGGATTTCAGAAACGGCAAGTTGTTATATGAAGCGCTCGATTCGGAGATCCGTCTCGGCATCATCGAGGAGCTGCTCACGCACGGGGAGCTGAATCTCGCCTACTTCGCCAAGAAGTTCGGCGTCTCCAACGGTGCGATCACGGCGCACATCCGCAAACTGCACGCGGCGGGGCTCATCGAGATCACGACGTCCTCGGGCGTCCGCGGCACGCAGAAGATCTGCTGCCTCGCGACGGATAAGATCATCGTGGACTTCACGAGCCATCCGCAGGCGGAGGGGCGCGTGGAATCGGCGCTCATCGACATCGGGCACTATGTTGGCTACGAGATCCACCCGACCTGCGGGCTCGCGACCCGCGAGAAGGTCATCGGCAGGTTCGACGACCCCGCCTGCTTCTCCTATCCCGAGCGCATCAAGGCGGGGATCCTGTGGCTCTCCTATGGGTATGTCGAATACCTCGTGCCCAACTATCTCACCGCCGAGAGCGAGCTTTTGGAGCTGCAATTTTCCCTCGAACTCGCCTCGGAGGCGCCGGGATATTCCGCCTACTATCCGAGCGACGTCCACTTTGCGGTCAACGGGCACACGCTCGGTTACTACACGAGCAAGGGGGAATACAACGACCGCACGGGCACGGCGAATCCCGCATGGTGGTTCGGCAATCTCGGGCAATACGGCAAGAAGATCCTCCTCGTCGTCAACCGCGACGGCACCTACATCTCGGGCGTGAAGGTCTCGGAGATCACGCTCGCGGACCTTGAGATCCGCGCGGGCGAGCAGATCCGCTTCCGCATTTTCGTCCCCGAGGACGCCGTGCACCGCGGCGGATTCACGCTGTTCGGGCGCGGCTTCGGCGATTACGACGAGGGCATCGTCTGCAACTTCGTCACCAAAGAAAGCGGGGGGATGGGGTAAATAAAATGGATATTTTTGCACTCTCGCGGGAGTTCGGCGTGCATGCGGAGGAGGGGCGCGGCGGCGACTTTCCCGAGTTTCTGGCGCGCATGCGCGGAAAAAAAGTGATGCTCCTCACCGATGAAAACACTCTGCCCCTCGCCCTGCCCCTCAAAGCGGCGCTCGAAAAGGTCTGCTTTGTAAAGGACTGCCATCTCCTCGAACCCGAGCCCGTCGCCGACGAAGCGACCGTCGGGATCGCCAAGAAGTCGGGGGATGGGTGCGATTATTTGCTTGCCGCGGGGGCGGGGACGCTCAACGACGTCGCCAAATACGCAGGCTCGCTCCTGCACCGCCCGAGCGGGATCTTCGCGACGGCGCCCTCGATGGACGGCTTCACCTCGGGGGTGACGCCCCTCATCGAGCACGGGTTCAAGATCACCCGCCCCGCGCAGGTCGCGCAGGACGTCCTGATGGATTTCTCGGTGCTCTCGGCTGCCCCCCGCCGCATGATCGGCGCGGGCGTGGGGGACATCCTCGCCAAATATTGCTGTCTCGCCGATTGGCGCATCTCCGCGCACCTCACGGGGGAGAAGTACGACGCGCGATCGGCCGCGCTGATGGGGGAGGCGGTCCGCGCGATGGACGAGAGCCTGCCCGCGCTCAAAGCGGGCGGCGAGGAGGGGATCCGCAGGCTCATGGACGCCCTGCTCATCTCGGGCTATGCGATGGTCATCGCGGGCAATTCCCGCCCCGCCTCGGGCGCCGAGCACCACATGAGCCACTTCCTCGAAATGGACTTCCTCGCCCGCGGCGCGCGCATCCCGCTCCACGGCGTGAAGGTGGGGCTGGGGACGCTCGTCTCCCTCTACCTCTATCACACGATCGGCCGCCGTCCCGCCTTTGCGGGGTGCGAAGCGGTCTATGCCGAGGCGGAGGGGCTTCCCCCCGTCGCACGGATCGCGGAGACGCTCTCCGCGCTCGGCTGCCCGACCCGCTTTTCGGAGCTCGGCATCCCGCGGGAGACCTTCCGCGCCATGCTGAAAGACGCATACCGGATCCGCGACCGGTTTACGATCCTCACCCTCTATTGCACCTACGGCTTCATGACGGACGAGGTGATCGCGGAACTCGAAGAAGAATTCTATTGAGCGGCTTTGCGGCCCGCGGCTTTGCGCGCCTTCCTTGCTTTCCGTAAAACGCTTCCAAACCCAACGAGGAGGAAACGAAGATGTTACAGGTAAAAGATCTCGTCAAAAAATACGTGACGGGCGGCGAGACCGTCGTCGCGCTCAACCATGTCTCGGTGGATTTTCCCGAGCGGGGCATGGTCTTTCTGCTCGGCAAATCGGGCAGCGGCAAGAGCACGCTGCTCAACGTCTCGGGCGGGCTGGATTCCCCCGACGAAGGGGAGATCATCGTGAAGGGGCGCTCCTCCAAGGCGTTCTCGCACAGCGATTTCGATTCCTACCGCAATACCTACGTCGGCTTCATCTTTCAAGAGTACAACATCCTCTCCGAGCTGACGGTGGCGGAGAACGTCGCCCTCGCGCTCGAATTGCAGGGCAAGCCGCGGGACGACGCGCGGATCGCCGAACTTCTGCGCGAGGTGGACCTCGAGGGCTACGGCGACCGCCGTCCCAACACGCTCTCGGGCGGGCAGAAGCAGCGCGTCGCGATCGCCCGCGCGCTCGTCAAGAATCCCGAGATCATCATGGCGGACGAACCCACGGGCGCTCTCGATTCCAAGACGGGCGCGCAGGTGTTCGATACCCTCCGCAAGCTCTCCGAGAACAAGCTGGTCATCGTCGTCTCGCACGACCGCGAATTTGCGGAGGTCTATGCCGACCGCATCATCGAGCTCAAGGACGGCGAGATCGTCTCCGACGTCAGCCGCACGGGCGAGCAGCGGGAGGCGGCGCGCAAGAACCTTTGCGAGATCGGCGAGAAGAAGCTCGCCGTCGCGAACGGCGCCGCGCTCACCTCCGAGGAGGAGGCGAAAATTCTCGACTTCGTGCGCAAAACGCGAGGGGGTGTGGTCATTTCTTCGGAGGACGCCGACCTCGCCGCGCTTCCCGAGGAGCACACCGCGGCGGGGTTCTCGGAGACGCACATGGCGCCCGTCTCCGCAGGAAAGGACGAGACGCACTTCATCAAATCGGATTTCCCGCTCCGCTATGCGCTCAAAATGGGCTTCGCAGGGCTCAAACTCAAGCCCGTCCGCCTCGCCTTTACGGCGCTGCTCGCGACGATCGCCTTCATCGTGTTCGGCGTCTTTTCCACCCTGCTCACCTACGATCCCGAAAAGCTCGGCGCGCGGACGCTCACGGACGCGAACTACTCCGCGGCGGTGCTCGAGAAGTTCGGCGTTGCGCATATGTACAGCGAAACAGAGGGGACGTATACGCGTAAAATCTACACGGGCGCCTCTTCTTCGCCCTTCTCCGCGGCGGAGATCGAGAGGATCCGCGCGGACTATCCCGAGATGCACTTCTTCCCCGCCTTCACCTTCAACCAGACGCTCACCTTCGGCAGCACGCAGGCGCGGACGGACGAGGAGACGAAGAGCGATTACTACGACTGCATCGGCGACTTCACGGCGATCGCCTACGCCTCGGACGCGGCGTGGTACTTCGAGAGCGGGACGTTCTCGCTCGTCGCGGGGGAAATGCCCGCGGCGCGCACGGAGATCCTCATCTCGGTGCCCGTGTTTGAAACTTTCGCGCAGTACGGCTACGGCACGGGCAACGACCGCGTGACGATCGCGGAGCCCGCCGAGATGCTCGGCAAGAGCATCTCCATCTACATGGGGGCGGGCAGCTCGCTCCCGCTCACCGTCGTCGGGATCTTCGACGCGCACGACGACTTCTCGGCGCACGCCTTCCTGAAAGAGGGCAACGTGATCGCGCGGGCGCCCGAGGGCAACGTGCCCCCGTGGCAACAGCAGCCGCAGGATACGCTCCGCTATCCCGCCGAGGTGTGGTCGGAATATCAGGACGACTTCACGGAGGAATTCCGCTGGTCGATGTCGTCGGTCGCCTTTGCGGGCGACGGGCTCTTCGAGGCCTATTCGGGGTACGATTCCTTCTACGGGCAGCGCACCAACCACAACGGCGGCATCGCGCGGGAGTTCTTCCGCTCGAGCAACTACTTCGAGGCCTCCTTCGGGCCGTGGACGCCGTTTACCGTCAAGGCGGAGTACGAACCCGAGGGCAGCTACCAGCAATACCTCTTCGGCACGCTCACGGGCGGGCGCGCCAAGCGGAGCGCGGCGCTCATGGCGCTTGACGGCAGGGAGGACAGCGCGACGGACATCGACTACGAGGCGCCCTACGCCTTCATGCGGGACATCCGCGAAAACGACGCGCTCTTCCACAGGCTGCTCGTCATTCTGGGGCCCGTCTCGGCGGCGCTCGCCGTGTTCGCGGCGCTGCTCCTCTTCAACTTCATCTCGGCGAGCATCAACGCCAAGCGGAAGGATATCGGCATCCTGCGCGCAGTGGGCGCCCGCGGGATCGACGTGTTCAAGATCTTCATGACGGAGGGGATCGCCATCACGGCGGCGTGCTTCGTGCTCGGGAGCCTCGGCGCGTTCGCGGCGTGCGCGATCGTCAACGCCGTCTTGATGCGCGTCGCGGATTTCTCCTTCGGCATGTTCTGTTTCGATTGGATCAACGCGCTCATCGTGTTCGCGATCGCGTTCACGACCTCGGTGTTTTCCACGGCGGTGCCCGTCGCGCTGACGGCGAAGAAGAAGCCCATCGAGGCGATCCGCGCCGTCTGACCGCAATTTCCGCAAAAAAATTTCCCGTTGCGCGCAAAAGCGTTTGACAAGCGCGGCAGGGTCTGCTATAATAGTCAAGAAATAAGTGCTTCGGCGAAGGAGGGTTGAATATGTCCACGATCAAGGTCGGTGAAAACGAGAGCCTCGAATCCGCGCTCCGCAGATTCAAGAGAAAGTGCTCGCGCGACGGCATCATCGGCGATCTCCGCAAGAAGGAGTTCTACGAGAAGCCCTCCGTCAAGAAGAGAAAGAAGTCGGAAGCGGCGAGAAAGAGAAGCAGAAACTGAACAAAAGATCCGTAACTTCGGTTGCGGATTTTTTTTGCGAAAAATCACGAATTTCCGCTAACGGAGGCATTTTATGGAACGTTCGCTCAAGATGCTTGCAAAAGAGGCAAAGCGCAGGATGAAGCGCGGATTCTGGCAGGAGTGCGACCGCAAGCTCGCCGAGGAGCGCTCGCACGCGAAGGCGCAGGGCATCAACGAGAACAAGCTCGAGCGCTATTTCCAGGAGAAAGTGGAGGCGCAGATCAAGGGCGAGGAGCCCGACGGCTTCTATCTGCGCGTGAAGCAGCTCCTGCTCGAGGAGGGGGAGGTCTCCGACGCGATCGGGCGGCTCACCGACAGGGCCTATTACGAGACGCTCTCCTACGCCGAGAAGCAGCGCTACAATCTGGAGCTCTCGGAGCGCTATCTCCATGCCCTCGAGCGCTTCAAGCGGGAATACGAGTTTGAGATCAAGGGCAGGAAGTAGGGGGATTTCGGGCGCAAGCCCTTGCTTTTTCGCCCCGCTTGTGCTATAATATCGGGGTATGGGACTTACACTCAACGAAGAACAGAAAAAGCCCGTTCTCGATACCGAGGGCGCCGTTTTGGTGCTCGCGGGCGCGGGCAGCGGAAAGACGCGCGTTCTCACGTCGCGCATCGAATACCTCATCGCCGAGAAGGACGTCTCCCCGGGGAGCATCCTCGCGATCACCTTCACGAACAAGGCGGCGGGGGAGATGCGCGAGCGCCTTGCCGCCTCTTGCGACATCACGGGCATGTGGGTGTGCACCATCCACTCCATGTGCGTGAAGATCTTGCGGATGTACGCCGAGCGGCGGGGCCTCCGCGAGAATTTTTCCATATATTCCGAACAGGAGCGCACCGCCGTCGTGAAGCAGGCCTTCAAGGAATGCGGGTACGACGAAGAATCGCTCCTCAAATCCGTGAAATACCACATCTCCAACGCCAAGATGCTCGGGCTCAACGCCGAGGCATACGCCAAGCGCTATTCCTACGAGCGGGGCATCGAGGCGGCGATGCGCGTTTACGAGCGCTACTGCGCCCACCTGCACGCCAACAACGCCCTCGATTTCGACGATCTCCTCCTCGAGGCGCGGGCGCTGCTCGCGGAGGACGCCGAGGCGCTCGCCTATCTCGCGGGGCGCTTCCGCTACATCCACGTCGACGAGTTCCAGGATACCAACGCCGTGCAGTTCGATCTCATCCGCATGCTCGCCTCGGTGCACGGCAACCTCTTCGCCGTCGGCGACGACGACCAGTCCATCTACGGCTGGCGGGGGGCGAAGATCGAGAACATTTTGCACTTCGAGCAGACCTTCCCCAAGGCGAAGATCTACAAATTGCAGCAGAATTACCGCTCGACGGGCGCCATTCTCGCCCTTGCGAACGCCTCCATCGCGCACAACGCCCACCGCTCGCGCAAGCAGCTCTGGACGGAGGGCGACGCGGGGGAGAAGCCCGTCTATTTCGAGGCGGACGAGGAGACGGGCGAGGCGCTCTACTGCGCCCGCATCATCCACGAACTCATCTTGCAGGGATATAAGCGCTCGGATTTCGCCGTGCTCATGCGTATCAACGCGCTCACCCGCGCATATGAGCAGGAGTTCACCAAATACGGCATCTCCTACAAAGTGTTCGGAGGCTTCAAGTTCTTCGAGCGCAAGGAGATCAAGGATATCCTCGCCTATTTGCGCCTCATTTCCAACCCGTTCGACAGCGAGGCCTGCCTGCGCGTCATCAACGTGCCGCGGCGGGGGATCGGCGAAAAGACGCTCGCCGCTCTCAACGACTACGCCGCCCGCGAGGAGCTCTCGGTGTTCGACGCCGTGCTCGCCGCGGACGAGCTTCCCGTGACCTCGGGCGCCCGCGAGAAGCTCCGCGCCTTTGCGAAGTATCTGCGCGAGCTCGTCGTCCTCTCCCAATCGGCGAGCGTCTCCGCCCTCGTCAAACACATCCTCGAGAGCTCGGGCATGCTCGAGCAGTATGCGGATAATTCGGATGAAAGCCTCACGAAGCGCGCCAACCTCGCCGAGTTCCAGAACTCCGTCGACGAATACGTCCGCATGAACGGCGAGGCGACGCTCTCCGAATATCTCCAGCAGATCTCGCTGTATTCGGATACCGACGAGATGGAGGAGGGGGACTATGTGACCATCGCGACCATCCACGCCGTGAAGGGGCTTGAGTTCCGCTGCGTGTTTCTCATCGGGCTCGAAGAAAACATTTTGCCCATCTCCCGCGCCATCGAGGAACCCGGCGGGCTCGAGGAGGAGCGGCGGCTCATGTACGTCGCCATCACCCGCGCCAAAGAGCGGCTGTATCTCACCCGCTCCCGTTCCCGCTATCTCTACGGGCGGCGGGAACCCACGATGCGCTCGCAGTTCGTCGAAGAGATCCGCGGGCAGCTCTCCGACCGCTCCGCCCCCGCAGAGCGCACCTTCGACCGCGGCGAACGCTTCGGCGGCTACGGCGGAAGGGGGTACGGCAACAGGGGCTACGGCGGCTACGACCGCGGCTACGGCCAAAGAAACTTCAAAGATCCTGCGGGCTACAATGCGTACGGCGGCGCCTCGGAGTACGCGCAAACGGAGGAGCCCGCCGTCACATTCGGCGGGGGACGTATGTCGATAAAAGCGGTTTCGCCCGTCCGTCCCGCGCCCGCGTCCAAGCCCGCGCCCGCCCGCGCGGACACGGGGAAATTCGCCGTCGGCACGCGGGTGCGCCACGTCCGCTTCGGCGAAGGGGAGGTCATCGCGATGCGCGGCGCAGACCGCAATCTCATCATCACCGTCCACTTCCCGTCGGTCGGCAACAAAGATCTCTCCGCCGCGCTCGCGCCGCTCGAGATCCTTTAAGGAGGGAGCCATGAACGAACAACTTCGCATGCGGGAACTCTGCGAGATCCTCAACAAGTGGGCGTATGAATACTATGTGCTCGACGCGCCCACGGTCTCCGACCGCGAATACGACCGCCTCTACGACGAGCTCCGCGCCCTCGAGCGGGATACGGGGCTGGTGCTGCCCGAATCGCCCACGCGGCGGGTCGGGGGAGAGCCCGTGAAGGGCTTTGCGCGGCACACCCACATCGCCCGCCTTTACAGCCTCGATAAGGCGGTCTCTTCGGAGGAACTCGAGGCCTTCTTCGTCCGCGTGCAAAAGGCGGGGGAGGCGACCTACACCGTCGAATATAAGTACGACGGGCTCACCGTCTGCCTCACCTATGAAGGCGGCGCCTTCGTCCGTGCGACGACGCGCGGCAACGGCATCGAGGGGGAGGACGTCACCGCGCAGGCACTCACCGTGCGGAGCTTCCCGATGAACATCTCCTACCAAGGGACGCTCGAGGTCCGCGGCGAGGCGATCATCCGCCTTTCCGCCCTCGAAAAATACAACGCGGCGCACCCCGAGGAGCCCCTCAAAAACGCGCGCAACGCGGCGGCGGGGGCGATCCGCAACCTCGATCCCAAGGTCACGCGGACCCGCGCGCCCGAGATCCTGTTCTACGATATCAATTACATGGACGGACTTCCCGCCACCCAGCTCGAGGCGCACGAATTTTTGCGGCGGGAGGGGTTCAAAGTCTTTCCCTACCTGCGGCACTGCGCCACGCCCGAGGAGGTGCTGGCGGCGATCGACGAGATCGACGTCGAACGCCGCACGCTCGACGTGCTCACCGACGGCGCCGTCGTCAAGGTCAACGAGGAGCGCGTCCGCGCCGCGATGGGCGCGACCGATAAATTCCCCCGCTGGGCGATCGCCTACAAATTCGAGGCGGAGGAGGCCGAGACGACGGTCGAAAAGGTCCTCTGGCAGGTCGGCAGGACGGGCAAACTCACCCCCCTCGCCGAGATCGCGCCCGTGGAGCTCGCGGGGGCGACGGTCCGCCGCGCCACCCTCAACAACTACGGCGACCTCACCAAGAAGGATGTGAAGGTGCATTCGCGGGTGCTCGTCCGCCGCTCCAACGAGGTCATCCCCGAAATTTTGGGGGCGGTCTCCCATGTCGAGGGCAGCGTGCCCGTCGAGAAGCCCCGCTTTTGCCCCGCGTGCGGCGCGCCCGTCGCGGAGGTGGGGGCCAATCTTTTCTGCACCAACGAACTCTGCCCGCCCCGCGTCGTCCAGAAGCTCACCCACTATTGCAGCAAGAACGCGGCGGATATCGAGGGCATGTCCGAGGCGACGCTTGCCCTTCTGCACGAAAAACGGGGCGTGCGGAACTTCTCCGATCTCTACGCCCTCACCGCGGAGGACTTCGCGGGCATGGAGGGATTCAAGGAGAAAAAGATCTCCAATCTGCTCTCCGCGATCGAAAAGAGCAAGCACATCCCCCTCGATCGCTTCCTCTACGCCATCGGCATCGAGGGCATCGGGCGGGTCGCCGCGCGCGACCTTGCGGACTTCGGGAGCGTGGAGCGGGTCGCCGCGCTCACTTTGGAGGAGCTGCTCGCCGTCGAGGACGTGGGGGAGATCACGGCGCGCTCCGTCCTCTCCTATTTCGCCGACGAAAAGAACCGCGCAGAACTTGCCCGCCTGAAAGCGTTCGGCGTCTTGCCCTTCGTGAAGGAGAAGGTCGCGGCGGGCGCCTTTGCGGGGGAGGCGGTCGTGCTCACGGGCACGCTCGCGTCGATGTCCCGCCCCGAGGCGCAGAGGCGCATCGAAGCTCTCGGCGGGGTGTGCCAGAGCGCGGTCTCCCAAAAGACGACCCTCGTCGTCGCGGGCGAGAAGGCGGGCAGCAAGCTCGAAAAGGCGCGCGGGCTCGGCGTGCGCGTCATCGGCGAAGAAGAATTTCTCGCGATGCTCGAAGGCGAGTGAAAAATTCCGCAAAAGAACTTGACCGCGCGCGCAGGCGTGTGCTATAATAGGGCAAAACAGGGAGGCTGCTTCATGTACAGCATGACGGGTTACGGCAAGGGAGAATCGGGCGAGGGCGGGCTCACGCTCACCGCCGAAGTGCGTTCGGTGAACAACCGCTATCTCGATATCTCCGTCAAGAGCCCCCGCATCCTCTTGCCCCTCGAGGAACGCATCCGCGGGATCGTGCGCAAATATATCACGCGCGGGCATGTCGATGTGTTCATCGGGCTCACCGATAAGCGGGAGCGCCCCAAGGCGTTCCTGCTCGATCTTCCGCTCGCCCGCTCCTATGCGGAGGCGGCAAAGTCGCTCGAACGGGAAGCCGGGCTGAAAAACGATCTCTCCGTCTCCTTCCTACTGCGCCTTCCCGACGTCGTCCGCACCGAGGAGAACGGCGAGGAGGACGCGCTCGAACCCGTGCTTACGGAAGCGCTCACGGCGGCGCTCGAAGCGCACCGCACGATGCGCCGCGCGGAGGGGGAACGGCTGCACGCCGATCTCTCCGCCCGCATGGATACGATCGCCCTTCTTCGCGACGGCATCGCCGCCCGCGCGCCTTTCGTCGCCGAGGAATACCGCAAAAAACTCACCGAGCGCATGCAGGAACTGCTCTCGGGCAAGGCAGACGAAGCCCGCATCCTCACCGAGGCGGCCGTCTTTACCGATAAGTGCAACATCGACGAAGAGCTCACGCGGCTCTCGTCGCACATCGCCGAGTTCCGCAAGATCGAGGGGCTCGCCGAAGTCGGGCGCAAGCTGGATTTCCTCCTTCAGGAATTCAACCGCGAATGCAACACGATCTGCAGCAAGTCCAACGATACCGAAGTCACGCGGCTCGCGCTCGCCATGAAGAACGAGATCGAGAAAGTCCGCGAACAGATCCAGAATCTCGAATAAACTATGCGCGCATTACTTTTTTGCATTTCAGGTCCCTCGGGCGTCGGAAAGGGGACGCTCGTCCGCGAACTCTTGAAGCTCGAACCCGAGCTCGCGCTCTCCGTTTCCTGCACCACCCGCGAACCCCGCCCGGGGGAACGGGAGGGCGTCGAATATTTCTTCACGACGAGGCAGGCTTTCGAGGCGGGCATCGCCGCGGGCGAATTCATCGAATACGACGACCACTTCGGCAACTACTACGGGACCCCGAAGAAATACGTGTTCGAGGAGATCGCGAAGGGGCGGAGCGTCATCCTCGAGATCGACGTCGTGGGCGCCCTCATCGTCAAGCGGGACTACGGCGAAAAAGTCATCAACATCCTCATCGTCCCGCCCTCGGAGGAGGCGCTCGACGCCCGCCTCAAGGGCCGCGGCTCGGAGGACCCCGAGCAGATCGCCCTGCGCAAGAAGCGGGTCGACTACGAGCTCTCCAAGGCGAAGGAATACGACTACGTCGTCGTCAACGACGACCTCATGCGCGCGACCTTCGAGCTGCGCGATATCTTCCGCAAAGAAATCAATCTATAGGAGTGTCGATATATGATCAACGAACCGTCGGTGGATTCCCTCGTGCGCAAGCTGGGCACGGAGTCGGAGCCGATCTCGCGCTATGAACTCTGCGTGGTCATCGCAAAGCGGACGCGGCAGATCATCGAACAGATGCAGACTGCGGGCGTCACGGAGCTTCCCGGCAAGCAGAAGGAGATCGTCCTCGCCTGCCAGGAGGTCATGAACGGCAAGTTCAAGAGCTCGAGAGATTAACGAAGAAACGCCCCGCTCCACGGGGCAGTTTTTTCATGGACGGATCCATGTACGCGGAAGTCATCGTGGACATCGCGCACAGCGATGTCGATAAGATCTTCGATTACGCCTGCGGGGAGGAGATCGCCGCGGGAATGCGCGTCGCCGTGCCCTTCGGAAGAGGGGTGGCGACGGGTTTTGTCATGCGGACGAAATCCCGGACGGACGTCCCCCCCGAAAAGATCAGATCCATTCTCCGCGCCGACCCGACGCCCGCCCTCACCGGGGAGGCGCTCCTGCTCGCCGACCGCATCGCCCTGCGCTACCGCGTCCCCATGGCGCTCGTGCTCCGTCTCTTTCTGCCAGCCGAGATGCGCACGGGCAAGGTCTCCGAAAAGACGCACACCGTCTACGTTTTGGGCGACGACTATACCCCCGCTCCCCGCGCGCAAAAGCAGTGGCAGATCCTCGGCTATCTCCGCGAACACGGGGAGGCGGCGGGGAGCGTGCTGCGCGAGACGTTCGGCGCCGCGGCGCTCAAAGCGTTGGAGAACGCGGGCGCCGTGCGGGCGGAGGCGCGGCGGGTGTTCCGCGATCCCTATCGGGGCGTCGGGCAGTTGCAGGCGCCCAAAGTCCTCACGCCCGCCCAGAAGGCCGCCCTCGAAGCCATCGAACGCACCGAAAAGACGGTCACCCTCCTCCACGGGGTGACGGGCAGCGGCAAGACGGAGATCTACCTCGATCTCATCGCCGACCGCCTTCAAAAGGGGCAGACGGCGATCTTCCTCGTCCCCGAGATCTCCCTCACCCCCCAGATGCTCTCCCAGCTCCGCGCCCGCTTCGGGGAGCGCGCCGCCATTCTGCACAGCGGGCTCTCGGCGGGGGAGCGCTTCGACGAATGGGAACGTCTCCGCGCGGGGGAGGCCCGCATCGCGATCGGCGCCCGTTCGGCGGTCTTTGCGCCCGTCTCCGACGTGGGGATCATCGTCATCGACGAGGAGCACGACGGCAGCTATTCCTCGGAGAGCGCCCCGCGCTACAATACCTTCGATATCGCCCTTCTCCGCGCCCGCTACCACGGGTGCAAGCTCGTCTTGGGCAGCGCGACGCCCTCCGTCGAGACCTACCGCCGCGCAAAGGACGGGGAATTTGCGCTCGTCGAGCTCCCCGACCGCATCAACGCCCGCCCCATGCCCGCGGTGCGCATCGCGGATATGCGCCGCGAGGTGCGCAGGGGCAACGCGACGGCGTTCTCCTCCATGCTCCGCGAAAAGCTCGCTTCCTGCCTTGCGGAGGGCAACCAGGCCATCCTCTTCCTCAACCGCAGGGGGTTTGCGCAGACGGCGATCTGCCGCGATTGCGGGTATGTCGCAAAGTGCAAGAATTGCGACGTCGCCCTCACCTACCACAGCGACGAAAACAGGCTCAAATGCCACTACTGCGAGGCGCGCTACAAGATGCCGCCCGCCTGCCCCGAGTGCGGCGGGCACCGCTTCGGCTACGTGGGCACGGGCACCCAGCGCGTCGTGCACGACCTGCAAAAGCTCTACCCCTCGGCGCGCATCCTGCGCATGGACGTGGATACGACCCGCGGCAAGGAGGGGCATCTCCGCATCCTCAAACAGTTCTCCGAGCACAACGCGGATATCCTCGTCGGGACGCAGATGGTCGCAAAGGGGCACGATTTCCCCCGCGTCACCCTCGTCGGCATCCTCGACGCGGACATGGGGCTGCACATCCCCGATTACCGCAGCGGGGAGCGCACCTTCCAGCTCGTCACGCAGGTCGCGGGCAGGAGCGGCCGCGCGCAGGCGCCGGGGGAGGTCGTCCTCCAGACCTATTCGCCCGAAAACTACATTCTCCGCTTCGCCGCGGCATACGACTACGCGGGCTTCTACGCCCATGAGATCGCGATGCGCGAGGCGATGATGTTCCCGCCCTTTTCCAAGATCGTCCGCGTCCTCGCGACGGGGGACGACGAAAAGGAGACGCTCTCCGCCCTCAAAGAGACCTTCGAGGCGCTCCAAGCGATCTATGTGCGGGCGCCCGAGAAGTTCCTCTTTTTCAACAAGATGCACGCGCCCATCAAGCGCATCCGCAACAAATACCGCTATCAGGTGCTGATGCGGCTCAAAGATCCCGCCGTGCTGCGGGAGATCTACGCCGCCGTATCCGCAGTCAAGCACAAAGACGTCCTCGTCTATATCGAGGAAAATCCCGAATCCTTGAGCTGAAGGAGACCTTATGATCAAAACTATCGTACAGGTGGGCGATCCCGTCCTCCGCGAATCCTGCAAGCCCGTCGAGAAATTCGACGACGCGCTCTCCCGCCTTCTCGACGACATGCGCGATACCCTGCTCGACGCCGAGGGCGCCGGGCTCGCCGCGCCGCAGATCGGCGTGCCGCTGCGCGTCGCCTGCGTGAACGTGGAGGAGGGGTATTTCGAGTTCGTCAACCCCGTGTTCGTGTGGCAGAAGGGGGAGCAGTACGGCGCCGAGGGCTGCCTCTCGGTCCGCGGGAAGGCGGGCAACGTCCTCCGTCCCTCCAAGGTGAAGATCCTCTTCTACGACCGCAAGGGGGACCGCTATTCCCTCGTCGCCCGCGATTTCTTCGCCCGCGCGATCTGCCACGAGTTCGACCATCTCGACGGCATTCTCTACACCGATAAGGCCGATCACATCCGTGACGCGGAGGACTGAATGAAGATCGTGTTTGCGGGCACGCCCGAGTTCGCGGTGGAGCCCCTTTTGAAACTTTCCCAAACCTACGAGATCGCCGCCGTCGTCACCCAGCCCGATAAGCCGCAGGGGAGGAAGGGCGTTCTTACCCCTTCGCCCGTGAAAGCCGCGGCGGAGGCGTGCGGCATCCCCGTGTTGCAGCCCGAAAAGATCAAGGCGCAGACCGCAATGTTGCGCGCGCTGCATGCCGATCTCATGGTGACCTGCGCCTACGGGCAGATCCTGACGCAGGAAGTCATCGACGTCTTTCCCCTCGGCGTGTGGAACATCCACGCCTCGCTTCTGCCCGCCTACCGCGGCGCCGCGCCCATCGCCCGCGCCCTCATCGACGGTTGCCGCGAGACGGGGATCACCGTCATGAAAACCGAGCTCGGGCTGGATACGGGGGACATCTTGTGCGCCGCGAAGTGCCCGATCTACGACAGCGATACCCGCGATACCCTCGAAGAGCGGCTCTCCCGCCTCGGCGCGGAGCTCATCGCGGGGGCGGTCGGGCAGATCGCGCGGGGGGAGGTCTCCCTGCAAAAGCAGGGGGAGGGATCTACCTGCAGGAAGGTGCAGCGCACCGAAGTGGATTTTTCAAGGTCCGCGCGGGAGGTGAGCTGCCTCATCCGCGGCCTTTCGCCCTCGCCCTTCGCCTTCGCGACGATCGGCGGCACGGCGCTGAATTTTTGGTTCGCGGAGGAGATCGCCTGCGAAGCGGCTGCCCCCGCGGGCACCGTGCTCTCGGCGTCGCCCAAGGAGGGGCTGATCGTGAAGTGCGGCGAGGGCGCCGTGAACATCCTCGAATTGCAACCCGCGGGCGGGCGGCGGATGTCCGCGCGCGACTTTCTGAACGGAAGAAAAATACAGGCAGGGCAGCGCTTTGACCAACCCGTTTTATGACCCTTACCGCGTCCTGACAAAGGTATATGCCGAGGGGGCGCACCTCAAGATCGCGCTCGCGGAGACCGCGATGGAGGAGCGCGCCCGCACCGTAAAAACGGTATACGGGGTGCTCGAAAACGACGGCTATCTCTCCCTCTGCATCCGCACGTTCGCGCCGAAGCGCCCCAAACAGCCCGTGCGCATCGTGCTCAAGATCGCGCTCTACGCCCTGATCTTTTTGAATAAGCCCCGCTACGCGGTGACGGATTCCGCCGTCGGCCTGCTCAAAGAGATCGGCAAGGGGGGCTTGGCGGGCTTTGCGAACGCCTTCCTGCGCAACTTCGACCAAACCAAAGTGATCCTGCCCGCGGGGGACGAGGGGCTCGCCGTGAAATACAACTTCCCGCAGTTCGCCGTGGCGCGGCTGAAAGCGCAATACGGCGATCGCGCGGAGGCCATCCTCGCGGCGCGTTCCCACGGCGTCTCGGTGCGTTTCGTGCGGGGCATGGAGCGATATCTCGGGCAGCCGCACGAGGATACGCCCTTCGAAAATCTCAAAATTTTCCCCAATTTTGTCCGCGACGAAGGCTTTTTTGCGGGCGATTACACCTTCCAATCGGTGGGGAGCGTCGCCGTGTGCTCGGTCGTGGAGCCCTGCGAAAGTCTGCTCGACGCCTGTGCCGCGCCGGGCGGCAAGAGCGTGCTGCTCGCCGAAAAATGCGGCTCCGTGACCGCCTGCGAGCTCCATGCCCACCGCGTGCGGCTCATCCAGAGCTACACGGCGCGGATGGGGGCGGAGAACGTGACCGCGCTCCAAAAGGACAGCGCGGTGTTCGACCCAAAGTGGGAGGAAAAATTCGACGCCGTGCTCGTCGACGCGCCCTGCTCGGGGCTGGGGACGGTCGCCGAGAACCCCGATCTCGCCCTCCGCAAACGGGAGGAGGACCTCGCGGGGCTCACCGCGCTCCAGCACGCCATCCTCTCCAACTGCGCCCGCTATCTCAAGCGCGGCGGCGCCCTGTACTACGCGACGTGCTCGGTGCTCGAAGAGGAAAACGACGGGGGCGTATGTCGATTTTTGCAGGACGCGCCCTTCCGCACAGAACAGACGGACTGCCCGCTTCCCCACGAAAAAACGGCATACGGGCTGCAATTTTTGCCCGACGCCGCATACGGGGCGGGCTTCTACGTCGCTAAAATGAGGAAGCTATGAAAAGGATCTTGCAAGATCTCTCCCGCGCCGAACTCGAGGAGCTCGTGGCGCGCGCGGGCGAGAAAAAATTCCGCGCCGGCCAGATCTTCCTCGGGCTCATGCAGGGGAAGAAGATCTCCGAGCTGAATATCCCGTCCGCCCTCCGCGAAACGCTCTTAAAAACCTTCGAAGAGGAACCCGTGCGCATCGCCGAGACCTTCGTCTCCCAAGAGGACGGCACCAAGAAATATCTCTTCCGCCTTTCCGACGGCAACCTCATCGAGGGCGTGCTCATGCGCTATAAATACGGCAACACGCAGTGCGTTTCCACGCAGGTGGGCTGCCGCATGGGGTGCAAATTCTGCGCCTCCACGCTCGGCGGGCGGGTGCGCGACCTCACCGCGGGGGAGATTTTGTGCCAGATTCTCGCCGTCAACCGCAGCGAAGGGGGGACGATGAAGGACCGCGCGGTCACCAACGTCGTGCTCATGGGCAGCGGGGAGCCCTTCGATAACTACGAAAACGTCGTAAAATTTTTGCGCAACCTCACGGCGGAGGAGGGGCTCAACATGAGCGCGCGGAACATCAGCCTCTCCACCTGCGGGCTCGTCCCCGAGATGAAAAAGTTCGCCGCGGAGGGCATTCCGCTCAATCTGACCGTCTCCCTGCACGCCGTGACCGACGAGGAGCGCGCCCGCACGATGCCCATCGCAAACAGGTATAAAATTTCCGAGATCCTGGGGGCATGTAGCGATTATTTCGAAAAAACGGGGCGGCGGTACATCTTCGAATACACCCTCATTTCGGGGGAAAACGCCGATGTTGCACACGCCCTCGCCCTCGCGAAGCTCTTGAAGGGCAGGCCCTGCCACGTCAACCTCATCCGCCTCAACGCGGTGCGGGAGCGGGATCTCAAGGCCGCCGAGGAGCGCGACGCCCGCAAATTTTTGGAGACGCTGGAAGCGCAGGGCATTTCCGCGACCCTCCGCCGCAGCATGGGCGCCGACATCGGCGGCGCCTGCGGACAGCTTCGGGCGAGGTATGTTTCGAAAAATTCTTCCGAAGAGAAGCCCCCTGCGGCGACAGGGAGATGACAATATGCGAGAAAGAGATGTTATTTCGAGCGGAGCGTAGCGAAGTCGCCCTAACCGAGGCTTCTATTGTATACAAAAGTTGTACGAGCCGCAGGTGAGTAGAAATCTAAAATAAGGCGAGATGTCTCGACTCCGCTCGACATGACAAATTAGAACTGTCATTTCGAGCGGAGCGTAGCGAAGTCGAGAAATCTCATCGGCAGTCGCCCCGCGCGCGGCTTCTATTTGTGCACCAAGCTCGGCACGAGCCGCAGGTGAGTAGAAATCTCGTCTTTATCCATCCAACAACAAGGAGGAATCACCATGAATATCAAAATTGCGCCGAGCATTCTCGCGAGCGATTTTTCCAAGGTCGGGGCAGAGGTCGCCCGTCTCGAAGCGAGCGGCGCCGATCTCATCCACTGCGACGTGATGGACGGCAATTTCGTCCCGCCCATCACCTTCGGCGCGCAGATGGTGCTGGCCATCCGTCCGCACACGCGGCTCCCCCTCGATTGCCACCTCATGGTCCTTCATCCCGAAACGCACATCGAGGACTTCGCCAAGGCGGGCGCGGACATCATCACCGTGCATGCCGAGGCGTGCGACGTCCCCGCGCTGTTCCAAAAGATCGCGTCTTTCGGCGTGAAAAAGAGCGCCGTCGTCAATCCCGAAACGGACGTCGAAGCGCTCTTTCCCGCGGTGGACGCAGGCGCAGACATGCTGCTCCTCATGAGCGTGCACCCCGGCTGGGGCGGGCAGAAGTTCCTCCCCGAAACGCTCAAAAAGATCGAAAAACTGCGCAGTTACTGCGTGAACCGCGGCAGGCCCGACCTCGATCTCGAGGTGGACGGCGGCATCACCGAGGCAAACGTGAAGGATGTCATCGCGGCGGGGGCGAACGTCATCGTCGCGGGGAGCACCGTCTTTCGGGCGGCGGACATGGCGGCGACGATCGGGAGGCTGCGCGGATGAAGGGCGCGATCAAGCAGGCCGTCATCCTCTTAAACGGCGAGCCCTACCGCGGCGAGATCGCGGCAAAAGGCGGCTACGTCATCTGTTGCGACGGCGCCTATTCGTGGGCGAAGGGCAGGGTGCGGATTGATGAAACGCTGGGCGATTTCGATTCCTTGAAGGAAGTTCCGGATCCCGCGCCCCTGCAAAAATTCCCCTCCGAGAAGAACGAGACGGACGGCGAGCTCGCAGTTCTCCGCGCGCTCGAACTCGGCGCGACCGACCGCATCCTCTTTTACGGCGGCGGGGGCGGGCGCGAGGACCACTTTCTCGGCAATCTCCACCTCATGTATAAGGCGATGCGGGCGGGCGTCAAAACTGTCGTATGCAGGACGAACGGCGCTCAAATTGTCCTCTGCGGCAGAGGCGAGCAAAGGTTTTTGTGCAAGAGGGGGCAGACGGTCTCGCTGTTGCCTTTCGGCGGCGACGCGCATATCATGGATATGTGGGGGCTGAAATACGCCCCCGAGGATCTGTGGCTGTGCTACGGCTCCACGCGCGGGATCTCCAATCTCACGGAGAACGAAGAAAAATTTTCGTTTCTGGTGAAGGAGGGATATGTGCTCGTCATCATCAATGAGGAGGTCGAATGATCGTCTGCATTAAGCTCCCGAGGCTGCTCGGCTGCATTTTCAAACTGTTCTACAGGGGATGAAATATATCGATCTGCACTGCGACGCGCTCACCAAAGAGGGCGTCGCAGCCGTATCTCGGGAGAGTTTGTCCGCGGGCGGCTGCGCCCTGCAATGCTTCGCGGCATTCATCGACCCGCGGCGGCAGGAGGGCTTCGCCCGCGCGATGGAGCTCGCGGACGCCTTCGACGCGATGTGCGCCCGCGAACATTTCTCTGCTTGCAGCGCTCTCTCCGCCCAAACCGCCCGAACCGCCGCCATGCTCACGGTGGAGGGCGGCGAAGCCATCGAGGGGAGCCTCGAAAAGCTCGGAGCGCTCTTTTCCCGCGGCGTGCGCATGATGACCCTCACTTGGAATTTTCCCAACGCGCTCGGCTTCCCCTGCGCCCCGCAAGATCCCGAAAAATCGACATACGGGGTGGGCCGTTTTGGGGGACTGACGCCCTTCGGACGGGCGGCGGTGGAAGCGATGGCGGCGCTCGGGATGCTCGTCGACGTCTCCCACGGCAGCGATCGTTTGGTGCGGGACGTCGCCGAAGTTTTGCACGGCCGCGCGCCCTTCGTCGCGAGCCATTCGGGTGCCCGCGGCGCATATGCGCACCCGCGCAATTTGACGGACGGGGCCGTTCGCGCGATCGCGGAGAGCGGCGGGGTCGTCGGGCTGTGTCTCGTGCCCGGATTCCTCGCGGAGGACCGCACGGCAATGGGGCAGCGGACGGCGTTTATCGCCCACGTATCCCGACTTCTCAAAGCGGGCGGGGAGGAGGTTCTGGCGCTCGGCAGCGATTTCGACGGCGCGCCGCCCAACCCTTACGTCTCCTCTCCCGCAGAGATCCCGCGCCTTGCCGAGGACCTCGCGGAAGCATTTTCCCCGCGCGTCGCCGAAAAACTGCTCTTCTCCAACGCCGCCCGCGTCCTCGCGACGCTGAAATGAGGCGGGCCCGCGCCGTCCGCGCTTGCCCGCCTCTGCCGATCTTTCTTGATTTTTCTCCCGCTCGGCGATCGCCCTGCGGGCGTTTTCGTTTGTTGAGAAAGTAAAGTTACAGGGCGCGGATGCTGTCGACGGGCTTCTTGCGGGCGGAGAGCCACACGGGCAGGAAGGTCCCGAGGAAGGCGACGGCAACCGCCACGCCGAGCATCACCGCCACCGAGGGCAAGCCGAACACGAACAGCGAGACGTCCAGCCCGATGCTCCTGCGCAGCGTCGCGTTGAGGAAGGAGGCGGCGACCGCCGAGCCCACGATCGCGAGGAGGGTGCAGACGCCCACGATGATGCCGCTCTCCGCGAAGAAGATCTTGAACACGTCCGTGCCCCTTGCGCCGACGGCGCGCAGAATGCCGATCTCCTTCCGCTTGTTGGAGATGCTCATCGAGATGAAATTGAAGAGCAGGAGGGAGGAGAAGAGCGCGAGCACGATGCCGAGCACGAGGAACACGGTGTGCAGTACGTCGATGATTTCGTTCGCAAGCGTCACGCTGCGCACGATCACGTTTCCGATCTCGTATTTTACGTCGTCTTCGCCAAACACACCCGTGCGGCCGTAGAGCGCACGGAAGGCCGAAGCCGTGCCCTTGCAGGGGACGAGCAAAACCGAGTATTCGGCGTCCTCGGGGAAGGAATAGCGGGTGTTCGTGCGGACCCGCATGTAGATCAGACCTTGCGCGTCGAGCGAATCGTAGAGCTCCTGCGAACAACTGAAACAGATGCGCATAGATTTATCCCCGAGGATGCCGACGATCTGCATATCGCCGAGCTCGGTTTGAAGATATGCCGCCGTGCAGGGGTAGGGCGCTTGGAAGAGCGCCCGAATGGTGCGCTCCGCTTCTTCGCGGTCGCCTTCGCCGCCTTGGAGAACGTCGAGCGCGTCGAGGATGGCGACTTCATCTTCGGGTTCGAACTTCTGCGCAAGCGTTGCGAGAAAGTACGCGGGAACGAGGATCTCATTGCCCGAGAGCGCGGTCTTGTTCTCATCGAAGAAGGTGCAATCCCGTTTTTGGGGATCAAAGACTTCCACGGCGCCCAATCTCCCAATCTCCTTGCCGCCGTCCTCCAACCGCACTTCGCTCTCGAAGGAATCCGCATTTTCATCGTAGTGCACGACGCGAGAGAGGAGCTCCGCATGATCGCTGCGGAAGTTCTCCCCCGTGAGGATGAGCGCGTGCAGCCCCTCGGAGATGTATTGGCTGAACGTGAGATAGAGCAGGATATCTTCGGCGTTATCGAGAATATCTTCGTTGTCGGCGAGTTCGAGATCGCCGAGCGTTTTGATGCGGCCGTACTTTTCGGGAATGGGACCGCTCTCGAAGATCCCCACGATCTTGAGGGGCGTTTTGCCGAAGAGCAGGGTCTGCCCGAGCACGTCCTCGGCCGTTTTGAGCGCCAGGGGCTCTGCCGCCATGCCGTCTTGCACGGCGGGAAAGTAATCGAGATGCAGCATGCAATCGCAGAGATAGCTGCTGATGCAGATCTCATCGGAAGAGAGGGGATACCGCCCCACAAGGCCCTTCCGGAGCACGCTTCCCTCGGGGGCGAAGGCGGCGGTCCCGATCTCGGGGAGATAGTAGCCGATGCCCTCTGCCCTTGTGATGTTCGAGACGCTTCTTCCGAGTTCATAGGCGCCGATCGCGGGCGTCTCGGAAGAGAACTTCTCGACTTCTTCGGGGGTGAAATCGGTGGAGAGGTTGGTTTCGTAGGAAGCGTTTCCGCCGCCGCGGAAGGTGGTCTCCACGGTGTACCGGTAGCGCTTCTCGAGGCGGACGTATTCCATGCCGCTGTCGAGGAAGGAGCGCACGAGCACGCTCTCGCCGTCGTAGAGCATCATGGTGGAGGAGAGCCCGAACATCAGGAAGGAGACGAGGGAGAGGAGGATGGTGAACACGAGGCGCAGGGGTTTGAGTTTGAGCCCCGAGGCGCCGATGCGGATGGCCTTGCCTGCGGGGAGCCGCGCGCGGATGAACTTGGTCTGCCCGTATTCCCTGCGCTCGAGCTTGGTCTCGTCGGTCGCGACGAAGCGCTCCCTGCCGCCCTCGGCGTCGATGCGGTTTGCCTTGCGGAACGCCGCGATCTCGGCCTCTCCCTTGGTGAGCACGACTTCGCCCGTCCCCTCCGAAAGGAAGGTGCGGATGGCGCCGAGCGTCGCCTCGTCGGGCGCGCCCGCCCGCACGAAGAGGGTGTGCTCGCCGACCTGCTTGATGCGGCCGCCGAGGTCGGTGCCCGTCTCCCGCGTCTTGGTGACGTCGGAGACGATCTTCCCGTCCTTGAGTTCGACGATGCGGTCGCCGTATTCCTCGGCGAAGTCGCGGTCGTGCGAGACGACGAGGACGAGGCGGGTCGAGGAGAGGCGCTTCAAGGTCTCGAATACCTGTTTGCCCGTCGCCGAGTCGAGCGCGCCCGTGGGCTCGTCCGCGAGAATGATCTGCGGGTCCTTCACGAGGGCGCGGGCGATCGCGACGCGCTGCTTCTGCCCGCCCGAGAGGGTGTTGGGCTTGCGGCGGCGGAAGGCGGTGAGCTCGACTTCCTCGAGGATCGCGCGCACCTTCTCCTTTTCGCGGGTCTTGCCCTGAAGCTCGAGGGCGAGCGAAACGTTGTCCTCCACGTTGAATTCGTCGAGCACGTTGTATTCCTGAAAGACAAACCCGACGAAGGTATTGCGGTAGGAATCGAAGTCCCCGCCCGTAAAGTCCTTCGAGGACCGCCCCATGACGACGATCTCGCCCGCGCTCGGCGCGTCCAGCCCGCCGATGAGGTTGAGGAGGGTGCTCTTGCCGCTGCCCGATTTCCCGAGCAGGAACACGAGCCCCGTCTCCCCGAAGGAGATGGATACGCCGTCGAGCGCCTTCACTTCCTCGCCCTTTGTTTTGTAGATTTTCGTCAGATCTCTGATCTCCAGCATGGTTTTCCTCCCGCGGTATTTGCCGTTACAACGCGAAAAGAGGGTCGTTTGTCCCTCTCCCCGCGCAAAAACCAAACAAAAAAGGGGCGTGCAAGACGCTCCCTCTTTTTGCCGTTAAACTCTTTCGACCTTGTCGCTCTTGAGGCAACGCGCGCAGACATAGTCCGTCGTCACCTTGCCGTCCTTCTTGTAGGTGACTTTCTGCACGTTCGCCGCGAAGGTCCGCTTCGTCTTGCGGTTGGAATGGCTGACGTTGTTGCCCGCCGTTTGCCCCTTTCCGCAGATACTGCACACTCTCGACATATCTCCACCTCCGTCTCGGGAAAATTCATAAAAATCGCGCGCGCGGACGCATCATTTCCGCACAACATCATTATGATAGCATTTCGGGGCGAAAAAATCAATTAAAATCGAGGCAAAACGCGCAAAAAAATTCTGTGAATCGGTATTTTTTTCCGAATATCGCTTGCAAATTCTTCCGTGATAGGGTAAAATATGTATTGAGGAAAAGCATCATGTCTGTCAGCACGAGCAACGCATACGGAAAAATTTCGATTTCGGATCTGGCGATCGCAAGAGTCGCCTCCCAAGCCGCGGTGGAAAGTTATGGCATCGTGGATACCGTATCGCGCCGTTTTACAGATACGCTTGCCGAACTCCTCAAAAAGGACGCAGGCGGAAAGGGCGTCAAGGTGACGACCCAAGGGAACCGCATTTTTATCGACGTCTCCGTGCTCATCAAGTACGGCGTCTCCATCGAAGCGGTCGCCGAATCGCTCAAAGAGGCGATCAAATATAAGGTGGAGAAGTTCACGGGCATGATCGTGGATACCGTGAACGTCAACGTCGTCGGCCTCAAACTCTGACAAGGTCCGCTGCGTTCCGAATCCATTCGGAGATTTTCGTATGCAAAAAACGATAAATTGTGCGCTGTTCCGCAAGATGGTCTTTGCGGGCGCGAAAACGCTGGATAACAATCGGGCGAAGGTAGACGCGCTCAACGTCTTTCCCGTGCCCGACGGCGATACCGGTACCAATATGTCGCTCACGATGCAGTCCGCGGTGAAAGAACTCTCTTCCTCCGCCTCGAACAGCTTTGCCGAAGTGTGCGACCTCGTCTCGAAAGGGGCGCTGAAGGGCGCGCGGGGGAACTCGGGCGTCATTTTGTCGCAAATTTTCCGCGGGATCTGCTCGGTCCTGCGCACGCAGAAGTCCGAGATCGATACCAAAGTCTTTGCCAAGGCGCTCGAGGCGGGCACAAAGGTCGCCTACAACGCCGTCTCCATCCCCAAAGAGGGCACGATCCTCACCGTCGTGCGCATGATGAGCGAATTCGCGGCGAAAAACGCGGGAAAATACCGCGATTTCGAGACGTTTTTGCCCGCGATCATCGAAGAGGGGGACCGTGCGCTCGCCAAAACGCCCGAACTTTTGCCCGTTTTGAAGAAGGCGGGCGTCGTCGATTCGGGCGGCGTCGGGCTCATGACGATCATGCGCGGCTTCCTTTCGGCGCTGATGGGCGAGGAGATCGCCTCCGAAGTGCCCACGGACGCGGCGCAGACCTCGATGGACGCCGACTTCGGCGACAATTCCGAGATCATCAACATGGATCTCGGGGATATCCAATTCGCCTACTGCACCGAGTTTTTCGTCATCAACTTAAAGAAGAGCACGACGCTCGCGGACATCGATAAGCTCCGCGAGAACCTCATGAACATCGGGGATTCGGTCATCTGCATTGGCGACCTCGAGATGGTCAAGGTGCACGTGCACACGAATTGCCCGGGCGTCGCCCTCACCTATGCCCTCGAGCTCGGCGAGCTCGACCGTCCCAAGATCGAGAACATGCTCGAGCAGAACCGCCGTCTCAAAGAGAAGATCGCGGCGGAAAAGAAGGAGCAGGGCATGCTCGCCATCTGCGCGGGCGGCGGACTTGCGGAGATCTTCAAGGATCTCTTCGTGGATAAGGTCATCGAGGGCGGGCAGACGATGAATCCCTCCGCCTCGGACATCGCGACGGCGGTGCAGAAGATCAATGCGGACAACGTGTTCGTGTTCCCCAACAACAAGAATATCATCCTCGCGGCGGAGCAGGCGAAGGCGCTCGTGGAGAACCGCACGATCCACGTCATTCCCACCAAAAATATCCCGCAGGGCTTTGCCGCCGCGCTCGCCTTCTCGCCCGAAGTCTCCGCCGAGGAGAACAAGACGAACATGATCCACGCGCTCGACAACGTGCGCGCAGGGCAGGTCACCCACGCCGTCCGCACGACGAGCGTGAACGGGTTCAAGATCAAAGAGGGGGACATCATCGGGCTCGACGACAAGAAGATCCTCTCGAAGAGCGACAACATCGACGACGCCGTGCTCACCCTGCTCGATAAACTCAAAGACGATTCGCACGAAGTCATCACGCTCTACTACGGCGAGGGGGTGCAGGAATCGGAGGCGGCGGCGCTCGCCGCCAAGGTGCAGGACGCCTTCCCCGATTGCGACGTAGACTATCACAGCGGCGGGCAGCCCGTCTACTACTACCTGCTGTCCCTCGAATAAGCGCAAAAAGAGCGGGAACCGCTCTTTTTTGTTATAAGAAGCATATTGAAATAAAATTCATTGGATTTCGATATTATGAAACTCACGGAGATCTCGGGGATCAGCGATAAGCGGGCGAAGGAATTCGCCCGTCTCGGCATCACGACGACGGCGGAGCTCGTCCGCTACTTTCCGCGCGCCTATCTCGATATGACGAACCGCGTCTCCATCCGCGAGGTCTACCACAACGACATGGCGCTCGTCGCCTGCACGGTCGTCTCCGTGCAGCCCGACTATCGCGGCGGCAAGGGGCGCATGGTCCGCGCGCTGTTGGAGCAGGGGGCGGATAACTTCACCGCCGTCTGGTTCAACCAGCCGTGGGTCGCAAAGAAGCTCGTCCCGGGCGAGTATCTCTTCTACGGGCGGGTGCGCAACTACTACGACCGCATCTCCCTCGTCAACCCGACGTTCGAGCAGGTCGGCGCGCAGGGGAAGATGAAGGGGCTCGTGCCCGTCTATCCCCTCAAGGGCGGGATCGCGCAGTGGCTGGTGCGGGACGCCGTCCGCCGCGCCCTTCCTCTCGAAGCGTTCGGGTCCATCATCCCCGCCGAGCTGCGGCAGAAGTATGCGCTCATGCCCCTCGAACGCGCATATGGGGGGGTACATATGCCGAATTCTTTCGATGAAATGCAGCGCTGCGCCGAGCGGATCGCGATCGAGGAATACTTCACGCTGATCTCCGCCTTCCGCCTCATCAAGGGGGACAAGGGGGAGGCGCGGCTGCGCAGCTATTCGGTCACCGAGCGGGAAGTCGCGCAATTCGAAAAGCGCTTTCCCTTCCTCTTCACGCGCGGCCAGCAGGGCGCCGTGCGGGCCATCTACGACGACCTCCACGGCCCTTTCCGCATGAACCGCCTGCTGCAGGGCGACGTCGGGAGCGGCAAGACGGCGGTCGCGCTCACGGGCGTCTTCATGGCGGTGCGGAGCGGGTTCCAGGCCGTCTATCTCTCGCCCACCGAAGTGCTCGCCGCGCAGAACTACGCGCTGCTCCAAAGGATCTTCCCCGAGTGCCGCGTGGGGTATCTCGCGGGCGCGCTCACCGCGAAGGAGAAGCGGGAGCTGAAAGCGCGGCTCGCGGCGGGGGAGATCGAGATCCTCTGCGGCACCCACGCCGTTTTGCAGGGGGACGTCCGCTTCCGCGATCTCGCCTTCTGCGTGTGCGACGAGCAGCACCGTTTCGGCGTCGCGCAGCGCAATATTTTGAGTGAAAAAGGCGAGGCAGTGGATGTGCTCGTCATGTCCGCGACGCCCATCCCGCGCACCCTCTCGCTCATCTTCTACGGCGACCTCGATATCACGACCATCCCCGATAAGCCCAAGGACCGCCAAGAGATCACGACGGCGGTCATCCCCGAACGCAAATACGAGGATATGCTCGCGTGGATCCGCGGCGAACTCAAGCGGGGCAGGCAGGCGTATTTCGTCTGCCCGAAGATCTCGGACGACGACCCCGAGGGGGAGGTGACTTCCGCCGAGGAGCTCTTCGAACGGCTGCGCGGCTCGCTGCCCGAAGTGCGGCTGGGGCTGTTGCACGGGCGCATGAAGGACCGCGAAAAGGAGGAGATCATGGCGCGTTTCAAGCGCGGGGAGGATCAGGCGCTCGTCTCGACGACGGTCATCGAAGTGGGCGTCGACGTTCCCAACGCGACGGTCATGGTCGTCTACAACGCCGAGCGGTTCGGGCTCTCCCAGCTCCACCAGCTGCGCGGGCGCGTGGGGCGGGGCAGCGAAAAGAGCTACTGCTTCCTGCTCCTCGGGAGCGAATTGGAGACGGCGATCGAGCGGCTGAACATCCTGCGGACGACTTCCGACGGCTTCAAACTCGCCGAAAAGGATCTCGAGCTGCGGGGCGGCGGCGACTTTCTGGGCACCCGCCAGAGCGGAAAGTTCCTCACCGAGATCAAGAACCTGCGCTACAGCGCGGAGAGCATTTTCACGGCGAAGAAGCTCGCCGACGAAGCCTTCGAGCGCCGCCTGAACTTCGAGGAGATCCGCCGCGCCGCCATGGAAAAATATGAAAGCCTCAAAGACGTCGTATTGAACTGACGTCGTCGGCCATAAAAAAGCAGGGAGAACGTCCCTGCTTTTTGTTTACAAGAAACCCACGCGATCGTCCCAAGCCCTACCCCCACTGGGGGAAGAATTTTGCATTCTGCTAAGAGTTGATAACTCTTAGCGCAAAATTCTTTTCGCATTTGCCCATATGCAAGGGCAAATGCCGACCAAGCACGGGGCTCTACCCGTGCGCGAGGGTGGCACGGCGCAGCCGTGACGGATGGGGGGAAAGCCCCGCACCTCTCGCGCGGGCGCATTCAAAACCGCCCCCGCCCCGTCCCACATGTCATTCAGAGGGGGCGCAGCCCCCGAAGAATCCCGACGGTCGATGCTGGAAAACGGACTCCGTATTTCTGGATTCTTACTTCGCACTACGTGCTCGTGCCGCGCTTGGTAAGCAATCGAAGCCGCGCGCGGGGCGCGTTCGTTCAGAATGATAGGAAAACTCGCCCGCAGAGGCGCTGCGCTAGGATGACGGGGGGCGGGCAAAGACAAAGCCCCCATCACGTTGGGCCGCGGGGCGCTTGGATATCCAAACGCCCCGCGGCTTCATAATATTGCTTTTTCAAATCCAAAGAAAAATTTTCAGCAAAAGGCTTGCTTTCTTTTTCAAAATGTGTTATATTGAAAATGCCAAACAATCATCATAGCCTTAATTGGGAGTATGGGCTTTTTTCATTTCATAAAATTTTTCCGCACTCATTTTAGAATTTGGTAAAAATGCAAATTCCCGTGATGAGTGTGGAAGAACCCGTACTTTGAATGATTGTTTGGCGACAGTCGGAATTTGCGTTTTTCGTGCGTTGGCTTCGGCTGGCGCACTTTTTTTGGAAAAAATTTTAGGAGGTGTTCTATGTTTCAGAACATTGGTAGGAAAATTCAATGGCTTGCGATTATTTTCGCAATTATCGGCTTCGTGGCGTCCGTCGCCGGGGCAATCGTTTGTTGGGTGACCTTTAAGAATGCAATTTGGTTAGGCTTTATTGTTTTATTATGCGGTTGCCTGGTCTTTTTGATTGTTGCGATTATGATATATGGATTCGGTGAACTGATCGTTCAAACGACCATAGCCGCAAACGGAATTCAAGTTTTGAAAACGCAATCCACAAAGTGGATCCAAAGTTCGCAAACGAAAGCTGCGCCTAAAAATCCAGAAGCGCCAAAAATTGTCAACAAAAATATTCCCGCCTTTCAAATCGATAACGGAATGTTGAAGAAATATAATGGAAGAGAGGCCGAGGTAAGAATTCCCGAGGGTGTTACTTCGATCGGAGGGCTCGCTTTTAGCGGCTGTTCGGGAATAACTTCGATCACGATCCCGGATAGTGTTACCTCGATCGGGAATGGCGCTTTTACTCGTTGTTCGGGAATAACTTCAATCACGATCCCGAATAGTGTTACATCGATCGGACGCGGTGCTTTCAGTGGTTGTGCCGGTTTGAATTCCGTCACGATCTCCGAGGGGGTTAGCGCCATTGAGGAAAGTACTTTCTTGCGTTGCCAAAGCTTGACCTCGATCACGATTCCCAAGGGCATCACGTTTATCGGAAAATATGCGTTTGATGAATGCGAAAGCATGGAAACCGTTTTCTTCGCAGAGCCGAGCGGATGGGAGAGGAATGGGGTGCCGATCGACGAGAACGTATTGAGAAACCCGAGATCCGCGGCGGAATTCATGAAAAAGATCGGAGAAGGCGCGATCGTCCGCAAACAGCGTTAACAGCTCTTTTCTTCGGAAGAGAGGAGTGGTAGCGGCCCTTTTTGCGGCGGGAATGCGGCCTTCCGCCCAAAAACGGTTGACATTTTCTTTCCCGTGGTATATAATAGTAGCGCACAAGAGGGCCTGTTTCGGATTCGATTGCAGGCGGATCTCGTCGGACGCACGCCGGAGGCTCGGCTCCGTAAAAACGGAAAAATTTTAATTGCTGACGAAAAGTCAACGAAACGCGCTTCCGCGCGCAGAGCTTCGGCTCGCCGCGTTGCGCTTGCGGCGTAAATAATTGCGCTCCGTCCTGCCCCGAAGTCCTACGGTCGGGGTTTGGGCGTCATTGAGTAGGGAACGTTGTCTGGCGGCGGACCTCCCCCGTCGGGCGATGAATTTCGGAGGTATGGCCCCAAAGGAGCTTGTCTGCGGGCTCCGCGGGGCCGAGAACGACCACAGACTACGCGTGTAGTGTCCGCGTCTGAACCCTGTAAGACCGGAGTTCAACTCTCCGCAGGTCCACCAAATCAAAATAATCCGAACTCAACAAAGGTAATCGTAACCCGTGATTGGTTCGGATTTATTTTGTATTTCAAGGAATGAGTATAGAGATGGGCTACCGATAGTTTTTAATCGGTAGCCCTTGCTCGATATTCTCGGATCCCTATTCTGCTCTGCTTTACATTTTACTTGCTTTCGTGCCTCTCAACGGGTATTGCAAAACAATTTTTTGTCATATCGGCTTGTTGATTTGACGAAGTTTTTCAAATAGAATTTCCTCCTCGGTCGGCTCATCTTGCACGGCTTCAATATGTTTGCGGAGGGTAAGCATATCCTGATCCGTATTGCTTATCACATCGGCACAGCGTTTGAGTTCCGCAATAATCTTGTCTTGGTCGGGGATACAAATGCCAAACTGTTTGCGGCAAACGATTACGAAAAGTTTATCGAAGCGCTTTTCTCTTTTTTGAAGGAGAACGACAAGAATTATAGGATTATTTGCGAATCGGATAGTTTAATTTTCGCACCGAAACGACTTTCCGTACTTGCAATTAACAAGTTATTGGAACTCGCAAATAATGATAAGAAGATCACAAACAGGCAATTCCTTGAACTTGACATCCGCATATTTTTTGAGGGAAGTCTTTTGGAATATGTCAGATACTGCCGCGGACAATCCACGTTTACTCTCGACGATCTCTATGCTTTCACGAAAGAGTGGTGCGGTAGGTTTATGAAAGAGCATTGCAACTAACGCTTTGCGTATGATTACGGATAAGCCTTTCAGAATGAAAGCAAGGAGGTATATATGAGCGTAGGCGACGCATTTTTTGTGGGAATATTCCTATTCTTTAAGGTGTCCCAAATGTCACAAAAAGGGGTTTTGCAAGAAAAAATTGAGCCGAGAAAATGAAGAATGAAAGATAGAAAAAAACCGCCGACGGAGCGTAATGCTCTGTCGGCGGTTGCCGTTTTTTAGGTTTATGACATTCGGCGCAACCTCTTAAATCGTTTCTACGATAAATGAATTTATATACCGCCTCACCTTGCGGTTTTACTTATTCCCGTGTCTTTCAACGGGTATCCCTATACACTTTAATGGG
>CANQKF010000007.1 GCA_947624445.1 uncultured Clostridia bacterium | reverse complement strand
GACGTTTTTTGAAGGGGGCGGGCGGGGGCGGGCTCTATGGATAGCATGGCTCGGGCGCGGAAAATCATACCTCGCCGAACGGATGAGGGCGGGGCGGGGCGGTTCCTGTCATCCTGAGCCGAAACGGCATTACGAAGTTCGAAAGAGACCATCTACGAAGGATCCCGAAGTACGAAGTCCGATTTCCAACATCGACCATCGGGATTCTTCGGGGGCTGCGCCCCCTCTGAATGACATGTGGGACGGGGCGGCCCTTTCCCCCCATCCGTCACGGCTGCGCCGTGCCACCCTCCCCCCAATGGGGGTAGGTCTTGGGGGCGCGGTTCCCTCAAAGGGGTCGGCCTTGGGGGCGCGGGGTTCCCCCCATCCGTCACGGCTGCGCCGTGCCACCCTCCCCCCAGTGGGGGTAGGGCTTGGGGGTTCCCCCATCCGTAACCGTTAAACTGCGGAGAAGCAAGCAAAACAAGGAGAACGAGCATTTCCGCAGGGAGCGTACTCTTTTGTACGTGACCAAGGGAAACGTAAGCGCAACGAAGTTATGCGCCGCTTATCCGCAGTTCGCCCGTACGAAGTCCAGACAAAAATGTGGCAGGGGAGGGAAGAAGCGGCCTATTCCTATGCTATAATTTTATTGCGGCGGGTTTGAATGAGGTGACCATATGTCGTTCGTTCAGATCATGGAGGCGCTGCGCCACTACGGCGCGGACGTCCTTCTCATCGCACTCGGCGTGACGCTGATCACGTCGCTTCTCGAAAAAACGGTCATGAAGTCCTGCAACAAAAAGGTGTTCGCCTTTTTGCCCTTTGCGATCGGCATCGTGATCTTCGTCGTCTACCGCATGATCTCGACATGCCTCTCCGCGGAAGAGCTGGTCTCCGCGGTGGAGGACGGATTCGGCTGCGGATGCGTGGCGACGCTGTATTACGTCGTCTATGCGCAATTCCTGCGCGGAAAATTCAAGGCGGACCCACTTCTGCCCCTGCTCGGGTTTTTGCCCGACGCCGTGCGCGAGACGGCCGCGAAGGAGATCTTCGAAGGGAGCAAGGAGAAATCGGAGGAGGAGCTGCGCCCCTATCTGAAGGAGGCGCTCGGGGTCTACTGCGCGCTTCCCGAAGAGGAGCTTGAAGCGCAGGCGGAGCTGCTCGCGCAATATCTGCTCTCGCTGCGATGACCGTTTCCCCCGTGTGCTGCGGCATGCGGGGGTTTTTTGCGCACAAAAAAACGGGAAGCGGACTTCCCGTATTTTTGATGCGCTCTTATTTTGCGTAGACGCTGACTTGCTTTTTGTCTCTGCCGAGCCGCTCGAACCGCACGACGCCGTCCTGAAGGGCGAAGAGCGTGTCGTCTCCGCCGATGCCGACGTTGTTGCCGGGGTGGATCTTCGTCCCTCTCTGGCGCACGATGATGCTGCCTGCGAGGACCTCCTGCCCGTCCTGACGCTTGACCCCGAGGCGCTTGGCGTTGGAGTCGCGGCCGTTGTGGGAGGAACCTGTACCCTTTTTATGAGCGAATAATGCAAAAATAAACATTTTTCTTCTCCTTTTCGATATTCGGGACGCTTCCCGTGGCGATTAGACGGTGATCTTCTCGATCTTGACCGCAGTGAACGGCTGGCGGTGGCCCTGCTTCTTGCGCTCGTTCTTCTTGGACTTGTACTTAAAGACGATGATCTTTCTGTACTTTTCCTGCGCCTGAACGGTCGCGGTCACCTTGGCGGACGAAGCGGCTTCCCCGACGGAGATGCCCTCTTCGTTTGCGACCAGCACGGCATGGAATTCGACGGTGGCGCCGACCTCCGCACGGAATTTTTCGACCTTCACCACGTCGCCCTCGGAAACTTTATACTGTTTCCCGCCGTTTTCGATGATTGCGTACATGCTTTTACCTCCTCTTCCCGGTCTCGCAAGAGTTCGTAGGCGGCCCGCTGTTGCAGAGCGCTTTGTGCCCGTTCTTGGCGGCTCGGAGTTTAATTTAGCATAAGCGCACCCAAATGTCAAGCGGTTTTTGCATAGAATTCGGATTTTTTCGCAAACTGCGGAAAAAGGAGAACGATATGGACATCAAAAAGAGCGAGGAAGTTCTCGCGGAGATCCACCGCAACTGCGAATATGCAAAGCAATCCATCTCGGATATTCTGCCCGAGACCGACGACGGCGCCGTGAAGGAGGAACTCTTGCGCCAGCACGAGGAATACGAGCGCATCGGGGGCAGGGCGGCGCTTCTGGCGCGCGAGCGCGGCATCGAGCTCAAGAGCCCCAACCCCCTCAAGAAGATGATGATGTGGGGCGGCATCAAGATGAATGCCATGAAAGACGATTCGAGCGCGCACATCGCCGAAATGATGGTGCAGGGCACCGTGATGGGCGTCACGGCGCTGCGCACCACCCTCGGGGAGATGAGCGACGGCTTTGCCGACGAGGAGATCAAGGACCTCGCCCACGAGCTCTTGCACCTCGAAGAGGAATTCGAGGCGATCTGGAAGAAGATGATCGCATAAGTGCGCCGTTTGCGGAAAAAACAGCACCCTTCGCGGGGTGCTGTTTTTCAGTAGAGAAGCTGGGCTTCGGGGGGGAGCGTAAGTATTTTTCCGTTCTCCCCGCGGATCGTGTACTGCTCTTCGTGGAAGCTCTCGTGCGGGATCATATAGACCCGCTTTCCCTGCCAGCGCGACTCGAGATCGTCGCGAAAGAAGCGGCGCTTCAAGATCGCCTCCATGAGCCCGCTGTTGAGCTCGAGGACGGCGGTGCGGTAGCCCTGCAAAAGGCAGTCGGTGATGGCGCTGCGCAGCTGCATCGCCATGAATGCGTCCGAAAAGACGTACCCCTGCCGCGTGCAGTGGGAGCAGGGTTTGAGCATGAGTGAGGAGAGATCGTTCACCGTGCGCTTGCGCGTGAACAGCGTGACGCAGAGATCGCTCATCGGCAGCACCCTGCACTTCGCGCGGTCCGCTTTCAGCGCCTCCTCGAGCACGCGGTTCGCCTCGAGGCGGTGCTCCTCCCGCTCCATGTCGATGAAATCCACGGCGACGATCCCGCCGATGTTCCTCAGCCGCACCTGCCGCGCGATCTCCTTCGCCGCGAGGAGATTGGTCTCGTAGACGGTGCTCTCGAGGTCGCTCTCGCCCGTGTATTTGCCCGTGTTGACGTCGATTACCGTCATCGCCTCGGTGCGGTCGATGATGATGTATCCCCCGTTGGGAAGCTCGGCGCGGGGATCGGCGAGGGCGCAGATCTCGGCGTCGAGCCCGTAATGCGAAAACATCGTGCGCTTGCCCGTGTAGAGGGAGAGTTTTTTCTCGCCGAGCCCGCCCATGCGCGCGAGTTTGAGCACCTTTTCATAGAGCTGCCCGTCGCCGACGTGGATCTTCGTGACGCCGCCGCCCAAACAATCCCGCATGACGCGGATGGGAAGATCGTATTCGCGGTAGACGACCGTGCCGACGGGCGCCCCCTGCGCCTGTTCGAGCGCCGCGCGGTAGACCCGTTTGAGGTACTCCGCTTCGATGTGCAGATGCCGCTTCGTCGCCTTTTCCGCCGCGGTGCGCACGATGAACCCCTCTCCCTCCGCGCGGAGCTTCGCCGCCTCTTTCAAAAGGGCGCTGCGCACGGCGGGATCGACAATCTTGCGCGAAATGCCCAAAAAATCCGTCCGCGGGAGATAGATGAGGTTCTTCCCGACGAAGGAGAGATCGCAGGTGACCTTGGCCCCCTTGTTGCCGCGGGCGGGCTTCACGAGCTGGACGAGCACCTCGTCGCCCTCTTTGAGCGTGAGTTTCTGCGCCGTGCCCTCGCCGTCGTAGGTCGTAAAGACCCCTTCGCCCTGCGGAAGATAGCAGTTGCGCTCCATCCCGCAGGCGATGAAGGCCGCCTGCATGCCGACGACGACGTTCGCGACCCTCCCCTTGTAGATGTTGCCGAGCGCGTGGCGCACGCCGCCGAATTCGACGCCGACCTCGACGATCTTGCCGTCCTCGGTGTACGCGACCAGACTATGTCCGCAAACGCGGTCGAAAAACCATTCCTTTTTCATGTGTTCCCCCCGAAGGACCCGTGGCGGGCAGTTCTATTTTACCACATTCCCCCGCGGATTGCAACCGTTTTACGCGACGAGCGCGCCGAGCGGCACGCCGTATTCCCCGCGGGCGAGCGCGGCGAGGAATTCCTCCTCGGCGATCTCCCCGCAGAACGACCCGCCCTCGAACACGAGCAGCGTGAGATACCTGTCGCTGCGCAAAAAACGCACCGCTTCCCCCGCCGTCACCGCCGAAGAGATCGCGACGCGCCGCTCCTCCACCCCCGCCGTGAATTTCTTGGGCGAAAAGGCGATCCGCGCATAGCGTCCCCCGCCGAATGCCCCCGCCGCGAGCAGGATCCCGAAGGCGAGCGTCGTCCACGCGGGCGCCGAAAAACAGCTGTACGCGAACCACGCGAGCGCCCCGAGGGAGAGGAGCAGGTTGCCCGCAAGCAGGAGATATCTCGTCGCGCCCTTGCAAAGGGGTTGCAAGAGGATGCGCAGCATGCGCCCGCCGTCGAGGGGATAGGCGGGCAGAAGATTGACGAAAAAGAGAGAGAACGAAGCCGCCGCCGCGAGCTCGGTGTAGGGGTACGTCTCGGGAAAAAACCACCACAGGGCGACAAAAAAGAGCCCCGTCGCAAGATTTGCGAGCGGCCCCGCGAGGAGCACGGCGAGCTCTTCTTTTTTGCGCATGCCCGTGAGGTCCCCCGAGAGCACGGCGCCGTAGGGCATGAGGACGACGCGGTCGAGGCGGTAGCCGTAGCGCGCGGCGACAAAGGCGTGCGCCGCCTCGTGCTCGAGCGCGCAGAGCGAGGCGGCGAGAAAGCCGAGAAATCCTCCCGTGAACGCGGAGAGGATCCCGATGAGGAAAAACAGCGGGTGCAGCCGCAGCTTCAGACCCACGCGACCTTGCCTTCGGTGACGGTGAAGGAGGTGATCGCCGTCTCGCCGTCGTAGAGGAGCACGCGCACGGGGCGCTCGCCCTCGCTGTATGCGACGGGAAGATTTTCATAGACGGTATCCCCCGGGGCGTAGTAAACGCTGTCGAGCCCGCTCATGACCGTCGAGAAGGAATCGGAGTGGCGGATGCGGATGGTGTATCCCCCCTCGTCCGAGCGGAGCGATTCGAGCTTGCCCGCGCAGAGCGGATAGACCGAGCAGTGGGCGGTGAAGGACATGACGCCCGCCTCGGAGACGGCGATCTCGGCGGTCTCGGCGTCGGCGCCGCGGATGACCGAGGAGAGCGCGAAGTCCGAATAAATGCGGGCGTCCGCCGTCTGGGCATTGCCGCGGAACAGGCCGCGCACGAAGGTGTTGATCGCGCTGTTCTCGAGAAACAGGTTGGTGAGGAAGATCGCGGCGCAGAGCAGCACGACGACCGCGAACTCGACGGCGAGCACGGTGTGCGCCCTGCCCTTCTTCTTCACGGGGGCTTCGCGCTCGATCTCCCTGCTCTCGGTATAGGCGGGATCCTCCCCGCGGACGCGGTCGTTGACCCGCTCCATGAGCTTCTCGGAGAGATCTTCGGACTTCTTGCGCTTCTTTTCGCGCCGGCTGACAGTCACCGTCTCGACGGGGATCTCCAGCATTTCGGCATAGCTGAGTTCATCGTTCATACAAGTCACCTCTTTTTTTGTGGTTTGCGGGGCGATCCTCTCGCCGGGCAATCATAATGTATGCCTCCCGATTGCGCGTTAGAAGAAAAAAGGGCTGTCGAATCGGTGAAAAGACGCGAAAAATCGTGCGAAATACCGCGAAGTGAAAAAAGAAAATTTTTTTCATACCTCTTGACGGAAGGAAAAAAATATGCTATACTCTCTTTAACGTCATGCGGGGGGACAACGTGCGGATCCGTGCGTCGCCCCCCATTGCAGTTTTGCGCACCCGCGCATTCCAACCCGCAGGAGGCACCCATGAAACTCAAACATCTCCTCTCCGCGCTCGCCATCGGCGCGATCTCCATGCCCACGCTGCTGCTCTTCGGCTGCACCGAGCCCGAAGCCGGGCACGAATACAGCCTGAAATTCTCCGAGCGCGGGATCTCCCTCGTGGCGGAGGAGGCCGCCTATGCGGAGCGCCCCTTCACGGTGACCGCCTATTGCGACGGCGAAGCCGTCGAAAACGCCGAGATCGCGTTCTCCGTCGCCGATCCCGCCCTCGCCGAAGTGAAGGAGGGCAAGCTCTCCGCCCGCGCCGCGGGCCAAACCGAGCTTATCGCCACCTATAAGACCGCGCGCGCCACCCTGCCCGTCTCCGTCTATCAGACGGCGACCCGAGAGGAGATCCTCTCCTTCGACGAGAAATACATCAACATTTACGGGCGGACCTACATCAAAAACGACGCCCTGAATTTCGATAACGTCGCCTCGGGATTCGAGGTCGCCTTCCTCGGCGACTCGCTCACCATGACGGCCACGACCGAACAGGACGTCTTTGTGCACATCTATCTCGACGGCGACGCCACGGGGGAATTCCTCCGCCTGAACGCGGGCGAGTTCACCGTCGCCGAAGGGCTCGGCGAGGGCATCCACGTCGCAAAGATCATGAAGGGCTCGGAGGTCGACCGCGGCAAGTTCGCCGTGACCTCCCTCTCCGCGGAGACCTTCCTCGCCGCGCAGGAGAAGAGCGACTTCAAGATGGAGTTCATCGGCGATTCGATCACGGCGGGCTACGGCACCCTGCAACAGGGCGGGAATTGGAGCGTCGAGAATTCGGATGGCTGCACCACCTATGCCTATCTCACCGCCCAAAACTTCAACGCCGATTTCTCCGTCGTGGCGCTTTCGGGCATCTGCCTCAACACGAACATGTACGACATCCTCACGATGAAGCAGATGCACACCCTCACTTCCAACCGCACGGGCGAGCTTTGGGAGTACGACGCGGAGACCGACGTCGTCGTCCTCGCCCTCGGCACCAACGACGCCTCCTATATCACGAGCAAAGACCCGAGCTACCGCTCGCAGTTCCCCAAGGATTACACCGAATTCCTCACTCACCTCAGGGAGATCTACCCGCACGCCTACGTCGTCTGCATCTACGGCATGATGGGCGCGAACGGCGACATCGTGAGCGGCATCCAAAAGGCGCTCGCCGCCGTGAACGACGACAAGATGAGCTACCTCGAATTCCGCAAAAACGACGCGGGCGCGGGCGGACACCCCATCGCGAGCGCGCACAAGTCGTATGCAAAGACGCTCACACAGTACATCGAAAAACTGCTCCAAACATGATCTTGCGCACAAAAAAACGGCACCCCGTGTGCCGTTTTTTTGTTATTTCTCTCCGCCGCGGTCTCCGCTGCGGTCCCGCCAGAAGATCGCCACGGCTGCCGTCCCCAGCCCGAAGAGCACGCTGAAGATGAACACGATCGTGAATTCGGTATTTTCGAACGGCGAGAGGCGCGCGCCGTACATCATGCCCGCGGAGCGGTGCAGCGCCATGCCGATGCTGATCGTCATCGCGACGAAAAACAGCGTGAACACCAAGAGCAGAATGACCGCGATCCGCTTGCGCCATCCGAAGTCCCTGCGCTCCTTCCGCGCGAGTTCCTGCCGCAACGTGCGCAGTTCGAGCAGGAGCGCCGACATCTCCACCTCCTCTTCGGCGACCTCCGCGCACCCGGTCTCCTCCGCGGCGTCGCAGTCGGCAAAGTAGTCGCTGTTGATCTCGAAAAAACTGCAGATGCGCAGAAGATTTTTCCCCGAGGGGCGGGAGACGTCGTTCTCCCAGCGGCTCACCATGATGCGCGAGACCCCGAGCGCGCCCGCGAGCTCGCTCTGGGACATGTTGCGCTTGACCCTGAGGCAGCTGATTCTTTCACCGATCGTCATATAAAACCTCCCGTTTTCTTCTCCCTTGTTTCCGTTGTTATGCGCCGCGGCGGTGCCGATCTCACGTCCTGTACGTCTGCATGAGCGCCGCAAAAGCGGGCAGGCTCCGTTCGATGACGTCCCGCGCCACGCAATAAGAAATACGTACGTACCCCCCGATCCCGAAGCTATCCGAGGGCACGAGCAGCAGTTCGTGTTCCCTTGCCCGCGCGCAGAACGCGGCCGCGTCGGGCTCGGGGCTCTTCACGAAGAGATAGAAGGCCCCCTCGGGCTTCACGCATTCGTAGCCCATGCCGCAGAGCGCCCCGTAGAGCAGGTCGCGGTTCTCCCGATAGGCGGCGAGATCGCACGAAGCGCCGAGGCACCCCGCGACGGCGCGCTGGAAGAGGGTGGGCGCGCACACATAGCCGAGGGCCCGCCCCGCCCCCACGATGGCGGAAAAGAGCGTCTCCGCCCCCGCGCACTGCGGCGAGACGGCGATGTAGCCGATGCGCTCCCCCGCGAGCGAGAGGGACTTCGAAAAGGAATCGCATACCACCGTATGCGGATAAACCGCCATCGGATAGACGGGCGGCTCCACATAGCAGAGCTTGCGGTAGGGCTCGTCGCAGATCAGAAAGACGGGCGTCTCCCGCCCCCTGTTGCACGTTTGCAGGAGGTCGGCGAGCGCCGAGAGCTCCTGCGCGGTATAGACGGCGCCCGTCGGATTGTTGGGCGAATTCAGAAGGACGGCCTTGGTTTTCGGCGTGATCGCACCGCCGATCGCCCCGAGATCGAGGTGGAAGGCCGCGTCGGTGGGCACGGGTACGAGCTTCCCGCCCGCCTGCCGCACGAACACCGCATATTCGGGGAAGAAGGGCGCAGGGACGACGATCTCCTCCCCTTCCTCCGCGATGAGCGCGGAAAAGGTCGCCGAGAGCGCCGAAGCCGCGCCGTACGTCATATAGACGAGATCTTCGGACATGGGCACCCCGTATTGCCCGCGGAGAAACGACGCGACGGCCGCGCGGACCTCGGGAAGCCCCGCCGCCGAGGAATAGCCGTGCAGCTTTTCGGGAGGAAGGGCGCCGAGGAGCCGCAAAAGCTCCTCCGTGACCGCCGCGGGCGGGGGCGCCGAGGGATTACCGATCGAGAAATCGAACACGTTCTCTTCGCCGATCTCCGCCTTGCGCCTGTTGCCGTATTCGAAGATCTCGCGGATGACGCTCCGCGTTTCGCCCAATTTTTGCATGTCTCGGTTGAACATAAGTGCCCACCTGTCGTTGATTTTTCGCACGGGACCCGCCGCCCCGCCCTCACAGCACCTTCCGCAAAAACTGCCCCGTGTAGGAAGTTTCGCAGGCGGCAATCTCCTCGGGGGAACCCGTGGCGACGACCGTTCCGCCGCCGTCGCCCCCCTCCGGCCCGAGGTCGATGATGTAGTCGGAGATCTTGATGATGTCGAGATTGTGCTCGATGACGACCACCGTGTTGCCGTTTCCGCGCAGGCGGAGCAGGATCTGCACGAGCTTCTCCACGTCGTAGCTCGAGAGGCCCGTCGTGGGCTCGTCGAGGATGTAGAACGTCCTGCCCGTGGAGCGCTTCGAGAGCTCGGTCGCGAGCTTCACGCGCTGCGCCTCCCCGCCCGAGAGGGTCGTCGAGGACTGCCCGAGCTTGATGTAGCCGAGCCCGACGTCGTTGAGCGTGGAGATCTTGTTGTAGATGGAGGGCTGGTTCTTGAAGAACTCGCACGCCTCCTCCACCGTCATTTCGAGCACGTCGGCGATGGACTTGCCCTTGTATTTGACTTCGAGCGTCTCGCGGTTATACCGCTTGCCGCCGCACACTTCGCAGGGCACGAACACGTCGGGCAGGAAGTGCATCTCGATCTTCATGATGCCGTCGCCCTGGCAGTTTTCGCACCTGCCCCCCGCGACGTTGAAGGAGAACCGCCCCGATTTGAAGCCCATCGTCTTGGCGTCCGTCGTCGCCGCGAAGAGGTCGCGGATGGCGGTGAACACGCCCGTGTACGTCGCAGGGTTGGAGCGGGGCGTCCTGCCGATGGGGGATTGGTCGATCGCGATGACCTTATCGAAGAGGTCCAACCCCGAAAAACCACTACATTCCCCCCCTTTCAGGCGGGCGCCGTTCAGATTGTTCGCGAGAATGGGCAGCACGATCTCGTTGACGAGGGAGCTCTTGCCCGAGCCGCTCACCCCCGTGACCGCGGTGATGAGCCCAGCGGGGAAGGCGACGTCGATGTCCTTCAAATTGTTCTGGCGGCAGCCCGTCACGCGGAACCACCTGCCGTCGGGCTTCGCCCGCACCGAGGGTACCTCGATCTTCCTGCGCCCCGCGAGGTAGTCCCCCGTGATGGAGCGGGGCTCCCGCATGATGTCCTCCGGGGTGCCGCACGCGACGACTTCCCCGCCGTGGATGCCCGCCATGGGGCCGATGTCCACGATGTAATCCGCCGCCCGCATGGTCTCCTCGTCGTGTTCGACGACGATGAGCGTGTTGCCGATGTCGCGCAGCCCCTTGAGGGAGGCGAGCAGCTTCTCGTTGTCCCGCTGGTGCAACCCGATCGAGGGCTCGTCGAGGATGTAGAGCACCCCCGAGAGCGCGCTGCCGATCTGCGTCGCGAGGCGGATGCGCTGGCTCTCTCCGCCCGAGAGGGTCGCCGCGCTGCGGGCGAGGGTGAGATAGTCGAGCCCCACCCCGATGAGGAAGTTGAGGCGGGCGCGGATCTCCTTCAGGATGACGTCCGCCACGGCGTGCTGCGTCGCCGAAAGCCCGAGCTCCGCGAAGAAAGCGGGGAGCCTGCGGACGGGCATTTCGCACACCTCGATGATGTTCTTTCCGCCGAGGGTGACGGCGAGCGCCTCCTTTTTGAGGCGTTTCCCGTGGCAGGCGGGGCAATCGCTCGTGCGCATGTAGCGCTCGATGTCCATCTTCACGCCCGCCGACTGCGTTTGCTCATACCGCCGCTGCAAGTTGCACACGAAGCCCTCCCACGGCGCCATGTAGGTGGAGCGGAAGGTGCGCGTGTTGTATTCAAGGTTGATTTTTTCGCCCCCGTTCCCGTACATCAGCAGATCGAACACCTCTTGGGGCAGATCCATCACGGGGACATCGAGGGAGAATTTATAGTGACGGGCGAGCGCCCCGAGATACGCCTGCGTCACCGAGGAGCTGTCGAGGTTCCAGCCGCTGATGCGGATCGCCCCCTCGCGGAGCGTCTTGGTGCGGTCGGGGCAGATGAGGTCGGGATCGACCTTCTGCGTGAAGCCCAGCCCCGAGCAGGTCGGGCAGGCGCCCCAGACCGTATTGAAGGAGAAGAGCCGCGGCTCGATCTCCTCGATGGAGATGCCGCAGTCGGGGCAGGCATAGCGCGAGGAGAAGAGGATCTCCTTGTCGTCGTATTCCGCCGTGACGAGCCCGTCGGCGAGCTTCAGCGCCGTCTCGAGCGACTCGGTGAGCCGCTTCAAGACCCCCTCTTTCACGACGATGCGGTCGACGATGACCGAAATGTTGTGCTTGATGTTCTTCTCGAGGGCGATCTCCTCTTGCAGATCATAGAGGATGCCGTCGATCTTCACCCGCGCGAAGCCGCTCTTGCGGTAGCCCGCGAGCTCCTTCTTGTATTCCCCCTTCTTGCCGCGGACGACGGGCGCCCCGATGAGCAGTTTGCTCCCCGCGGGGAGCTCCATCACGCGGTCGGCGATCTCGTCCACCGTCTGCCGCTTGATCTCCCTGCCGCAGTTGGGGCAGTGCGGCGTGCCCGCCCGCGCAAACAGGAGGCGGAGATAGTCGTAGATCTCGGTGACGGTCCCCACCGTCGAGCGGGGGTTGTGCGAGGTCGTCTTTTGGTCGATGGAGATGGCGGGGGAGAGCCCGTCGATGGACTCGACGTCGGGCTTCTCCATCATGCCGAGGAATTGACGGGCGTAGGAAGAGAGGCTCTCCATGTAGCGGCGCTGGCCCTCGGCGAAGATGGTATCGAAGGCGAGCGTGGATTTTCCGCTGCCCGAAAGCCCCGTGAACACGGTGAGGCTGTTCCGCGGGATCTTGACGTCGATATTCTTCAGGTTGTTTTCCTTTGCACCCTTTACGTAAATGTAGTCTTTCATCTTGCTCTTATCTGCAGTTCGGCGGAAAAAACACAGCGTCCCCCGACATTTCAGGAGATCAGCGAGAGGATGTGGCGGACGGCGTAGTCGATCTGGCGCCAATTTGCGCCGCCGTAGCGGACCTCGCCCGCGCGGTCGATGTTGTGCCTGCCCACGGCGAGGACGGCGCGCACGCCGTATTCCTGCGCGTTCAGGCACGCTTCAACGCTGTCGTCCACGAGGATGGAGATGCCGTGCTCGGCGCAGTATTTGCCCTTCTCGCCGAAGGGGACGTCGGCGACGAGCGCGTCGTAGGGGATGCGGCGCTTTTCCAGCCAATCCCGCGAGACCTTCTCGGGGTTGACGAACCAATCCTCCCGCCGCGCGGTGAGCACGATGACCTCGTGCCCCGCCGCCCTCCAGCCCGTGAGCACTTCGCGCGCCCACTTGCGCGCCTCGGCGTCCGTAAAGGTGACGATCCCGCCGTCGTGGATGAATTTCAGCACGTCGTCGTAGGTCCAATCGTATGTATCGACAAAGGCGCAGGAATGGTCGTTGACGAGCCGGAACGGCAGGTGGTTGCGCTCGATATACGCCCCCGCCCGCCCGACGCGGTCGAGAATATTCAAGGTATCATCGATGTCAACAGCGATCTTCATATCTTTTCCTCTATGTTTGGGCTTCGTAAGGGCGAACTGCAATGTCATTCAGAGGGGGGCCTGTTTTACTTGTCATTCAGAGGGGGCGCAGCCCCCGAAGAATCCCCTTGGTCGATGTTGGAAAGCGGACTTCGTACCTCGGGATCCCTTACTTCGCACTTCGTGCTCGTGCCGAGCTTTGTGTACAAATAGAAGCTACGCGCGGGGCGCTGCGCTCAGGATGACACGGGACCCGCATTCCAAATCTCTGAAAAACCCAAAATCACACTTTTGGGTTTTTCGCCCCATTTGCGCCGCGCGCTTCTTGCCTTTGAGGACAAAACGGTTGGCGGCCGAAATAGTCGGGGGATGTAGTAATTTAACCCCTCACGGAAATTTCTCGGCACAAGAAATTTCGTGAACTCTCAAACTCCCTTGCGCGAGCAAAACCACGCTTTTGCGCTGCGCGACCTCATTTGCGCATTCATGCGCTTCTTGCCTTTGAGATCAAAGCGGTTCGCGGCCGAAATAGTCGGGGGATGTAGTAATTTAACCCCTCACGGAAATTTCTCGGCACAAGAAATTTCCGTGAACACCCCCTCATTTCCGCATGCGTTTGCGCAGGTCGTTGATGGTCTCGCGGATCTCGATCGCCTTCTCGAAGTCGAGCGCGTTGGAGGCGATGCGCATGAGCGTTTTGAGCTTTTCGATCTCCTCGGGGATGTCCTTCGCGGCGATCTCGGCGCCCTTCTTTGCCTTGCCCGTGATGGAGAGCGTGCTCTTGATATCTTTGACGATCGTCCGCGGCACGACGCCGTGCGCCGCATTGTAGGCCTGTTGTTTGGCCCGTCTGCGCTCGGTCTCGCCGATGGCGCGCTGCATGCTGCCCGTCATTTCGTCGGCATACATGATGACCCGCCCCTCCGCGTTGCGCGCGGCGCGCCCGATCGTCTGCACGAGGGAGGTCTCGCTGCGGAGGAACCCCTCTTTGTCGGCGTCGAGGATGGCGACGAGCTTCACCTCGGGGAGATCCAGCCCCTCGCGGAGCAGGTTGATGCCGCAGAGCACGTCGAACTCCCCGCTGCGGAGGCCGTTCACGATGTCGATGCGCTCGAGCGTATCGATGTCCGAGTGCATGTAGCGGACCTTGACGCCCGCCTCCTTCATGTAGTCGGTGAGGCTCTCCGCCATGCGCTTGGTGAGCGTCGTTACGAGCACACGCCCCCCCGTGTTTACGACCGTGCGGACCTCGGAGAGCAGGTCGTCGATCTGCCCCTTGGTGGGCTTCACGGTGACGGGCGGATCCAAGAGCCCCGTCGGACGGATGAGCTGTTCGACGACGTTGCCCGCGATCGAGAGCTCGTAGGGCGCGGGCGTCGCCGAGACGCAGATGAGCTGCGGGACGCGCGCGTCGAACTCCTCGAAGGTCAGGGGGCGGTTGTCGAAGGCGGACTTCATGCGGAAGCCGTACTCCACCAGATTGATCTTCCGCGCGCGGTCGCCGTTGTACATGGCGCGGATCTGCGGCAGCGTCATGTGGCTCTCGTCGATAAAGACGAGGAAATTCTCGGGGAAGTAATCCAAAAGCGTGAACGAGGGCTCCCCGGGGCGCCTGCCGTCGAAGTAGCGGGAATAGTTCTCGATGCCCGAGCAGTAGCCGATCTCGCGCATCATCTCGAGGTCGTGCTCGGTGCGCTGGCGGAGGCGCTGGGCCTCGAGGAGCTTGCCCTCCGTCTCGAACGCCTTCACCTCGCCTTCGAGGTCCTCCGCGATCATCGCGAGCGCCGCGGCGAGCCGTTCGCTGCCCACGGCGTAGTGGCTCGCGGGGAAGATGACGGCGTGCTTGAGCTCGGAGACGATCTTGCCCGTCGTAACGTCCTCCTCGGAAATGCGGTCGATCTCGTCGCCGAAAAACTCCACGCGGATCGCCACTTCCGAGTTGGACGCGGGGAAAATTTCCACCACGTCCCCCCGCACGCGGAAGGTCGAGCGCTTGAAATCCATGTCGTTGCGGGAATATTGGATATCGACGAGGCGGGAGAGCAGTTCCCCCCGCTCCATCGCCTGCCCGGGACGGAGCGAGACGCCGAGGCGGAAGAACTCCTCGGGCGCGCCCAGCCCATAGATGCAGGAGACCGAGGAGACGACGATCACGTCGTCCCGCTCGCCGAGCGAGCATGTCGCGGCGTTGCGGAGCTTGTCGATCTCGTCGTTCATCGACATATCTTTTTCGATATAGGTATCCGTCGAGGGGATGTAGCTCTCGGGCTGGTAATAATCGTAATAAGAGACAAAGAATTCCACCCTGTTTTCGGGGAAGAATTCTCGGAATTCGTTGCAGAGCTGGGCGGCGAGCGTCTTGTTGTGGGCGATGACGAGCGCGGGGCGCCCCACGTTTTTGATGACGTTCGCCATCGTAAACGTCTTGCCGCTGCCCGTGACGCCGAGAAGCACCTGCGCGCGGATCCCGTCCTTCACGCCCTCGGTGAGGGCGGCGATCGCTTCGGGCTGGTCGCCCGTCGGCGCGAAGGGAGAATGCAGTTTGAACTCGAAATGCTCCAATGGTTTCCCTCGTATTTCGAACGTTTGTTTTATTATACCCCGTCCGCGGGGAAATGTCAAGCGTCAGGCGAGCAAAAGCTTGAGCAAAATACCGAGCATGGCGGAGAGGATCCCGCACACCGCGGCGAGCATGAGGCGCGCCGAGAGACTGCGCCTGCGGAGGATCTCCTGCCTGCGGTAGGCGAGCCCCGCCTCGCGCATGTGCACGCAGTAGGTCTTTTCGCCCTTGCGGTCGGTAAAGACAAGCTCGAAATAGCCGTCGAGCTCGAGGGCACGCAGCGCACGCTCGAGCTTTTCTTCGTCGAAATTCGACCGCCCGGGCAGCACCGCGAGCAGTTCATAGGGGGAGACGAGGAAGCGCTCCTTCCCCTCGGAGAGGGAAAAAACCGCACCCATCACCTCGTTTTCCCGCTTTGAGAGCTTTTCGTTAAACATGGAGAAGAAGGGCGAGGACGAAGGCGAAAAGCGCCGAGAGCGCGCCGCCGAGCACGGCGCCGCCCGCCCCGAAGAGGAAGGCCTCGCGGTGCATCTTTCCGCGTTCGCGCGCCTCCTGCGCCTCCCGCGCGAGATACCCTTTCCCCGCGGGAAGCGGGCGCACGCAGTAGGTCCCGTCCTCGGCATAGCGCAGCTCGATGAGCTTTTTCTCCGCGAGCAGCGCCATGGTCTGCCGCATCGTCTCCGCGTCGAGACGACACGCGCGCACGAGCTCTCCCTCTTCGATGATCTTGAAGCCGCCCCGCTCGCACATTCCGTTGACGGCGGCGAGGAGCGCGCGCGATCCTTCGTCCAGCATACAGGGAGTATGCCCGATTTTTCTCCAACTTATGTGAGCGCGGCGAAGGGATTGGACTCATAGAGCCAGCGGGAGATGGGCGAGGAGCAGAAGATGGATTCGATGCCCTTCGCGACGTTCTTCACCGTATCGAACACGCCCGTGAGCACGGGGTTCGTGAGGCTCTCCGTCGGGGCGTCCCCCTGCCCGCCGAGCGCGCTCCCGATGGCGGAAGCGATCCCGCCGACGAACTCGTTGAGCCCGTCGTTCGCGAGGAACGCCACGAGGGCGTTGATCCCGCAGGCGACGAGCAGCATGATCACGAAGAAGAGGAAGGCGAGCAGCGCGCTGTCGATGATGCCCGTGAGGGTGTTGTAGCGGCAGTAGGCGACGAGCTTGTTCAGCCCCCAGCCCGCAAAGCCGACCCCCACGAACAGCACGATGAAGAGGATGAACATCGTGATGAGGCTGCCGATGATCCCGCCGATCGAGGGATCCACGCCCTTGATCGCCCCGCCGATGCCGCTCGCCATGCTCCGGAACATCCCGAGCTTGATCGTCATGAGCGCGGACAGCGCGAAGGCGCCCGCCGTGAGGGCGAACATCACGAAGATGAGCGCCATCCGCCCGAAGCCGACGCGGAAGCCCGCGTTCACGCAGAGCGAGAAGATCGCGACGACGAAGAGATCGAAGACGAACGCCGACAGGAGATCCCACCCCGCATTGTTTTCGAACACCGCGAGGAATTCGGGGCGCGCGATCGACGAGCCCTCGAAGAAGAAGGAATCCATCGAGACGCAGACGACGCCCGCGGTGATCCCGAATACCATCACCACGTCGAGCACCGCCGTCACCGCGCCCAACACGCGGTCGAGGATGCGCAGCACTTTTGGCAGGGGCTCATAGCGTTTGAGCAAGAAGTGCCGCCCGACCGTTGCGCCGCCGAATACGACGCCGAGCCCGATCAGGAGAAACGCCGTTCCCAGCCAGAAACGGGCGCCGCGGGGCATCGTCGCGGGGAGCCAGGTCACCGAAAGCAACAGAACGAAACTCAAAAGGATCTGCCATGCCATCCAGCCCATGCAGCTGAATTTGCGGAAAAAACCGTAGACGGCCGCCACGAGCCCGATCACGCAGACTGCGATGACGGCAACGACGATCACGACCGTGACCGTGGATCCTGCAAGTAAGTTCGACATAGAACCTCCTCCGCCCATAGGATAGGGCGTTACTTGTTGAAATTATCTTTGAGCGAAACGATCTCCGAGAGCACGAGCTTCTCGCCCTCGCGGAAGGCGCGGTAGTAACCCGTGCGCATGAGCTGGTAGCTCCCCTCGTTCTCGGCGAGATAGGGCTCCGCCTTTGCGGCGAAGATGTGCTCGCTGTCGGCGCGGATGCGCTCCGAAAAATCCTGCCCCGCGTAGTCCGCGTCGCGGAGAAGATGGTCGTATTGGCGGAGCTCCGCGTCCACGCAGGCCGCGGCGTTCACCCAATGGAGCACCCCTTTCGCCTTGATGCCGCTCGTATCGTTCCCGCTGCGGCTCTCGGGGATATAGGTGCACTTTACCTCGGTGACGTTGCCGTTTTCATCGGTCACCGCCTCGTCCGCCCGCACAATGTAGGCGTTTTTGAGACGGGCGTAGCCGCCGAGTTTGAGCCTGTGATACTTGGGCGGCGGGTCGAGCGAGAAGTCCGCCTGCTCGATCCAGAGCGTCTTGCCGAACTTCACCTTGCGGGTGCCCGCCGTTTCATCGAGCTGGTTGATCTCGAAGTCGACGTCCTCCTCGCCCTCGTAGTTCACGATCGTGAGCTTGAGGGGCGCCGTGACCGCCATCGCGCGGGGGGCGTGCAGGTTGAGCCAATCGCGGACGACCGCCTCGAAGTAGCCGATCTCGCACTCCGACTGCGCCTTCGCGACGCCGATGCGGGCGCAGAAATCCTTGATCGCCTCCGCGGGGATGCCGCGGGCGCGTAGCCCCGCGAGCGTGGGCATGCGCGGATCGTCCCAGCCGTGGACCGTCTTTTCCTCGACGAGCTTCTTCAAATAGCGCTTGCTCATGACGAGGTTGGTGAGGTTGAGCCGCGCGAACTCGATCTGGCGGGGCTTGGGCGAGAAGCCGAGATTGATCCCCACCCAATCGTAGAGCGGGCGGTGGTCCTCGAATTCAAGCGTGCAGAGGGAATGGGTGACCCCCTGCAAATAGTCGCAGATGGGATGGGCGTAGTCGTACATCGGATAGATGCACCACTTGTTGCCCGTGCGGTGATGTTCGGCGCGCAGAATGCGGTAGATGACGGGGTCGCGGAGGTTGATGTTGGGGGACGCCATGTCGATTTTGGCGCGGAGGCACTTCTCGCCGTCCGCATACTTGCCCGCCCGCATCTCGCGGAAGAGGCGGAGATTCTCCTCGGGCGTGCGGTTCCGGTAGGGGCTCTCCGTGCCGGGCTCGGTGAGCGTGCCGCGGGTCGCCTTGATCTCCTCGGCGGAGAGGTCGCACACGAACGCCTTGCCCGCTTCGATCAGTTTCTCCGCGTCGTCGTAGATGATATCGAAGAAGTCCGAGGCGTAGACCTCCTTCTCCCAACGGTAGCCCAGCCATTCGATGTCGCGGCGGATGGCGTCGACATACTCCGTCTTTTCCTTGGAGGGGTTGGTGTCGTCGAAAAAGAGATTGCACGTCCCCCCGTATTTTTCCGCCGTGCCGAAGTTGACGAACATGCTCTTGGCGTGCCCGATGTGCAGATAGCCGTTGGGCTCGGGCGGGAACCTCGTCTTGACCGCGGAGATCTTCCCCGCCGCGAGGTCCTCGTCGATGAATGCCTGGATGAAATTTTCCGCTTCCGCCATAGTCTTTCTCCCGTTGTCCTCGTCGCCCGCAGGGCGCGCCTGCGGAACAAAAATACTCGTACGGCACAATTATATCATACTCCCGAAAAAAATGATACCGTTTTATGCGACATTTTTTTGGAAATTGTGCTATAATCGGGATATGGAACCTGCAATACTGAAATTTTTCGAGGGGATCCGCTGCGTCCCGCTCGATTGGATCTTCGGGATCTTCTCTTTTTTGGGGGAAGGGCTCACCGTGGGCGTCATCGTGCTCCTGCTCTTCTGGTTGCTCCCGCGAAGAACGGGCGAACAGCTGCTCGTCACGGCGGTCTCCTCCGCCGCGGTCAACGCCTTCCTCAAAAACGCGATCTCCCGTCCCCGCCCGTATGCCGCGGGCGTCGTCTCGCGGAGAGACGTGGATACCCCCCTCTTTTCCACGCGCGATCTCGGCGATACGCTCTCCTGCCCGAGCGGGCACGCGCAGGCGACTTCCTCTGCGCTCTGCGCGGGGGCGATGTTGCGAAAAAAGATATACGGGTGGGTACTTTTCGGGGTGCTCATCGCGCTCGTGTGCTGTTCGCGGATGTACTTCGGCGTGCACTATCCGACGGACGTCCTCCTCGGCACCGCGCTCGGCGTGCTCATCGCGGTCCTGTGGCATCTTGTTTACCGCTACGCCTACAAGGCGCGCTATTTCTGCCTCATGGGGCTCGCCGCGGCGCTGCTGCTCACCCTCCCCTTCTATCCCGAGCACGACCACGTGCAGATGACCGCCCTCCTCTCGGGCGCCGCGTTTTTCCTGCCCCTGTGCTCCTTTTTGAAGTACAAAGAGACGGACGTCCTCTGGAAGCGCCTTTTGCACATCCCGCTCGGGGGGCTCGCCGCGGGGGCGATGTTCGGCGTCGCCCTGCTCTTCCCCGAGGGGCTCGGCTTCACCCTCCTCAAATGGTTCCTCCTCTTCGGCGCGGGGACGTTCGGCGCCACCGCCCTCTTCAAGCTGTGCAGGGTGTAGCCCGAAAAGATTTTTTCGCAGCCCGCGCAATCGCTTGACGGGTTTTCGCGCGGAATGCTATAATATCACGAAAAGAAATCAAAGGCAGGCATACTATGGCAGATGTGACTATGGAGAAGCTCGTCGCCCTCTGCAAGGCGCGCGGCATCATCTTCCCCGGCTCCGAGATCTACGGCGGCATGGGCAACACGTGGGACTACGGCCCCGTCGGCGTCGAGATCAAGAACAACATCAAGCGGGCGTGGTGGAAGCGCTTCGTCTACGAGAGCGAAAATTCCTACGGCGTGGACGCGGCGATCCTCATGAATTCCCGCGTGTGGGAGGCGAGCGGGCACACGACCTCCTTTTCCGATCCCAAGATGGATTGCAAGAAGTGCAAGACCCGCCACCGCGCCGATAATCTCATCGAAGCGCACGCCAAGGGCGCCGTGGATCCCGACCTCATGACCAACGAGGAGATGGAGGCCTACATCCGCACGCACGAGGTGCATTGCCCCGTCTGCGGCGGCTTCGACTGGACGCCCATCCGCACCTTCAACCTGATGTTCGAGACGAGCCGCGGCGTCACCGACGAGAGCCAGAACAAGATCTATCTCCGCCCCGAGACGGCGCAGGGCGAGTTTGTCAACTTCCTCAACGTCCAGCGCACCACCCGCGCCAAGGTCCCCTTCGGCATCGCGCAGATCGGCAAGGCCTTCCGCAACGAGATCACCCCGGGCAACTTCATCTTCCGCACCATCGAATTCGAGCAGATGGAGCACCAGTGGTTCTGCAAAGAGGGCACCGACGAAGCATATTATCAAGAGTTCAAGAAGCGGGCATACGACTTCCTCATCGACCTCGGCTTCCGTCCCGAACATCTGCGCTTCCACGACCACGAGAAGCTCGCCCACTACGCCAAAGAGGCGTGCGATATCCAATATCTCTATCCCATGGGCTGGCAGGAGCTCAACGGCATCCACAACCGCACCGACTACGATCTCTCCCGCCACCAGGAGTACTCGGGCAAGACGCTCACCTATGTCGATCCCATGAACGGGGAGAAGTATATCCCCTATGTCATCGAATATTCGATCGGCGCCGACCGCCTCATGCTCGCCGTGCTCTCGGAGGCCTACGAGGAGGAGACGCTCGAGGGCGGCGACGTGCGCAGCGTGCTCCACTTCCACCCCGCGATCGCCGCTTACAAGGCCGCCGTGCTGCCCCTCCAGAAGAACCTCGCCCCGCAGGCGAAGGAGCTGCTCGCGAAGCTCAAAAAGCGCTTTGCAGTCATCTACGACGAGGCGGGCTCCATCGGCAAGCGCTATCGCCGTCAGGACGAGATCGGCACCCCTTTCTGCCTCACCGTGGACTTCGAGACCCTCGAAAACGGCACGGTGACGGTGCGCGACCGCGACACGATGGAGCAGGTCCGCATGACCTGCGACGAAGTTCTCGCCTTCCTCGCCCAAAAATGCGAATTTTGAAGATACAAACATAGAACGGGGGGTATGTCTCGGACATGCCCCCCGTTCATTTCCTTCCGCGTTTGTGCGGAAAACAGCGGCCGTACGGACGCGAAAATGTGAAATCGGATACCACATCCCCCCACTTTTTCACTTTTTCGAACTCTGCGGAGCGTGGGCCGATTTGGCGCAAACAATGCGCTGCGATGGAAGCAGAAGGAGCGACGTTTTACTGCAAAAGTTCGATTGCCTGGATCTGCCGATCCGGGCGATCGTCTATCGGCAAGTACGCGCCGGGAATTTCGCAAGCGGAAAACTGCATCAAAAGTCGGGTTCGAAACGGACCATTCTCGTTACAAAAATCAAAAAGGGCACGATGCGATCCTGTTTTTCAAAGCGTTGGAATAACCTTCCTTTCCATGGGGCCGTCGGTTATTTTCAGGGGGGCCCGTTGGTTGTTTTAAGAAGCGCGCCGCGGACAGCCGTCCGCGGCGCGCTCTTCGCTCATGTTTCGCTCTTTTGGCACGTTATTGTGCGTTCATCTCGGCGAGGAGTTCATCGACCGTCTTGAGTTCGGCGCTGTAGGTATCGTGCAGGTACTTGATGCCGTATTCGTAATCCTCTTTCGTGAAGCTATCCATCGCGTCGATGGCGGCGACGACGTTGTAGCCCAGCTGGTAGGCGTCCGCCGAGGTGTGGCGCACGCACATGTGCGCGTGCAGCCCCGTCATGATGACGGTCTCCACGCCGAGCTCGCGGAGGAGCAGATCGAGGTCGGTGTGGAAGAAGCCCGAATACCTGCGCTTGGGCACCACGTAGTCCTGCGGCGAGAGCTCGAGCTCGGGGATGACCTCCGCGCCCTTGGTGCCCGCGATGGCGTGATCCCCCCAGAGTTTGAGTTCATGGTCGATCCCCTTGATGTGCGCGTCATTGCAAAAAACGACGGGTACCCCCGCTTTTCTCGCGCCGCGGAGCAGCTCCGCCGTCTTGGGGACGATGGCGAGCCCGCGATCGCATTTCAGCGCGCCCGTCACAAAATCGTTGAGCATATCCACGACGAGGATCGCCGTCTTGTTCTTTTCCATTGCCGTTCTCCTTTTACGGAAATTTTTTCAAATATTGTACCGCACGGCGGGGGAAATGTCAAGCAAAGTTTTTCACTTTATCAAAAAAACGGGGACATGCCCCGTTTTTTTCTGTTTGCTGTTTACGACGCGGCGCCGTCCGAGGGCATGCCGTAGAGATCGAAGGCCTCGTCGACGTCGAACTCCTCCCCTTCGTCGAAGGCGGCGAGCTTGGAGATGGAGACTTCATACGCCGTCATGGTGACGGTCTCGGTCTCCGAGAGGCGCTTCTGGTATTCGCGGCTCTGGATCCTGCCCGAAAGGGCGACCCGATCCCCCACTTTGAGGTTCTGCACGAAGCGGGCGTTGCGGCCCCACGCGATGCAGGGGATGTAGTCGGACTTGTTGTATGCGCGGTTGACGGCGAGCAGAAGATCGGCGATCTCGCGGTTGAACGGCGTGGTGCGGTAGATGGGCGGCTTGCAGATGTAGCCCGAGAGCACGATGCCGTTGGGATTGCGCGAGGCGCTGGGCTCGACGAGCTCCCGCACGAACACGGTGAGCATGAGGCGGGACCTGCCCCCCTCGAGCTTGTTGTAGCTGCGGAACTGCCCCACGGCGGAGAGCATGCTGCCCACGGTGAGGTTGTTCCCGCGGATGAGCCGCTCGGAGATCGTCACGGGCAGGATGTCCGCCTGCCCCGAAAGCCGCAGGACCCGTACGAATAATTCATAAAATCCTTCGCCGTAAACCTCGTGCGAGAAGGTCGCTTCCGACACGATTTCTCCATAAATGTAGACCTTGTTGTTCTTTTCCGGGTTGTAATCCATAAGTCCTCCTTTCGGACGTCTCCGCACCTTGCGGGCGGGTCATTTGCATGTTTGCGGGCTATGCGCTCCCCTTGGGGATCTGCCGCCCCGCCGCGTCGATGGTGTAGTTCTCGCGGTAGATGAGCTCGCCGATGGGCACGAACGTGAAGCCGTTTGCGCGCAGGGTGCCGATGACGATGGGCAACGCCTCCGCCGTGTGCAGCCCGTTGTTGTGCATCAGGATGATGGATCCGCTCTTCACGCGGGCGACGATGCGCGCGGCGATATCCGAGGCGCTGAGGTCCTTCCAGTCGAGGGAGTCCACATCCCATTGGATGGGATAAAGCCCCATCGCGTTCGCGGTGTCGATGAGCAGGTCGTCGTAATCCCCGTAGGGCGGGCGGAAGAGCTCGACAGGCCTTCCCGTGATCTTTTGGATGGCCTCCGAGGAGGACGTGAGCTCGGCGCGGATCTCGGTCTCTTTGAGGCGGGACATATAGGAATGCGTGGCGCTGTGGGTGCCGATCTCGTGCCCCGCTTCCGCGATCTTCTTCACGTATTCGGGGTACTTCTCCGTCCAGAACTGCACCGTGAAGAAGGTGACGCGCACCTTCTCCTCCGCGAGCGTGTTCAGGATGGCGTCGGTGTGGTCGACGCCCCATGCGCAGTCGAAGGAGAGCGCGACTTTGCCGTCCTCCCGCTCGACGCTGTAGATGGGCAGCGACCGCGTGCCGCTCATATAGACTTCTTCCGCACCCGCGGCGTTCGCCGTGAGACAGCCGAGCGCCAAAATGCCCGCCATGGCCGCGGCGAGCGCGATCGAGCGGAGACGTATGGTGATAAATCGCATTTCAAACACCTATATGATAGAATATTTTCGGAGGCGGGAAGCGAGGAGTTTTGTCGAACCGCGGGCGGTTTTGTCGGTTTTTTCTGCCCCGTTCCCGAACTTATTCTATTCTTCGGGCGAAGCGATTATTCCTCGGGCGCGCCGAAGGGCGTCTTGTTTTCCACGCTCGTCACGGTGAGGGCGTAGAGCTCCCCTGCCTTGGCGCGCTGCAATGCGGCGGCGACGGCAGAGATCGTCGCGCCTGTGGTGAGGGTGTCGTCCACGATGAGCAGTTTCTTCCCCTTGACGGGCGCGCGCTCGGCGCGGAAGCACCCCGAGAGGTTCTTTTCGCGGTCGCGGCGGGAGAGAAACTTCTGCGAGGGGGTCTCCTTTTCCTTGCGGAGGACGTCGAGAAAGGGCACGCCCGTCCGCGCGGCGAGCTCTTCGGCGAGCAGCTGCGCCTGGTTGTAGCCGCGCCTTTTTTGGGCTTTTTCGGTCATCGGCACGGCGACGATCCCCTCCACAAAGGAGAATTCTGCGGCAAAAAGCGGCACCATGGTATCGATTATCGTGCGGTAGAGGTATTTTTCGCCGCGCTTGAACCGCACCACGAGCCGCGCCGCGTCGCCCTCGTGCACAAAGACGGAACGCGCCTTTTTCACGCCGATCGGGTGCGCCTTGCACTCGACGCACACCCCCTCTTCCTTGATCTTCCGCCCGCAGAAGGGGCAGACGCACCCGTCGTTCCACGGGAGCGCCTTGCGGCAGGGCGCGCAGATGCGCTCGTTGGCAAAGAGTTCCCTGCCGCAGAGATCGCAGGTGAAATTGTGCGCGTCGTCGTATGCCTTGACCGCGTTTTTGAGGCGTGTGATGAGTTCCATGGGGTTCCTCCTTGGTATTGATGTGGGAAAATCGAAATGCGCGCGCGCCCTGCGGAATACCGCTGCGGCGCTAAACGACGGGAACTTATGGGGAGCGGAAAGGAGGTGCGTTGTGGCCGTACGACTGCAAAAAAACGACCACAGGGTGCCGCGAATAGAGAGAGCCATTGCGGAGAAACAAGCAAAACGAGGAGCGCACGGCTTTTCGTTTCCACGTCATCCTGAACGAATGTGCCCCGCGCACGGCTTTTTGTTTTCCTGTCATCCTGAGCCGAAGCGGCGTTTCGAAGTTCGAAAAAAACCATCTGCGAAGGACCCCGAGGTACGAAGTCCAAATTCCAACATCGACCAGCGGGATTCTTCGGGGGCTGCGCCCCCTCTGAATGACATGGTGTCCCGAGCGCGGCTTCTATTTGTGCACAAAGCTCGGCACGAGCCGTAGGCGAAGTAGAAATAAGGTAGAGATGTCTCGACTACGCTCGACATGACAAATTAGAGATGTCTCCACTTCGGCTACGCCTTCGGTCGACATGACAAATTAGAAAGGTCTACTTTATGCGCCGCTTATCTGCAGTTCGCCACTACGAAGTCCAGACACACGCTATAAAAAATCGGGGTGACTCGCACCCCGATCCTCAAAAATCATCTCCCCCATCGTCCTCGTCGTCATCGTCGTCGTCATCGTCGTCGCCGCCGAGGGAATAGATCTCGTCGCCCGTGACATATTCGAGATCCTCTTCTTCGTCGTCCCCTTCGTAGGTTTCCTCTTCCTGTTCCTCGTCGTCGAATTCCTCATCGAAGGTCTCGTCGATCTCCCCGATCTCGGAGTCGAGGTCCGCGTCGGTGTCGTCGTCGAGGTATTCGCGCCACTCGTCGTCCTCTTCGGGATCGGGCTCCTCTTCCTCGTACTCCGCCTTCTTGCGGCATTCCTCGCACATTTTCTCGCCTGGGCGCATCATGTTCTCGCCGCAGACGGGACAGAGTTCGGTGGCGACCTCCTCGGGCTCCTCGATGTCGAAGGGGTCGCTCGCGATCCCCTTCATCTCGTTGAGGCAGACGTCGCAATATTCCTGTTTTTCCGCGTCGATATAGTTGAGTTCGCAGCGCGGACACTTGATGTATCTGATCATATTCGCTCCTCCGTACCTTACGGGCTAATAAATAATATTACGAATTATTTCTTTTGTAAACTGATTTTCCGTACGTTTTGCAAAAAAATTCTGCATTTTCGGGAAAATTTTTCCGCGCCGCTTGAAAAAGCCACCCCGCAGGGTGGCTTTTGTTCGGTTTTTTTCCGCGCTTACTTTTCCTCGGGGCCGTCGGTCTCGGTCGGCTCCACGGCGTAGACGTCGATATCCTTGTCGTCGTCGCGCGTGTCGACGTGCGGTTTCTCCTGCTTGGGCCCTTTCTTCTTGGCGCGCTTCTTGAGCAGCACGCACGTCACGCATGCGGCCGCTGCGACAACGACGGCGATCGCGATGCCGATGAGCATCCATGCCCACCATGCGAGCCCCGTCTCCTCCGCTGCGGGCGGGGTGTAGCGCTGGAGGCCCGTGTTCTTCCAATAGTTCTCGTATTCGGTGCGGTCCGCCTCGCTCATCTTGCCGAGCTGCGTGCGGAAGTAGGAATACGTGGCATAGGATTTGCCCGCGCTGTCCTTGAACTTCGCCGCGTCGTCGCCCGTGCCCTCGGTGAACGCCTTGAACGCCGCCTGCTCCGCTTCGGAGTAGAGGTAGGTGTCCTTCTTGCCTTCGGTCACGGCGTCGGCGATGTTGTCGTAGAACTGCTTCGTCTCGCCCGTGTAGTAGAAGTATTTGATCGCGGCGGAGAGCTTGTTGTTGCCCTCGTCGTTGAGCTTGGAGAGATACCCCGTCTTGGCGTTGACGTCGGTCATCGCCTCGTATTTGTCGTTGAGTGCTTCGATCTCGGGGTTGTCCATCAGCGAGCCGTCGGGATTGTTGACGGACGCCACGCTGATATAGGGATAGGCGACGCTTGCGAACGTCTCGGCGTCGGCATAGAACACATTGCCGCCGATGACCTCGTAGTTATACCAATCGGTCGTATGCTGGAGATTGAGCAGCTTGACGGAGCGGTATGCCTCGTTCCCGCGGTTGGCGCCGTCGGGCGAGGTGAAGGTGAGGTTGCGGTAGTCCTCGGCGTCGCCGTTGTAGACGGCGCGCTCGACGGAAGTGCCGTTGCCGTTGCTACGGGTGAAATAGACATAGTCGTATACGTCGTCGGAGGCGTCGTCGCGGTAGAGAAGGGTCGCGCTGCCGATGTCGTAGGCGACCTCGAGCTCGGTCGCGGTGCCGTTCTTGGCGACGTCGACGCGGTAGATGCTCGAATCCTTCACATAGAGATAGTGGTGGTTGCCCGCTTCGTCGAGATAGAACATCGCCGAAGCCGTCGCCTTGGCGGAGGCGTCCGAAGAGTTCGCGACGACCGCGAGCGCATCGTTCGCCTTCACGCTGTCCGCCGCCCCTTCGAGCCCGAGATAGTAGAGCGTGCCGTTGGTGCCCGTCGTGTTGGTGCCCGTCGAGATCTGGGTGCGGGTGAAGTAGATGCCGCCGTTCTCATAGGACTGCAACGTATAGGTGTAGCCGAAGGGCGCGGAAGGCTCGCTGTCGCTGTGGCTGAAGGGCGTCTTGGGACTGCGGTAGCCCCGCCCGTCGACCACGAGCTCGCCGAGGTTCACATAGGGGATCACCCCGTTGAGTTCTTCCTTGATATAGTCCATATCCCAGAAGTCGTCCTCGCCGTACTCGTAGCCCGCGGGGACTTCGGTCGCGTCGGCGCGGACGCGGTAGATCTGGTTATACGACGCGTTGCGGGCGCCCTCCGTGCCGATGTTCTCGGTGACGCCCATCGTGTAGTAGATCCACGGATCGGGATCCTCCGCGCTGTCGGAGCCGTCCGTCGTGTTGAACACGTATTTCGTCACGTTCTCGGCGAGCGTGGTATCGGTATCCGTCTTGAGGTTGTAGGAGTGGAGCTTGAAGCTCGAGCTCCCCTCGACGTAGAGCACGTAGACGGTGCCGTCCACCTCGACATAGCGGTAGGGCACGGTGTTCGTCGCGACGCGGAAGTGCGTCTTGACGTCCGTCCCGTCGAGCTTGGCGCTCGCGAAGTCGAGATAGGTGTTTTCGACGACGCCCGACGTGTTCTTGATGTTCGTGGGCGTGGCGTAGTACACTCTGTCGCCATAGACATAGATGCCCGCGGTGTGATCGCCCGCCACCATGAGGGAGGGGACGACCGTCTCGGAGTTGTTCTCGGCGAGCTCGGACTTCTTCACGCGCATGAGGGCGCCCTTGACGGGTGCGCCGTAAGTGTTGTCGGACGTGTACGTCTCGACGCCGTTGATGAAGTAGTAGTAGTTCCCGACCGAAACGACGAACCCGCCGTTGGAGGAGACTTGCTCATACTGTTCGGGCAAGCCCGTGGGCGCGGTGAAAGAGCTTCCGCACGAAGCGAGCGCCAGCGTGCCCGCTGCAAGCGCCGCCGCCGAAGCGACCGCAAAAATTTTCTTGATCGATTTCCGCATATCCGTATGACCTTTCCGTATTCGGAGTTTTCTCCGTTCTAAAAGATACAACAACTATTATAAACTAAAATGAGGCGTTTGGCAATCAAAAGTTGCGTTCCTTCCGCGTTTTCTTTTAGAAAATTTGCGCATTGGGCGCGATTTTCCGACGCCGCGGGGCGATTTGCCCCCAAAAAAGGAGCTCTATGGAAAAATTCGGCATCTTCGAACTGCTCGACGCGCTCGCCGCGATGACGGAATCCGCCCCGCCCGCAGAGCAAAAGCGCACGCCCGACGCCGCCTTCGACGCCCCCGCCTACGGCGAAGAGGTGCGCCGCGACCCCGAGGGAGGCACGGCGGTCGGCGGCTTCCTCGCCCGCCACGACGAGACGAGCCGCCGCGTCAAAAAATAGTCAGACGACCGCAAACCCGCGGAGTTTGAGCCACGCGAGCGCGAGATCGAACCAGACGCGCACGTTCGCGTTGTCGCCCGCGGCGCCCGCGTAGTCCGCCGTCTCCACCGTCGCGACGCTCAGCCCGTGCCCGCCCTGCTCGAAGATGTGCAGCGCGAAGGGCACGCCCGCCTGCCTGCACGCGGCGGCGAGCAGCAGCGAATTTTCGACGGGGACAAGCCCGTCCTGCATGGTGTGCCAGATGAAGCAGGGCGGCGTTTTTTCGGTGACCCGCTTTTCCACGGAGAGCGCGCTGCGCAGCGCGCCGTCGCCCCCCGAGATCGTGGCGGCGGTATCCTCGTGGGTGAACTCCGCCGTCGTGACGACGGGATAGCCGAACACCGCGGCGTCGGGCCGTCCGCCCCCGCAGGCGAGAAGTTCCTCCTCCGTCGCCGTCGCGAGCAGCCCCAAGAGGTGCCCGCCCGCCGAGAAGCCGAACGCGGCGACATGCGCCCCGTCCACGCCGAAGCGCGCCGCGTTTTCGCGGATGTAGCGCATCGCGAGCAACGCCTCCGTGAGGGGGACGGGATAGGCGCGGCGCACCGAATATTCGAGAACAAATACAGCGTACCCCGCCGAAAGCAGCGGGATCGCGATGGGCTCCCCCTCGCGGAAGGAGACCATGTTGTAGCCGCCGCCCGGGATGACGAGCGCCGCCGGGCGGAGCTTGGGCGGGTTCTCGGGATTCACGCTGCGCGCAAAGACGGTGAGCTTCCCCCCGTCTCCCCCGCGCGGAAGCGAAAATGCGCGGTACAGATCGACCGTTTCATACTGCATGGCGTTCTCTCCTTTGCCGTTCTTGCAAAAAACCGACCCGCGTGGGTCGGTTTTCGATCATCTCTTGGAGAACTGCGGCGCTCTGCGTGCTTTCTTGAGGCCGTATTTCTTTCTCTCTTTGACGCGGGGATCTCTCGTGAGGAAGCCCGCCTTCTTGAGCGCGGGGCGCGTCTCGGGTTCCGCTTCGAGCAGGGCCCTCGAGATGCCGAGGCGGATGGCGCCCGCCTGGCCCGTGTAGCCGCCGCCGATGACGTTAACGAAGATATCGTATTTCCCTTCGGCGCCGATCTCGGCAAGGGGTTGTTTCACGACATACTGCGTCGTCCCCTGGGGGAAGTAGTCCTCGAGAGTGCGGTCGTTGATGACGATCGCGCCCGTGCCGCCCGGAATCAAGCGCACGCGTGCGATGGCCTTCTTTCTTCTGCCCGTTCCCCAGAACTGCAGCTTCTTCTTGATCGTCGTTTTCGCCATATCTTATCCCCTCACCTTAAAATAATTTGAGCACTTCGGGCTTCTGCGCCTCGTGCTTGTGCTCCGCGCCCTTGTAGACGCGCAGCTTCTTGATCATCGTTCTTCCGAGCGAGTTCTTGGGAAGCATCCCGCGGACGGCCTCGTAGACGGCGACGTCGCTGCGCTCCGCCATCATCTTTCCGTAGGGGATCTCCTTGAGACCGCCGATGTAGCCCGTGTGATAGCGATAAAATTTGTTCTCGAGCTTCTTGCCCGTGAGCAGTGCCTTATCGCTGTTGATGATGATCACAAAATCGCCCGTATCGACGTTGGGGGTGAAGGTGGGCTTATTCTTCCCGCGCAGGATCGCCGCGACTTTCGACGCAAGCCGACCGAGAGGGATCCCGTCCGCATCGACGACATACCACTTTCTCTCAACCGTTTGCGCGCTTGCCATATAGGTTTTCATATCCGTACTCCTTATTTGTATGAAGGCAGCAACTTTGTTGCGTCGGCTCCTTTTTGGGTCCGCCCGGGGCGAGCGGTTCTGCCTCTCATGCGCCGACTACCTCTTTATTATAGGACCTCCGAAAACTTCCGTCAAGCTGTTTTGCGTTTGGATTTTAAGATTTTTTCCGAAAAACATAAATATTTTCCGTCTTTGGCGGGGGAATCCGCCCCAAACGCGGACTGCGCCCCGCCGAACTGACGGGCGCCCCGATCGCGCCATGCTTTGCGATCACGCTTTCCCCAATGCAGGTAGGGCTTGAGTTGGAGGATTTGCGGCTTTTTGTTTCCCGTCATCCTGAGCCGAAGCGGCGTTACGAAGTTCGTAGCCCCCGTTATCCTGAACGAACGCGCCCCGAGCGCAGCTTCTATTTGTGCACTAAGCTCGGCACGAGCACGTAGTGCGAAGTAGGAAAGCGCAGTTCGACGCCGTATTGCGCCGCTTATCCGCAGTTCGCAAGTTCAAGGCAGTTTCTTGATGACCCGCGCGGGGTTTCCCACCGCCACACTGTTCGAGGGAATATCGTGCACGACGACGCTTCCCGCGCCGATGACCACGTTGTCGCCGATCGTCACCCCGGGGAGAACGCGTACCCCGCCGCCGAACCACACCGAGTTGCCCACGCGGATGGGCTTGGCGAATTCGAGCTGGGCGTCGCGCGTGGCGGCGTCGAGCGGGTGCCCCGCCGTGTAGAAACCGCACTGCGGCGCGATGAACACGTTGTCGCCGAAGGTGAGCTTGCCCGTATCGAGGAACACGCAGTCGTGATTGGCGTAGAAGTTCTCGCCGACCTCGGTGTTGTAGCCGTAATCGAACCACACGTTGCTCTCGACGCCGAAATTCTTGCCGCACTTGCCGAGGATGGAGCGCATGATCGCCTCGCGCTTTTGGAGATCTTCGCGCGGGGTGGTGTTGTATTCGACGCACTTTTTCTTGCACGCCGCGAGCTCGGCGCGGAGCTCGTCGTCTACCTTATATAATAGCCCCGCATGCAGCTTTTCCTTTTCCGTCATGATGATTTTCTCCCTTTCCAAAGTGATAGAGCGATCATATCATATCCCCCCTCCGTTGTCAAGTCCGAGAAGGGATTCGATCGTTTCGTCGTATAGGCGCGCCAGCGCAATGAGGTTCTCGTATTCGGGGCGGGACACATTGTTTTCCCAATCGCTGACGTTCGATTGGCGGATGCCTAACTTTTCTGCCACCTGCTTTTGCGTATATCCGTTTTGCAACCGATATTTTTTGAAATTTTTTCCGAATTCCATAGAAAAAGTATATCAAAACCGCAAAAAATCATTTGACAAATATGTGCGTTGCACATATAATGAAGGTACTATCAACCATGGAGGTATAAATATGAAATGCAGCAAATGCGGCGCCGAATTGCCCGAAAACAGCGCCTTCTGTCCGAGGTGCGGACAAGCCTTTTCGGCGAACGCACAGGAAAATCCCGGCGCGCCGAACCCCCAAGGCGACGCCTCGCGGGGCGGAGCGGGGTATTCGCAACCGCCCGTATATGTGCAACAACCCGTATATGTCCAGCCCCAACCCATATATGTGCAGGCTCAGCCCGCGTTCGCACAGTCCCGTCCCGCCGCGGCTTCCCCCGCCGAAAAGGACGCGCTGTTTTCAACGACGAGCAGCATCTGGATGCTGATCGCGGCGATCGTTTTCACGCTCAATCTCATCGCGGAGTCGATCAGCGGCATCATTGGCATGAAGTTGTGGGGAATCTTGACCTTAGTCTTCTATATCATCATGGACGTCGGCTTCTGGATCCTTTATGCGGCCGGCAGAAAGAAAAAGCTCGGCTCCAAGGGGATCTCGCTCATAAAAGTTACCTATGTGATCGAATTCGTATGTACCGTCCTCTCCTTCGTCGGGAATCTGCTCATTTGGTTCATCACCCTCAATGCGATCAGCATCATCATGGGGATCCTCACCTTCGTGTTCCAATGCATCTGCTTTGCTTCCGTGAAAAAGACCCTCGATATGGCGGGTGCGATCAACAACGACATCTCCGTTGCGGGGCGGAAGGCGGGCGTCTTTGCCGCAGTTGTGATGATCATCTCCTCCGCGCTCTCCCTTGTAAGCAGGATCATCTCCTATTTCGTGATGGCGGCGCTGCTCGAAGCACTGAAAGATACCCCGCTCGCCGCACTCGCATCCATGTTGAGCGGCGGGAGCGTGATGGTCATCATTGCCGCCGTGATCTCCTTCCTTGCGAGCATCTCGGTCGCGATCGTTCTGCTTCAGTTTGCAAAGCGCATTGAGCGGGCGAACGGCTGACCGCAGGAGAAAGCCGATGAAAAAACGCTCCTTCCTTGCCGCCACCGTGACGCTTTCCGCGCTCTTCGCCCTTGCGGGGTGCGGGCTCATCCCCTCTTCTCTGCGAAGTAAGGACCCCGCGCCCTTCGCGCCAAACGATTTGGATAGGGTGCGTCCGTATATTCTGGAAAACCCGAATTACACCGCAACGCTCGGTGCGCTCGGCGCAAGGGCAGCGCATCGTACATACGTCACAAACACCAGCATTATGGTCTACATCGCCAATCAATACAATTATTATATCCCGGTCGGCGATAAGCTCTATACCTTTTGGCGGGGGGAATACGGGTCACTGTCCACCCCGGAAGTCGAGACGGAGATAACACGCGCCTCCCTCACAAAGAAGTTTACCGATATTTTTCAGATGGATTGGGTGTGGGACGAGGCGTCGCAGAGCTACCACACGGAGAAATTGGCGGACTATCCCACGGAGAACGACACGCTGAAGATCGAAGCGGAGAGCGTTAAGGTCACGCTCTCCAATTCCTTAAACTATTTCTTCGAAGATATCGGGCGGACAAAGGTCACTATACCGTATGAATTTTTGTGATCCTGCGCCGCACGCAAAGGCGGAAAAACCAAGGGAGACGGCAACCGTCTCCCTTGATGTTTTTCTTCGAAAAATTGTCTTTTTGCGGAAAAAGGCGGGGGATGTGGGCGATAAAATCAAAAAACGCACTGCTTGCCCCCACGGCGATTTGCCTTCACGGCAAATCGTCTTAATTTATTCGAGCACGGCTTTGATCCTTCTCACGCCGGCGGAGGAGGATTGCTCCTTCTGGATCCTGAAATGCCCCAAGACGCCCGTGCGCGCCACATGGGGGCCACCGCACATCTCCTTGGAAAAATCGCCGATGGAGTATGTCTTGACGACCTCGCCGTACTTCGCATCGAACACGCCGACAAAGTGCTCTTTCCGCGCCTCTTCGAGGCTCATTTCGCGGAAAACGACGGGGATGTCCTCTTTTATTTTCTCGTTGACGAGATCCTCGACGGCCTTGATCTCCTCCACCGTCATGGCGCGCTCGAAGTTGAAATCGAAGCGCATGCGCTCATCGGTGATGTTGGAGCCTTTCTGGTTGCAGTCGGGCGAAAGGACGACTTTGAGCGCGGCGTTAAGAAGATGTGTGGCAGTGTGGTATTTTATCGCCATTTCGGAGTGCGATTCGAGGCCGCCCTTGGCCTCGCCCTTCGCGAGGACGCGGCTCTTCTCCTGGTGCTCCTTGAACGCCGCCTCGAAGCCCGCCCTGTCCACGGTGAGCCCGTGCTCCGCGGCGAGCTCTTCGGTGAGCTCGAGCGGGAAGCCGTAGGTATCGTAGAGACGGAAGGCCTGTTTGCCGCCGATGACCGTTTCATCGACATACGCAGGGTTCTGTTTCTTCATGAACTCGTTCTTCCGCGCGATGCCTTGCAGGCACTTTTCGAACTCCTTCATGCCCGTGACGAGGGTCGCCTCGAAGCGCGCCGCCTCCTTTTCGATCTCCTCGAGGATGTAGGTCTCCTTTTCGAGCAGCAGGGGATAGGCCTCGCTGTAGACCTCATGGATGAACACGCGGGCGACTTCGCACATCGCCGAGGAAGGGACGCCGAGCTGGCGGCAATAGCGGATGGCGCGGCGCATGATGCGGCGCAGGATATACCCCGCGCCCACGTTGGAGGGCAGGATGCCGCACGGATCGCCGATGAGCATGAGCGTCGTGCGGGTGTGGTCGGCGACGATGCGCATCGCCCTTTGGTCCTCGCCCCCGTCCGCATATTTCTTGCCCGAGAGCGCCTCGAGCTTCGCGATCGCGCCCGTGAAGAGATCGGTCATGTAGCCGTCGGAGAGCCCGTTTAAGAAGAGCAGCATGCGGTCGAAGCCGAAGCCCGTATCCACGTTTCCCCGCCCGAGCGGTTCGTAGCCCGTCGCCGTCTTTTTGTACTGCATGTAGACGTCGTTGCCGATCTCCACATAGTCGTCGGGAAAGACGGGGTCGCGCTTTTGGGGATCGAGGGGATAGAACCACTCGTTGTCGGGCCCGCAGGGGGTGCCCACGGTGCCCTCGAGCTCCCACCAATTATCTTCCTTGGGGAGATAAAAGACGTGCTCGGGCCTTATGCCGAGCCCGATGAGGAGGGCGGCCGTCTCGTCGTCGCGCGGGGCGGCGGCGTTGCCCTCGAACACGGTGGTGCAGAGCTTGTCCTTTTCGAGCCCGAACACCGTCGTGAGCAGCCCGAACGTCCACGCCGTCTTTTCCTTTTTGAAGTAGTCGCCGAGCGACCAGTTGCCCATCATCTCGAAGAAGGTGAAGTGGGAAGCGTCGCCCACGCTGTCGATATCCACCGTGCGCACGCACCCCTGCACGTTGCAGAGCCGCTTGCCCGCGGGATGGGGCTTGCCGAGGAGATAGGGCATGAGCGGCTGCATCCCCGCGACGTTGAACATGACGCCCGTGGAGCCGTCGCCGATGAGCGAGACCGCGCCGATATCGACGTGCCCCTTGGACGTATAGTAATCCAGCCATGCTTTCCTGAGTTCTTTGCCTGTGATTTTCATGATATATCCCTTATTTTGAAGTTTTTTCGTCGGACGCCCGCACGGCGCCCCCGTTTTGTTGTCCGCTTTTTTCATCGGCCGCAGGCCGGTTTTTGCCCGTGACGCGCTTTCCCCGCTTAAAGTTTGCTCAACGTGTAGCCGTCTTTCGTATCCTTGACGGCATAGCCCAGCCGCTTCAGCTCCTCGCGCAGCGCATCGGACTTCGCCCAATCCTTTGCAAGGCGGGCCGCCCTGCGCTCTTCCGCGACTTTCTTCACGTCCGCGGGCACCGCCTCCTCCGTCTCCGCGTGCTGCGCGAGATACTCCTTCGCGTCCTTGCGGAAGATGCCGAGGAGGCCGTAGGTCGCGCGGATCTGGTCGGTCATGCGGCGCGCGGCGGGATCGTTTTTCGCGAGAAGTGCCGAGACGTCCTTAAAATATCCGAAGAGATCGGAGAGCGCGAGCGCGGTGTTGAAGTCGTCGTTCATCGCCGCGTCGAACTTTTCGTCGATCGCGGGGAAACCGCCCTCCTGCGCGGGAAACATCTCCTCCGCGCGTGCGATGAGCTTATAGAAGCGCACGAGGTGCTCTTCCGCCTCGGCGAAGAGACGGTCCGTGATGTTGATATCCGCGCGGTAGTTGGCGGAGAGCAGGGCGAATTTGAGCGCCTCGTCCGAATATTTCGCGAGCACGTCCTCGAGCAAAAGCACGTTGCCGAGGCTCTTCGACATCTTCTGCCCGTTGACCTTGATGAGCCCGTTGTGGACCCAATAATTGGCGAACCGCTTGCCTGTGAGCGCCTCAGTCTGCGCGATCTCGTTCTCGTGGTGGGGAAAGACGAGGTCCCTCCCGCCGCCGTGGATATCGATGCGGTCGCCGAACGCCGCGCGGTTCATCGCCGAGCACTCGATGTGCCAGCCCGGCCTGCCCTTCCCCCACGGGGAATCCCATGCGATCTCCCCGGGCTTGGCGGCCTTCCAGAGGGCGAAATCGTAGGGACTGCGCTTGCATTCGTCGTTTTCGACGCGCACGCCGTCGAGCATTTCCGATTTATCCCTGCCCGAGAGCCGGCCGTAGGCGGGGAAGCTGTCGACGTCGAAATACACGTCGCCGTTGCCGCCCGCATAGGCGTGTCCCTTTTCGATGAGCGCCCCGATAAAGCCGATGATGTTCTCGATATTTTCGGTCGCCTTGAGCCAGACTGTGGGCTCGTCGATGTGCGCCTTTGCCATCACCGCGTCGATCTTTTCGATCATTTGCGCGGCATAGACGTCGGCGGGGATGCCCGTCTCGCGGGACTTCGCGATGATCTTGTCGTCGACGTCGGTATAATTGCGGGCATAGGTGACGTCGTACCCCTGTTTTTCGAGGAATTTGCGGAATACGTCGTAGACGATCGCCTGGAAAGCGTGCCCGATGTGGGCGTCCCCGGAGACGGTGATGCCGCACGCATACATCTTCACTTTGCCCGCTTCGAGCGGGACAAATTCTTCCTTTCTTCTCGTGAGCGAATTATAGATCTTCATGGTCCACCTCGGGCGCGGAGCCCGTATTTTTTTGCAATGCCTTCTTGGTCTCGTTCAACGCCTTCTCGAGCGCCGTGACGCGCGCGCGGAGCATGCACAGTTCCCGCGCGACGGGATCCGAAGTCTCGGGCAGAAGGTCCTGCGCCTTTTCGCCGCGGATCCGCACGATCCGCCCGGGCACCCCCACGACCGTCGCATACGGGGGCACCTCGCGGAGCACGACGGCGCCCGCGCCGATGCGCGCGCCTTCGCCGACCGTGAACCCGCCCAGAACCTTCGCGCCGCAGGAGATGACGGCGTTGCGCTTGACCGTCGGGTGCCGCTTGCCCTTCTCCTTGCCCGTGCCGCCGAGCGTCGCGCCCTGGTAGATGACGACGCCCTCCTCCACTTCCGCGGTCTCGCCGATGACGACGCCCGCCCCGTGGTCGATGAACACGCCCGGCGCGATCTTCGCCGCGGGATGGATCTCGATGCCCGTGCGGCGCTTCGCCCATTGGGAGATCCACCGCGCGAGCAGTTTCAGGCGCAACCTGTTGTGAAAAAACGCGGCGCGGCGGTGCCAGATGAGCGCGCGGATCCCGGGGTACGTGCAGTAGACTTCGAAGCGGTTGCGGGCGGCGGGATCGTTGCGCATCGCGGCGTCGAGATCGGCCCGCAGTTTGCGGAAAAACACCATACGTCATCGTATGATTTGTTCCCGCGCGGATGTTTTATCTGCGGATGGGCAGATTTTCGATGCGGTATTCTTTCAGGCAGGCGTCGCGCATCTCTGGGTTGAAGATCTTCTGCACGAGAAGATATTCGATGACGACGTCGCGCACGTTGGTCGGCTCAAAGGAGAACCCGCAGAGCGTGAGCAGGTGCAGCATGTCGGCCGTCTGCATGTGCGTGACGAGCGCGAGCGCGAGCACGGTGCTCTTCTGAGGATAGAGTTTGCCCTTTGCGATGCCCTGCCAGAAGCGCGGCTCGATCGCAAGTTTTTCCCCCGCGGAGGCCGCCGTCTCGTTGCAATGGGCGAGGACCGCGGACAGACATTTCGCGAACGTCTCCTTGCGGAAGGGATCGCACAGTTTGTTTTTCAGGGGACGGAAGGAGAAAGAGAAGGTGAAATCGGTATCCACGAGCCCCGCCTTGAACTTCGCGAGCAGCTCCTCCCGCTTGGGCTGGAGATTGAGCCGCATGCAGGAAGAATCGCGGCGGGCGACGTTGCCGTCCTTGGCGATGAACAGGATCTCGGGCATCTCGAATCCCTCGATCGCAGAGATCTTCACATAATCGCTGTAACGCGCACAGAAGTAGTCGTCGAGCGCGTTCAGATAATCCGGCCGTTCCATATGCGATATTTTACCATTCGCGCAGAAAAAAGGCAACCGTTTTAGGGTTGCTTCGCGCGAATTCTTGCCTTTGCCCGCCGCATCCTACCGGCCGCGGGCACTCCTTCCCGCCTCCGTCGTCGCAGGAGACGGAATGAGAGAATTGCGGAGGTTCCCCCAATGGGGGTATGACTTGGGCGTCGTTACCGTTAAACTGTGGAGAAGCAAGCAAGACAAGGAATGCGAGGCTTTTCGACGGGAGTGTACTTTGCCGTACACGACCGCCCCGAGCGCGGCTTTTATTTGTGCACAAAGCTCGGCACGAGCCGTAGGCGAAGTAGGGAAACGTAAGCGCGACAAAGTTATGCGCCGCTTATCCGCAGTTCGCCTGTACGCAGTCCAAACAAGCAAAAAAGCACCCACGGGGGTGCTTTTTCCATCACATCACTTCACATCACAACGATGTTATGCTGCGTGAACTGTTCCTTCAGGTCGGCGGGGAAGTTGTCGTCCGTGATGAGCACGTCGATATCCTCGAGGTGCGCGAACGTGTAGGGCATGATCTTGCCGATCTTGGAGCTATCGAGCATCATATACATCGCCTTGGCCTTCTTGCGGGTGATCTTGAGCAGGTCCGCTTCGATCTGCGAGGCGCAGGAGAACCCGTTTTCGGGCGTGAACGCCGAGGCGGAGATGATGGCGAGCTCGAAGTTCGTGTTGTCGAAATAGGACTTCGCGACGGGGGAAGCCGTCGAAAGGTTATCCTTGAGCACCTGCCCGCCGAGCACGGTGAGGTGCACGTTCTTCTTCTGCGCGAGTTCGATGGCGACGGCGAGCCCGTTCGTGAACACGTGGATGTTGATATCGGGCATCTCTTTGGCGAGATACATCGCGGTGGTGCCGCCGTCGACGAAGAGCGACGTGTTGTCGTCGATGAGGCGCGCCGCCTTCTGCGCGATCTTGATCTTTTCGTCGGTATGGATGGCGGTTTTCTTGGTGTAGGGCTCGCCCGAGACCTTCTGCACCTCTTTGACGGACATCGCGCCGCCGCGGACGCGGATGATGCGCCCCTCCTGCTCGAGCTGGAAGAGATCGCGCCGCAGGGTCATCTGCGAGACATGGGGAAAATAATCGTCAAGTTGTTCCAACGTGAGCTTGCCGCGCTTATCGAGCAGTTCGGCAATCTCTTCGATCCGTTCGCGTTTCATAGGTTCCTCCTGATCTTTTGTTAAATTTTAGCACACTTTTTGCGTTTTGACAAGCATTTTTCGCAGAATTTTTCGTGGAAATCGTGTAATTTTTGATATATTATATAATATTTATTTTCATTGACATTTTTTTGCGAAAGTTTTTTTCATAAAAATGACGCCGCCATTGCACCGCTTTCCGCCTTTTTCGGAGGAAAACAGTGCGGGAGACACGCGCTGCAGTTCAAAAACAGAGGGCGCGTCATAAAGACGCGCCCCCGTCGGTTCTGCGTTTAAGAACGGCGTTTCAACGGATGACATGACGCGGCGAGCGAAACCGCCCCGATCAGAATAAGAACGAGCGATATCCCCTGCGCGGGGGTGAAAAACGGGCAAAGCGGAAGGCTGCCGCGGTCGTCCGCGCGCAAAAACTCAATGAGGAACCTGCCCGCCCCGTATAAAATGAGATACCGGGCGAACGCCCCTTTCTGAGGCATCGTCATGAGCAAAAAGAAGATGAGGAGCAGAAACGCGGCTTCGTAGAGCTGCGTCGGATGAAGCGGGGTGGAGCCGTATTGCGCATAGGGCAACGATCCTTCGGGAAAGACGACGCCGACGGGCAGATCCGTAGGGAGCCCATAGCAGCACCCGCCCAAAAAACAGCCGACGCGGCCGATCGCATGCCCCGCGGCGATGCAGGGAGCGAGCGCGTCGAACCAACCGAGAACGGGGACCGAACGCTGCCGCCGCGCCGCCAACATGGCCGCCCATGCCGCGCATCCGAAGATCGCGCCGCCATAAAATGTCGCACCCTGTAGTCGAAATTCGCCCGTCTCCCACCACTTGAAGAGCGAATCCGCGAGCATGGCGGCAGGGATCCCCGCCGCCATTGCAATGATGAGTGTTTGGACGGCATAAAACCGTTCGTCTCTTCCGCCGACACGGCCCCTTATGATCCTGAACAGGAACAAGGCGATCGCGCAACCCGCTCCCGTCACCATACAGAGGCTATACGGATAGAATGTAAACCCAAAGACCGTGACCGACGGACACATGTTACCTGTTCTTTGCGCAAAGGATCGTCGCGACGATGAGAAGCACAATGGCCAATATCGTGGAAAGCGACATCAAGAAGGAGAACCCGCTCACGGAAACGCATTGCGCGATCAGGTTCCCGATCTGCATGAGCGTGCCGAGCACGCAGAGGAATGTCGCCTTGGACTTTTCGCCGTACCCGCGGATCCCGCCGAGGAGCGCGATCACGCCCCCGCCGATCCCCAGCACGAGGAAAACGATCATGTAGATCGTCGGCGTCGTCGTGTCTCCGCCCGCTGCACCGCCGATCGAGCCGATGGCGTCTGCGCATGTCGCCCAAAGGATGCCGCCGAGAATCGCAAATATGGCTCCGATGATCGAAAAAACCAACGCACCTGTGTTCTTGCCCATTTTTTACCTCCGAAATTTTTATGCGATACCGCGGCCGCGGCCTACTTCTTAAACCGCGATCTGATGTAGCATGCAATGCACTCAAACGGGAGCGTTACGTACATCACGAAGAGCAACGCAAGAAAAAATCCCGCAGAGGCAAACCACGCCGTGATTTTAAGTTTTCGGCCTTTTTTCACCACGGTTCGCATCTTCGGGATCAGTATAACTCATTTGAGTTTGTTTGTCAACTGTTTTGGGTTATGAAATTAACTCTTTTTTGCTATAAAATAACTCAAACGAGGAAAAGATCATGACGGTTCTGGAACACATCGACGATCTGCGCAAGGCGCGCGGGTGGTCTATCAACAATCTTGCAATGGAAGCAATGCTCACGCAGTCCACCTTAAACAATCTTTATATGCGCAAGACGGAGCCGAAGATCTCTACGCTGCGCGCCATCTGCGGCGCATTCGGCATCACGCTTTCGGAATTCTTCCGCGGAATGGAAGCGCCTTCCTCCAAACAGCGCGCGCCGCAGGAGATCCACGACGCCGTTGACGCGCTCTCGCCGTCCGCACAGCAAGCGCTTCTTGTATTGTTGCGAGAAAAATAAAATCACGGGGGCGCGTCGCAAAGACGCGCCCCCGTCGGTTTTGATGGGCTTTTTCGTTATTTCCCGTCGGCCTGTTGCCGCTCTTCGGGTCCTTGGGCCGATTCTTCTTGCCGCCCCTCGGGTCCTTGGGCGGGGTCCGCCTGTTGGGCAGTTTCGGGCTGTTGTGCGGATTCCGTCTGCGCCGCGGGCTGCGGGGAGGATGCGGTCCCTTTCGCCTTTTTCTTGCGGGCGACGGAGAAGGCGTCCTTCCGCGCGGTGAGCTGCTCCTTGAACTCCGAGAGCTTTTCGAACGGGAACACGAAGCCGACCTTCTGCTTGGCCTCTTCGCGCTTTTCGCGCAGGGATTCCTTGAGTTTTTCGTAGTGGACGACGACGTCGTGCTCCTTCGCAAAGGCGCGGATGCGCGCCGAGATGTGCAGCGAGTGCCCGAGGTCGACGAAGAACACGCCGAAGAAGATGCCCACGACGAAGGCAAATTCGATGTGGTGCACGAACCAGCGCACCGCCTCGATGACGGGGGCGTCGATCACGAAGTAGAACACCGCGCACACGAGCAGCCACAGAAAGGAGAACAGCGGGCAGATGACGCCCTGCACGTTGCCCCAGCGGTTGGAGTAATCCCAGAGCTTGATCCCCATGCCCTTGATGAAGATGAGCCCCGCGATGTACTCGATGAGCGTCATCGCGACGCCCATGACGAGGATGATGATCGCGGCGTCGAGCCAGGCCATGCCCGTATCGACGGGGATGAGGGAAATAAAAAACAGCAGCGCCACGCCGAAGCCGTAGAGCGGAAGATAGGGGCCCGTCAAAAATCCCGGGTTGATCCATTTCTTTGCGGTGAAGATGCGGCGGAACAGCACTTCGATGCACCATCCGAGCATGCTTCCGACGAAGAACAGGAAGCAGGCGATGAGAAAGTAGTCGATGAAACTCATTGGGTCTCTCCTTTGTGCGGTTTTTCTAACGGTATTTCTTATGAAATCGGGCGCGCGGGCGCAAACGCACCGTGCGCTTTCGTTTATTATAGCACACCGCCGCGCGTTTGTCCATCCCTCCGCGCGGTTTTCGGAAACTTTTCACGCCGACGCCGCGCCTATTTGCGGTTTTGCGCGAAGATCCGCAAAAACGGGGGGACCTGTGGCCGTTTTTTCAGTATTCGGAGATGCCGAGGATGTAATCCGAGCGCACGTCGAGCGCCGCGCAGAGCTTGGCGAACGTATCGAGCGCGGGGAAGATGTCCTGCTTCATATACTTCGAGACGGTTTGCGCCGAGACCCCGATGCGCACGGCGAGCTCTTTTTGCGCGATCCCGCTCCGCGCGATGCTCTCCCGCAGCCTGCGTTGGATGTCTTTCAGTTCCATGTTCGTTCCCCCAAAAAATTTTCAAAAAAAATATCGCACAATATACGATTTTTTGCTTGACAATCGTATATTATGCGATTATAATAGAGACAAGCTTTCGGTCCTCCATAACCGAAGGCGGTAAATCGGACCAATAGCAAGTCTTTCCCCAAAAGTCGTCATTTCCGGTTTACCCCTTGCGCGTGCGCTTTGCGCACGCGCATCGTGTTTTCGGGAATTTACGGAAAAAACGCACAGCGTCCCCCCGCGGATGGGACCAAAGCGGGCATTGCGCCACCCGAACGGGCAGAGAAAAAAGCACCCCGCACGGGGGCGCTTTTTTTCGCGTGACTTCAGTTGGCGCAGTTCTTTTTGAGGGTCTCGAGGCTCGCGCGGAGCTCCTTGGGCAGGCGGTCGCCGAACTGCTCGTAGTAGCCCTCGATCTCTTCGGCCTCGGCCGCCCAGCGCGCTTTATCCACATAGAGGATGCGCTCGAGCGTCTCCTTGCTGTAATCGAGCCCCTCGAGGTCGATATCCTTCGCGTAAGGGACATAGCCGATGGCGGTCTCCTGCGCGTCCACGGTGCCCGCGCAGCGCTTTAAGATCCATTCGAGCACGCGCATGTTGTCGCCGAAGCCCGGCCAGAGGAATTCGCCGTTTTCGTCCTGACGGAACCAGTTGACGTTGAAGATCTTGGGCGGGTTCTCGATCTTCTTGCCCATCTCGATCCAATGCCCGAAGTAATCGGCCATGTGGTAGCCGCAGAAAGGCTTCATCGCCATGGGGTCGTGGCGGAGCACGCCGACCGCGCCCGTCGCGGCAGCCGTCGTCTCCGAGCTCATGATGGAACCCACGAACACGCCGTGATCCCAATCGCGGGACTGGTAGACGAGGGGGGTCGTCGAAGCTCTTCTGCCGCCGAAGATGATGGCGTCGAGGGGGACGCCCTCTTTGGAATCGAACTCGGGCGAGAGGCAGGGGCAGTTCACCGCGGGCGCCGTGAAGCGCGAATTGGGATGGGCCGCCTTCACGCCGCTCTCGGGCGTCCACGGGTTGCCCAGCCAATCGATGAGCTTTGCGGGCGCGGGTTTGGTGAGCCCTTCCCACCACACCGTGTTGTCCTCGGGGTTGATGGCGACGTTGGTGAAGATAGTGCCGCGCTTTGTCGCGGCAAGGGCGTTGGGGTTGGACTTCTCGTTGGTGCCGGGGGCGACGCCGAAGAACCCGTTTTCGGGGTTGACCGCCCAGAGTCTGCCATCCTTGCCCACGCGGATCCATGCGATATCATCGCCCACAGTCTCGACCTTATAGCCTTTTTCGAGGTAGTGTTTGGGGGGGATGAGCATGGCGAGGTTGGTCTTGCCGCAGGCGGAAGGGAACGCCGCCGCGACATAGTGCTTTTCGCCGTTCGGGAAGGTGACGCCGAGGATGAGCATGTGCTCGGCCATCCAGCCCTCCTGCTTGCCGAGATAGGAGGCGATGCGCAGGGCAAAGCATTTCTTGCCGAGGAGCACGTTGCCGCCGTAGGCAGAGTTGACGGAGATGATGGTGTCGTCCTCGGGGAAGTGCATGATGTAGCGCTTCTCGGGGTCGACGTCGCACTTGCAGTGGAAGCCCTTGATGAAGTCGCCGTCCTCGCCGAGCGCGGCGTAGCAATCGAGCCCGACGCGCGTCATGATCGCCATGTTGAGGACGACATAGATGGAATCGGTGACCTCGACGCCGATCTTGGAGAAGGGGGAACCGACGACGCCCATCGAATAGGGAATGACATACATGGTGCGGCCCTTCATCTTGCCGCGGGCGATCTCGCCGCAGAGCTTATATGCCTTCTCGGGATCCATCCAATAGTTGATGGGGCCCGCGTCCTCCTCCTTCTTGCAGCAGATGAAGGTGCGGTCCTCGACGCGCGCGACGTCGTTTTTTGCCGTTCTGTGATAATAACAGCCGGGAAGTTTCTCCTGGTTGAGCTCGATCATCTCGCCCGTTTTCACCGCTTCTTCGCGCAGCGCGGCGAGCTGCGCCTCGCTGCCGTCGATCCAGACGATCTTATCGGGCATGGCGAGCTGTGCGCTCTTTTCCACGAAATCGAGCACTTTCCGGTTGTTTGTGAATGCCATGATAAAATTTACCTCCTCTTTCGGGGGACTCCATTTCACCCCAAGATACATTATACCACAAACTTCCTTTTTTGTAAACAAAATCCGCGCTTTTTTCGCGCGGAGATGGAATGCGGAGCGTGGCGGAGCTCCCCCCATCCGTCACGGCTGCGCCGTGCCACCCTCCCCCCAATATTGTCATGTCGAGCGTAGTCGAGACATCTCACATTAGATTTCTCGACTTCGCTTCACTCCGCTCGAAATGACAGTGAGGGCCCCTCTATGGGGATGACACCCCCTCACCGCCTACGGCGGAGCTTCGCGCACGGGTAGAACCCCGTGCTTGGTCGGCATTTGCCCTTGCATATGGGCAAATGCAAAATTCTTCCCTCAAGGGGCAGCTAAGGGTTTCACTTTCCGTTACCGCTAAACTGCGGAGAAGCAAGCAGAACGAGGAGCGCGCGGCTTCCCGAAGGGAGCGTACTCTTTTGTACGTGACCACCCCGAGCGCGGCTTCTATTTGTGCACAAAGCTCGGCACGAGCCGTAGGCGAAGTAGGGAAACGTAAGCGCAACGAAGTTATGCGCCGCTTATCCGCAGTTCGCCACTACGAAGTCCGACCAAGCTATAAGGGGGAGACGGTGACATATTCCCCCGTCTCCGCCGACTGAAATATCACATACATCCCCTCGGTTTCCGAATAGGGCGAGAGGGGCACGAAGCACGCTCTTTCCGCCTCCTCGGGCGGGACGCCCTCCGTCGCGACGCAGAGATATTTGGGGACGCCCTCCCCGTAAACGACGCCGAGCAGCGCACCCTCGGCCTTCACCCAGCGGGAGTTGGGGAACACCGATTTCAGACGCTCGTCCTCGGGAAAGCGGCAAAACGCCTCTTCGATTTTTTCGCGGACGCGCTCGTAGTATGTAAGCTGCCCTCGCGGGCGCGCGAAAAGGTCAGAAGTTTGATCATCTTGTCCAGCCCCGAGGTCTTGCGGCCCGTCAGCGCCGCCCGCATCGCCCGCATGCGCATCATCTTCATCGGGACGGAAGTAGTTGGCGTCGGCGATGGCTTCGTCGTCGTAGGCGGCAGCCTGTTCCCGAAAGGGACGGGGTTCCTCCTCGCCCGGCAGGGGCACCGTGGGCGCCTTGGGCACGTTGTTGGGGGAAAACGGCGCGGGCAGCTCTACGGGCGGCAGGGGATCGGGCAGCTTCTTTTTCCCGTTTTTCACCATACGTACCCCCTCGAGCATGGCTGCGGGGGTCGCGTCGCAGGCGCCGCAACTGCCGAACGCGACGGCCTCGGCTTCCCCCTTCAGAAAGACGACGAGCGCCGCGAAACCCTGTTTCACGGAGGGCGCGTCGGTCACGCGGAGCGACGCCTCCCCCCGCCATTCGAGCAGCAGGTCCCGCCCGTCCGCGCGCAGGGCGATCGCGTACCGCCCGTCCCGCACGGGCGCGATGCCGATCATGCGCGGGGTCACGACGAGCTCCGTGCCCATGCGCTCCGCATAGATGGCGCCCGAGAGGGCGCTCCCATCGGCGGTGAATCCCTTCTTGATCTGTTTGAGGACGCAAACTCTCTTTTCAAACGGCATAAAAAATTCTCCTTCTCTCTCCATTATGCCGAAAGGGAAGAAGAAGATCTCGTCGGTTTCTGTCGAAAAAACAGCTGTTTTGCGGGAACGCACCCGTTGCGGCCGCACGATCGCATGCAAAGCCCCAACCGAAGAAGGCCAAACCGCCCAATCTACGAGCCGCTTCCTTAAAAATCGAAGTCCGCCGCGGCGGCCGTTTCCACGGCGAGCGAGAGGCAGCACTTCGTATCGGCGAGCTTTTGCTCCCCGCTCCCGTCGCGCCTGTAGATATGCCGCCCGTCGGTGTAGTAGACGCCCTCGCGCCCGATGCAGTAATCGCACACGCCGCGCGCGATCACCTCCTCCTTCTCTCCGAGCTTCACGAGCTTCCAGCTCGCGGGGATGAACCCGTAGGCGCGGTCCTTGCGCTTTTTGTTGCGCTTCTCTTCCTTCGCGGCGTCGATCAGCCGCCCGTCCACGAACAGCTTGCGGGCGTCCTGTTTTCTGCCGCGCGCGGGATTGTCGCCCGAGCCCGTCTCCGTGATGAGGCTCGTCTTGCCGAAGATCACCGTGAAGGCCTGCAGAAGCCCGAAGAAGGCTTTGAGGAGGCGGAAGGGGAAGAGCACGATATCGAGAAAGAGGGAGCCGCCGCGCTCCTTTTCGGGACGGCGGATGCAATAGAGGTTGCCCTGCGCGTCCGTTTGCGGCTTGACATAGGCGTTTTTTCCGTCTCCGCAGACTTGCTCGAGCGCGAGCGTTTCGCGGTCGAGCCGCATGATGACGGCGGGGGCGTATTTGCCCGAAAAACTGCCGTCCGCCGTCCGTCCCGCGCCCGCGCTGTCGAAGAGCAGGCAGGCGGGGCGCGCCGCGTCGAACACGGCGTTGGCGTCGCGGGCGTCCCCCTCGGTGAAGGTGGAGAGCTCCGAAGTCTGCGCGTTCAGGATCCCCACCTGCGCCGTCACGTCGTCCGCGCGCACGGTCACCGCGATGAGCTCTCCCATGGGGTGCACGGAGAGGACTTCGCGGTCGGAAGCCGAAAAGATGTGCTCCTCGCGCGCCTTGGGGTCGGTCGGCTTTCTGCACACGCCCGAGGTGCCGCCCACCGAATAGGCATAGACGATCTTCCCGTCTTGCCACGCCACGCCGTTGAGATAGGCGTCCGCGCGTTCGGCGGGCGCGGCCGCGTCGCCGCGGAACCGCGCGCCCTCGCCCGAGATCTTCCATTCGTCCGAGCGCCTGCGCGAGTTCTCATACTCCCTGTACCGCGCGATCGCCTCGCTCTCGAAGTAGACGGTCCCCGTCTCCCCGATCATCCCGATCCGCGCTTCGTCGGAAAATGCAATCCTCTCCATATTACAAAAACCTCACTTCCACGCCGCGCTTCTGGGCATAGCGGACGGTATAGGCCGTGCCGCCCGTCTCCGCATGCAGATAGGCGAGCACGACGTCGGCGCGGTCCACCATGTAGCGGTCCCGCGCGAGCAGACAGCCCGCGAAGAATTCCTCGGAGAGCACCGTCTTTTTGTCGCAGAAGGCGAGCAGGGCGTCGTATTCCCGCCGCGCGGCGCCATGAAAGCTCCGCTCCTGCCCGCGGTAGGGGATACAGGCCTCCACCGTGAAGGCGTACTTCCCGCGCAGATCGCGCAGGCAGTGCAGCGCGGCGAGATCGAACCCGCGCGCCATCCCGCAATAAAACGCATGGCATCCCCCGCGGAGAAGCTCCTCGAGGGCGTCGTATACGGCGTTGAGATCGAACTCCGCGGGAAGTTCGCGGTGCCCCGTGAGGGCGCAGGCGCGGTAGTTCATGCGATGGGTCTCCTTCGTTCCGCGCCGTTCCCGCGCGGGTACTTTGGCGGGGTCATGTGCTCTTTTTTCGCCGCGACGAGGGTGCGCGCGCCGAAGCCTTCGGGAAGTTCGAAGCGGTAGACCTCCGCCGCCCCGCAGCCGAGCGCAAAGAGCGCCTTTTTCGCGCATGCGGTCTCGTCGTCTACCCCCTTATAAGCGACAAACGCCCCCCCGCGTCTCACGAAGGGGACGCAGTACTCCGCGAGCGTATCGAGACGGGCGACCGCGCGGGCGCAGACGACGTCGTACTTCTCGCGGCGGGCGGAATCTTTGGCGAGTTCCTCGGCGCGGGCGCAGACGATCTCGCAGGGCAACCCGAGCTCCCGCTTTGCCGTCTCGAGGAAGGCGCACTTCTTGCCCGTGCTCTCGACGAGCGTGAAGAAGAGATCCTCGCGCAGGAGCATGAGGGGGACGGAGGGAAATCCCGCGCCCGAGCCCACCTCGAGGCAGCGCGCGCCCGCGGGAAAGAGGAATTCCCCCGCGAGGGAATCGAGAAAATGTTTATATCTCACCTCCCGCGGCTGCGTGACCGCGGTGAGATTGCAGCGGGAATTGTATGAAACAAGCAATTCGAAAAATGCGTCGAACCGCGCTTTTTTCGCCTCCATGCGGGCGGAAAGCGCGGAAAAATCGGGGACCCATGCTTCCATGCCTGAAATTATAGCACAATTTCACGGACTTGACAACTCTTTGGGGAAATGTTGTTTTCCTTTTCCACAATGTGGAAGAAAGTGTGGACATCCCGCCGCGTCCCGACGGAATTCCTCGCGGAAAGCGCGCGCCCGCCGCCGCCCCGCGCCAAGGCCCTTTGCGCGCGGTGGAGAAGCGGGAGTTGTCCACCGCCCGTCCACAGCCTGTCCACAGCGCGCTCCACACAGAATTTTTTGCGGGGGAGGAGGAATTCGGCGGAAAATTGCTTGAATTTTGCGCTGTTTTTCGCTATAATAGGGGTAACGGAAGGAGGGCGGACAAGTTATCCACCTTTCCACAGCGATTATTAGTATTATTATTAAATCATCTTATAAAAAAAGCATCCAAGGAGGAATCATCCATGAAATTCGTGTGCGACGGCCTCACCCTCTATGAAGCGGTCATGAAAGTCAGCAAGGCGTGCGCGGTGCGGACGACGGCGCCCATTCTCGAATGCATCCGCGTGACGGCGACGATGGAGGGCGTCGCCCTTCTGGCGACCGACGGCGAACTCTCCATCCGCAAGATCGTGAAGGCGGACGTCCTCGAAGAAGGCGAGGTCTGCGTGCAGGGCAAGCTCTTCGCCGATTTCTCCGCCAAGCTCACGGGGGAGGAGATCGCCTTTTCCACCTGCGAGAAGGGGCTCGAGATCAAATACCGCAACTCCGTCTCCTACATGCAGGCGCTCTCCGCCGAGGATTTCCCCGCGATCAACCTTGAGATCGGGGAAAACTCCATCGTGCTCCGCCAGAGCGATTTCCGCAAGATCATCGCCGAGACGACCTTCTGCTGCGCGCAGGACGATTCCCGCCCCGTACTGAAGGGCTGCCTCATGGAGATCTCCGACCGCCTCGACGTCATCGCGCTCGACGGCTACCGCCTCGCCCTCTCCTCCACCGAGGTCCTCTCCAAGAGCGAGGCATGCAGCATCATCTGCCCCGCCCGCACGCTCACCGAGATCGTGCGCATGCTCGGCGACGAAGAGGAGATCACCCTCTACACGCAGGGTGGCATGCTGCTCGTGCGCAGCGACGACACGACGATCGTCTCCCGCCTCTACCGCGACGAATTCATCAACCGCAACAACGTCATCCCGACCCGTTTCACGACGGAGGCGATCGCGGACCGCGAGGAACTCATCGCGAGCGTGGAGCGCGCGAACATCCTCAACCGCGGCGATAAGAACAACCTCGTCACCCTCGCGGTGGACATCGAGGGGGAGACGGTGAAGATCTCCTCCGTCTCCGACTACGGCAACGTCGCCGAGACCATCAAGGGCGACAACACGGGCATCGACCTCACGATCTCCATGAACGCGAAATTCCTGCTCGACGCCCTCCGCGCGCTCGGGGAAGAGAAGGTCGTGCTCCGCTTCAACGGCCCCATTTCGCCGTTTGTTTTGCAAAATCTCGAGCGAAAAGAGAATCTGTACCTCATTTTACCCGTCAGAAACGCCGCATAATCGCTTGACGGCGCGGGGCAAAATCCGTATAATCTAAACAACAGGAAAATAAATGCCAAATAAGGAGTCATCATGAAAAGAACGTATCAGCCCAAGAAGAAGAGAAGAAGCAAGGTGCACGGCTTCCGCCAGAGAATGGCGTCCGCGGGCGGAAGAAAGGTCCTCAAGAGAAGAAGAAATAAGGGCAGAAAGCATATCTCCGCGTAACGCGAGGCAATGAAGTACCGTCGGCTGAAAAAGGCGAAGGAGATCACCGGGGTCCTGAAGAAGGGGACCCGTCTCCATGCGGAGACGCTGACGGTGGTCTTTCTTCCCGCGCAGGAGCTCTCTATGGCGGTCTGCGTCGGGAAAAAGTATGGAAAAAGCGTACAGAGAAACAGACTCAAACGCCTCCTGCGGGAGGCTTTCCGCGGCCTCGGAGCGCAGCTCCTTCCCTGTGCGGTGCTCCTCATCCCGAGGGTCGCGCCCGCCTATTCCGTCGCCGCGTTTTCGCGCGACCTCCAAAAGCTCTTCCAAAGAGCGGATCTCTTTGAAAGTCCCCGGGCGTAAGGTATTCCGGGGGAATTTGCGCTATCTTCGGCGGCATATCTTTCCGCCGATTTTGAAGGGGCTGTGCGTCCGCGCGATCCTCTTCTACCAGAAACATCTCTCCAAGCACACTTGTCTCTACACGCCTACCTGCTCGGAATATACCAAGCGGTGCATCAACAACTACGGCGTGCTCTGCGGCATCCTGCTCGGGATGTGGCGCATCCTGCGGTGCAATCCCTTCTCCAAGGGGGGATACGACCCCGCCCCCGAGGCGTTCTGGAAGAGAAAGTGGCTGCTTTGACGAAAAGAAACCTATGGCATCGTTATTGAACAACATCGGCATCACGCTGCTGGAACAAGGATTTCAGGTCGGGCTGAATTGGCTCGGTCAGTTTGCGCGCGTCATCATCGAGGGCATCGGGATCGTCGGCCTCGGCATCATCGTCTTTACCCTCGTGCTGAAGGCGATCACTTTGCCGTTCGATATCGTCCAGCGCGTGAAGATGCGCAAGCAGACCCTCATCATGCGCGACATGAAGGACGACCTCGAGAAATTGCAGCAGCAGTACGCAAACGATAAGGATACGTACAGCGCCAAGATGATGGAGCTCTACAAGAAGAACGGGTACAGCATGTTCGGCGCCTGCCTGCCCATGATCCTCTCGCTCGTCATCCTGATCGTCGCCTTCTCGGGATTCAGCGCCTATTCGCGGTATGCAAATCTGCAGATGTTTTCCGAGATGTCGGTCGCATTCAACGGCGCGGTGCTCGAGAACTCGGCGAACGGCACCGATTACACCCTCAAAAAGGACGAAAACGGCGGCGTGGTCGTCGGCGCGGACGGCAGCTACACGCTCGTCGGCGCGGACGGCGAAGAGAAGATGACGTTCCGCTGGCAAAACGGCGCGGTGCTGCCCATCGAAGGGGAGGACTGCGTCTATACCATGACGGAGACGGACGGCGTGAAGTATTTCTCGGTCACGGCGCCCGGGAAATATTTGAGCTATTTCTACAATCTCGAATCGTCGGTCAACCGCCAATACGAGATCGATCCCGCGCTCCTTGAACCGCTGCTCACGGAGGAGGAAAAGGAGCAGATCGCGGCGATCGCCCAAAGCGCGGAGCTCACCGAGGCGCAGAAAACGGCGGAGACGGAGAAGATCTACAGAAACCACGTCTACAAGATCGGCGCGCTCGCCGCGAAGGAGCACTACGACGGCAACCGTCCCTCCTTCCTGTGGGTGAAAAACGTGTGGTATCCCGACGTCTCCTATAACCACCCCATCCCCTCGTATGGCTCCTTCAAGAGCATCACGGGGAGCGTCACCGTGATCCGCGGCGGCGAAAAGGTGAAGGAAAAGCTCGAGAACGTCGTCTCCGAAGAGCAGTACAACGCGCTCACGATGGAGCTCGAGACGGAGAAAACGCAGCCCAACGGGTACTTTATCCTGATCATCCTCTCCATCGGCATGATGGTGCTCTCGCAGTTCATCAGCATGCGCAGCCAGAAGGAGAGCACGCAGTATCAGACGGTGGACGGGCAGGGCGCCTCGACGCAGAAAGTCATGCTCGTCATGATGCCGCTCATCTACGCGATCTTCGCCTTCCTGTACAGCGCGGCATTCAGCATCTACATGCTCGTCTCGAGCATTCTCTCGCTTGCGGTCACGGTCTTTTCCAATCTCATTCTCGACCATTCCTTCCGCAAGAAAGAGACCGAAAAGATCCACGCGGAATACGGGCGGACCTTCGAATGGATGGAAAAGAAGAAGGGTGCGGAGAAGGACAACAAGGCTTCCCGCCGCAAAAATAAAAAATAACACGTGCGCAAAGAAAGAACACGTGAGTGAGGAGATCGCATGGAGCAGTATCAAGAATTTACGGGCAAGACGCCCGAAGAAGCGGTCGAAGCAGGGCTCAAGGCGCTCGGGCTGACCCGCGATCAGGCAGAGATCAAGATTTTGGAGCAGGGGAAGCGCAAGCTGTTCGGCTCGATCCCCGCAAGAGTCGCCGTGTGGGCGAAGCCCGCAGAGCCCGCCTCCGAGGCGCCCGCAGAGACGCCCGTAGCGGCGCAAAAGGCCGCGCCCGCGGAACTTCCCAAAGAAGCGCCCGCAAAGGCGGAGAAGGCGCAAGAGACGCGCGAGAAGGCGCAAAAGGGCTCGGACGGCGCCCGTGCCGTCGCATTTTTGGAGGGTATCTTCCCCTTGATCGGCATCGAGGCCCGCCCCGTTCTCGTCTCCGAGGAGGAGAAGATCGTCATCAACCTGCAATCCGAGAGCTCGAAAGGCGTCATCGGGCGCCGCGGCGAGCTGATCGACGCCCTGCAAGCGCTTGCGGGCGCCGTCGCCAACACGGGCAGGAAAGAGTATAAGCGGGTCGTCGTCGACTGCGAGAACTACCGCGAGGAGCGCGAGGAGACCCTCCGCCACGTCGCGGAGAAGAGCGCGGCGAAAGCGGTGCGGCTGGGCAAGCGCATCCGCCTCGAACCCATGAACCCCTATGAGCGCAGGATCATCCACTCGGCGCTCGTCGACAGCGAAGAGGTCACGACGAAGAGCGAGGGCAAAGAGCCCATGCGGTATGTCGTGATCATCCCCAAACAGCTCAAAAACGACCGCAGGGGCGGCAGAGACCGCGACCGCCGCGGCGGAAAACCCTACGGCAACGGCAACCGCGGCAAGGGCGGCAAATACGGCGAAAAGAAGTACGGCGAGCGCAAGCCCTATCCCAAGCGCGAGCTGCCCAAGGACGCCACGCCCGAATCCTCGGGGACGAGCTTCAACCGCGGCGGCACGCCGGGCTACAAGAAGGGCGGGTTCTCGGGATTCTTCGGGACCTACCTCGGCAAGGGCGAGGATGAAACGCCTACGCCCGCCGATCCCAAGGAAGAATCGTAAACTGCCGAATGGCCCTCATCGGGTGCGGCGAAGGCAAATCAAAAAGAAACGGCGGGGGACCCTGCCGTTTTTTGTGGAGGAATGCAAATGGATGAAGTTCTTTTAAGCGATGACATGAAAAAGGAAAGCAAGATAGAGCTTGTTATGATGATCCTGCTCCTTGTATTGGCGATCGTGGTTTTGATCGGAGGGATTTATCTTTGGGAGTATCCCATAAAAAAACTGATACTCCTTGTAACGACCATAGTGCTGTTCGCGAGTCTTTTCTTCTACGGTTTCTTATATGCAAGGCGCTATAATCTGACCGTAACGAAAGAGGAAATCAGGTTCAAAACATTATTCCGAACTGTGATCATCCGGCTCTCCGATATCAAAGAATATACCTATAAAAGATATTCGAGAATGTCGGCGTTTTATCAGTTCAAACTGCTTTATTTGGATAAGAAAATCGTCATCAACACGAGATACCGCGATGAGTTCGATCAGATCTTGCAGCAGAGATGAACGGCAGGAAAGAGTTTGCCGTCACGTTGTTCCCGCCGCATTTTATCGATATACGTCCCCGCGTGATCATGCGGGCGCATCGGACAAAAAACGGTCCCGCGAATGCCGCGGGGCCGTAACTTTATTTATAGATGGATGCGGCGCGGGGTTAACTTTCGTAGGTGTGCGCTTCCAGGAAGGAGAGCACCTTTTGCACGGCCGTATCGAGCGCCGTGCCGCCGAAGCCGTGTCCCGCGCCCGGAATGACCGTGAGATCGACCCGCGCCGCCCCGTAAGCCGTCACCGCCCTGTCGATATATTCGCGGCGGACGATGCCGTCCATGTCCCCCCAGACGATGCAGACGTCCTTTTTGTAGTCCCCGATGACGGCGTAGGGGTCGAGCTCCTGCACCGAATGGATGTATTTCGCGCCGATCGAAAATCCCGGGAAGGGCGAGGTCTCCACTTCGGGTTTGCCCCGCCAGTCGTCGGGAATGTTGAGCGCGGGGAAGTACATGGCGACGCCCGCGATCTCGTCTTTCATGTCCTGATCGGCCGCGGTGAGCGCCGTTACAAACCCGCCCTGGCTGCCCCCGAAGAGGAACACCTGCGAACTGTCCACATTGGGCAGTTTTTTGATGTCCTTTACGGCCGCGCGCAGGTCCTCTTTCATCGTGAAGGGGGTGTAGTCGGCGGCTGTCCTGCCCGTGCTCCTGCCGCCCGCCTGAGCGCCGCAGAAATCGTAGGCGTAGCACACATATCCGCGCTCGGCGAACGCCTTGCATTCGGCGGGGAAGTCGGTGTAGTGTCCGTTGAAGCCGTGGCCGAGGAGTACGGCGGGATATTTGCCCTCCTCCTCGGGCGCGCAGATCTGCCCGAAGATGGTGATCTTCTTGCCCTCGCTGTCGGTGTAGTCGAAAGTGTGATCTTCGTATGCAATTTCATACTTGAACCCCGCGGGAAGTTCCCGCAGTACTCTGTCTTTCATGCCGCCCCCCTTGCACCCCGTGCACAGTCCCGCGAGCGCGACCACGAGCGCCGCGCCCAAAACAAAAAGCCGTTTTTTCATCTCTGTCCCCCTTGATTCCGCACAATGCGCGCGATGTTCGATCGTCGTGCGCGGTTCTAAACGGCGCGCAACTACGGTGATTATACCACACGCCCCGCCCGCCGACTGCAAAATCCAAGAAAGTGAACGCGAAAAATCGGCAGGGCCGCACCCGAGCCGCGTTTTTGCATGCTTCCGCGCCGAAAATTGCCTTCCGCCTTCGGGAGAACGGTCTTCCGCTGTCCCCATGTGCCCTCCGCAACCGCCGTTCCAACCGTCTCCTACCGCCCTCCGCCGTGCCAAAGCGTGCTTTGCGGCGCCGCAGAGGATCGCGCGGCAAAGAAAAAAACAGCGAGTCGCCTCACTGTTTTCGTTGCGCCGATCGGAACGTGCGCGGACCGCTTCGGCCCGCAAGCGCACCCGCGCGGGCGGAACTTGCGGAAATTCAGTTTTCCTCAAGCCATTTCTGCGCCTTGGCCTTGGTGAGAGAAACGATATTTTCTTTCGCATAGGGGGACTCCGCACCGCCGTAGGTGTAGAGGAAGTAGTCCCCGTCCGCAGTCTCGAAAAGCGTCATCTCATAGCCCGCAGGATCGCCGTAGTTGCCGCAGGTGACCTTCTTGATGACGGTCGCCGTAGCCGTATCATACGTCTTTGTTTTTGTTTTCTTGACCATGATTCTACCTCCTTTTGAACTTGTCTCTATTTTATCGCGCGCGATGAAGTTCGTCAATAATACAAACAAATTTTTCACAAATCAACATTTTATGACTATTTCTAACAAAATCATATAAAAATATTAGAATAAATGTTAGAAATTAACAAATTATTTGCGCCGGGAGCGCATTGACGGTATCGGCGACGGCGCAAGCGATCGTGTGCGCCATCGCATAGACCATATTCAGCCGCGTGAGGTTGAGCAGCGAGTACGCAAAGGGCGATTTCCGCGCGACGATGCCGAGAATGGAGACGTCCCCCACCTTGCCCAGCCGTTTATTCGCGCCCGCACCTGGGCGGAGCGGTGCGTCGATCACTTTGATCAGCCCGACGTCGTTTTCATCGCCGACGGCCGCGTCGATGGCGACGATCTTGCTCTTCGGGTGCGTTTTGCGCAGAAATCCCTCGAGATAGCGGACTTCTTTCGCCGTCACGGGCGTCCGCAGCGTCCCGTAGATAAATCCCTCGAAGGGCATGCCGCACAGCAAGGTCCCCGCGAGCGGGCCCAGACTGTCGCCCACGGCGAGATCGCTGCCGATGCACAGGATCACGGGCGGCGCCTCCTGTGCCGAGAGGCTCTTGCGCAGAGCCATCATGATGCCCGTCCCCGCCATGGTATTGTGGAAATGAAACGCGAACTCCATGTTTCCCCCTTTTGCGGCTTGATTGTTGCCCAAACTGCGAGATTTTATAAGAAATTCATGGAAAATGTATGACTTTTCGCCGCAATGGTGATATAATAGAGAAAATTCATTCGGGAGGTTCCTATGCTTTTTCTTGCGCAAGCGGGCGGCGTCACGGTCGACGTGATCTTTTGCGTGCTCCTCGGCGTTGGGCTCATCATCGGTACGATGGTCGGCTTCGTGAAGGGGATCTGCAAGATCGCGGGAACGGTCTTTTCCGTCGTCGGAGCCGTGGCATTCTGCGTTCCGCTGCACAACTCACTCACCGCAATCACCAATGCGATGGCGGGCGCCCTCGGGTATGCGATCGCCGAGGTTCTGTGTATCGTCATCAGTTTTATCATTCTGCTCGTCGGGATCAAGCTGCTCGCGTGGCTGCTCGGAAAGCTCCTCACGGCGCTCATCGAGAAATTCAAGCCGTTTGCCGTCGTCAACCGCTGCCTCGGCGGGCTACTCGGGCTCTTCGAAGCATTCCTGCTCGCGTTCGTCATCCTCGCACTCTGCCGCCTGATCAACGCCGATGGGATCATGCAGTTCCTCGCGTCGAGCAAAGTCGTCGGCGGGATCTACCGCACCGGTTGGTTCCAATGGGCGGCGAGCCTGCAATTCCTACGCTGAATTGTTTTTCCCGCTTCCCCACATGCGTTTCCATGCGGGGTTTTTTCAAAAATGCACCCTATAACCGTTTCACGCCAATTTCGTGAAACCATGCAGTTCTCTTGCGCTGAATGTTTCACGTGAAACAATGCAAATGACGATTTTTCGTTTTGATTGTTTCATGTGAAACAATTTTCGGAAAAAACCGCCGTGAAACGCGCAAAAATCAACCCAAATACGCATAAAATGCCTTTGGCGGGACAAATTTACGATATTTCGAAAATTCAGGAAAGATTTTCCGCGAAACACTTGCCAAGCGACGGCCTTTGTGATATAATGAATCTTGTCCCGATTGCACAAGCTATGTGCGGTCGTATAATCAGCAATAAAAAAAGGAGATAAGAGTTGAGCAAGACAGTTAAAATCATCATCGCGGTCGTTCTCGTCGCGGTGCTTGGGATCGGGCTTGTCTTTCTGTTCCGAGAGCTGGACACGGGCAGCAAAAAGCGTGTGTTCAGCAACCCCGAGTACACGAGCGAAGCGGACGCAGGTTTCTTCGAACTGTTGCGGCTCGCCCCCGGTGAGAAAGAACCGAGCGTCGAGATCGCGGCGGAGAATCGCATCTATCGCATTCGTTTCGACGGATACCGTTGGTACGGCTATACCGAACACGGGCGTAATTACAGCTATTGGACGATCGGCCCCAGCAACTACAATCCCAACGGCGATTCGCAGTACAGCATTGAGGCGTTGGAGGCCCGCGGGATCACGGTCGAATTCGAGGATCCCAACGCGGGGGCGGGTTGGAGCAACTTCATTTACATTGCGGGGCTTGTGCTCGGGATCGTGCTCTTCATCGTCGTGCTGCGCATGACGATGGGCGGCAACGGCAAGATCATGAACTTCGGCAAGACGAAGGCGCACGTTTCGAGCAACATCAAAGTGCGGTTTACCGATGTCGCGGGGGCGGAAGAGGAAAAGGAAGAGCTCGCGGAAGTCGTCGAGTTCCTCAAAAATCCCAAGAAGTTCTCCGATCTCGGGGCGAAGATCCCCAAGGGCGTGCTGCTCGTCGGGCCGCCCGGAACGGGCAAAACGCTCTTCGCCCGTGCCGTCGCGGGGGAGGCGGGCGTGCCCTTCTTCTCGGCGAGCGGCTCGGATTTCGTCGAGATGTACGTCGGCGTCGGTGCCTCGCGTGTGCGCGACCTCTTCGATCTCGCCAAGCGGAACCAGCCCTGCATCATCTTTATCGATGAGATCGACGCTGTGGGGCGGCAACGCGGTGCGGGGCTCGGCGGCGGGCACGACGAACGCGAGCAGACCTTAAACCAGATCCTCGTGCAGATGGACGGCTTCGAGACCAACGAGGGCGTCATCGTCATGGCGGCGACCAACCGCGCAGATATCCTCGATAACGCGCTCCTGCGCCCCGGCCGCTTCGACCGCCAGATCTACGTCAACTTGCCCGATGTTAAGGGGCGTGAACAAATTTTGAAGGTCCATGCGCGCAACAAGCCTCTGGCGCCCGACGTCAATTTCAAGGTGATCGCGCGCATCACGAGCGGGTTCTCGGGCGCGGATCTTGCCAATCTGCTCAACGAGGCGGCGATCCTCGCCGCGCGTGCGGGCAAGTCGCTCATCGGCAACCTCGAGCTCTACGAGGGCATCAACAAGGTCATCATGGGCCCCCAGAAGAAGAGCCGCGTCGTCACCGAGCAGGAGAAGAAGCTCACCGCCTACCACGAATCGGGGCACGCCGTGCTCGGCAAGCTCTGCCACGACCGCGACAACGTGCAGGAAGTCTCCATCATCCCGCGCGGCCCCGCGGGCGGGTACACGCTCTACCGCCCCGAATCGGACAACAATCTCGAGACCGTGAACTCCCTCCGCGCGCAGATCTGCTCGGGGCTCGGGGGCAGGGTCGCCGAGGAGATCGTGCTGCACGACGTCTCTTCGGGCGCCTCGGGCGATATCCGTCAGGTCACGCAGATCGCCCGCAAGATGGTCACGGAATGGGGCATGAGCGATAAACTCGGGCCCATCGCCTATTCCTCCGACGGCCCCGTGTTCCTCGGCAGAGACTTCGAGGAGCGCGCGACATACAGCGAGGAGACGGCGGGCGTCATCGACGAAGAGGTCAAGCGGATCGTCTCCGAAGAGTACGAGCGGGCGAAGAAACTGCTCACCGAGAACCGCTCCATCCTCGACAACATGGCGCGCGTGCTCGTGGAACGCGAGACGATCTACACCGCGGAAGTGGATATGCTCATGCAGGGCAAGAGCTACGAGGAAGTGCTCAAATACATGGAAGAGCACGATAAGAACGCGCCCGACGAGCCCTTCCGCCAGAAGGAGACGGCAGAGAACTCCGCCCGTCCCGCGGCGCAGCAAACGCCCGCACCGACCGATGAGGACGGCGGGGCTTCCGATCAATAAGCGGGGGGACGTATATGGGTAAAATCATTGCTTTTGCCAATCAGAAGGGCGGCGTCGGCAAGACGACGACCTGCGTCAACATGGCGGCGTATCTCGCCAAGGCGGGGAAGAAGGTGCTGCTCGTCGATCTCGACCCGCAGGGCAACGCGACGACGGGCATGGGCTTCACCAAAGCGATGGTCAAGCGGTCTGTGTACCACGTCATGATCGAGGACGAGGACACCGACAGCTGCACGTTTTCGACCGAGATCGAGGGGCTCTTCGTGCTGCCCTCCAACATCCACCTCGCGGGGGCGGAAGTGGAGCTCGTCTATAAGAAGAGCCGCGAGAAGGTGCTCCGCGCCGCGCTCGAAAAGGTGCGCGCGAAGTACGACTTCCTCCTGATCGACTGCCCGCCTTCGCTGGGGCTGCTCACGATCAACGCGCTCACCGCGGCAGACAGCGTGATCATCCCCATCCAGAGCGAATACTACGCCATGGAGGGCCTCGCGCAGCTCATGAACTCGGTGCGGCTCGTGCAGCAGCACCTCAACCGCGGGCTCACCGTCGAGGGCGCCGTGCTCACGATGTACGACGGCCGCTCGACGGCCTCCAAGCAGGTCGCGGCGGAGCTCAAGAAGTTCTTCTCGAAGAAGCTCTACGAGATCGTCATCCCGCGCAACGTCCGCCTCTCGGAGGCGCCCAGCCACGGAAAACCCATCCTTTTGCACGATCCCAAGTGCATGGGGGCGCGCGCTTACAGTGCACTCACCGAAGAATTTTTGAATAAACAAGAGGAAGGAGACTAAGCGATGAAAAAAAGGTTAGGCCGCGGGCTTTCCGCGCTGTTTTCGGATACGGAGGAGGCTTACGAAGCGGGTCAGGCCGTGGGAGAAGCGGGCGAAGCGACGACGGAAGTCCCCATTTCGCGGATCTTCCCCAACCCCAACCAGCCGCGCAAAGTGTTCGATGAGAACGCGCTCAACGACCTCGCGAATTCCATCCGCGAGCACGGCGTCATCAGCCCGCTCATCGTCAATCGCAACAAGGAAGGCGACGAGACGTATATGATCATCGCGGGCGAGCGCAGGTACCGCGCCGCCATGCGCGCGGGCCTCGAACGGGTGCCCGTCGTCATCCGCGAACTCGGCGAAAAGGAGATCCAGGAGATCTCGCTCATCGAGAACCTGCAGCGCGAGGACCTCAACCCCATCGACGCGGCGTTCGGCATGAAGCGGCTGCTCGAAGAGTTCAACCTGACGCAGGACGTCCTCGCCAAGCAGCTCGGCAAGTCCCGCTCGGCGATCGCCAACACCATGCGCCTTCTGAAACTGCACGGCGACGTCATCGCCCTCGTGCGGGAAGGGAAGCTCTCCGAGGGCCATGCCCGCGCGCTCGTGCCCGTCCCCATGGACGAACAGCCCGAACTCGCCAAGGCGTGCGTCTCGGGCGGGTGGTCCGTCCGCGAGATGGAGCGCGCCGTGAAACAGCACCTCAACCCGCCCGAAGTGCTCGCGAGCGCCAAGAAAAAGAAGAACGCGCAGGTGAACGCCGAACTCACCCACTTCATCGAACGCCTCCGCGAGACGTTCAAGACGAAGGTCGGGCTCATCGGCACCGAGCAAAAGGGCAGGATCTATATCGATTATTACACGCGCGACGACCTCGACAGGATCTCGGAAATGCTCGATATCCTCGACAACGTGCACTGACGGCGCCCCTCCCGTTCGGCGGGGGACGTGGGTCGAAAAATTCAAAAAAAGGAGTGACGCCCCGATGTATTTCGGGGCTTTCATATGGAATTCCAACCGCTTGATCGCATGCATCAGGAGACGCTCGCGCCCTATTTCGCGGCGCAACGCCTGCACCTTGCGGATTTCTCGCTCGGATACCAATTCATGTGGTACGACGCCTTAAAGCCCGAATACGCCGTCGTAGCGGGCTGTCTTGTCCTGCGCGAGTACTTTTCGGGGAACTGCTACTACCACTTTCCGCTCTCCCTCCGCGGCGACCCCGCGGAGGAGGACGCCGCGCTTTCGGAGATCGAGGCGTTTTGCAGAAACGCGGGGGTACGTCTGCATTTTACGAACATCCCGCGGGACCGTTTGACCTTCGTGCTCGCGCGCTACGGCGAGGCGAACGTCTCGAACAGTCGCCGCTGGCGGGACTATCTGTATACGGCGGACGATTTCCGCAACTACCCCGGCAAGAAGTATGCGGGGCAGCGCAACCATGCCGCGAAGTTCCGCCGCCTGTACCCCGATTACACCTTCACCCCCCTCGCCGCAGAAACGGGGGAGGACGTAGATGTTTTTTTGCGCGAATACGCCGCGGGACAGTGCGCCAAGGGCACCCTTCTCGCCCGCCGCGAGATGCAGGAGGTCTACGAGATCCTGCCCCGCCTCGGCGCGCTCGAGCTGTTCGGGGGCGCGCTGCGGGCGGAGGGCCGCGTCGTGGGGCTCTCCGTCGGGGAGCGCTGCGGGGACATGGTCGTCGTGCACATCGAGAAGGCGCTGCGCGATTATGAGGGGGCGTACCCCGTTCTCGCGCAGGAATTCGCCCGCATGTTCGCGGGAGACGCCCGCTACATGAACCGCATGGACGACGCGGGCGACATGGGGCTGCGTAAGTCGAAATTGCAGTATCACCCGCTGGAAGTGGTGGATAAATTCACGGTCATCCCCAAGCGGGCGATCGACCGCGTTTCCGCCCTGCCCGAAGTGCGCACGCCGCGGCTGGTGCTCCGCCCCGTTGCGGACGCCGACGCCGCCGCGTATGCCCGCCTCGCCTCCGACCCCGTCCGCAACCGCTATTGGGGCTACGATTGGCGCGCGGACCTGCCCGCGGGCGCCCAAACGCCGGGGGACGTATGGTTTTTAGCGGGGGCGCGGGAGGATTTCCGCCACCGCAGGGAGATGCCCCTCGGGATCTACGCGGAGGGCAGGCTGATCGGCGAGGCCGTGCTGCACAACTTCGGCTACCGCGCCGAAGCGGAGATCGGCGTGCGGCTGTTTGCGGACTGCGAGGGGCAGGGCTATGCGCGGGAGGCCGTCGAAGCGCTCACCGGTTACGCCTTCGCGCGGCTCGATCTCGAGCGGGTGGAGGCGAAGTGCTACCGCGAAAACGCCCGTTCGCGGGCCATGCTCTCCGCCGCGGGCATGCGCCCCTGCGGCGAGGACGGGACCTTCTATTATTTCGTGCGGACGCCCGCCATGTGAGCGGCGGAGCGGGCGGCACGCTCCCCCGCGCCGCGCTTGCGAAGTGGGGAAAAAGAAAGGTTTTTGGTGAATTCGACCAAAAAAATCCAAAAAAAAGAGGAACTTTTCACAAAAAAATTTCCAAATAGCATTGACAACCGCCCCGAAGCGTGCTATGATAATGATAGTACACGCAATGACGACAGGGGGAAAGTCATGATGTGAGAAGCATTCGTTTTTTTGCGCACGCTCTTTTCCGGAAGAGCTATCGTAAAAAATGCGGGTGCTTTTTTCATTTTCATGCGCATAACGTTGAAGTCTCCCGAACATCGCCGAGAAAGCGTGCTCCCGCCGCGTATCCCCCAAACGCGCGGAGGAGCCCGCCGACAACGCGGGAAGCGGGGCGCGTACAAAGAAATTTTATAAGAGGTAAAAGGAATGAACAAGAGGAAACTTGCAAGAAATGTTTCTCTCGTCGCCCTTTCGGCGGTCATGGTTTGCGGGACCGCCGCGGCGTTCGCAGGTTGCGGCGGAAAAGATAAGACGTATACCCTTACGGTCAATATCTTCTGCAACGACTCCGACGCTGCGACCAACCGCAAGATCTGCGACGATTGGGCGGCTCGCTACACGGAACAGTTGAAGCAGTCGGGCGAGATCAAGGACGATGAGACCAAGGTCAACGTCGACTTCCAATACGATTCCAACCAAGAGAACTATTTCCAGGCGCTCGACAGAGCGTTCTCGGGCGGCAATGCGGCAGATATCATCTACCTCTCGCCCAAGTACGTCAAGGCGTGGTCCGCACAGGGGCGCGTGCTCGATATTTCGGGCTTTATCGACGCTTCGAACAAAGAGCAGGTCGCGCAGATCAACGGCATCTGGGAAGATTCCCTCGGCCTCTACGGCTTTGCCGGTGAGAAGGGCCAGCCCGCGAGCGGCTATCAGCTCGGCGACCGCATCCACTACTACACGAGCGGCGAGCAGGTGAACGGCCAGGCCGTCACCGAACCCGGGTTCTACACCTCGAGCGGCATCAAGACGGGCCTCTACGGTCTGCCCAAGGACTACTCCAACTTCGGCATGGCGTACAACGCCAAGTTCTTCACCGAGGACCTCAAGAAGGAGATGACCACCAAGAAGGCGACGACCGAGCGCGAAGTCAAGGGCGCGCGCGGCAACACCGCGAAGCTCACCTTCACGGGCGACGACGCGGGCGTCATCACCTACGACGTTTCGGGAACATACACCAACCCCTACACGGGCCAGCAAATGACGGCGACGATCGGCGAGGACGCGCCCATCATCAACATCGGCGTTCCCACCCGCTACAAGCCCTATAACTACTACCGTTTCGCCAACTACAAGGCGGCGGTCGACGGCGGCGACCCCATCGCGCTCTCCGTTGAGCTCTGGTCGCCCGATATCGACGGCGATGAGAACGGCGACGGCTACGTCGTCACCATCCCCGGCTTCCCCGGCGAGACCTTCGATCTGGATGAGGCGGAATGGGACGGCGAGAAGGTCACCGTGGACGTCGACGAGAACGCCATCTACGATAACTCGATCGGGCACATCACCTACACGTACCAGGAATTCGGTGCGCTCACGTGGGCGATCTGCTACTACTACAACACCTTCAACTGGAACTGCAAGAACGCGGCGGGCGATCCTCAACCCTTCAAGGCAGAGGATACCCTCAAGGGGACGGGCGGCATGAAGCAGTCCTCGGGCGTGTTCACGAACGTCTATGGCAACGACCAGTATGAAGGCGCGCCCGGCCCGACGCTGTACCTCCTTCCTTGGCTGTACGGCAATGACGCCGACTTCATCGACTCGAGCTCGACGAAGGCTGCCGCGGGCGACGACATCACCCCGAAGGCCCTTTCTGATAAAGTCCCGAGCTACACCACCATCGCCGCGATGCGCGAAGCATACCTTTCGACCGGCGAGGAGCAGGAGAGAATGAATCTCGACGGCACGACGTCGAATCGTCTCATCCAATACGGTGCGAACACGCAGAACTTCATCGAGACCTACGGCGCCTTCCTTGAGTACGGCTCGACGTGGAACGGAAACTGTGGCAACTGCGGCGACGAGAACACCACGAAGTCCGATAACGGCTGGGCGTTCTTCCGCGGCGGCGCAGAAGTGTTCTACGGGTCCGGTACGTGGGACAGCGCGACCCGCAACCAGTCCGACTTCAGAGAGGGCGAAGAGGGCCTCTGCGAATTCCGCATGATGCCTCAGGCTGTAGGCGAAAAATACGCGCTCTATTCGTCCGTGAAGGACGGGTTCTATGAACCGCAGTACTACATTTGGGACAACGCTTCCAAGACGGCGACGAAGTACGAAGGTTCCTACTCCAACTACGGCAGCACTGTCGAGAGCAAGGCTCCCGCGGAACCCTTCACGATGGGTGAAGTGTATGCGAACCAGATCGTCCGCCAGGATAAGTGGGGCGCCCGTATGGACTCCGTCGGCTTCGCGGCCAATAGAGAACTCGAGAAGAAGACGGGCGACGAAGCATGGAAGGTCGAAGGTGCGGTCAGCCTCATCATGGCGCTCAGCATCGACGAGACCGCGCAGGTCACCTTGACCTATGCGGGCGCGCAGATCCCCAACTTCAAGCAGCAGTGCATCGACTTCCTGCACTATCAGGACGAAGGCTATGAGAACGGTACCTTCAAGGATATGATCACCCCCGAAGGCAGCGCGACCGTGAAGGGCGAGGCGGGCAGAGAGCTCTGGAACGCCTACTACGAAGTCGCCTTTGCCATGGACCAGGCTTCCCGTAACGTCGGCGATTATCGCGGCATGCAGGGCAAGACGGTCGGCGAGTTCATCGCAAGCTACAACAACGGCAAAGTCACCTACGGCGGCGCAGATCACGAGATCCAATACGATCCTCAGTATAAGGATGTCCAGCTCGGCAAGTTCCCGAACGGCGATATCTCCAACCGCGGCTATGCGATGGCGATCCTCCGCATGACCACCTTCACATACGACGACCGCGACATCAACCTCCGCATGCAGTACGGCCTCAACTCCGCACGCGACTCCGCGATGTACACCTACAACGTGGCGTGGATCAACCTCATCGAGATGCGCTCGGGCGATAACCTTGCCTACAACCTCGCGACCCCCGTGAAGGGCAAAGAAGGCAAGACGGCGAAGGATACCCTCAAGGCTCTCGTGAACCTCTATTCCGCGAACCAGCGTGATGCGGACGGCTACGAGACGGCGGCGGCGAAACTTCTCCGCATTATCTCCAACGTCCAGGCACAGCTCAACCAGGCGATCGCGCTTGAAAACGCCGCGATCAACAGCGCGAAATGATCCGCGCAAACCCGTGAACATCCGTCCCGCGCCCGCGGGTGCGGGACGGGACCGCGGGAAAAAAACAAGGAGGGAATAACATGGAAGAACAAGTAACCATGGAAGCCGAGGAGAGCGCGATCGAATCGGGTGCCGTCGTTACCGACGCCGCATACGCCACGGAAGCGGTTCCCAAGACCAAACAGAAGAAACCCATCAACCAGCAAAAGTTGCAGGATAACATCTGGGGCTGGCTGTTCTGCCTTCCCCTGATCGTCGGCACGGTGTGGTTCGTTTACGTCGCGCTCATCCTCGCGCTCCTGCTCTCGTTCACAAACTACAACCTCGGTACTTCGCAGTCCATGATGGAGTACCTCTTCTCGGGCGGATGGAAACTCCCCCGCGATACGAGTTTGGATGCGAACGGGCTCCCCGTGTACGGTTCAGACGGGCTGATCGGCAGGCCCGATCTCTTCTGGTGGTACCGCCGCGTATTCACGCATACGGAAACGAATACTTCGTTCAACGTCACTTACAATGAGATGGGTTACTATCTCTTCAACACGGTGTTCTACATGATCGGTATCCCGATCGGTATGATTCTCTCGATGTTCTTCGCGGTGTGCATGTCCCGCGACATCAAGGGCGGCAACGTGTTCCGCGTGCTCTACTATCTCCCCTGCGTCGCTTCGACGATCGCGATCGTCTACACCTTCAAGATCATGTTCAAGGAGACGGGCGTCATCAACCAGATCCTCGGGCTTGCGGGCGAAGATACGGGCTTCCGCTGGATGGACCAAGGCGCGACGCGTGCGCAGGTATGGGGCGAACTCATTCCGGGCGCGGGCAAAAAGACGGGCGACTTCTACACCAACCCGTTCTGGTGCCAGGGCATCTTCACCAAGCTCGTCATCATCATCATGTCGGTCTGGAAGGGCCTGGGCGGCACGATCATCCTCTACGTTGCAGGTCTTTCGGGCGTGAATGCGGCGACCAAGGAAGCCGCGCAGATCGACGGCGCGAACGGCTGGCAGATCTTCTGGAAGGTCACGATGCCCGACCTCTACCCCGTCATCTTCTACAACATCGTCACTTCCGTCATCGGCGGCATGCAGATCTATGCAGAGCCCGTCCTCCTCAACAACGGCGAGAGCTGGCTCACCTCGGGCTACGTTTCGCTGATTTGGGACTACGGTATCAACACCCGTCTCGGCAACGCATATGCCTCTGCGGGCGCTGCCTACGGCATGGTGCTCGCCGTGATGATCGCGATCCTGACGCTGTTCCAGTTCTGGCTTGACAGCCGCAATAAGGATTAAGGAGGGGAAGAAAATGGCTAAATACGGTACCAATCCCGATGCACCGCTTCCCGGCTCCGCAAGCCAGGAAGAGATCCGTGCTTACTACTCGCCGCTTCGCTACGGCTGGGGCGCCTTCTGTGCCTTCTTCGGCTTCTCGACGAGGACGCACCGCGCCAGCAAGAAGCGCGCAAAGCTCGTTGCGGATATCGTCACCTACATCGTCCTTCTGTTCGGCGCCTTCCTTATGGTGTATCCGTTCTGGTGGATGGTCGCGGGATCGTTCGCAATGACCTCGGGCTTCACGGGCGCGACGGATATGTTCAACCGCCTCGTGTGGTGGCCCGAATTCACGACGTTGAGCCCCGAAGCGCAGACGGGCGGCAACCTGTTCTACAACTACACGTGGCTGTTCACGAGCGGCTTCCAGGGCGGTTCGAACGGCATGCCGCAGGTCTACAGCTATTGGATCGCGATCGCGAACAACCTGCTCTATTCGGTCGTTCCCGTCGCCGTCGGCGTCATCACGTCGGCTTCCGCGGCGTTCGCATTCTCGAAGATCCAGTGGATCGGCAGGAACGCGGTGTTCTTCGTCCTGCTCGCGGCGGTCATGGTCCCCGGTCCCTCGATCATGTGTACGCAGTTCGTCATGTACAATGATATGCACTGGCGCGCCAACGGCCTCTGCCTCATCATCCCGGGTATGTTCGGCTCCATCATGACGGCGTTCTTCATCCGTCAGTTCCTGTTCGGGCTTCCCACCTCCATCATCGAGGCGGCGAAGATCGACGGCGCGGGCTACTTCCGCATCTTCGTGCAGTTCATCCTGCCTCTTGCGATGCCCGCGATCATGGCGCAGGCGCTGCTCTCGTTCATGGGCTGCTGGAACAACTACATGGGTTCCTTCATCATGATCGATCCGAACACGTCCTCGATGATCAACCTGCCGCACGCAATGTATTTGCTGACCAAGAACCTCGGCGAGAACATGGCGCCCGCGATCGCGGCGTCCGTGCTCTGCGTCCTTCCCGTCATGATCCTGTTTGCTTGCTTCCAGAAGCTCATCATCGGATCCTTGATGCTCACGGGTTCCAAGGAATAAGCGGAAAACAAAAAAGGGCGGAGCGCGCTTTGCGTTCCGTCTTTTTTTGCGCCCTGCGGAAGGGGCGGCGGGGCGCTCTGCGCGCAGAAAATTTCCCGCGGCGGAAGAAAAATCATAAAATCTTCTTGAAAAATCCGCGCGGATGATATATAATGGAGATAGATCATTTTGGGGGAGGAAAACCATGAAGAAATTTATCCCTGCAGTTTCGGTCGCGCTCGCTTCGGCGCTGTTGCTCGCGGTCGCAGGCTGCAACGGCGGCGCCGGCGGCGGTACGTCGTTCCACGGCAGCGAAGAATGGCTGAAAAAGTACGACGCGCCCACCGCGGCATACGTGCTGCCCGAGCGCAAAGAGTTCGGCTCGGTGATGGTGCACGATCCTTCCGTGTTCCGCGATCCCGTCTCGGGGCAGTTCTATGCCTTCGGCACCCACTTCAATGTGGCGACGAGCCCCGACCTCATCACGTGGACGCAGAAAGCGCGCGATGGCGAGCAGGAATACATCTACGGAAACGGCAAGAAGGCGACCGATGTCCTCACGCAGGGCAACGAATGGACGAACGGCGGCGCGAGCGACACGTGGGCGCCCGACGTCGAATATATCGAAGGGAAGTACTACATGTACGTCTCCATGACTTCGGGCTTCGGTTCGAGCAAGTCGATCATCGTCCGCGTGGAGGCGGATAGCCCCATCGGCCCCTTCACCAACGAGCAGGTCATCGTCCGTTCGGACGGCAGCGGCAAGTCCAACGCCATCGACCCCGAGCTCTTCTACGATAAGGAGGGCAAGCTGTGGATGGTTTACGGCTCCGCATTCGGCAATCTCTACGTCAAAGAGCTCTATGCGACGGGCAAGAACGCGGGGCTTCCCGTTGTCTCCGATCCCGAGGCCGAGGATTATCTCGGCAAGCCCGTGTGGAGAGGCTCCGATAACTGCGAAGGGCCCTTCATCTTCTACAACGCGGAGACTGATTACTACTACATGATGATCTCCTACGGGAGCCTCATGACGAACTACAACATGAACGTCGCGCGGAGCAAATCGCCCGACGGGCCTTATGAGGACATCACGGGCGCCAACATGGCGTCGCAGGGGGGCGGCGGCAACAAGCTCGCGGGGAACTACCGCTTCGACGGCATGGCGAAGGGCGCCGCGGCGCTCGGGCACAACTCCGTCATCAAGGTAGACGGCAAGTATATCGTCGTGCACCATGCGCGCGAGGAAGAGGGCAGCGGCAACGTTACGGCAGGGCATCATCTTGAGACCCGCCAGCTCTTCTTCAACAAGGACGGCTGGCCCGTTTTGGCGCCCAACCGCTATGTCGGGGAGAGCCTCGGCGTCGTGCCAGCGGAGGACATTGCGGGGCAATACGATATCATCGAGCACACCGTGGGGACCCAGCAGACCTTCGCTGAATCCGTTTCCTATACCTTCAACGCGGACGGCACGATCACGGGCGGCGCGGGCGGCAGCTGGAAGCTCGCCGAGAACGGCTACGATATCACCGTGACGCTCGGCACGGCGACCTATGAGGGCGTCGTGGTGCCGCAGTGGTGCGCCTATAAATCGGCGCCCGTGCTCTCGATCACGGCGATGTCGACTTCGACGCAGCAAAACGGCAGAGCGCTCTGGGCGAACAGCGCGGCGCGCACGCAGGCATAAACGAGAAACATCGCGGCGCGCCGCCTTCGGGCGGCGCGCTTTCGGTACGTTCATGGGGGGACATATGGCGATAAAGTATCCGAAAAATCCGCATTTCAACAAACTTCAGATGCGCACGCCCGACTACACGCTCTGGCAGGAGGGCTGCGCGCACGACCCTTCCCTCCTCGAGTGGGAGGGCAAATACTACGCCTATTCGACCGATACGTTCGGCGCGCCCGGGGGCTACCAGATCCGCGTGAGCGACGATCTTCTGCATTGGGAATATGCGGGCTCGGCGTTCGCGATGGCGGATACGGCGCCCCACTACAAGCGCGGCGAGGGCAACGGCAACTACGGCAACTTGCAGGCGGCTTACGATTGGTGCGTGACCTCCGCCCATGAGGTGGGCTACGGCGTATGCACGCGCACCGACGGCAGCATGGCGTTCTGGGCGCCCCACTGCGTCCGCGGGACGGACGGCAAGTTTTGGCTCTACTTCTGCCTCACGGGCTATTTCGGCGGCTCCAAATCGTGCATCGGGCTCGCGAAGTCGGAGGACCCGCTCGGTCCGTTCACGTGCGTGGGGCTCATCCTGCGCTCGCCCGCGGGCTGGCGCACGCCCAACGCGATCGATCCGCAGTTCTTCGAAGCCGAGGGGCGGGCCTTCCTCGTCTACGGTTCCTACGGGCTCGGCATCCATCTCATCGAGCTGGATCCCGCGACGGGACTGCGCAAAGACGGGTATACGTATGCCGATTTTGCGGCGGGGAAGATCGGCTTTTCCGCCTACTACGGCACCCCCCTTGCGCGCGGTTCGCTCGAGGGCGGCGTCGTGCACTACCACAAGGACGTCCCCGTGCTCGAACACGGGAAGTGGGTCAAAAAGTCCTTCTACTACCTCATGTGCTCCTACGGTTCGCTCTCCTCCGTCTACAACATCCGTTGCGGCAGGAGCGAACGCCCCGAGGGACCCTATCTCGACGTCAACGGCAACGAACTCGTCTGCTCCACGGATATCGGCACGGGCGACAAGGTGCTCGGCTCCTTCCGCTGGGAGGACGCCCCGGTGGACTTCTTCTGCCCCGGTCACAACGACATGTTCGTGACCTCACGGGGGACCAAACTGATCTCCTATCACTGCCGCACGAATTACTTCATCGAGCGCGGGCTCTCCCGCTCCGCCAACTTCCACTACCTCTATCTCGGGCAGTATGATTTCAATTCGGACGGGCGGCTCGTGATGAACGCCAACCGCTATGCGGGGGAGGAGATCCAGCCCGTGACGGCGGAGGAGCTGCTCAATATCTCCGCGGGCAAGTTCGAGGCGGTGCGCTTTTCGCAGGGCACCAACACGGTGGAGGCGAAGCGCGTCGTGCTCCGCGCCGACGGCACCATGACGGGCGCGTATACGGGCAGCTGGCGCATGTACGGCGACCGCTATATCGCGATCGAGACGGGCGGCGACGAATATCTCGGCGTCGTGATGCCCGCGTGGATCGACCACAGGAACGCGGCGGGGCTCACCGTGAGCGCGATGGGAAAGACGACGGGCATGGCGTTCCACCTCGTCAGCACCAACCACATCTGAATTTCGCGTTCTTTTTCCACTCCCCCGAGGCAGTTGCGCTTCGGGGGAACTTCTTGCCGCGGGACACAACAAATATTGAAAACATTTTTCAATATCAAAAAATTTTCCGCAAAATTTTACGAAAAAAGAAAAAAATCCCGAAAAAGAAAAAACTTTTTTTCAAATTCGCTTGACAAGCCGCCGAAAATCTGTATAATGGGTAGTGTCATATGAGGAGGAAGGCTATGGCGAGGAAATGGGCGGCGTGCGCTGCGGCTTTTGCGCTCTTTGCCTGTTGTGCCTGCACGGGCGGCGGAAGCACAGACGTCGGCACTGCGGATACCATCGATCTTTCGGCCTACGCCTCTCTCCCCGAGATCCGCTTCTCCTCGCTCTGGGCGAGCGAACAGCAGGGCAGCAGCAAGTATCACATGCGCGTGCCCTTCACGGATACCTACACGGTGGAGTTCAAGCCCACGCAGGTCGAGCGCTACGAGCTCTACGACGATACGGGGGCCCTTCTCAAGGACGCGAAGTCGTCCTTCGAGATCTCCCTCGAGGCGGGGCAGAAGGTCTACGCCTGCGTGACGCCAAGGAGCAAGATCGTGCGGGTCACGGTCACGCCCAAGGAAAACAGGGCGCTCCAGCCCTTTGCGCTCGCCGAAGCGCCCGCCGCCTCGGATTTTGCGACGACCTCGGCGGATCCCTCCGCCGATCCCCTGCGGCCTGCGGAGATCGAATACGTCAAGCGGCCGAATACTCTCTACGTCTACTGCAATGCGCCAGAAGCGGTCTATCAGGGCCCGCAGGCGGTCAACCGGTGCATCACCCGCCAGGATATCTCGGACAGGGAAGTGTTCTTCACTTTCGAGCACCAGAGCGACGGGATCGCCCCGGGCGTGTGGTATGGCTACCGCGTCACGAACACGGGCAAAGAGGACGCCTTCATCACCGTGAAGAACATCGGCTTCCAGGTCTCGGGCGCGGGCTCCTATCACGGCGAGCAGGAGTGGACGCAGTTCTACAACACCAAATTCGGCATGCCCGATCTGCGCGATCTCACCGCTTCGCAGCGGAAAAACTGGGAGGCGTACTTCAATTTTTCGGGGACATACCCCGTTCCCTACACCCAGCCGACGACGTACCGCATCCCCGCGGGAAAGTACATCTATGTCCTCGGCGGGACGACACTGGACGCCTTCGGCAGGTGCAACGTATTCAACACCGCCGACACGATGACCAACGGCAACTGCCAGAACGGCGCGGTGCTGTTCGACGTCGCGGGAAGCGCGGAGGGCGCCTTCTTTATCTACAACAGGGTGGACCTGATCAAGACGGGCGGCGCGTATTGCAACACCCATCTCGGGATCAACGACCCTGAGGCCTACGGCGTCGTCCATGCGGGCGAGGATGAGGGCTTCGTCGTCGACAACAGCGCGACGTGGACCTTCAACGACGCGACCCCCGCGACCGAAGAACTTCCCGTCACGTTCACGAATTCTTATGCGGACGAACTCGAAGAGACGGGCGCGCCCGGAGCAGTCATTCCCTCAAATAAACACACACAGGTCCAGACTTATTGGGCGACGCACATCAACGTGCAGGGCTGCCACGACGCCGTCGGCACGGACATGACATCCTTCCACACCGTCTACGGTCCCGACCGCCTTCCCATCACGGTGGGCTGCGAATGGTATGATACGCGGGGCATGCTCGCCAACATCGGGAACTGGATGAAGGACTACCAGGATCTGTATACGTTCGTCAACCAAGGCGACCGCGCGCGGACGATCACCGTCCACACCCGCGCCACGGGGGCGCTCGTCGGCATGGTGCGCGATCTCGAAGGCAACATCGTCGCGGGCACCGAGAAGTTCTATTTCACCTACGGAACCACCGAGTACGGCGACGAGATCGATAAGCATTTCAGCTATACGGTGGAGATCCCCGCGCACAGCGTGGTGCAGTTCGTCGTCGAATATAATCTCATGGCCAATTCCTATGGCTACGTCAGACACTCTGTGGAACTGACGTAACTTTCCCCCCCTTTGAACAAGGCGCGTATCCCGTGAGGGATGCGCGCCTTGTCATCCGACCGAAGTACGATAAAAATCAAGATACAGCGAGGTAAGTATGAAAAAGCAATGGGCGGCGTGCGCTGCGGCTTTTGCGCTCTTTGTGTGCTGCGCCTGCACGGGCGGCGGAACCGACGTCGGCGGCACGGGCGGAACAGGCGGAACGGGAAGTACGGGCGGCACGGGAAGTACGGGCGGCTGGACCGCCGATACGGGATTCGATCTTGCGGCGTATTCCGCGCTCCCCGAGATCCGCTTCTCCTCCCTCTGGGCGAGCGAGCAGCAAGGCAGCAGCGGCTACAACATGAAGGTGCCCTTCACGGATACCTATACGGTGGAGTTCAAACCCGCGCAGGTCGAGCGCTACGAGCTCTACGACGAAGCGGGGGCCCTCCTCAAAGACGCAAACGAGTCCTTCGAGATTTCCCTCGAGGCGGGGCAGAAAATCTACGCCCGCGTGACGCCCAAAAACAAGCTCGTGCGGGTGACGGTCACGGCCAAAGAAAACGAGGCGTTCCAGCCCTTTGCGCTCGCCGAGGCGCCCGCCGCCTCGGATTTTGCGACGACCTCGGAAGATCCTTCCGTCGATCCCTTGCAGCCCGCGGAGATCAAGTACACCAAGCGCCCCGATACCCTCTACGTCTACTGCAACGCCCCCGAGACGCTCGCGGACTTCAAAGATGCCATCAACCACTGCACGACGCGGCAGGACGTCTCGGGCAGGGAAGTGTTCTTCACCTTCGAGCACCAGAGCGGCGGCATCGATCCCGGGGTGTGGTATGGCTACCGCGTCACGAACACGGGCACGGAGGACGCCTTCATCACCGTGAAGAACGTGGGCTTCCAGTGCGCGGGGGCGGGCTCCTTCCACGGCGAGCAGGAGTGGACGCAGTTCTACAACACCAAGTTCGCCCTGCCCGATATGAGCGGCTACACCCCCTCGCAAAAGGCGAATTGGGAGGCCTTCTTCAACTTCGGCGGAGGGTATCCCGCCCTCTGCATCCAGCCGACGACATACCGCGTTCCCGCGGGAAAATTTATATACGTCCTGGGGGGAACCACGCAGGACGCCTTCGGAAAGTGCAACGTATTTAACACCGCCGACACGATGACCAACGGCAACTGCCAGAACGGCGCGGTGCTCTTCGAAGTCGCGGGAAGCGCGATGGGCGCCTTCTACATCTACAACGACACGGCGAAGATCGCGCCGGGCACGCCCGCCTGCGACACCGAGATCGGCATCGTCGAGCCGAGCATCCACATGTACGGCGCGGCGTCCGTGGGCGACGACGTGGGCTTCGTCGTCGACAACAGCGCGACATGGACCTTCAACGACGCGACCCCCGCGGCGGAGGAGCTGCCCGTCACCTACACCAACTACTACGAGGAGGGCATCGAGCGGGATTGCGGGATCCCGGGCAAGCCCATCAACTCCACGCCCCACGTGCAAAACCGCACCGATTGGGTGACCCACAACAACGTGCAAAACCACAACGAGGCGGTGGGCACGGACATGACCTCCTTCCGCACCGTTTACGGCCCCGACCGCCTGCCCGTCACGATCGGCTGCGAGACCTACGACGCCCGCGGCATCCTCGCCAACATCGGGAATTGGATGAAGGATTACCAGGATCTGTATACGTTCGTCAACCGGGGCGATACCGAGCGGGAGATCACGGTGAGCATGTACTTCAAGGGCGCAATCGTCGCCATGGTGCGCGAGACGGACGGGAGCGTCGTCGCGGGCACCGAGAAGTTCTGCTTCATGTATGAGGAGACGGAGTATGGCGAGGCGGTCGACGACCACTTCTCCTACACGGCGAAGATCCCCGCGCACAGCGTGGTGCAGTTCGTCGTCGAATACAACCTCATGGCGAACTCCTACGGCACCGTGCGGCACACCGTCGGATTGCGGTAAAAAACGCGAAAAAACACATACGGCCCCCCTCGTTCGGGGGCCGTTCCATCTTTTCACGCGCACGCGCGCGCACATATTATAGAAAATAAGTCATCGCCTTGTCGCAAAAGAAAGGGGAGAGCGGGCGCTCTCCCTTGCGTTATTTTTCTTCCCTGTGTTCTTCGTTTTCGAAGTAGCCCGCTGCGGGCGGCGCCTCGGCGGGCTCCGAGCGCTTCTTGCAGAAGAACATGCAGAGCGCGAACAGCGCGGCGGCGGCGATCGCGACGAGGAACCAGAGGATCCCGAAGAAGATCCCGAGCAGAATGGAGGCCGCGAGGCACAGGCAGGCGAGAATGCAGAAAGCGATCCGTAAGATCTTCATGATTTTTTGTTCCTTTTTCCGTATAAGATTGCTTCTATTGTAGCATACTTTACGAAAAAACACAATCCCTTGTGGTCGGAAAAAATCCCCAAAAAATTCCCAAAAAAACGCAAAAAAAGTCGCGAAAATCAGTTGACTTTCCAAAATCGGTGTGATAAGATATACAAGCTGTCCGGGCGAGAAGCACCGCTTCGGAGGGTCCATAAAAATCGGAAAAAAATCCGAAAAAAGTGCCGAAAAATGCTTGACGGCGTAGAAAAGTTGTGCTATAATAGCAAAGCTTACGCTGCGAGAGCGCGGAGAGCTCAGGCTGTTGCCTGATGATGCAGATTAAAAATCGAATAAGAAAGAAACGATTTTTTGTAACACATTGTATGCAAGAAAACAGTTTCTGTCAATTTTTTGAGACATAGTACTCAAAGCAAAGTCAGCAAACGATAACGAATTTTCGTTAGAGCCATCGGCGCATTAGCCTGCGCCGATTCTAAACAATTGAACTTAAGAGTTTGATTCTGGCTCAGGATGAACGCTGGCGGCGTGCTTAACACATGCAAGTCGAACGGACGTAGCAA
>CANQKF010000006.1 GCA_947624445.1 uncultured Clostridia bacterium | reverse complement strand
GCCGTCGTAATCCAAAAACAAAATGCGCGAGTTCATATTTTATTTCCGATCCTCGTTTTCCTCAATGAGTTCTTTTAAGGGGATGAAGCAGAAAGAGTATTTCAACTGCTCTTCGTATCGGAAAAAGAAGAAGAGAACCTGCACTTCCCATCAAATCAAGGTGGAAGCCGTGGAAAAAGTTGTGCTTGCAGACTTACAGCGGGTATTCGCTATGGCGACCGACAGGGAAAGTGAGTTCTTGGCTCTGATAAAGCAGAACGCCGATAAGGAGAGCAGGAAGAAACTTTTGGCTTCCGCACAAGAGAAAGAAACCGCAGAACAGCGAGTACAAACTCTCGACCGTATCATCCGAAACCTCTATGAGGACAAGGTGAACGGCAACCTCTCCGACGAACGCTTCCGCAAACTTTCGCAGGAGTATGAGGAAGAACAGGAAAAGCTGACTGCGCGGATCCGAGAATTGCAGGAAATATTAGCAAAAGCAAAGGAACAGTCCGACAACGTGACGCGCTTCATGCGCATTGTGCGGAAGTACACGGAAATCACGGAGCTGACGCCAGAAATCGTGCGAGAGTTCATTGAAAAAGTGATCGTGCATGAGAAGCGGAAGGTTGACGGCGGCAAGCGGACACAGGCGGTGGAAATCATCTACAACTGCGTGGGAGTAATTTCCGACCTTGCGCAGGAAGAAGCCGCTTAACACGGGATGGACACCGAATAAGCGGTTTGACTAACCGCCAAACCGCTTATCCATAGAATCCCTACCGCAACCCGCATAAGTGCGCGGGGGCGATATTTCATTCCGTCAGGTCCTTGGTTCTTGCCCACCCCTCGAGGGGTGGGGCTTGGGTCGCGGAACGTTTTCCAACATCGACCATCGGGATTCTTCGGGGGCTATGCCCCCTCTCCCCTCTGAATGACAAGTAGGGCGGGACATATAAAAAGCCCCCGCACGAGTACATCGGGCGGGGGACGCTATAGTTTATTTCAGTTTTGCAAGGAGGACGAGGTCCTATGATTTAAAATATGTCAACGTAAGAATCACGGTCAGGATGAGGGCGGCGCTATCTGCCACGGGCGCGGCGTAGAGAACGCCCTCTACGCCCCAAAAGACGGGGAAGAGGCAGAGGAGCGGCACAAAGAGGACGACGTCGCGCACGAGCGACGAGAGGACCGCGCGGACCGGTCTGCCCACCGCCTGGAAGAAGATGGAGGTCATTTTGATGACGCAGGTAAGCGTGATGGAGGAGAGGAAGATGCGGAAGGTCTTTTCGGCGAAGATCCAATAGTCCTCTGGGTTTTCGATATCCGTCGGCGAACCGAAGAGCGATATGACGGCGCGCGGGGCGGCTTCGAACAAAACGGTGAAGGCGAGCCCGATGGCGACCGTGCACAGGAGGATGTTGCGGTAGAGTTTTTTCACGCGGTCTGTGTTTCCCGCGCCGAGATTGTAGCCGAGGATGGGCTGGCAGCCGAGGACGATGCCGACGACGATGTTGATGACGATGGTAAAGACCTTGCTCTCGATGCCGATGACGGCGATGGGGATATCGGCGCCGTAGTGCGACTGCGCGCCGTATTTTGCGAGCATGATGTTGCAGACGAGCGAGATGAGCACGATGCTCATCTGCGTGATGAAGGAGGACGCCCCGAGTTTTAAGGCGTGCGCAAAGATCTTGAAGTCGGGCAGAAAGCTCTTGAGGGTCAGTCGGAACGTCTTGGTGAAGCGCACGAAATAGACGAGCGAGACGAGGAAGGAGACGGTCTGCCCGATGACCGTCGCCCAAGCGGCGCCCGCCATGCCCCACTTCGCGCCGAAGATGAAGGCGGGATCGAGGATGAGGTTGACGATCGCCCCCGCGAGCATGGACGCCATCGACCACGACGGGCTGCCGTCCGCGCGGATCACAGCGTTCATCATGTTGGAGAGCATGAACAGCGGGAAAAAGCCGAGGACGATGTTGAAATACTCCGTCGCGTAGCCGATGCTGTGCTCCGAGGCCCCGAAGAGCATGAGGAGGGGCGTGCGCAGGGGATAGAAGAGCGCGAGGAGGAGCAGGCTCACCGCGAAGGTGACGACGACGCCCGTGCCGATGCTTCGGTGCAAGTGCTCCGTATCCCCCTTCCCCTGGCAGAGATCGAGGTAAGCCGCGCAGCCGTCGCCGAAGCACCACGCAAACGCCTGTGCGATGATAAAGATGGGAAAGACGACCCCCGCCGCCGCGTTGCCGAGGGTGGAGAGTTCGCTGTTCCCGATGAAGATCTGGTCTACGATATTATAGAGCGCCCCCACGAGGAGGGAAAGAATGCAGGGAATGGAGAACCGAAGCATGAGCTTCGATAGTTTTTCCTTCCCCAAATATTCGGTGTTTTCCGTCTCTTGCATATCCGCCTCCGATCTTTTTCCGCCAAAAAAGGCACATGCCGTCACATGTGTCGTCGTTCTTCCGCGCGCCGTGTGCGCGCATCAAAAAACTTTGATAAAAAAGGAAATATCGCCGGCAAAAAGCGATTGCCGCAACGTCTCCCGCCCGAATATGGGGGCCAGATCGCGTATTTCCACTATATTTTCTTATAATATTTCAGCAATTTACGGCGCGTCTTTATAATATTTCGCGAATCGCTCAACGATACCTTCCGGCCGATCGCATTTGATTTTCACATAGAACCTTTCAACGGCCGTTTTTATCCCCTGCTCTTTCCTGTAATTATACAGATTTTTTGCAAAAAGTCAACCGGTTTTGCAAAAAAATTTCATCCGCGGCGGGCAAACCCCGCTAACGGACGATGACGAGCTTCTTCTTCGCCCGCGTGACGGCGGTATACAGCCAGCTCCGCCCCTCCTCGAAAAAGCGGCTCTCATCGAACACGACGACCGAATCGTATTCCGAGCCCTGCGCCTTGTGGCAGGTGACGGCATAGGCGAATTCGAAGCGGCAAATGGTGTCCTCCCGCTTCACGCGCAGCCGTCGGAGATAGGCGATGTTGTCCTCATGGACGAGCGTCCCGCCCTCGAGCAGACACGCCTTGGCGCCGTAGCCGTGGTAGTATCGCCCCGTGCGAAAGACGCCCGTATCGAAGGGCAGGTCCTCGAGGAGATCGGGCAGGAAATCGGGGCGGAAATCGAGCTGCCCCAGCCCGTCCTCCTGCGGGCGGACCCTATAACACCTGCCCATGATGCCGTTGACGAGGTGGAAATCCCCCCGTTCGTCGAGGGGCTTGGACCAATCGTTGAGGGTGCAGATGAGTTTCTCGCCGTCGATGGGCAGTTCCGCCTCCGCGGGCACGCCGAGATAGCCCCGCATCTCGCGGTTGAGGCGGGCGCGGGTGCGGTTGGTGCCGACGATGACCTGATCGGCCTGCATGAGCAGCCTTCGCCGCGTTTCGCCCGTGAACGTCCTTGCGGGAATGACGGCGGCGCAGTCCCCGTAGACGCCGTAGGCGGGCAGTTCCCCCTCGCGGATCGCGCGGGAGAGCCCGATGATGGGGTTCGCCCGCTCCTGCCGCACGATCTCCTTCAGGGTGACGACGGGCATCGTGAGCAGCGTGTTCGTGCCGCCCACGGGGGGAAGCTGGGCGGGATCGCCGCAGAAGAGGCACTTCACGCCGAAGGAGAGTAGATCTTTGAGCACGTCGTCCGAGACCATGGAGGTCTCGTCCACGACGATGAGTTTCAGCTCCTTGGGCAGTTTTTCCTTGCGCACAAAGCGCAAAAAACGCTCGGAGATGACCTCGCCGTCCTCGTTGACTTCGATGTCCTCCTCGCGCGTATAGATGAGGCTGTGCACGGTGCCCGCGGGCGTGCCGCCGCGGATGAGCACGCTCGCCGCCTTGCCCGTGGGGGCGATGAACGCCGCGCTCTCCCCGGGCACCAGCCCGAGCTTGCGCACGATGTAGTCCACGAGGAAGGTTTTCCCCGTGCCCGCATAGCCGCACAGCACAAAGATCTGCGTATTCAGATGGAAAAACCACTCCTCGATGAGCTCCGCCGCCTCGGCTTGATCGGAAGTCAACGCGGGAACTCGCGACACGGCGCTCCTGTCCATGCCCCCATTCTACCACAAACGGGAATTTCTTGCAAACGTTTGTTCAAAGGTTTTGTGAAATTATCTGGAAAATTCGGCGCGGAGGAGCTTGCCGAGCACGATCTCCTCGACGGCGATCTTCCCCTCCCGCATCGGAAACGTCCTCGAGACGCGCCGCCGCCCGAAGGGCGCCGTGAAGGTGATCTCCCCGCGGGAAGGATCGGCGGAATAGGTCCCCTCGATGCTCCCCTCCGCCCCGCTCTCGAGGGCGTAATGCACGCAAAAGCCGCCCCCGTATGCAAGTTCGAGGGTGCATTTCCCGAGCGCCGCCTCCTCGCCGCCGTAGGTCATGCGGGTGCATTCATAGACGCCCGTGAAGGGCTTCGAGAGCTCCTCGAGGGTGCTCATCTTCGAGACCGTGCAGCCCGAGAGCAAAAGGGCGCAAAAAAGCGCGACCGCCAGCATACGTTTCATACAACAAGCATTTGCGATCGCGCGGCAAATTATGCGCCGCGGTGGGCGCGGACGACTTCCTCGAGGAGATCCGCCGCCGAGGCGATGAGCTCGGGGCAGGGGCGCTTTTTGTAGTACGCCGCCGTGCGCGCTTCGGGGACGGGCGTGCGGTCCGCGGCGATGCCCGCGCCCGTGAGCAGTTCGCCGCAGCGGATGCTCCCGTGCGCCGCGCGGAACTTTTCGGCGAATTCCTGCACGAGGGGATAGATCTGCGCCCTGTCGCCCTCGGGGAAGAGCAGCCCCAAACACATCGCCGCGCCCGAGACGGCGCCGCAGGTCTCCCGCAGCCGCCCCATACCGCCGCCCATGGGCAGGGCGACGCGCGCGACGAACGCGGGATCTGCGCCGAGCTCCTCCGCAAAGGCGAGCATCACCGCCTGCGCGCAATTCTTTCCTTCCAAAAACAATTCTCCGGCCCGCGCTCCGCGCTCTGTTGACATTTTTTCTCCTTTATGGTACACTGCTTTCCATGAAGATCTACTACACGTTTGCGGGGACGCCCGAAGCGCTCTTTGCCGCGGCGCTCGCCCGCGAACACGCCGAATCGTTCCTTCCCGCGCTCGCAAAAAATCCCCACGGAAAGCCCTTTTTTCGCACACAGGGTGCCCCCTTTTTCAATCTCACCGATACGCGCGGCTTTGTTGCCGTGGCATTCGGAGACTGCGAAATGGGGCTCGACGCCGAGCGGCGGATCCCGCGCAAGACGGAGGCGCTCCGCGCGCGGCTCACCCCGCGGGAACGGGAGGAGGACTTCTTCCGCCTCTGGACGGCGAAGGAGGCCTATGTGAAGTTTTGCGGGAGCACGCTCGCCGCCCTGCTCCCCCGCCTCGAATATGCGCGGGGGCGGATGTTCCTCGACGGCGCGGATACGGGCGTATGCCTTGCGCACGCGCAGGTGGAGGACGTTCTCCTCTGCCTCTGCACGCGGGAGCCCGCGCCCTGCGCGCTCATCCCGCTCGGTCCGCTCACACCTCGTACCACCTGCCCTCGGTCGGGACGATCGTCCTGACGCCCGGGAGCTCCTTTTGCGCCGTTTTCGCAAACTTTTTGGTGTTCATTTTGTGCGTGAAGGGCGGGAAGGCGTTGTCGAAGTGGTCGATCATCACGCCCTTGGGGGCGAAGAGGCGCAGGAACTTGCGCATGTAGCGGTGCATGCGCGTCCGCCCCTGATAGGGAAAGACGAGCAGATCGCAGCCCGTGGGATACGCCGTCTTTTTGCTGCGCCCCGCCGAACCGAGGATCATCACGCGCTTTTCGCCGTCGGTGACCTCAAACGCATATACGTCCCCCGCGATCTTGTAGCGCCGCACGCCTTTGAAGAGCGCCACGCCCGACCTGAAATGGCAGAAATAGGTCTTGGGGGAGAAGAGCACGCCGAGCACGGTGCCCGCGTCGAACACACAGTGACGGCTCTGAAAAACTTTCACGGTGAAGGGCCCGATCTCGAAGCGGTCGCCGGGAGAGATCGCCTGCATGCGCGTCGCGTCGTGCCCGTTTTCGCGGGCCCGCCGTATGCCGTTCTCCGAGACGTACACCCTGCGCACGGCCCCTTGGGAAAAGCGGTCGATGTCGCTGAAATGGTCGAGGTGCGGATGGGTGATGAAGATCGCCTCCGCGGTCGTTGCCTCCGCTTCGGGCACCGGCGGGAGCCCCTTGGAATATTCTTTGCAGTAAGGATCGAATAAGAGGCGGGTATCTCCGCTTTCGAGCAGGAGCGACGCCGTGCCATACCATTTGATTTTCATTCGTGTTCCCCGTTCCCGGCTATTATAGCAGGTTGCAAGGCAATTTGCAATCCTTTTACGCGGCCGCAAAGCGCATTTTGAAAAAATTTGAAAGCCCGCGCCCGCCCCGCCGCCGCAATTGCCCGCGCACCCCCGCGCTTTTTTGTTTTTTTATGGGCGCGCCGCATACGGATGCCCGCCCGCGCATATGCGCGGGCGGGCAATGATTTTTCTACGTTTTTTTGATTTTATCGACTACATTCCCTCACTTTCCCTTCACGCGGGCGATGTCGATGTTGTCCTTTTTGCGGTCGGAGAGCGCGCGGACGGGGTGCTCGGCGTTCTGGATGCGGTAGTCCTGCCCGAGCTTTAAGATCGCCTTCTCGATGACCGTGTGCGTGCCGACGCTCTCGGGCTTTCCGTTGATCTTCGCGTTGTAGCCGAAGTAGCGGAAGGTATCGGGCACTTTTTCGAGCTCCTCCCAGCCCTCTTCGACGGCGGTGAGCCGCACGCTCTTCAAAACGTCGCGGATATACTCCTTCTGCGGGCGGAACTTCAGAAGTTCGGGGAACGCCCCGCCCTCGGGCAAAACCTGCTGCCAGACCTTGCCTTCGTAGGTCTTGAGCAGCTCCGCCGCCTCGTGCAGGTGGGCGACCTCCTCTTCGAAGTGCTGTTCCCAGATCTTCTTGATGCGCTCGTCCTTTTCGTCCTCGTAGCACGAATAGTAGAGATAGCACTCGGTGTATTCGTTCATGAGGAGGTTCTCCCACGGCGTCATGCAGGGATCTTTCAGGCAGCCGTAGCCCGTGACGTGCTGCTCCTCGATCATGGCGATCTCGTTGTAGAGCTTTCTGCCGAGGGGCGAGGCATAGAGGTTGGCGACGTTCATATAGAAGTTCATCGTCTGCTGCTCCGCCGCCGTGATGATGTTGATGTTGAGCTTGGTCTTGAGGTCGTTGAGATAGCAGTTGATATAGAAGTTCACGTCGTCCGAGGGGTGGCGGTACTCGGCGACGGTCGGCCGCCCGGGCATGATCTCGGTATAGCTGCCCACGAGCTTCTTGGGATCGCCCCCCTTCTCGAGCTCCATGAGGTCGGAATAGCGGTAGAGGTGGTCGAAGTCCTCGAGGAGCGCGAAGTCGAGCTGGCGCTTCACATAGGTGTTCTTCTCGGTGATCGCGAGCGCGGCGGTGAGGTCGACGGCGAGCTGTTCGTAGCCGATCGTGTGCTCCAAAATACTCTCGTCGGCGGGCTTCAAGGAAGCCACGCGCTTCTGCTGGATCTGCTCCCCACGGCGCATGCGGGCGAGACGGCGCCTCACATCGTTGTTCGCGCACATGCGGGTGAACGAATTGGAGAGGCGCACGCTCTCGAACTCGGTGCCCGACATCAGAATGACCCGAAGGCGGGTGTAGGGATCGACTTCGTTCTTGTTGTAGGGCTTCACGAGCACTTTATTCCAGGAAGTAAAAATCTTTTCCGCGCTCTGCGGTTTCAAATCAAACGGATCCATTTGATTCCTCCTTCGGGGCGGTTATTGCCATTCGCGGAAAGAAGTATGCAGACGCTTGCCAAATCGCAAAAAACTTGTTATAATAAAAAAGAGGTAAGTTATGATAGGTGTTGTCATTGCTATGGATAGCGAGGCCGAACTCCTGCTCGACGGCATGGAGATCGAAAATATCCGCACGGTCTTCGGCAAGCCCGTGTATATCGGAAAGGCGTTCGGAAAAGACGTCGTTCTCGTAGTTTCGGCGGAGGGCAAGGTCAATGCCGCCGCGGGGGCTTGCGCAGCGATCGCGCAGGGTGTGGACGTCGTTCTGAATTTCGGCGCGGCAGGCGGCTTGACCCCCCAGACGACCGAAGTGGGCGAGGTCTACCTCATCGAAAAGGCGGTGCAGTACGATTTCGACCTCAAACAGCTCTCGGGCAAGGAAGTGGGCACCCTCCCCGGGGAGGAAGAAAACTTCCTGCCCCTTTTCTGCCCGCCCGCCCTCGATTTTCCCCGCCGCGCGCTCGGCACGGGCGACCGCTTCAACGATTCGCCGACCGATCATGCCCTGCTCCGCGCGCTCGGCTGCGACATCCGCGAGATGGAGGCGGGCGCGATCGCCGAAGTCTGCAAGTATGCGGGCGTGCCCTTCTGCGCGGTGAAGGCCGTCTCCGACGTCTACGGTTTGGGCTCGACGACCGAGCAGTTCCGCATGAACTGCAAGCGCGCCCTCCTGAATCTGAAGGCGCATCTTCCCGAGATCTTCGCCGCGCTCGAGGTGTAACATGGTGGATCTGGGCGATTGGAAGGAGCTGCTCGCGCCCCTCTTTGCGGACGAGCGCTATCAAAAGATCCGCGAATTTCTCAAATATGAGTATTCGCACTATGTCGTCTACCCGAATATGTACGACATCTTCAACTGCTTCCGCTACACCCCGTATGCGAATGTGAAGGTCGTGCTGCTCGGGCAGGACCCCTATCACGAATACGGGCAGGCGCACGGGCTGTGCTTCTCGGTGAAAGAGGGCGTACCCAAGCCCCCGTCCCTCGAAAATATGCTCAAAGAGCTCCGCGACGATTTGGGCTGCGCGCCGCCGGGATCGGGCGATCTCACCAAGTGGGCGAGGGAGGGCGTGCTGCTCATGAACACCGCGCTCACCGTGCGCGAGCATGCGGCGAACAGCCACGCAAACTGCGGCTGGAGCTGGTTTACCGATAGCGTCATCGAACTTTTATCGCGGGAAAAGGAGCACCTCGTGTTCCTGCTCTGGGGCGGCAACGCGCGCAGAAAGAAGCCGCTCATCGACGGGCGCAAGCATCTCATCCTCGAGTGCGCCCATCCCTCTCCGCTCTCAGCATACAACGGCTTCTTCGGCTGCCGCCACTTCTCGCGCGCCAACGCGTATCTCACCGCCCACGGGATCACGCCTGTGGATTGGGATCTGACAAAATAATGGGGGGACGTATATGAAAAAAACGATGTTTGCGGCGACGGCGCTCTGCGCTGTGCTCGCCATCTGCGGGTGCGGGGGCAAGACGACGCCGCCGAATCCCGAACCTGCGCCCGAGCCCGTGCTTCCGCAGTACGACATCCGCGAGGGGCACTTCGATATGGACGCAAACGCCGATTTTTCGGTCAAAACGGTGCAGAAGCGCGAAAACAGCCCGCTCGAGGGCAAGCTCTTCTACTTCCTCGGCTCCTCGGTGACCTACGGCGCCGCCTCCGACGGGGAGAGCATGGCGGACTTCCTCGCGGCGCTCACGGGCTGCACCTGCGTGAAAGAAGCGGTCTCGGGGACCACGATCTTCGACGACGGCAAGACGGACAACACGGGCACAAAATCGTATACCCGCCGCCTGACGCAGAGCACGGCCTTCGATCGGTCGGCACATCCCGACGCCTTCATCTGCCAGATCTCGACGAACGACGCCACAAACGACCGCCTCGGGATGCGCGGGGAGATCTCCGAGGGCATCCCCGCCGCAGAGGAATACGACCGCGCGACCACGCTCGGCGGCGTGGAGTTCATCCTCCGCTATGTGACGGATACATGGGGGTGCCCCGTCTATTTCTATTCGGGCGCCTACTTCGGCGACGAGGGCAGCCGCAAGAATGCCAACCCCAAGGGCTCGGAATACGGCAAGCTCGTGGCGCAGGTCAACGACGTCGTGAAGAAGTGGCAGGCGGCGGGGTACGACGTGGACGTCATCGACCTCTACAACGACGAAGCCTTCAACGGCGCCGTCACCGACGAATACTACAAGTGGTGCACGAGCGACCCCATCCACCCCAAGAAAGCGGGCTATCTGAATTGGTGGACCCCCTACTTCGAGGCGTTCCTCATCAACCGCCTGAAATGAGCGATAAAAAACGCTGCGCCCCGCAAAAGCCGCGGGGCGTATGTATTTCTTTTCAGAATTCCAGACCGAGCAGATCGTCTGCCGAAATGCGGAACCTCTTGCAGATCGCGATGAGATATTCCACCGTCGGCGCGCTCTTATCCTTTTCCCAGAGCGATATGGTATCCTGCGATACCGAAAGCGCCGCGCCGAATTGCGCTTGCGTCATGCCCGCTTCCGTGCGGACCTCACGGATCCGCTGTCCCAATGTCGTTTCCACGCTTTTATTTTACGAAAAATTTTCGTAAAATACTTGACGTACGAGGATTTTTCGTATAAAATATCAATTATGACGACTTGCCCGAACGAAGAATCCGAAGAAGAGATCACGCTGTTCGTGCTGATCCCGCAGTGCAGCCACTGCCGCGCGCGCATCAAGGAGGAGATCATGCAGTGCGGCTTTTGGGAGCGCGTGGAGATCGGCTATCCGTATGCGGAGGGCTCCGCCGTTTCGCTCGTATATCGCAAGGGAAAATTCCCCGAAGTAGATTATTGGAAACTCGCCAACGCGGCGAAAATGCGGCTGAATCGGCTCGGTTACCGCGTACTTTAATATGACGATGCCCCGCGAAAAGCCGCGGGGCGTATGTATTTCTTTCGCGTTTTACTCCTTGCGGAACACGAGTTCGCCGTTCTCTTCGGTGACGAGGACGGTCCCCTCTCCCCCGAGCCGCCCTTGCAGCAGTTCCTCGGAGAGGCGGTCCTCGATGCGCCGCTGGATGGTGCGCTTGAGGGGCCGTGCGCCCAGCTCCTCGCTGTAACCTTCATCGACGAGCTTCTGCTTGGCGCGGTCGGTGATCTTGAGGCGGATGCCCCGCTCGGCGAGCCGCTTGGAGAGTCCGCCGAGAATGCGGTCGCAGATCTCCGCGGTGTCCTCCCGCGAGAGCTTGTGGAAGATCACGATGTCGTCGATCCTGTTCAAAAATTCGGGCTTGAACTGCGCTTTGAGGGCCGTCTCGATGTTGCCCTTCATCTCGGTGTACGCGCTCTCGCTCGTCTCGTTGCGGAAGCCGAGCGACTTCACCTCCTTGACCTCGTGCGCGCCGACGTTCGACGTCATGATGAGCACGGTATTCTTGAAGGAGACCGTCCGCCCGCGGCTATCGGTGAGCCGCCCGTCGTCGAGGATCTGCAGCAGCAGATTGAAGATATCGGGATGCGCCTTTTCGATCTCGTCGAAGAGGATGACGGAGTAGGGCTTCCTGCGGACGCGCTCGGTGAGGGCGCCCTGCGTGTCATCGTAGCCCACATATCCCGGAGGAGCGCCGATGAACTTCGTCGAGGAGCCCTTCTCCATGAATTCGGACATATCGAGGCGGATCATCATGCGCTCGTCGCCGAAGAGGCTCTCCGCGAGCGCCTTGGAGAGGTCGGTCTTGCCGACGCCCGTCGGCCCCACGAAGATGAAAGAGCCGATGGGACGGTTGGGGTCGTTGAGCCCCGCGCGGGCACGGCGGATCGCCCGCGCGACGGCGGCGACGGCGTCGTTCTGCCCGACGATGCGCTTATGGAGCTCCTCCTCGAGGTGCATGAGCCGCGTGCTCTCCTCCTCGGTGAGGCGGTTGATGGGCACGCCCGTGTGGTCGCTGACGATGGCGGCGACCTCCTCTGCGCCGATGAAGAGATGGGTCTCGTTCCTGTGGTTGTTCCACTCCTCGCGCAGGGCGTCCCGTTTGGCGGTGAGCTCGTCGATCTGCTTGGTGAGCGACGCCGCGCGCACGAAATCCTCGAATTTGACCGCCTTGGCGCGGTCGGCGGAGAGCCGCGCGAGCTTCTCTTCGTACTCGCGGATCTCGGCGGGGCCGTTGTAGGAGTTGACGCGCGCACGGGCGGAGGCTTCGTCGATGATGTCGATCGCCTTGTCGGGCAGGAAACGGTCGGTGATGTAGCGGTCGGAGAGCTTCACCGCGGCCTCGATGGCGGCGTCTGTGATGATGACGTTGTGATGCGCCTCGTATTTATCCTTGAGCCCGCGCAGAATGGCGATCGCGTCCTCCACGTTGGGCTGTTCGACGAGGACGGGCATGAACCTCCGCTCAAGGGCGGCGTCCTTTTCGATGTATTTGCGGTATTCCTCGCTGGTCGTCGCGCCCACCGTCTGGAGCTCGCCGCGCGCGAGCATGGGCTTCAGGATGTTCGCCGCGTCCATGTTGTTTTCCGAGGAGCTCCCCGCGCCCACGATCATGTGGATCTCGTCGATGAAGAGGATGACGTTCTTATCCTTGACGACGGCGTCCGTCACCGCTTTGAGGCGGCTCTCGAAGTCGCCGCGGTAGCGCGTCCCCGCGAGCAGGGAGGTGATGTTGAGCGAAAACACGGTTTTCCCGCGCAGAAGTTCGGGAACTTCCCCCGAGACGATCGCCTGCGCGAGCCCCTCGATGACGGCGCTCTTGCCCACCCCGGGCTCGCCGATGAGCACGGGATTGTTCTTGGTGCGGCGGGAGAGGATCTGGATGACCTTCTCGATCTCCTTCCTTCTGCCGATGACGGGATCGAGCTTGCCCTCGAGGGCGCGCATCGTGAGGTCTACGCCGTATTCGTAATATTCGGGTTTTTCGCCGCCGCGGTTCTCCGCGGGCATCATGTTTTTCAGGTAGGTGCCCACCCTGCCGCGGAGGGAGCGGAAGGGCACGTCGGCGGGCTTCTGTTCCTCCTCGTCGTCGGATTTCACGAAGTCCCCCAGCCGCTTTTCGAGCGCGTCGAGGTCGATGCCGATGCGCTTCAGGATGTGCGCGGCGAGGCAGTCGCTCCGCATCACGACGGCGAGCAGGGTGTGCTCGGTCCCGACGAGGGTGCCGTAGCCGCCGAAGTCGGCGGCAAGCTCGGCGGCGCGCTCCAAAAGGCTCTTGGTGCGGGGGGTGTAGCCGACGACGGGCGTATCCGGCCGCACGGCGCGCTTGAAGATCTCCGTGTATTTCTCGAGGGTCGCGCCCGCTTCGGCGAGCAATTTGCCCGCCGTGGAATCGGGCACGCAGAGCATGCCGAGCACGAGATGCTCGCTCCCGATGTACGTCGTATTGTACCGCTTCGCCACTTCGTCCGCGATGAGCAGAACCTGTGTGAGATGTTCGGTGTATTTGGATGTATCCATGCCTTCTCCTCAATAAAAGAGCTCCATGCCCCGGATCGTTTTGGTCACGTACTCCGCGCGGAAGGCGCTCCGCTCGGCCTCCCCAAGCACGCCTCCGTTCATGCGGTCGATGCTTGCGGGACGCATCGCCGCAAGCAGCTGGTCGAGTTCCTTCATGCGGTCGTCCCGCCGCTGCCCGTCGCTCCCGAAGTAGCCGAGCGCGACGCCGAGCTTGACGTCGGCAATGCACTGCGAGAACTCCGCGAGCCCGAGCAGGCAACAATTCGCGAGCAGGCCGTAGGCGCGCATGACGCGGTCTTTGAGCGCGATGCCCTCCTCCACCTTCATGCGCCCGCGCTCCAGAAGTTCTGCCTCGACGATGACCCGCACCGATTGCTCCACGCCCTTCAGAAGCTCTACTTCGGAGACGCCGAGCGTCACCTCGTTGCTGACCTGAAAGAGCTCGCCCTCCGTGCCGCTGCCCTCGCCCGAGGCGCCGCGCACCGTGAGCCCGAGGCGCTTCAGGTCCGCCATGATGCGCTTCATCCGCCCCCGCCGCGCGAGCGCGGGCAGAAAGAGCATGACGGAGGCGCGCATGCCCGTCCCCACGTTGGTGGGGCAGGCGGTGAGATAGCCGAACTCCGCGTCGTAGGCGAAGGGGATGGAATCGGAGATGATCTCGTCGATGCCCGCGATGCGCTCGTAGGCGCGCCGCAGGTCGAATCCTTCGAGGAAGTATTGTTCGCGGACGTGGTCCTCCTCGTTGATCATCACGGAGATGCACTCATCGGAGGAGACGAGCGCCGCCGCGATCCCGCGGTGGCGGAGCAGATCGCGCGAAATGAGGTTGCGTTCCTGCAAAAACGCCGCGCGCTCGGGGGAGATGCTGTCCATCTCGTAGAGCGTGAAATCCTCGAGGCTCGTGAGCTCGGCGGAGAGCAGGTGGATCATCTCGCCCGCCTGTTCCACGGCGTGGGGATCGCGCAAGAGCCGCGCGGGGAAGGGATAATCTTTGAAGTTGCGCGCGAGGCGGATGCGCGAAGTGACCGCGACGCTCTCGTAGTCCAGCTTGACCGCCGCCATCAGAGCACCTCCGCGCCGTAGAGTTTGCGGTCGATGCCGCGGACTTGCTCGCGGATCCTTGCCGCCGCCGCGGTATCCCCGCGCTCCTCGGCCTCTTTGAGCTCCTTGAGGAGCATATCTTTGCTGCGGACGAGCCCGCGGATGAGATCGTAATTCTGCTCCGCCGCCCCGCTCGGCGCAACGCCCGCATGGCGGGTGCTGCCGTGCATATAGCGGATGACGGGCATGAGCTTTTCGCGGAAGGCGCTGTAACAATCGGCGCAGCCCAAAAGCCCCGTGGCGCGGTATTCCGCATACGTCGTGCCGCAGGCGGGACAGCGGGGGCCGCGCTCCCCTTCGCCGAACACGTTGAACGGGCCCGCGTCCTGCGCGGGATAGAGACGGGCGAAACAGGCGTCGCAGAGGACGAGGCGGAGCTCCCGCCCCTCCCGCACGATGCGGCGCTCCGCGCCTTTCTTTCCGCAATTCGAACAAAGCTCCACTGCAAACCTCCGCGCGTTCCCGGGCTCAACGGCACAGCTTTCCGCGGGTGCGCTGCAATTCCTCCCAGACGCCCGCGGCGCGGGGGAAGCGATAGACGCCGTAGGAACAATCCACGGCGAGGACGGGCGCGGGCTTCTCTTCCTTGCGGAACGCCGCGATCTCCTCCCACTTCAAAAAGACGCTCTCCGAGGTATCCCGCCAAAAGACGCCCTCTTCGCAGATGACGAAGCGCGCGCGGGACCGCAGCGCCGAGAGGACCGCGCGGCTCACGACCGCCGCCCCGAGCACCCCGATGAGGATGCCCACCGTGAGGTTCACGAGGACCCCCAAAGCGACGCCCGCGCAGACCGCCGCGAGCCCGATCCCTCCCAAGAGGAGCGCCCGCCGCTTCGCCGCGGGATCGGGAAGATAGAATTTCTTTTCCGCCTTGAATTTTTTCTGCGCGTAGCCCTTCGCGAGGTCGGAAGGGGGCGTTTCGCCGCGCAGGTCCAGCCCGTGCGCCGCGATCGCCGCATAGAGGCGGGGCTTGGCGTCGGTGCGGATGAGCGTCGTCTCCCCGTCCGCGTCCTTTTGCAGGTAGCGCGCGGGAAGCTCGATGAGCACCGTCCACTCCCCCCGCTCCCGCATCCGCTTGCGCAGGCAGACCGAGAAGAAGCGGAGCTCCGCATACGGGATCTGCACGGGCGTCTTTGCGTCGTCGTGCAAAACGACGCCGTCCGCGCCGAAGGTCGCGAGCGTCGTCTCGCCGACGAGGAAGCTCTCCTCGCTGTCGCACCGCTCGGAGAAGTCGTCGATCCGCTGTTCGGCGATGATGCCGCGCTTCAATAGAATATATGCCGCGAGCGCGCATCCGCATGCGACCACGGCGAGCCCGCCCATCACGGAGAACAGCAGGAGGTCCTTGCCGAGGTTTGCGAACTCGAGCACGAACATCGCCGCGATCACCCCGATGAGCGCAAGCAGCGAGAGGATCGCAACGCCGAATGCGAGCCCCTGCACGGCGTTTCTGCGCCGCACGAGCGATTTTCTGCACTTCTCGCGGAGGTTTTCCTCCTGCGGGATGGGTTTGGGATAAACGGCCGTCATATTCCCTCCTGCATAAAGGTCATTTTTCGGGATCGACGCGCTTCCACCGCACAAAGAAGAAGAGCGCGAGCAGTTGGAGCGGGATCCCGATGATGAAGATGAGCCACAGCCTCGCATAGTTCCCGACGATGGCGCGCACCGTGAAATAGATGCAGGCGAGCACCGTCCAGATCAGCACCGAGAGCGCGGAAATGCGGATCCATTTGTAGCCCCAGATACAGCTGAACACGAGCACGACGATCGCCGAGACGGGCACCGCGTAGAGAAAGGCGAGCCACGCGTATTTCAGCGCGGGCGCAAAGATGCCGAAGCCCACGAAGCAGATGACGGCGACGAGCCAGCACAGCCCCACCGAGAGCCCGACGATGATGAAGCGGCGCAGACGGCGCGTCTTTTTGGGAAGCACGGGGTTTTCCTTGTTCTCGTGCAGAAGATCGTCGACCGAGACATTGAAGATCTCGGCGATCTGCACGAGGATCCGCACGTCGGGGATCCCGTTGCCCTGCTCCCATTTGGAGACGGACTTATCCGAATAATTTAATTTTTCCGCAAGATCGAGCTGCGTCATATCCGACATCTTCCGAAGCCGCATGATGTTCCTGCCGATCACTTGCGCGAGATCCTGTTCTTCCATACCCTTATTATAGCCAAAAATTCGGGGGATGTCAACCATTCTACCGAGCGTAGAGCCCGATTTTCGGCCCCATCCCGCCAAAGCGGGTACGCCGCGCCCCGCCTCCGCTCCTACATCCGTTTGCAAAAACGCCCGAGGTCTCCCCTCGGGCGTTGCGAAATGCAAAGCGGTTGATTTCAGAAGTAGCGCTTCAAAAGCCCCTTGAAGCCTGCGCCGTGACGGGCCTCATCCTTCGCCATTTCGTGGACGGTATCGTGGATGGCGTCGTAGCCGAGTTCCTTCGCGCGCTTCGCGAGCATGAGCTTGCCCTCGCACGCGCCCGCCTCTGCCGCCGCTCTGAGCTCGAGGTTCTTCTTGGTGGACGGGGTGACGACCTCGCCGAGAAGTTCGGCGAACTTGCTCGCATGCTCGGCCTCCTCATAGGCGTAGCGCTTGTAGGCCTCGGCGATCTCGGGATAGCCCTCGCGCTCGGCGACGCGCGCCATGGCGAGATACATGCCCACTTCGCAGCATTCGCCGTTGAAGTTGGCGCGGAGCCCGTCCATCACTTCCTTGTCCTCGACGACGCCGTCGCCGACATGGTGCTCGCAGGCGAACGCCTTCTCCTCGATGGGTTCAAACTTCTTTGCCTTGCAGACAGGGCAAACTTCGCAATCGTCGGGGACGATCTCCCCGCAGACAGCACATCTTTTCATGTTTTTCTCCTCCTGAAAAATCTTATACCGATTATATCACATTCTTCGGCGAAAGGCAACGCCTTTGCAAAAATTTTCCTCCGCATTTTGCGCGGCCGCGGCTCACATGCGCTGCTTGAGAAGCGCTTCCAGCTCCCCGGCGTCGCGGGCGAAACAAGTCGCGCCCGCCGCCGCCAGAAGCTCCCTGCTGCGGTAGCCCCAGAGCGCGGAGATCCCATACATCCCCGCGTTTTTCGCCGTCAGAACGTCCGTCTCGCCGTCGCCCACAAAGACGCACTCCCGCATGGGAACGCGCAGGGTGAGCGCCGCATAGCGCGTGAGCGTGGGATCGGGCTTGCAGGGGAAAGAGCCGTCGTCGCCGCCCACGAAGTCGAACACGCCCGGAAAGAAGCGCTCCATCAGAAGATCCGCCGCCCGTTGCAGTTTATTGGTGACGACGGCGAGCTTCAAGCCGCGCGCTTTGAGCCCTGCGGCGAGCGCCTGCATGCCCGCATACGGGCGGGTGAGGAGATGCTCCGAGGCGCTGTAATATTCCTTGAAACGGGAAAGCACCTTCTCGTAGTCTCCCCCGGGCGCCGCCCGCTCGATGAGCTTCCGCGCGCCGTTCCCCACGAACGCCACCGTCTCCGTTTCGCCGATGGCGGCATACCCGCACGCCGTGAGCGCACGGTTCAGCGCGGCGCGGATATCGGGCGCCGTATCGAGCAGCGTGCCGTCGAGATCGAAAAATACCGCTTCCATCACATTTTTTCGGGCACGCCGATGCCGAGCAGGGTGAGGGCGTTGGTGAGCGCCGTGAGCGCGGCGCGGGTGAGGCGCAAACGGGAAGCCCGCACCGCCTCGGGCGCCTGCATGATCTTGCAGTCGATGTAGAACTTGTTGAACTTCTGCGCCGTAGAGACGGCATAGCGCGCCACGACGGAGGGCTCGTAGGATCCCGCCGCCGCCTTCACCGCGTCGGGGAAGTCCGCGAGCGCCCGCACGAGCTCGGCTTCCGCGGGGGTCAGATCGCAAATAGCCACCCCCCTGTAGTCGATTTTCGCCTCTTTCGCCTTCTCGAGGACGGACGCCGCGCGCGCACAGGTATACTGCACGTAGACGCTCGTCTCGCCGTCGAAATTGAGCGCCTTTTCGTAGGAAAAGACGATATCCTTGATCTTGCTGTTGTAGAGCGCGCCGAAGATGACGGCGCCCACCCCCACCGTTTCGGCGACCTCCGCCTTGTTCTCGAGGGCGGGATTCTTCTCTTCGAGGACTTTCGCCGCCTTTTCGACGCAGCGGCTCATCACATCTTCCAGCCAGACGACCGTGCCCTTGCGCGTGGACATGGCGCCCTCCTCGAGGGAGACCATGCCATAGGCGACGTGCACGAGGTCCTTCGCCCACGGCATCCCCATGAGCTCGATGACTTTGAAGAGCTGTTTGAAGTGCAGATTTTGCTGATAAGCGACCACATACAGGCACTTATCGAAGTCGTAGGTCTGTTTGCGGTAGAACGCCGCGGCGAGATCGCGGGTGCCGTAGAGGGAGGCGCCGTCCGAGCGCAGAACGATGAACGGCGGCATGCCGTAGGCCTCGAGATCGACGACCTGCGCCCCCTGGCTCTCGACGAGCAGCCCCTTCTCCTTCAATTCGTCGATGACGGGCTGCATCTTGTCGATGTAGAACCGCTCGCCCGCGTAGCTATCGAAGGAGACGTGCAGGCGGTCGTAGATCTTGCGCACATACGCCATCGTGAGGGACTTGAACCACTCGAAGAGGGCGTTCGCCTCCTCGTCCCCGTTCTCGATGCGGCGGAAATACTCGCGCGCCTCGGTCTCCATTTCGGGCGTCGCCTCGCTGTTGAAGCGCACGTAGAGGTCGTTTACGGCATGGATGCCCCCCCTTTCGACCTCCTCGCGGTTCCCCCAATGCTTGTAGGCGGAGATGAGCTTGCCGAACTGGGTGCCGTAGTCGCCGAGGTGGTTGATGCCGACGACTTCGTACCCCAAAAACTTGAAAATTTTATAGAGGCTCCCGCCGAGCACCGTCGTCGAGAGGTGCCCGATGTGGAAGGGCTTGGCGATGTTGACCGAAGAATAGTCGATGCACACCGTCTTTCCCGCGCCGAGCGTAGAAGAACCATAGCGTCCCCCCTCTTCTTCGATGCGGGCGAGCGTCTCTTCGGCGAGCCCCTTCTTGTTCACGCGGAAGTTGCAGTAGCCGTTGACGGCGGCCGCCGACACGATCACGTCGTCTGTAGGGTAGGCGTTTGCGATCTCCTCCGCGATCTTCACGGGGGGCTTGCGGAGCAGTTTCGCAAAGCGGAAGCAGGGCAGGGCGTAATCGCCGAGCGAGGTATCCGGCGGGACGGCGATGAGGGAGGCGATCTCCTGGGCCGCCACGCCCTCGAGGCAGATCCGCGCCGCAATGTAGGCCTTATGATCCATGGCATTCTCCGAAGTTGTTTTTCCGTGATATTCTACCACATTTCCGGAAAACAGGCAACCGAAAGGCTTGATGTTTGGCGAAAAAAGTTATATAATGGGAAGAAAAAAGCGGAAGCGCAGTGCTTCCCACGGAGAAATGCTATGAAACTCGGAGTTGTGGGGCTTCCCAACGTCGGAAAGTCCACCCTCTTCAACGCCATCACGCAGGCGGGTGCGGAGGCGGCGAATTATCCTTTTTGCACGATCGAACCCAATGTGGGCGTCGTTGCGGTGCCCGATGAGCGCCTCGATAAGCTCGCCGCGCTCTATGCGAGCAAGAAAGTGACCCCCGCCGTCGTCGAATTCGTGGACATCGCGGGGCTCGTGAAGGGCGCGAGCCGCGGCGAAGGGCTCGGCAACAAGTTCCTCTCGCACATCCGCGAGGTCGACGCGATCGTGCACGTCGTCCGCTGTTTCGAGGACGCGAACGTCACCCATGTGGAAAATTCCGTCGATCCCGTGCGCGACATCCAGGCCATCAACCTCGAGCTCATCCTCGCCGATCTCGAGGCGGTAGAGAAGCGCAAAGACCGCATCAGAAATGCCGCCCGCGGGGGCGCGGACAAGGGCGCCGCGGCCGAATTCGCCTTCCTCGAACGGCTGGGAAAGCACCTCGAAGGCGAACAGCCCGCCGCCTCCCTGCCCGTAAACGAGGAGGAAAAGGCGCTGCTCGAAAATCTCTTCCTGCTCTCCTCCAAGCCCGTCATCTACTGCGCCAATATCGCCGAAAACGACCTCGGAAAGGCCGATCTTCCCCTCGCGAACGCGGTCAAGACGTACGCCGCCGCCCACGGCGCCGAGACGATCGTCATCTGCGCCAAGACCGAGGCCGAGCTCGCCGAAATGGACGCGGAGGACCGCGCGATGTTCATGGAGGAATTCGGGCTCAAAGAGAGCGGGCTCAACCGCCTCATCAAGGCCTCCTATTCCCTCCTCGGGCTCATCTCCTACCTCACCGCGGGGGAGAAAGAGACGCGCGCGTGGACCATCGTCAAGGGCACCAAGGCGCCGCAGGCGGCGGGGAAGATCCACACCGACTTCGAGAAGGGCTTCATCCGCGCGGAGGTCGTCGACTACGAGACGCTGCTCGAATGCGGCGGGCTCGCGGGCGCCCGCGAGAAGGGCAAGGTGCGCTCGGAGGGCAAGGACTACGTGATGAAGGACGGCGACGTCGTTCTCTTCCGCTTTAACGTATAAAAAGTAAGAAAATAGATCGCGCCGCCGAAGGCTTGCCTTCGGCGGCGCTTTTTATGGTTCAAGTTGTCATTTGATTTCGTGTACGGTCACTCGAAATTTCTTTCCGCTTCGAAGAACAATGACGAGAGAATTTTCATCTTCTTCCGTCGTGCCCTCATAAATGTCATTCGCGTATAGCTTGAAATCCAACAAGATATCTTTTGCCGTAACGTTCGGCGCAGCGCCGTCTTGGAAACTGTCTCCTTCAATTTTTGCAATACCATTTGCAGAAATTCCCGCATTTGTTCGTCGTTCATTTTTTTCTCTCGGTCTATATTTGGTCAAATTGTATCAAATATAGCCCACATCGTCAAGCATTTTATGATACATTTAATTCGGAGAAAGAAATGGACGTCTATGAAGCCGTGAGAGATCGGCTGATGCAACTCCTCGGAGAGAGGAAGATGTCGGTCCACGCGCTCGCCATCGAATGCGCGGTCCCGCCGTCTACCATCAAAAATATCCTATACGGAAAGAGCAGGAACCCGGGCGTCGTCACCTTGAAGGCGATCTGCGACGGTCTGCATATCTCCCTGTGCGAATTTTTCGGCGCGGAGAGCTTTTCGCGTCTGGACGACGAGTGAGAAAACGATCTGCCATACATTCGCCGCCGAAGGCTTGCCTTCGGCGGCGCTTTTTCGTATTCCTATTTCTTTGCGACGACGGCGCCTTGCTTCACGATGCTGTGCGCGGGATAGCAGCCGCGGCAGAGGGTGAGCGGGTAGACGGTCGTATCCCGCCCCACCACCGTCCCCGGGCAGAGGACGCTCCCGCAGCCGATCTCGGCACGGTCGCCGAGGAAGGCGCCGCATTTCTTGCGCCCCGTGGGAACGGCCGTATCCGCACGGATCGTCACCGCGCTCCGATCGCTCTTGAGGTTGGAAACGATCGCCCCCGCCCCCATATGCGCTTTTCTGCCCAAAATGCTGTCGCCGACGTAGGAGAGATGCGGCACCTGCACGCCGTCGAAGAGGATGCAGTTTTTGAGCTCGACGGAGTTGCCGACGACGCAGTCCTCCCCGAGGAGGACGTTCCCGCGCAGAAAGGCGCAGTGCCTGATCTCGGTGCGCGGACCGACGACGGCGGGCCCCGCGATGAACGCCGTGGGGGCGACGCGCGCCGTCCTGTGGATGAAAACGCCCCCGCCGCAAGCCGCGTAGTCCGCGCCGAGGCCCGCAAAGAGGCCCGAAAAAAGTTCCCCGAGCCCCTCGAGCGCCTCCCACGGATAGGTGCAGCGCGCGAGAAGATCCTTTGCCAAAGTGTGATCCAAATCGAAGAGCGCACGCGTGGCGCAAGCGGAGCGGTCCATGGTCTATTCTACGCGCCGCCGCACATTTTCGTGACATTTTCCGCGAAAGGCGGGGGACGTATGTCGATAAAACGGCTTCGGAATGCTCCGAAGCCGTTTCTTTACGATTGTCCCGTGGAGACGACGGAATCGTCGTCGCGCTCCTCCGCGTCGGGCATGATCATGCAATACCGCGGATTCTGCGCGTACGCCGTCCCCTGCTTTTGTTTGCGCTTTTTCGACATACCTGCCTCCGCGATGAGTATGCGCAACGTGCGAAAAAATTATGCCTCGTCCTTCTCCCGCGCGGCGGGAGGCTCCTGCGCGATTTCCGCGATCGCCTCGCGCGCACGGCGCTCCGCTTCCTCGCGGTCCGCTTCGGCGGGATCGACGCGGTCTACATCCAAAACGGCGCTCTGTTTCTTTTCCATACGTCACCTCCACCGCAAGTATACCCGATTTGCGGCGGGATGTCAAGGAACTTTTGCGGTCATTCCGCCGCGATCTGCTTCTTGACCTTGGAAAAATTTTCCGTCTGCTTGTCGATAAGCATCTTCGCCGCAGGCTGGACTTCGTAATATCCGCGGGCGAGCATCTGCTCAAAGATGCGGAACTGCGTCTCTGCGTGCTTGGTGTAACTCTTTAAGATCGCGTTGCGGAAGGGCTGACTGCTGCCCTCGATGAGGGCGTCGCCGTAGTAGGTCATGAGGAGCTTCTCGACGTCGAGCATATCCTGCAGGGCGTCCTTTTCGGAGAGTGTGACATCCTTCTTTGCCTGCTTCATTGTTTGCCTCCGAGAAGAGTGTAGAGCGCCGTGAAGCGCTGCTCGTGCTGGGCGGCGATCGCCTCCATTTCCTGTGCGAGCGCGACGTCCGTGAGGGTGTTCGCGTAGATGCGCGCCTTCTTGCACGCCATCTGCTCCCCCGTGAGGACGTGGCTCAAGACATCCAGATCTTTTGCCGTGAGATTTTGCATAGAAATACCTCCTTCGCCTGTTATTGCCGAAGGAGGAAAAATTTATACGGATCGGAGCCCAAGCCGCCGCCCGCCCGCCGCATGTTGCGGCGGGCGGGTGGCGGCAAAACGTCAACGTTCTTCCGCGCGCTGTGCATTGTACTGCTTGCACCACGCGGAGAGCGTGCAGTGCGCGCAGTCGGGCCTCTGCGAATGGCAGACTTTCCGCCCGTGCCAGATGAGCAGGTGGTGCGCCTTGGACCACATCTCCTTCGGGATCGCCCGCATGAGCCCCTCCTCCACCTTTTCGGGGGTGTTCCCCTCGGCGAGCCCCAAACGGTTGGAGACGCGGAACACGTGCGTATCGACGGCGATGGCGTCCCCGCCGAAGGCGACCGCATAGACGACGTTCGCCGTCTTTCTGCCGACGCCCGCGAGCGTGCGGAGTTCCTCGAGCGTTCCGGGGACTTCCCCGCCGTACTTCTCGAGAATGTCGCGCGAGGCGGAGAGGATGTGCGCCGCCTTGTTGCGGTAGAACCCGCAGGAGTAGATGTATGCCTCGAGCTCCTCCTGCGAGAGCGCTGCCATGCCCGCGGGCGTGTTGCAGCGCGCGAAGAGCTTCTCCGTCACCTTGTTCACCCGCTCGTCCGTGCACTGCGCCGAGAGGATGACGGCGACGAGCAGCTCGTAGGGCGAGGAAAAGCGGAGGGCGGGGCGGGCGTCGGGATAGCACTGCAAAAGCGCCCCGAGAATTTTTTCGCATTCGGTTTCCATACGCACATTATAGCGCGTTTTGGGGAAAATTGCAAGCGTCAGAGGGGGATGTACCCGCCCTTTGTCGCGCGGAGAAAGCCCGCGAACGACGCATAGCTCCGCCGCGAGAGGACGGCCCGCGCGCGGGGCAGGAAGCGTTCGTCGAATTTCGCCGAGATCCCGCATCCGACGCCCGCCTCCTTGGGCGTGGAGACCGCCTGCGCGGGAATGCCCGCCGCCTTCGCCTCGGCAAGGTAGCCGAGCGTCTGCGCACGGGAACGGAAAACCGCAAGAATGGTCATGATTTTTCTCCTCTGTTCGTATAATGACATGAATCTTGTTTTGGGAGGAAGTATGATCTACCTCGACAATGCCGCGACGGGCGGATTCAAGCCCGCCGCCGTACAGAGCGCCGTGATCGCCGCCATGAAGGCGTGCGCCAACCCCGGGCGGAGCGGGCACCGCCTCTCCGTCGCGCAGGCGGAGCACGTGCTCGAATGCCGCGCCCTGCTCTCCGAACTCTTCGGGGGATACGGCTACGAGCGGGTGATCTTCACGCGGAGCTGCACCGAGGCGCTCAACTACGCGCTCCTCGGCACCCTGAAGGCGGGCGATCACGCCGTGATCAGCTGTCTCGAGCACAATAGCGTACTACGTCCCCTCGCGTTTCTCCAAAAGACGCGGGGCGTGACCTATGACGTCGCCCCCCTCGACGGCGGCAGACTCCGCCCCGAGACCGTCGCCGCGCTCGTTCGCCCCGAGACCAAACTCTGCTGCGTCACGACCGCCTCCAACGTGACGGGCGAAGCGCCCGACCTCAAAGCGATCCGCGCCCTGCTGCCCGCGCGGGTGCTGCTCGTCGCCGACGGCGCACAGGGGGCGGGGCATCTGCCGATCTCCATGCGGGAGATGGGCATCGACGCCCTCGCGCTCGCGGGGCACAAGGGGCTGCATGCGATCCAGGGAGCGGCGGCGCTGCTGCTTTCCGAGCGGTGCGAACCCGAGCCGATCCTGTTCGGGGGGACGGGCAGCGAGAGTTTCAATCCCGCGATGCCTTCCTATCTTCCAGACCGCCTCGAGGCGGGGACGCTCTCCTATCCCGCGATCTGCTCCCTGTTCGAGGGGGCGCTGCTCGTCAAGACACGGCGGGCCGAGGGCGCGAAGAACCTCTTGCAGCTCACCTCGGCGCTGTTTTCCGCGCTCTCCGCGCTCAAAGATTACACGCCCGTTTTTGCCCCCAATCCGTGCGGTATAGCGGCGTTTTATCACCATACGTCCCCCTCCGAAGAGGTCGCGGGGATCCTCTCGGAGCGCTTCGATGTCGCCGTCCGCGGCGGCCTGCACTGCGCCCCGCTCGCCCATCGCGCCCTCGGGACCTTCCCCGACGGGCTCGTGCGCGCCTCCTTCTCCCCCTTCCAGACGATGCGGGAGGTCAACGCCCTCGTGCAGGCGCTCAAGAAGATCTGACTACATCCGCTTGAGCTCTTCGGCGAGCTTTTTGAGCCGCTTGCGCTTTGCGCCGTCGAGCATGGGCGCGAGTTGGGCGCAGAAGCGGTCGATCTGCTCGTTCGTGAGCGTCCCGTTCTTCTTGCCCTCCGCGGCGCGGGCGTAGATCTCGCGGAGCAGGTCGGCTTCCCCCTTTCCGCGGCAGGAGGCGGCGACTTTCTGCGCCGCTTCGATCCATGCTTCGTCCGTCTTTTCTTTCGGAGTATAGCTTGCGAAATCATCCATATCGGCACCTCTCTTCAATGTATGCGCCGCACACCGATGGGTGTGCGGCGCATACGATATCGCATGGATACGACGCTCGTGTTGTTTCTACTGCTGATGTTCGGGAGCGACCCCGCTTTCAAGGAAAAATTGCAGAATTTTCTCGGCTTTTACCGCGAGAACCGCGAGCTCATCCGCACCTTTTGCGGAGCGGCAACCGCGGCGCAACCCGAATCGCCCGAATCGCCCGCCGACCGCGCGCAAAAAAGCGCGCCGCCCGAACAGACGGGCGACGCGAACGTGCTCGAGCGCTATCTCGCGCGGATGATGGGTTAGGCGAGCGACGCGAGGACCTGCGTCAAAAATACGTCCTCCTCCGAGGGCAGAAGGGGGGCTTCGATCGCGACCGCGCCGTCCTCTTCCCGCACGCCCCGCCCATGGATGCTCGTGCCGTCGGGCCAGAAGATCTCGGCGACGGTGAGTTTGAGCACGTTCCCCGCGGGATCGGTGAAGGAGGACTGCATGACGCCCTTGCCGTAGGTGCGCGCCTCGGTCCCCTTGCGCAGATAGATGTTTTCGTAGGGCAGGGCGCCGTAGGAGACGAGCGCGCCGATGAGGCACTCCGAGGCGGAGGCCGTGCGTTCGTCGGCGAGCAGGCGGATGGTCACGCCTTCGGAAAAGTACTCCGCGAAGCGGTTGCGGGCATGGTAGCGCTCCTCGCGTCCGTCGCGGTAGCGCGCCGTCGCCACGACGGGCATCGTCTCCTCCGCGTCGCGCAAAAAGTACTGCGCGATCTCCTGAAATACATGCAGGTACCCCCCTCCGTTGCTCCTGAGGTCGAGGATGAGCTCATCCTTTCCGCGTTCCGTCATGTACCCGAGGAAGTACGCCACCTCGTCCGCCGCCGTGCCGAAAAATTCGTCGATGCGGAGATACGCCGCATGCTCGGGCAATCCTTCCAGCGCGCCGATGGGCGCCGCATAGGTCGTTTTTTCCGCGGCGAGATAGCGCAGGGCCTGTTCGCCGTCGCGGTACAGGCAAGCCGCGATGCGGTAATTTGCCCGCCATACGGTGTAGTTCTTTGCGTCTGCGCCCGCGGGATCGAAGCCGCAGCGGAGCACGAAATCCCCCTCCGTCGCCGCGACGAACGCAAGGAGCGCATCGGTATCTCCTTCCGCGAGCGTCTCTTCGGACGCCCCGAAGGCGTGGACGTACATCCCCGCGCGGATGCCCGCCCGCTCGGAGGGAGAATTCCCGCGGGTGCGAAAGACGCGGATCTTGCCGTCCGCCTCGCTCGTGAGCGTGAGCCCCGCGTCGGCGCCTTCGCCGCTCTGCGCGCGGCTGACCGCCGCATATTCCTCCTTGGTGTAGTACTCGGAGTAGGGATCGAGGGAGAGCCCGTCGAAGAAGGTCTCATAGAGATCGTCGTCCGCCACCGCTTTGTAGTAATTCTTCTGCGCCGTTTCGACGGCCCAGAGCAGGGCGCGCGCACGGCCGTCGATGGTATACCAGCGCGCCGTCCAGCCCGCCAAAAAGAAAATCACGGCGAGCGCGAGACTGCCCGCCGCAATGAGCGCGTACCTTGGTTTCTTGCCCGCGCCCCTCGGGGCGCCGTCGTCCGCCGGATCCGCGGGCGTTTTTTCGTCGTCCATATGCCCTCCTTTCAGTTTTTGAGCAGCTTATAGAGGATGGTGATCACGCGGAAGGTGACCGCATCCGAAAATTTGCGGATATTCAGCCCCGTCGCCCGCTCGATCTTATCGAGGCGGTAGGTGAGCGTGTTGCGGTGCATGAAGAGGTTGCGGCTGGTCTCGGAGATGTTGAGGCTGCTCTCAAGGAATTCCTCTGCCGTGAGCGCCATGTCCTCGTCGCCGAACACCTCCTCGGTGCCCTCGATGCGGAACTGCTCCATATACTCTTTGAGGCGGCTCTTGGGCACGTCCTCGAGCATGCGGACGAGCAGGTATTCGCGGTAGGAATGCACCTCGCCTTCGCTGTGGAAGATACCGCTCATGCGCACCGCCATTGCCGCCTGCCCGTAGGAGAGGGCGATCTCAGAGAAGGAGCGCATTTCGCACCCCACCCCCACGCTTGCGCGCACGCCGAGCTCCTCATAGAGGGACTGCGAGAGGAACTGCCCGAATTCGTAGGGCGACTGGTCTGCCTCGGGAAACCGCACGACGGCGATCCTGTCCTCCATCCCCACGACGATGTCCCGCTCGGAGACGCACCGCTCGGCGAGCGAGAGCGCCCCTTCGAAGCGCTTATCGGGCAGAATTTCGAGCGCGAAGCAGATCCCGTCCAGAATGCCGTAGCGGTTCATGTAGCGGAACGCCCGCCAGGCGCCGCCCTCGCCGCGGAGGATATGCACGAGCTCCTCGCGGCGGTCTCCGCGCTCCCCGCGCTCCGCCGAGGCGAGGAAGAAGGCGACGAGCCGCGCCTGTTTTTCCGCCTCCCCGCCCGTTCCCGCGAGGTATGCTTCGAAGTCCTTGCCCCCGAAGGTAAACCCGAACTTCGTCGCCCCGTCGAAGGGCTCGAGCGAAACGAACGTATCCGTCTTTTCGGAGATCTCCTTCAAGATCGAACGCACTTCGGAAATCGTATCCATATCCCGTTCCCCCTATCGCACCATGCAAAACGATTATATCATGTCCGCGGGGGAATTGCAAGTGCGTACTTTCGGCTTTTTCTCCGTTTTTCATAATTTTTCGCAAGCGCGCCGAAGTTTTCGGCGGATCTCCTCTGCCGAAGCGGGAAGAATTGCAACGGTTTTTGGGGGGTGGGGACGACGGGTCCCGCCGCCCGAGCGCGTATCGGGGTCCCCAGCGCCGCGGGAGACCGCACAAGAGTATGGACAAAGCAAAAACAAAGCATTCCGCCGCAACAGCGCGCCCGTGACCCGCACGCCCGCCAAAGCGACCTCTTGCCCGCTCGTTTTTTGTGCGCTGCGATATGATTCGGTAAACGGGAATTTTGCGGAACGCAAGGAGAGCGGGGACGCATCCTCGCTTCCCTGCAACGATGAAAAAGCGGTCCAAAGGTTCCTCGGATCGCTTTTATCGACTACATGGTGCGGCTTTTTGCAAAAACCGCATGCTGCGCGCGCTCCCCCGTCGCGCCCGCGGCGACTGCGCAACGGCGGGCGCGGCAAAAAAACGAAATCATGAAAAAACGACGGACGCCCCCCGTCGTTTTTCGTTGCGCACCCGAAATGTGCGCAGATTTCATCGCTTTCGCAACCGCCTTTGCCCCCGTGCGCTTTCAGGGATCCAGGCGGATGACGACCGAGAGCCCCGTGGCTTTATCGTATTCCCTGCGCACCGAGAAGGCGTCGACGAGGAAGAGCCCCCGCCCGCGCTCTGCGGTCGCTTCGGGGCAGCGGGGCGCCTCGGGCGGCTCGAATTCCCGTTCGCCGCGCACGCGGATGACGATCTCCTCCGCCCCGCGTTCGCAGGTAAAGTATGCCTTGCCGCCCCCGTATTTTAGGGCGTTGGCGATGAGCTCGCTCGCGACGAGGCGGCTATCAAAGCGCGCCCCCTCGGGAAGATCCGCAAGCAGCCGCGCCATGCCCTCGAGCGCGGCACGGAAGGACGCCGCATCGGCAATTTCACGCGTCATGCCATGCCTCCCTTCAGGGATTCCTTGAGCTTTGCGAGCACCTTGCGTTCCAACCGCGAGACGTACATCTGCGAGACGTTCATGCGCTTTGCCGTCGCCGTCTGCGAGAGCTCCTCGCCGAAGCGATAGCCGAGCAGTTCGCGCTCGCGCGGAGAGAGCTCCTTGAGCGCCGTCTTTACGGCGTCGCGCGTCTCGAGGCTTTCGATGGGATCGCTCCCGCCCGCCGCGATGAGATCGTAGAACGTCGCGCCCTCCTCGCCGTCGATGGGGCGGTCCAAAGAGACGACGCTCCCCGCTTCCATGCAGTGGACGATCTCCTCTTCGGTGACCCCGAACAGGGCGGCGAGCTCGCGCGGCGCAGGGGCCTTGCCCGTCTCGGCGACGATGCGGTCGGACTCCCGCTTCACGCGCCCGCGCAGTTCCGCCACCTTGCGCGGAAGATGCACGAGGCGGGAACGGTCGCGGAAGTAATTCTTGATCTCCCCCGTGATCGTCGGCGTGATGAAGGTGGAGAACCGCACGCCCTTGCGCTCGTCGAAGCGGTCGATGCCCTTCATGAGCGCGAGCACGGCGACCTGGTAGAGATCGTCGTACTCCACCCCCCGCCCGACGAATTTCTTCGCGAGGACCGAGGCGACATAGAGGTACTTCTCCACGATCGCGTTGCGGACCGCTAGATCCCCCGTCTCCCTGTAAGTTTGAAAGAGTTCAGTTTCTTCCATCGCTCTCGAACCGGAAGGAGACGCCGCACAGCCGCCCCCCGTTTTTCTCCATGCGCACGCTGCCCGCGAGCGCCTCCAAAAGCGCGGCGGAGATCTCGTCCTCGGGCACGGGCGCGGCTTCCCCGCACGCCCCCGTAGCTTCGATATGCACGAACAGCCCGCCGTCGTCGTAAAACGCGATGCGCGCCCCCGCATAGCCCGCGTGGCAGAGCAGGAGCAGGCTCTCGGTGAGGCAGACCTTGCAGTCCTCGCCCGCATCGAGCCCCAGACCCGCGAGCGAACAGACGCCGCCCGTCGCGAGGCGGAGGGTCGTCATGATCCCGCCGAAGGTCGCCGCTTCTATCTTCAGATATTCCTTCATTCCGCTATCTCCATGACCGTATCGAGCTTGCAGATGACAAAGAGCTTTTTGAGCCGCGGCGCAAGGTGGCACAGTTTGAGCGTGTGCCCGCCCTCTCTTGCGATGCGGTTCAGCCGCACGAAGGTCCCGAGCGCCGTGGAATCGAGAAACTCGAGCTTCGCGCAGTCAAAGACGAGGTCTGCGGGCGATTTTTCGTACTCCGCGACGACCTCCTCCGAAAAGGTATCCGCATTCTGCGAATAGATCTCCCCCGCCAGCCCGAACGTTAAGGGCGCACGGGAGAGCAACGTGAGTTCCTGCATAGTCACCTCCGCCGCGCGATGCGCGGCTCATTTATTCATACCGCGCGCTTGCGCGGATCCAAACATCCGTGAGATAAATTCAGCGGAAAATTTCGTTGAGATCGGGAAGGACGAGATCGGGCACGTCGCGGAACCGCTTCATGCTGCGCGCCGTCGTCTCCCCCGAGAGCACGAGGATGCTCCGCATCCCGTTGTTGTTCGCAAAGCGGATATCCGTGTGCATCCTGTCGCCCACCATGCACATCCGATCCCGCGGGACGCCATATTTTTTCGCGAGCCCGTCCCCCATCGGGGTGTAGGGCTTCCCGATCACGGCGTCGGGACAGCGGCGGGAGGAGCGGTAGAACATCGCGAGGAAGGCGCCTACGTCGGGCATGGAGCCGTCCTCCGTCGGGCAAACGTCGTCGGGATGGGTCGCGAGGAAGGGCACGCCCGCGCGGAGAAAGCGGTCGAGCGTGCGGATCTTTCGGAAGGTGAGCTGGGTATCGTAGGCGAGCACGGCGACTTCGGGCGCCTCGTCGTCGAGCGCGATCCCGGAGCCCGCGAATTCCTCCGCGAGCGCTGTGGTCCCGACGAGATACACCCGCTTCCCGGGAAAGTGCGCCCGCAGGTATTCCGCCGTCGCCATGCCCGAGGTATACACCCCGTCCTCCGCCGAAAAAAGCCCGATACGTGTGAGGTTTTCGCGGTATTCCGCCTCTGTGCGCGAGGAATTGTTGGTGAGAAAAACGAGCCGTTTCCCCATGCCGCGCAGCCGCGCGAGGGTCTCTTGCATCGCGCCGATCGGGCGGTTGCCGAGGTAGACGGTGCCGTCGAGATCGAGAAGAAAGAGCGAGGTTTCCGAGAGTATTTCCTGCTTTGTCATGCAAACTCCAAAAGTCCGAAATCCCGAATGAGCGCGGAGAGCCCGCCGCTCCGCTCGGGCAGACAGCCGATGGGCTGCGCCGACCGCACGGGGCGGTACTTCCGCAAAAAGCGCGCCTCCGCACGCCCGATCTCGCGCAGGCCCGCGCACGCGGCGTCCCGCACCCGCCCGAGGATCTCTTCCCGCCGAGCGAGTTCTTCGACCGTCGGAATGAAAAGATCGCCATACGGTACCCCCGCTTTTGCGGCGCGGCGGCGATAATCGGGCACAGTGAACCGCCTGGGCGTGCCCACGCGGAAGAAGGCGGAATAGAGGCGGAACAGCACGGAGAAGGCGGCGTACTCGGGCAGCGTTCCGCCGAGCATCCGCGCGAAGAGGATCCCCTCGCCGCACGGCATGCCCTCGGCTTCGCAGCGGCGCAGGACCATGTTCTGCCGCACGAGCCCCTCGAGATCCTCCGCCTCCGCGAGCAGGGCGGCACAGGCGCGCTCGGCGCCCGCGTCCTCCGTCCGCAGACCGAACCGCGCGAGCATGCGGGTCTCGAAGAGCCCGAGCCGCGCGAGCAGAACGCGGCACTGCGCGACGTGCAGATGTTCCGCGAGCAGCGTTTTATCGAGTACAGTCTCCCCCGTTTCGAGCGGAACGGTGCGCAAGACCCCGTCCAAAAGGACCTCCCCCGTCCTTCCGTAAACGCCGTCGAGGGTCGCCCCGACGGGAAGGATCAGGCACGGGATGCGCATGACTTCGGCAAAAAAACGGCAGGCGACCAACGTCCTCCCGCTGCCCACGGCGATCGCGGCGCCCGCGGAGGGGATCGCAAAGAGCGGAAGCGCGTCCTCCTCCAAAACGACCGTCATTGACCGCGGCGGGGCATAGCGGGCGGCGAGCCCGCAGGAAGAGAGATCGGTGACAACCACCTTCTTTCCCGCCGTGCGCTGCGCGAAGGCGGCGACCGCCTCCCGCGCCGAAGTAAATTCCCCTGCTTCGGGGTTCTTCTCGGGTAGCATCGCCGTGTTTTCCATGGGCGACCTCCCGCAATCATTTTTTCAGATGAGCAGCGTCAGCGCGCAAATCGCGTAGCCCGCGGCGGCCGAGAACAGCGCGATGCCGCCGAGAATGCACAATCCGCGGCGGAGCATGCCCTTTTCGCAGAGGGCGATGTAGCCGAGCCCCGCGCCCGCCAGAAGCCCCGCGAGCAGGCCGCCGTAGCCGATCCCGCCGAGCACGAACGTCTCGGCGAGCACGACGGACGCAGCGCAGTTGGGGATCACCCCGATGAGGACGCAGAGCAGGGGCTGGAACCAATATCCGCTCCCGCGCAGGAACGCGATGACGTTCTCCTTGCCGAGCAGGAAGAAGAGCGCCCCGAACGCGAGGTTGACGAGAAAGACGAACGCCGCGACCTGCATCATGTGCACGAAGGGGGAAACGAAATAGATCATGAATTTGCTCTCGTTCCTGTGTTCGCAGGGCGAGAGTTCGGCGCAGTCGCAGTCCCCCGTCTCGTGCGCGTACTCCTCCTCTTCGTGGGCGTGTGCGTGGAAGTGCTCCTCCGCGCGGGCGGTCTCTGCGCCGTGCGCGTGGGCGGGCGCGCCGTGGACATGGCCCTCGGGCAGGGGCGCGAGCCGCTTCTTCCCGAAGAGATCGCACAGATACCCGCACACGGTGCCGAGCACGAGTTTGACGACGATCACGACCCCCACCGCGAGCAACTTCGGCCGCCACGGGAGCGAGGAGAGAAGCAGCACGATGAGCGCCTCGTCGCTCGTCGCGAGCAGCACCGCGACGAGGGTGCCGAGCGTGACGTGGCGGTGACGGTAGAGCTTGGAAGCCATCACCGAGAAGCCGCACATCGGCAGGATCCCGAACGCCGCGCCGACGAGCGGCGCCCACCGCCCCGTGAGCGCCTTGCGCGGTTTCCCGACGCTCGTCTCATGCTCCAAGAGTTCGATGAGGATATAGAGCACGAAGAGAAAAGGCATGAGCTTCAATGTATCAAAGAGCGCATCCAAAACGACGTCCCACATATCCTCTCCCTGTAGATTTTGCTGAAATCAAGTTTACGAAATCGCATACGGCGGGAAGCGCAACGGGTGCCGCCTTCCATCTCGCCGCCCGCATAGGCCGAAGCCCCCTCCCCGCGCTTTTCGAAGTTTCATGAGGGATCGCTTGCTTCCGATCCCGCGCACGGGATTTTTTGATCGTATTCGATATAGGCAATGTCCGCGCGGAATACGATGGCGACCCCGTCGTCCTCTCCATCCTCTTCTTTCTGATCGATCCGCAGATACTTTTCGGTGTATTCGGCAAGCGTGCCGCAAGCGACATCTCCGTTGACGAGCGTCACGGAGACGGGCTGGCCATCGGAAAGCGCGTTCAGGACCTCGTCCCAGAGATCCACCCCGGGATTCAACTTCGATGTTTCATTCGGATCCTGAATGCCCAAAGCCTTGATATATTTCGTCCCGTAGTTGATCCTGAAGATCGTGCTCACGCTCATCAACTGTTTCTCCTTGTATTGCCCGTTCTTATCAAACGAGTCGATGAGGATCCATTCGTCATCATAGGCGATCAATTTCCCGACGTCGAACTGCGTCACGTCATCTTCCGAATAGATTTCGATGAATTCATCCATCAGTGTTTCCCAAAACATTTCCATTCCCCCACTTTCGCTTGCTGCGAAATTCTGCAATGATGATAGCGCATTTCCGCGCGTTTGTCAACCGATTTTCCCCTCCGCATGAAAAGAGCGCTTACCGCACGCGGTAAACGCTCTTTCGTAGCATCAGAAGTTATTGCTTGTCGTCCTCGTTGGGCGTGTTCGCAGCTTCCTGCGCTTTGCGTCTCTCTTCCATCTTCGCGTCGCGCTTCATCTGCTTCTTCATCTCCTTGGTGACGACGCGCGCCGCCTCGATCTGCGCCTGCATATCCTGCGGCGTGGGAGGAACGAACGAGGCGCCCTCGGCGTTCTCGGGGATGACGTCGTAGTGCTCATCGCGCTCGAGCATCGTCGCTTCGGTGTAGCCGTCGAAGAGGTGGATGTGGCGGGCGTCGAAGGCGAGTTCGATGACGTCACCGAGGTTGACGTTCGCACGGGACGAGATCTTCGCGACCATCTGGGAAACGCTGTCGACGACGGTGTTCTTCTCGTTCTGATAGTCGAGATCGCAGTAGATCTGCATTTCGGCGCCGAGTTTTTCGATGACTTCGAGCTTCGCGTTGACGATCGTATCGGGCGAGGTCGAGATGAAGTGCTCGTCCTCATGGATATCCTCGGGACGGACGCCGAGCGTGACCTTCTTGCCCGTGTTCACATACTGATCGAGATTCTTGATCTTCTTCACGACGCTCTCGGGAAGGAGGATCTTATTGTCCCCGATGAAGTTCACATAGATCTTGCCGCCCTCTTGGGTGATCGTGGACTCCTTGAAGAAGTTCATCTGCGGCGTGCCGATGAAGCCCGCAACGAAGAGGTTGATGGGATAATCGTAGAGGTTCTGCGGCGTATCCACCTGCTGCATGAAGCCGTCCTTCATGACGACGATACGGGTGCCCATCGTCATCGCTTCGATCTGGTCGTGCGTGACGTAGATGAACGTCGTCCCGAGGCGGACATGGAGCTTGGAGATCTCGGTGCGCATCTGCGCGCGGAGCTTTGCGTCGAGGTTGGAGAGCGGCTCGTCGAGAAGGAATACCTTGGGCTCGCGGACGATCGTTCTGCCGAGCGCAACGCGCTGCCGCTGGCCGCCGGAGAGCGCCTTGGGCTTCCGGGAAAGATAATCGGTGATGCCGAGGATGGCAGCCGCTTCCTTCACGCGCTGGTCGATGACTTCCTTCGGGACCTTGCGCAGCTTCAGGCCGAACGCCATGTTGTCGTACACGGACATGTGCGGATAGAGCGCGTAGTTCTGGAACACCATCGCGATATCGCGGTCCTTGGGAACGACGTCGTTGACGAGCTTGCCGTCAATATAGAGTTCGCCCGAGGAGATCTCCTCGAGACCTGCGATCATGCGGAGCGTCGTCGACTTGCCGCAGCCGGAGGGACCGACGAATACCATGAATTCCTTATCACGGATCTCGAGGCAGAAGTTAAAGACTGCCTGGTTGCCGCCGGGATAGATCTTGTTGATGCCTTTGAGTAACAGACCGGACATAATTTCCTCCCAAATTGATTTCTGTTACTATTTTACAACTTTTCGGGCGGGAAAGCAATGGGCAATTAGTACAAACATCACCCATGAGATTGTATATTTTGCACAAGGCAACGCCCTTGCGCACGCGGACGACAATAGCGAGCGCGGGCGGGTCCGCGCGGCGCGGAATACAAAAAGACCTCACGGCATAAGCCGTGAGGTCTTTTTTTGATTGTGATACGCTATCGTTATGCAATCGCGAGCTTCACATTCTTGTCCGCGTCTACGGAAAGGGTGTAGGTCTTTCCGCCGCTCGTCAACGTACCCGTGAGGCTTTCCATCTTGATATCGCCGTAGCCGCTGGCGTCGATGCACACGCTGTAGTTGCCCGCAGCGACCGCCGTAAGGTCGATCGATACGCTGAATTTGCCCGCTTCGGCCGTGACGGTCGTGGCGACCTTCATCCAAGCCGAGCCATAGAGATCCACGCACATCGAGCGGATATCCTCGTCCTCAAGGAACTTCTTGATCTGCTCGGCGGTGAAGGCGTCGTCAAAAGTGCCGCTGACGACAAGGTTCGCCTTGCCCTCGGCCTCTTTAACCTCAACGCCCGTGACCGCATAGTTGTGCTCCACTTTCAGAGTGAGGCATTCCCAGAAATGCGCGTTGTCCATGCCCTGATTCGCCCAGTTGGTGAAAGTGAACGTCTTACCGATCGATTTCACAACGGTGCCTGTGGGCGCCTGCTCCAAAGAAAGACGGAGATCGCTGGTGCTGCTGAAACGGCAGTAGTACGTCCCTGCGACAAGCGCGGTAACGTCAAATTTCACTGTCCAAGTCTTTGCGGCAGTATCGATCGAGATCCTTCTGATGCGATCTTTGGCGGCTATGTTCATCTCAACGCCATCGCCTCTGCCGAACTCGAACGGATAATTTGCCTGTTTGAAGTAATCTTTCGCGATCGCTTCGGTGACTTCGCCCGTGTAGGTACCCGAGAGCACGAAGAACGCTCTTTCGATATCATTGTTGAAAGCTTCATCCTTGCCGTTGCCCTTATCGTTCGCAAGCTCGAGCTTTGCAGACGTAGGCGCCGAGAAGGTGTACTCCGCAGGAGCGCCTTCGATCGTGAAGGAAACATTCGTCCAGGTGTTCGGATCCGTCAACGGGCCGCCCGCTTTGTAGGTGGTCCCGCCCAATTCAACGGTGAGCTCCTGGTTCCAAAGGTTGAAGTATTTACCGCTATCGGTATAATCATTCAAATTGTCGATGAAGTAGACGCCGCCGACTGCGAAATAACCGCCTTCCGTTGCCGTGATATCGATCTTCATCTCCCACGTCCCCTCGCCCATCGCGAAGGTCCAACCCGTGCCGTCGGCGCCCGTCGCATCGCCGCCGATCTTATGAATATCGAAGCGGAGCGGCAGTGCCTTCAAAGCGGCTTCCAAAGTCGCTGCATCGTAATTCGCGCAGGTGCCCTTATAGAGAAGGTATACCTTTTCGCCTTGCTTCTCGATCGTGAACGCCGTTACCTCATAGGTGGCTTCCTCGGGAACTGCGACATAGGCTTCGATCTTGACTTCCGAACCGCCTGCCCACTGTCTCTCGATCGTATACTTCTTATCGCCAAACGTTACCGTACCTGCGAATTCTTCGTTCCATTTGATATCGCCAACGCCGGAACGATTCTCACAAATCGTGAAGGTGCCGAGCTCGACTTCCGTGATATCGAGTTTCACGCTGAACTGCCCGTTCTCCGCGGTCACGGTCGTCGGGCAATCCGGCCACTGCCAGTTGGAGGAATTGTTGATCCCGAGCGCAAGATTCTTCAGATCTTCGTCCTCAAACGCCGCCTTGATCTCTTGATCGGTATAGCCCGAATAGGTGCCGCTGACGACAAGATAGATCTTATCGGCCGCCGTTTCAAGCGTCATGCCCGTGAAGGCATACTTTTGCCCCGCTTTACCGACGGTGAGCGTCAACGTAGAGGAATGTCCTTTTTGAATCGTATACTTCTTTTCGCCGAGTTCCTCGGATACATTCACATCCTCGGGGAGCGTCTTGATGTCGCCGCTGCCGCTTCTGTTCATGCAGACGAAGAAAGGAATGGTACCGTCGAGCGCGGTGACGTCGATCTTCACCGTCCATGTGCCGTCGCGGTTCACTTCGACTTCGGTGGTCGTTTCCTGATAGGTCCACGGATCCTCGCCGAGGCAAACGCTGGGAGCGAGGACGTTCAGGTTGTCGTCTTTGAGCTGCGCTTCGAAGGAGGCCGCCGTGTAGCCCGAATAGGTGCCGCTCACAACGATGTAGACCTTATCCGCCGTCGCCTCAAGGGTGGCAGACGTATAGGCATACTCCTCTTTGATCTCGCCGTCGAAGGGGGCGAACGTGTAGGACTCGCCGCCCGGGTTGACAACGACGAAGTTTTCGCCGCTCTTCTCCGCGATGAAAGCGCCGTAGGTGACGGTTTCGCTGCCTTGCGCCATCTCCATAAAGCCGACGACGTACTTGCCGATCGCGACGAATTCCACATCTTCGAAGCCGCCGCCGAAATCTGCCACGCCGCGGTCGAAATCGAGGAACAGGGTATCCTCATCGGCGCTGTAAACGCCATCGAGCGAGACGTCCGCGTCGAGCGCGGTGCGGCCCGTGAGTTCGATCGTATCCTTCTCGGAGACGGGCAGGGTGAGCTTATCGTTCTCGAGCTTGCCCGTGACGCCGCTGAAGCCGCTGGTCGAGATCTTGCCGTCCTCGGCGATCGTCGCATAGAGACCGGTGCCCAACTTCGCGCTTCCGCCCTTTTCGGTGAGCAAGACCCCGACGAAGAGATCGGTCTCATCGCACATGACTGCCGCAAGGACGTCGAACGTCTTGCCGTCCACGCCGATCTTCTCGCCCTCGACCGAGCCCTTCCAATAGCCCGAATAGAGGTCCTCGGCCTTCTTCTCCCATTTTGCCGTGAACGTGACGTTCTTGGCGGGCATCGTGTAGGTCGCGCCGGGCTTCACGTCCTTCTCGCCGTCGTTCCACGTCGTGAACGTGTAACCTTCATAGGTGAAAGAATTCGCCTTCACCTTGAAAGTTTCGCCCTCCTTGTACTCCTCCACGGCAGGAGCAGTTCCCGTCCCGCCGCCTGCGGCGTATGTGACGGTGTACTTCTTATCCGTGGGCGTCTCCGTCGTGCATCCGGCAAGGATCGCCATGCCGAGACAGACGGAGAGCATCACCATCAAGAACCGGATGATGTGCTTTCTCATACTTTTCCTCCTGATTTTTGTTAATGTGCGCAACTTTCGGGCGTTCTATGCCGCCGCGGGCGCCGCGTCTGAAAGTATTATATTGCACTTTCGCCGCTTTGTCAATAGAGAAAAAGGAAAAAATGAAAAAAATTTCTATTTTTTCTGCGGGAAACGGGCAGATTTCGGGGCGATTGCATGAAAATTTCATTTATTTTGCAAAAAAACCTGCATTTTTGCCCCGCCGCGAAGCGCTTTGCCATGCCCCTCTGCGGCGGCCCCCACAGCGGGCAGAACCGTTGCGGACTGCGGGCGGAAGCGTTACGGGCGTGAACGTTGCGAATTGCGGGCGCCCGTTGCGCAAAGAACCGTGCGGCGGGGCATGCAAAACCCCCGTTCCGAAGCGCGAAACGGGGGGACGTATATCGATAATTTGAGTTTAAGCGGTCTTTTTGTAGACGAGTTTTGGCTTGGCGCCCGAGGCAACGCAGTCGCGCGTGATGATGACTTCCTCCACGTTTTTCTCGGAGGGCAGGTCGTACATGACGTCGGTCATCAGCCCCTCGATGATCGTGCGGAGGCCGCGCGCGCCCGTCTTTAAGCGGATCGCCGTGCCCGCGATCTCGCGCACCGCCTCGTCCTCCACGGTCAGCTTCACGCCGTCCATGCCGACCAGCTTCTGGTATTGCTTGATGATCGCGTTCCGCGGGCGGGTGAGGATGTTCACGAGCGCCGCTTCGTCGAGCGCCTGCAAGCTCACGACGATGGGGACCCTCCCCACGAATTCGGGGATGAGCCCGAACTTGGTGAGATCTTGCGGTTTGACGTCCTCGAGCAGCGAATAATCGACCTCGTTCTCGCCGAGGCGGAGCTTGCCGCCGAAGCCGAGACGGGAATCATCCTTGCGCGCGCCGACGATGCGGTCGAGCCCGACGAACGCCCCGCCGCAGATGAAGAGGATGTTCGTCGTGTCGATGCGCATGCAGTCCTGCTGGGGATGCTTCCTGCCCCCCTGCGGAGGAACGTTCGCGACGGTGCTCTCGATGATCTTGAGGAGCGCCTGCTGGACGCCCTCGCCCGAGACGTCGCGCGTGATGGAGACGTTCTCCCCCTTGCGCGCGATCTTGTCGATCTCGTCGATATAGATGATGCCGCGCTGGGCGCGCTCGATGTCGTAATCGGCGTTCTGGATGAGCTTCAGGAGGATATTCTCGACGTCCTCGCCCACATAGCCGGCTTCGGTGAGGGTGGTCGCGTCGCTCGTTGCGAAGGGGACGTTGAGGATCTTTGCGAGGGTGCGCGCGAGCAGCGTCTTGCCGCTGCCCGTGGGCCCGAGGAGCAGGATGTTGCTCTTCTCGATCTCCACGCCGTCGTCCTCCCCCTTTGCGAGGGCGTTGATGCGCTTATAATGGTTGTACACCGCGACGGAAAGCACCCGCTTGGCCTTGTCCTGCCCGATGATGTATTCATCGAGCTCCTTCTTGATCTCGGCGGGCTTTTTCAGTTCGACCTGCTCGGCGTTCTGCACGGGGGTCTTGGCCATCATGTCGCGGCAGAGCTCGACGCATTCGTCGCAGATGGCGACCCCTTCCGGGCCCGAGACGAGCTTCTTCGTCTTGGACTTTTCCTTTCCGCAGAAAGAGCAGCGTTGTTCGTATTTTGCCATGTTATTCTCCGGTTTTATTTCCTGTCGTACACCCCGTCGATGAGCCCGTATGCACGCGCCTCGTCCGCGGTGAGATAGTTGTCCCGATCGGTATCGCGCGCGATGACCTCGTAGGACTTGCCCGTGTTTTCGGCGAGGATGCGCGTCATTTTATCCTTGATGCGGAGGATGTGCTCGGCCTGGATCTTGATGTCGCTCGCCTGACCCTGCGCGCCGCCGAGGGGCTGATGGATCATGATCTCGCTGTTTTTGAGGGCGAAGCGCTTGCCGCGCGTGCCCGCCGCGAGCAGGAAGGCGCCCATCGACGCCGCCATGCCGATGCAGATCGTCGAGACGTCGCACCGCACATAGTTCATGGTGTCATAGATCGCCATGCCCGCCGTCACCGAGCCGCCCGGGCTGTTGATGTAGAGGCTGATATCCTTGCCGGGATCCTTCGCCTCGAGATAGATGAGCTGGGCGACGACGGTGTTCGCCGTCGCGTCGTCGATCTCGCCGCCGAGGAAGATGATCCTGTCCTCGAGGAGACGGGAATAGAGGTCGTAGCTGCGTTCGCCGCCCGCCGTGCGCTCGACGACGTAGGGAATGAGGATGTTCTTTTCGTTCATGCCTTTGCCTCCTCGGGTTTGACCATTTCGTTGTTGGCTTCGAGATATTCGAAGAGTTTCTTTACCTTGATTTCCGCGGCGATGTATTCGAATTGGCGGGGATCCATGCCCTTTCTGTAGACCTCGGGCTCCTTGCCGACGGACGCCGCCTGCTTGGCGACGACCTCCGCGATCTCCTCCTCGGTCGCCTCGAGCTTGAGCTGATCGATGAGCGCTTCGAGGACGATCTGGTTCATCACGACTTTGCGCGCGTCCTCTTCGAACTTCTTCTTGTACTCCTCGCGGGAGGTGCCGATATAGGAATAGTAGTCCTCCGCGCGCATCTCCTGCTGCTCGAGGTTCTGCTCGAGGCGGCGCAGGAATTGCTCTTCCTGCATCTCGATGAGCGCGTCGGGGAGCTCCGCCGTCGTAAATTTTGCGATCGCGGAGAGGATGGAATCCTCGGTCTCGTTGCGGGAGCGGTTGGCGGCGTTGCGCTCGAGGTCCGCGCGGACCTTGGCTTTGAGCTCCTCCACGGTGGCAGCGCCCTGCTTGGCGGCAAATTCGTCGTTCAATTCGGGCAGCGTCAGCGCGACGATGCTGTGCAGCGTCACGGTGAACACGGCGGGCTTGCCCTTGAGCGCTTCGGACTGGTAGTCCTCGGGGAAGGTGACGTTGATATCGCGCACCTCGCCGATCGTCATGCCGACGACGCCCTCCTCGAACCCGGCGATAAAGGTGCCCGAGCCGAGCTTGAGGTCGTACCCCGCCGCCGTGCCGCCTTCGAACGCCTCGCCGTCCACTTTGCCGACGAAGTCGATCTTCACGGTGTCCTCGAGCGCCGCGGGGCGGTCCTGGACCTGTTCGTATTTCCCCTTCCTTCTGCGCAGCGCGTCGATCGCCGCCTCCACGTCGGCGTCCGTAACAGTATACTCATACTTGGGAATTTTTATACCCGTGTACTTCTCGATCTTGACTTCGGGGAAAACGGGCGTCGTCGCGACGAGCACGATGTTCTCCTCCGAAAAATCTTCGCCGAGCGAGAGCGCGGGCTCCGCCACGGCGCGGAACTTCCCCTGCTCCGCCTCGAGCACGGTGCCGTAGTTCTCGCGGTAGAGGCGGTTGAGGGCGTCCTCGTAGAATACGCCCTTACCGTAGAACGACTCGATCATATACCGCGGCGCCTTGCCCTTGCGGAATCCGTTGATGGCATAGCGGCCGCGATTTTCAAGGTATGCGCGGTTGAGGGCGGCGTTCCACTCCTCTGCGGTGAACTGCATGGTGATCTTGACCGTGCTCTTTTCTGCGGGTGCGACTTCGTACTTCATATTTCACTCCTGAATGGTTTTATATAATTTCGCATGGTACATTTTACCACAAGCCGCCCGAAAAGGAAAGCGTTTTTATTTACTTTTTTCTTCTTTTCGGTTATAATAGGGAAAAAGCGCGGCGTCGCCGCGCGGAAAAAGGGAAGAATCATGCCTCAGGACGCCTTCACCCTCCGCCTCGTCGCGAAAGAACTCGACAGCGCGCTCGCGGGCGGGCACATCAATAAGATCATCCAACCCTCGCCCGACGAGGTGGATCTCGTCGTCTTTACCGCAGAGCGGCGGACGCGCCTTCTGGTGCTCTCGACAAACGCCTCGGAATGCGGCGCCTACTTCGAGGACCGCGCCGCCGAGGCACCGCCCGTCTGCCCCAACTTCTGCATGCTGCTCCGCAAATATATCCAAGGGGCGGAGATCTTATCCGTGGCGCCCGTCGGCGTCGAACGCATCCTCGCCTTCCGTCTGCGCGAAAAAACCGAATTTACCGATACCGTCCGCCTGCTTCTGCTCGAAGTCATGGGCAAATATTCCAACCTCATGCTCACGGAAGGGGCGGGGCTTGGGACCATCCTCGGAGCCCTCAAAACGACCTCCATCGACGGCAACACCCACCGCGTCATCTTCCCGGGCGTGGCGTATGCGCTCTCCGCCCCGCAGGCGGAGAAGGTCTCCCTCGCCGAGGAAAACAGGGCGGAACTGCGCAGGGTGCTCGCTTTGGCCTCGGGCGATCTCGGGCAATTCCTGTTCACCCGCGTCGCCGGGCTCGCCCCCGCGACGGCGCAGCAGATCGCGGAAAACTACCGCGGCGGCGACCTCGAAGAATTTGTCCGCAGCTTTGTGTTTTCCGATGACATCTCCCCCTGTGTGCTCGAAAAAGACGGCATGCCCGTGGATTTCTATGCCCGTCCCGTGGCGGGCGCCCTGCCCTTTCCCACCCTCTCGGCGGCGCAGTCCTACTGCTACGGGAAAAAGCGCGCGCGGCGGAGCTTCGAGGGAAAGCGCAGAAAGTATGCCTCCGCCGTTGCCACCGCCCTCAAAAAGCAGGAAAAGCGGCTCGCGCAGATCCTCGAAAAGCAAAAGGAATGCGCGGACTGCGAACTTTTGCGGAAAAAGGGCGAGATCCTCACCGCCAACCTCTACGCGCTGCACAAGGGCATGGAGGGGTGCACCCTGCCCGATTATTACGACGGCGGGGACCTGCGCATCGCGCTCGATCCGATGCGTACTCCCGCCGAAAACGCGCAGAGCTACTTCAAGCGCTACCGCAAACAGCGGCGGACCCTCGAGATGCTCGCCCCGCAGGAGACGGAGACGCGCGACGGGCTCGAATATCTCCGCACGCTCGCGGCGGCGGCCGAACGGGCGGAGACGGAGGAGGATCTTCTCTCCCTCGAAGAGGAGCTCACGGCGGCGGAGCTCATCCGCAGCGCTCCCCAAAAACGGGGGAAAAACCGCCCCGAGATCCCCTACCGCACCTACGAATGCGGCGGGTTCCGCATCTTCGCGGGGCGCAACAACTTGCAGAACGACCGTCTCGTGCGCGCTTCCTCCCCCGAGGACCTCTGGCTGCACGCACAGCGCTACCACTCCTGCCATGTCGTCATCCGCACCGAGGGCAAGCCCGTCCCGCAGGAAGTTCTGCAATACGCCGCGAACGTCTGCGCGCGCTATTCCGACGCCCGCGGCGAGCGCATCCCCGTCGACTGCACGAAGATCAGGAACGTGAAAAAACCCCGCGGCAGCAGGGCGGGGTTCGTCACCTACACCGATTTCATCACCCTTGCGGGCAAGCAGGAACTTTGAAGGCGCAAAAAAGGGCGCGCACCGCATGAAACTTGAAAACGGCAGCCCACGCTGTCGTTTTTTATGTTTTTTTGCCGCAAAGAGAGGTTTCCTCGTCCGCTTCGCCGTCCTCCGCGCACACGGCGGCAAAGAGCGGATCGGAGAGGTACCGCTCCCCGCCGTCGGGCAAAAGAACGACCACAGTCCCCCCTCTATTCTCTTCTCTGCGGGCGATCTCCCCCGCGGCATGAAGGGCGGCGCCCGAGGAGAGCCCCGCGAGGATCCCCTCCCGTTTGAGCCGCCGCAGAGCGCGTACGGCGTCCGCTTCCGAAACGGGAAAGATCTCGTCGGGCACCGTAGGATCGTATACCGCGGGCACGAACCCCGCGCCGATGCCCTGCAACCTGTGCGCGCCCGCCTTGCCGCCCGAGAGCACGGGAGAAGCCGCGGGCTCGACGGCGACGATCTTCACCGCGGGCTTTTGCGCTTTGAGATACCGCCCCACGCCCGTGACCGTTCCGCCCGTGCCGACGCCCGCGACGAAAACATCCACGGCCCCCGCCGTATCCCGCCAGATCTCGGGGCCCGTCGTGCGGAAATGTGCCGCGCTGTTGGCGGGATTTTCGAACTGCCCCAAAATGACGCTCCCCGCGATCTCGCTTCGGAGCGCCTCCGCGCGCAAAATGGCGCCGCGCATGCCCTCCGCGCCCGCCGTGAGGACGAGCTCCCCGCCAAACGCCGCGATCCGCTCCCTGCGCTCGAGGCTCATGGTCTCGGGCATGACGACGATGACGCGCAGCCCCTTCGCCCTGCCGATCGCCGCGAGCGCGATGCCCGTGTTGCCCGAGGTCGGCTCGATGACGGTCATGCCCGCGCGCAAGATCCCCCGCCGCTCGGCGTCCTCGATCATTCCGAGCGCCACGCGGTCTTTCACGCTGCCCGCGGGGTTGCGGCATTCGAGTTTGGCGAAGATGCGGGCACACGCCCCCACCGCCCGCGCATAGCCTCCGAGTTCGACGAGCGGGGTATTCCCCACGCCCGCAAGAATGGGATCGAGCATATAGACTTCCTCCGTTGCGCATATGTGCGCGCGATAATTCATGTTTTTTTGTGACAGAATTCCGTAAAAAACGACCCCATGGGGTCGTTTTTTTCCGATTCCGTAGAGTTTTTTTGCGTTACTTTTTGTTGCAGGAGCGCCCCTGCGGGTAGAGCGGGAGTTCGAAGAAGCCCGTGCAGACTTCCTGCGAATATTCCTGTGCGGGCGGGATCGCGCAGTAGCCGTAGCTGGGGACGAGCAGCTCTACCTGCATGGCGACTTTGAGGATGCAAGTGATGCAGGCGCTCAAGGTGAACGTTCCGCTCGCGGGGTCGAAACTGCCCTCGGGCGAGACGCAGGAAGCGACGCTCGTCACCGTAAACGGCATGACGGATACGGGCGGCACATACATGAGGACGTCCTCATTTAAGACGACCGCGCTCGTCGCAACGCCCTCGGCGCCGTTCGCGTCGGTGTAGACGATCTCGATGGGCACGGTGACGGTCGCCTGCACGCGGGCACAGCAGCCCTCCGCCTGCCGCTCGACGTTGACGTTGGAGACGACCGCGTTGCCGACCGAGCGCGCGCTGACGAACGTGAGCGGATATGTAGGATTTGCGGGGACGAAGCTCTCCACGGCGGCGGTGTAATTTTCGAGACGGGTCTGGATGATGCCCGCATCGAAGATCTTCTCCGCCTGGATACACACCTTCTCGCACAGCCCGTTCAAGGGGTTGCCCGAGATCGTCCCGGGGCAGTGATCGGATGAGAAATTTGAAAAGAACGACATTTGTTACCTCCGTGAAACAACCGTATCTCGGTTCTACTGAATTGTATGCGGGAGGGCTTCCCCCGTGTGACGCTACAAGACGACGCACTGCCCGATATAGAGCGCCTCCGAAGCGTTTTTGCGGGCAAACGCCTCGGGCGAACCGCAGAGGAGGGTCTTGCTCTCCCCGCCCCGCACGACATAGAGATCGCCCGTCCGTTCGGGGATCTTCAAAACCTGCCCTGCCTGCGGCGGTGCGCTCAGCCCGTTTTCCGCGGCAATGAGGCGGGGCGTCGTATGAAAAACGCGCGCGATCTCCGCGATGGTCTGCCCGCGCTTCACGCGGAAATAAGCTCCCGTTGCCAATTCGAGTTTCACGCCCCATTCTATGCGCGGGCGCATAATTCGGTGCATGCGCGGAATACAATACAGCATGAATTTGTACAAAACCGCCGCGATCGTCACGATCTTCGCCGCCATCGAGCACGGGCTCGGCTTTTTATACCGCATCATCCTCTCGCGGATGCTCGGCCCCGAGGGGCTGGGCGTCTACCAGCTCTCCCTCTCCGTCTTTGCCGTCTTTCTCACGGTCTGTTCCTCGGGGCTGCCCATCACCCTCTCGCGCATCATCTCCAAGCACCGCGCCGAAAACGATCCCGCGGGCATCCACAGGGTGACGACCGCCGCCATCCTCCTCGTGCTTGGGTTCAGCCTCGCGCTCACCGTGCTCCTCTTCTGCCTGCGCGACGTGTTCTCCGGGGTCTTTGCCGACCTTCGCTGCGCCGATCTCTTCTACATTCTGCTCCTCGGGCTGAGCGTCACCTCGGTCTACGCGATCCTGCGCGGCAGTTTCTGGGGGAACAAGCGCTTCGTCGCCTATTCGCTCATCGAACTGCTCGAAGAGATCGTGATGATCGTCGCGGGGGTGCTCCTGCTGCTCTTCGCGGGCACGGGGGTGGGGGACGTCAACAAGGCGGGCGCCGCCGTCGTCATCTCCTATCTCGCCTCCTTCTCGATCGCCCTCTTCTATTTCTTCCTCAAGGGCGGAAAACTGCGGCCGCCGCGCGGGGAGATGAAGCCCCTCGTCCGCTCGGCGCTGCCCGTCACCGCCATGCGCACGTGCTCCTCGCTCACGAGCTCGCTCATCTCCGTCGTCTTTCCGATGCGGCTCATCGCGGCGGGCTACTCGAGCGCGCGGGCCATGGGCGCCTACGGCATCGTCGGCGGCATGGTGATGCCCGTCATCACGATCCCCTGCTCGCTCATCGGCTCCATCGCGCTCGTGCTCGTGCCCGAGCTCTCCGAATGCTACTACCGCGGCGAACGGAAAAAGCTCTCCGCCCTCGTGAAGAAGGCGCTCGACGCGACCCTGCTCATCGCGGGGCTGCTCATCCCCTTCTTCGTCGCATGCGGAGAGGGTGTGGGCGTTCTTCTCTACGCCAACGCCGAGAGCGGGAAGCTCATCGCCCGCAGCGCGCTCATCCTCTTCCCCTTGAGCATCACGATGATCTCGACGAGCCTGCTCAACTCCATGAACTGCGAAAAGCAGACCCTCCTCTTCTTCCTGTTCGGCGCGGCGGCGATGCTCCTCTGCGTGTGGATCCTGCCCTCCCGCCTCGGTGCGGCGGCGCTGCTCGTCGGCATGGCGGCGGATCACACCGTGACGGCCGTCTGCTCGCTCGTGCTCCTCGCCAAAAAAACGGGACGGCTGCGCTCGGGGAATTACTTCCTGCGGCTCGTGCTGGCGGTAACGATTGCCGCCGCGCTCGGCATGGGGTTGAAGGTCGTATTTATGCGATATTTCGCCTACATCCCCGCACTTCTTCTCTGCGCGCTCGCCGTCGGCGCCGCCGAATGCGTCCTCTTTCGCCTGCTCGGGCTCTTCGATCTCGCCGCGCTGCTCAAGAAGTTCCGCCCCAAAAAACGCAAGCGTGCCGCCGCGCGCCCCACCGCCGCCCAAGCGGCAAAATGAAACTTCCGCACAAAACGCAGAGCACTCCGCGCGCGCCCGCATGGGCGCGCGTTCCTATTATGAAATATCTGCGGGCGCAGCACGGGGTTTGGCGCGCATAATTTAGAAAAATTTACAAATCCAAAAAAATTTTGTCATATTTTCTTATTACTGCTTGACAAAATGTTATGACAAAGCTATACTGAAACCATGCGGCCACGCCATCCGGCCGCAAAATCTACAGAAAAAAGGACATCGTATGAGAAAACTGAAAAAGTTCGGGGTCGCGCTCCTCTCGGGCGCCTGCATCCTCTCTCTCGCCGCGGGCGTTGCCGCCTGCGGAGACAGCGGCAACAACGAAACGCCGACCGTCGTCGAACCGGGCACTTCCTCGACGCTCATCACCAACAAATCGCCCGACCAACTCACTCCCGAGAACGCCATCTTTGCCTTCCTGCAAAAGCAGAGCGAACTGCAAAGCTACAAGATCACCGCGGAGGGCACGGCGGTCGCCAGCCTCGCGGGGTACGAACAGGATATCCACAACGTTACATATAAGAACGGCGACGAATATCTCAACCAGGCCTATTCGGACTCCGTGCTCGTCAAGATGAAGCACCAGTCCTTCTCCAAGAACGGCAAAGTCGCCTACCGCAACAGCTTCGACGGCGAGATGAAGGTCGCCGAAAAAACCGACTATGTGAAGGTCTACGGCTTCACGGCGGACGATATCCTGCTCGGCGGCTATATCATCAACGCAAAGACCCTCCGCTATGCGACGCTCGCAGAGACCGAGGGCGACACATTCACCTACTACATGCGTCTCGCGGGCGACCAGTCCGTCGCGAGCGGCGCGGCGACCGAATCCGCCACCGCGAGCATCCGCCTGCAAACCAAGGCATACGGCTCGCTCGAAAATCTCCCCTCCTTCTCGGATGTGGATCTCCGCCTCACGATCAAGAAGGATTGGACGCCCGTCTCCTTCTCCTCTTCGTGCTCCTATGAAGCGAAGAAGATCTTCAACATGAGCGTCGAGCAGTCGGTCACGAGTACGTATTCGGACATCAACGGCACCGTGATGATCCCGAGCGCCGAAGAGTTCAACAGCAAGCTCGGCATGCAGCCCTCCGAGGTCGTGCCCGAAACGGGCGAGGCCGATCCGCTCATGCAGCTCGCCACCGCCGTCGGCGGCGCGTTCGACGAACAGGATACCCTCGCGGTCTCCGCGCCCATCTCGGTCGCGCTCGGCGCACAGAACGTGGAGATCCCGGGCGAGCTCGAGCTGAAACTCCGCAAAGACGCGCTCGGCGGCGACGCGATCGCCGACGCCTTCGCCTTCCGCTACGATCTCGATCTTTCCGCGCTCCCGCTCGTCTCGGGGATCGCGAACACCCTCACCCTGCGCTATCTCGGCGACGGCCTGCTCTTCGTGATGCTCAACAACCGCGCCGAACAGGATAACTACGTGTTCACCTATACCGCCGACCTCGGCAACCTCTTCGCCGACCAAGCGGGCGAAACGTTCTCCCTCGAGCGGTTGCAGACGACCATCGAGCAGACCGTCGACGTGGAAAAGACGGATACAGGCTTTGCGATCTCGCCCAAGCCCTCCGCGCTCCAAGGGCTCAACAGCCGTTACGGCGAAATGATCGCCTCCCTCGCGGAGACCCTCGGCGATACGCACGGCTATCTCCAATCTCTGCTCGGCTTCACCTTCACGGAGCTCAAGCTCGAGCTTGCGGGGACGGATACGGTCACGGGGATCTCGGTCTCCGTCGCGGCGACCCCCGGGGAAAACGTCACCATGGGCGAGAAGATCGGCGTCTCCCTCGACATCAAACTCTTCGGCGGCGCGTTCAATAGGCCGTTTACGGGCGATCTCGATTTCCGTCTCGATCCGACGGTCGTGTGGTCGGGCGATTACTTCGCGCTCGCAAAGGCGCACCTGAACCTCGATCTCACGCCCGCGGCACAGCTTCTCCGGATGTTCGGTATGTTTGGCAGCAGTATCCCCGATATACCTTCTTGGCTCAGCGCCGACCTCAACAGCCTCGATGTCTACTACATGGGCGACGGCATGCTCACGCTTGTGCTCAACAATGCGGAAAAGAACCCTGTCTTTACGACCGATATCGATCTGACGCAGTACTTCCTCCCGGCGGCGACCGCGCTCGACGGCGAAACAAGCGGCGAGACGAGCGGCACGCAGGGCTTGCAACTTCCGCAGCTCATCTTCGAGGTCAAGGAGAACGGCTTTGAGATCTCCCTCGGAGAGACCCTCGTGCAAGCGCTCGATGCCGCTTACGGAGAACTCGTACAGACAGCGGTGGATTCTATCACGGAAGCCGCAGGCGGTGGTCTTATGGGCGGCATAGCGGGACAAATGATCAATGGCTGGATCGGCGCCACCATCACGGGCGCGGGGATCTTCCTCGGCACAAACGACGAAGGCCAGGCGATGTTCTGCCTCACGATCACCGGTTGTCCCACCAGTAATCCGAGCGGGGATTATTCCGAAAGGGCTCTTCTTACCCTTACCCTCACCCACCTCGGAGAACTCAGCGCAGACGAGAAGAAATCGCTGCTCGATGCCGGCGAAGAAGTCAAAGAACTTCATGAGATGAGCGAAAAAGCGGCGGAATATGACGCACAGTTGCAAAAATTCATCGACGAAATGGACGTCACCGAAGGCGGTTATACACAGTACGTTGCAGATGTTACCGCGCTGCAAAACAAGATCGCTTCCGAAAAAGACGGCGTGAAGACGCTCATGTCCAACAGATCCTATCTTGCAGAAACGACGTACGGGGAAAAACAATATTCCCTTCTTCTGCTTACCGCAGAGCTCTATCACGAACGCGCGGAGGCATTCAAATCGACGGTAGCGGAAATCACTGCGGACTCCGAAGAGACCGCATGGGACGAGCTCAACGCTCTCTACGATAAGAATGCCACCGTTCAAGGCATTGCCGTCCCCGCGATCAAGGAAAGCGAGATCCTCAAAACCGCAGTCGGCGACGATACGATCCAGACCTACCTTGAAAAGCGCAACACGCATGAGACGCAAGTGGCAGAGGATCTGGCAGAGAAGATCGCCACAGCCAAGACGGCATTCAACGCGGAGGAAAATCAAAATCGCGACGGTTGGACCGCTGCGCTCACTAAGATCGTCAATGAATTCAAGCCCGTCTACGACAAACTTTCCGCCGCATTGCAGGAAGGCACGGGGTATCGGGATTTCGTCGCCGCGGTCTACCAAAAGAACCTTGACGATGTCATAGATTCCTATAAAGAGATCAAGAGCGAGCTCGAAGCGCTGACCGAAAAGGGCAACGAAGCTTCGATCGACGACCTCCTCGGAACGATGAAGAAGCTCTCCTCGGCGTACGCCCTCTACTACGGCAGCGATTATTGGAAGTCCAATTCGGACAACACAACGACCGCGATGGCGTGGGGAAAGACGTGGGTGACCGCTTTGAAGCCGACTTGGCTCGAGGAAACCGCTCAAACGGCGCTCAACCAAAAAGTCACCGACCTCATCGCGCTGAACAGAGAACTCATCAAAGGCACTGTGGAAACGGCGCTCGGGACCGCGCTCAAAGAGGTCATCGGAAATGCGGTCTCCGAGCTCTACGAAGAGATCGGAGCTTGCAGGATCGTTGCCGAGGAAAGCGGTGCGGTGACGTGGGACTTCTCCAAATTCGATGCCGCGTCCGAGGAAACGAAGGCCGCCTTGCTCGAAAAGATCCATGGGCTCCGCTTCCTGATCTCTAAAGTACTCCCGACGACGATCATTAATGATATTTGGGGGAATGATCCAAAAGATGAGATGCGGCAATTCGCGCGGACCAATCTCACCAAGTACGAAGCGGAATTTGAGGCGTATGTCGCCGCCTCCTCGGCGCCGCAGGCATGACCTCTGAACCGCAAACGATCCATGCCCCGCTCCCTCGCGCGCCGCGGATCTCCGCGCGGCAGAAGGAGCCTCCCGCATGACGTTCTCCAAAGCAAAAAACCTACCCTGCGTTCGTGCAGGGTAGGTTTTCTTTTTCTGCGATTTTTCTACTACATCCCCCCTCCTTTTTATCGTGGAGACGGGGCGGAAGAGGTCTTACCCGAGGATGGTGACGATCGAATCGATCTGCCCGCCCGTCAGGCCGAGCGAGAGCATCGCCTCGCGGACTTTCTCCGAAAACGTCGCCCCGTGGAAGGCGCCGATCGTGTTGAGATAGGTATTGCGGATGGTGCCGAGATCGCGCGAGCCCTCGATGTAGGCGAAGTTGGAGAAGAGATAGTCGCGGCACAGGTCTGCCTCCGCGACGCCGAGCAGCCCGCCGATCATGTAGGCGATGATGCCCGTGCGGTCGGTGCCGATGCTGCAATGGAAGATGACGGGATAGTTGGAGGGATCGGCGAGCAGCGAAAAGATTTCTTTGAGCTGCGGCTTATTGAGCGTGAAGAGGTTGCCGTTCCAATCCATGCCGATGTGGTGATAGGCGACGTCCGCCCCGAGCATGCTCTCGTTCTTGTTGCCGTATTCGCTCGGATCGGCCGAGCCGCCGCGCAGGTCGATCTCCGTCTTGATCTTGAGCTTGTCCCGCATCATGGCGACGCCCGCCTCGGTGATCGTCCGCTCGCCCGAATAGTTGGCGTTGAGCCTGCCGCAGCGGTATAGGAGCCCCTGCCGCACGGGTCCGTTCGCGCCCTGCCAGCCGCCGAGATCGCGCACGTTGGCAACGCCGTCGACATAGAGATTCCGCGGCCCGCCGCTCTTCGTCGTGAAAACGGCCTGCCCGCTCTCGATCTCCCCCGCGGAGACCGTCCAATAATAGGTCGTCCCCACCTTTAAGTTATATACGTCTACCGACATCTCGGCCGTGGCGAATTCCCACGGGTCGTCCATGCGCTCGGTCTCGCTGACCGAAAGCGTGTACTCCGCGTCCGCCGCGGCGCCCTCTGCATGCCACGTGAACGTGACGGGGACGGGATAGCTGATCTCCCTGTGGTCGTGCGTTTCGTCCTTATTGACGCCGTTCGCATACTTGTTGATTTCGGCATACGCCTTCTGCTTCAGATAGGCCGCCTGCTCGGGCGTGTGCAATTCGACGTTGTTCCCGAGGTCGGGCAGGGTGAACTTGACGCCCCCGACGGTGCCCTCGAAGCCCGCGCTCGGCGCAGGGGCGGGTTCGGGCGTCGGCGTGGGGGTTGGGGTGGGCGTTGGGGTCGGCGTTTCGCCGCGCGTGCAGGCGACAAGCGTGAGCCCGAGCGACAGCGCGACCGCCGCCGCGGAAAGAAGAAGTTTGCGGTGTTGCATGGTCATCCCTCGCTTGGTTGTGGTTTGGCTCAATTCTACTGTATTCCGCGCGGGTTGTCAAGTGTTTTGAAAATAATTTCCATTTTTTATCAGAAAATTCGCGAAAATCCGCGCGATCCGCCCGATTCCCGCCCGTATCCCGCAAAAAATTTTCTTTGTGCGCCGCGCCGCGGTCTCCCCGTCCGCAAAAATATTTTTGCGAAAATTCGCGCGCCCATCTTGCCATTCTCCGCAAAGCGTGGTATAATAGAATGAGATTTTTTGGGAGGAATATTATGAAACTGACCGAAGAGCTGCGCAAGGCGATGCGCATCACGGTAGACTACACCAACATGACCGAAAAATACCTCGGCGACAAGGGTATTTCGCAAAAGACGCTCGACGCACAGCGCCGTTTGGCCAAGGCGGCGCACACCTATGTGAGCCGCAACCGCGGCAAAGACGAGCTCTTCATGGGCTGGACGGAGCTGCCCTACAACCAGACGGAGATCGTCGCCGACATTCTCGGGACGGCGAAGTACATCCGCAAGAACTTCGATACCTTCGTCGTGCTCGGCATCGGCGGCTCGGCGCTCGGTCCCACGATGGCGTTCAACGCCCTCTGCCATCTCCACTACAACGATCTGCCCAAGTCCAAGCGCAAGGGGCCCAAATTCTATGTGGAGGACAACGTCGATCCCGTCCGCATGAAGGAACTTCTCGACGTCATCGACGTCACGCGGACCTGTTTCAACGTCATCTCCAAGTCGGGCGCGACGAGCGAGACGATGGCGCAGTACCTCATCATCTCCGACCTCTTGAAGAAGGCGGGCGTCAACGTCCGCGACAACGTCATCTTCACGACGGACGCCTCCCGCGGCAATCTCGTGAAGATCTCCAAGGAGCTCGGCGGCGTGAAGAGCTATGTGCTCGGCGACGGCGTGGGCGGCAGGTTCTCCGAACTCTCCCCCGTGGGGCTGCTTCCCGCGGCGGTGCTCGGCATCGACATCAAGGCGCTCCTCAAGGGTGCGGCCTACATGGATAAACTGTGCAAGTCCTCGGATATGTACCGCAATCCCGCGCTCATGTGCGCCACGTTGCAATATATCGCGATGCAGAGCGGCAAGAACATCGGCGTGCTCATGCCCTATTCGGATAATCTGCGCTACGTCTCCGATTGGTATGCCCAGCTCTGGGCGGAATCGCTCGGCAAGAACGTTCGCCTCGACGGCACGCCCTGCAACGTGGGGCAGACGCCCGTGAAGGCGCTCGGCGTGACCGACCAGCACTCGCAGGTCCAGCTCTACACAGAAGGGCCCTACGATAAGGTCGTCACCTTCCTCTCGATCGGGAGCTACAAGGAGAAATCGCCCATCCCGCACGGCTGCGAGAACATTCCCGACGTCTCCTTCCTCGGCGGACACACGATGGAGGAGCTCATCCAGGCGGAAAACAAGGCGACGGCATACGCCCTCACCAAGGCGGGACGGCTCAACTACACCATCCGTCTGCCCGAGCTCAACGCCTTCACGCTGGGGCAGCTGCTGTTCCTCTTCGAATTGCAGACGGCTTACGCGGGCGCGATGTTCAATATCGACACCTTCAACCAGCCCGGCGTGGAAGCGGGCAAGAAGGCGACGTTCGCCCTGCTCGGCAAGCCCGGCTACGAGCTCCAGCGCAGCGATCTCGACAACGCCGCCCCCGACGAGAAGTATATCATATGATCTGACGCGCGGACGGTTTCCCGCAATGCAAACCCGTTCGAGGGTTTTATCCATAACGTCCCCCGACGTTTCATCCAAAACCTGCTCTGCACGCAAAAGCGATCGACGCATAGCGCGTGCAAGCTCTGTTCTCCATGCGCGGCGCCCGAAATTCGGGCGCCGCTTGTTTTATCGCCATACGGGTACGGGCTTCTTCGCGCGCCCTTCGTATGCAGCGGCAGACATCTGCGCGAAATTTGCGCCTTTTTGCAAACAAAAGAGGGCTTCCGCGGACGCATGGGAGCCATATGCGGCCGCGGGCTGCTGCGGGCGTTTGAAATGCGCGTTTCCGCATGTAAAACCGAAAAAAGGGCGGGGACGTATGCGTTTTTTCGCGTTTCGCCTCCCCCCTGCGCTTCCCGCAACATATGTGCCGCGCGGCATATGCCGCATGGGAATTTGCGCGCATATGCCCCGAAAACGGCCCGAATGCAGCGGCATACATCTGTCGCATATGAAAAACGGAGCACATGTGTGCTCCGTCAACGATTTTTCTTCTTTTTCGCTTTCTTGGCGAGCTTTTCGGCTTTGATCGCTTCTTCCTTATGCCGTTTGACGTCCTTCCGGTGCATGACGTATCCGACGATGCCCGTCACCCCGCCGATCCCGAATGCAAGGATCCACGCATACTTGGGCACCACCTGCACCGTGACGCCGAGAATGAGCAGCGCGACGCCCGCGAAAATCGCGACATAAGAGATGATGAGCAGAATCAGCTTGGGTTGCATATCAGGCTTCGCGTTCCTTGATCTCGACGACGTACTTCTTCGAATCCTTGGGCGTTGCGTCGCGCACGATCGTGCGGAGCGCCTTGGCGATCTTGCCCTGCTTGCCGATCACCTTGCCCATGTCCGAATCCGCGAGCAGCACGGTGACGTTGATCGCGTCCTCCGTCTCCTCGACCTGATATTCGATCTGATCCTTTTCCTCGGCGAATTGCTCGACGATGTACTTGATTAAATCCAGCATGATAGACTCCTCCCGTACGCGGCGCGCGATCCTGCGCCGCTTGCGCTTCGGCGGCGATTACTTCTTCGCCTTCTTGCCCTTGGTCTTGGCGGGCGAGAGCTTCTCGCTCTTCTCGACGGCGCCTGCCTTCACAAGCAGATTCTTGACGGTCTCGGTGGGCTGGACCCCCTTCGCGAGCCATGCCTGCGCCTTCTCCACGTCGATCTCGAGCTTCGCGGGCTCTGCCTTGGGATCGTAGAAACCGATCTTCTCGATGTACTCCCCCGTCGCCGCCTTGCGGGCGTCGACCACGACGATCCTGTAGACGGGAGACTTCTTATCGCCCATCCGCACCAATCTCATTTTGACCATTTTTGTTACCTCCGATTTATGTTACAATAGATTTTTTTCTTTTTTTACGGCTTCTTTGCGGCCGTTGTTTCCCCATCGCGATTCGCTGCCGCGGCCGAAGAAGTCGGGGGATGTAGGAAATAAAACCCCTCGCACGGTCGGTCGCAGCGCAAGAGATGCTGCGAAAAATCAGAATGGCAGCCTGCGCTTTCCGCTCTTCATCTGCTTCATCAAGAGTTTGGTCTGCTCGAACTGTTTGAGCAGCTGGTTGATCTCCTGCACGCTCGTGCCCGAGCCGAGCGCGATCCTGCGCTTGCGCGAAGAGCCGATGATCTGCGGGTTCTCCCGCTCCTTGGGCGTCATCGAGAGGATGATCGCGCGGGTACGTTCCACTTTCTTTTCGTCGAAATCGCTCTCTTTGACCTTGAACTTATTCGCGCCCGGGAGCATGTTCATGAGCGCGCCCGCGCCGCCCATCTTCTTGAGCGTCTCGAACTGCGTGAGATAATCGGCCAGCGTGAAGGAATTCTCGCGCATCTTGCGCTCCATCTCCTTCGCCTGCTGTTCGGTGACCGCCTCCTGCGCCTTCTCGATGAGGGAAAGCACGTCGCCCATGCCGAGGATGCGGCTCGCCATGCGGTCGGGATAGAAGGGCTCGAGGTCGCCGAGTTTTTCGCCCACGCCCACGAACTTGATGGGCTTGCCCGTGACCGCCTTGATGGAGAGGCAGGCGCCGCCGCGGGTATCGCCGTCGAGCTTGGTGAGGATGACGCCCGTCACGTTGAGCCGCGCGTTGAAGGTCTCGGCGACGTTGACGGCGTCTTGCCCCGTCATGGCGTCGACCGTGAGCAGGATCTCGGTGACGGGGACCGCCTTCGTGATATTCTCGAGCTCGAGCATGAGCTTTTCGTCGATGTGGAGCCGCCCCGCCGTATCGATGACGACGGTATCGTACCCCATTTTTTTGGCGTAGTCCACGGCCTCTTTCGCCGTTTTCACGGGGTCCTGTGTGCCTTTTTCGAACACTTCGGCGCCCGCCTTCCCCCCTACGACCTTGAGCTGGTCGATCGCCGCGGGGCGGTAGATATCGCACGCCACGAGGAGCGGCCGCTTGCCCTGTTTTTTGAGCTGCACGGCGAGCTTGGCGCACATCGTCGTCTTGCCCGCGCCCTGAAGCCCGCACATCATGATGACCGTCGGCGGCTTGGGCGAGACCTCGAGCTTGGCGTTCCCCGATCCCATGAGGGCGATCAGCTCGTCGTTGACGATCTTGATGACCTGCTGGGCGGGATTGAGGCTCTCGAGGACCTTCTGCCCCACCGCCTTTTCGGAGACCTCGGCGATGAAAGACTTCACGACCTTGAGGTTGACGTCCGCCTCGAGGAGCGCGACGCGCACTTCGCGCATCGCCGTCCTGATCTCGAGCTCGGTGAGCTTGCCCCGCTTCGTCAGCTTGGAAAAGATATGATTGAGCCGCTCGGAGAGCGATGCAAAGAGCGCCATTTAATCCTCCAGGTCGAGGTCGATCGCCTCGCCGACGCATACCATGTCTGTGATTTTTCCGATCTCTTCGGCAAATTCGGGGTGCCGCGCGCCAAAGGCTTCGAGCGCCCGCACAACTTCCGTCATCATAAAGGAGACCGCGCGGGAGTATTCGTCGTTATCGCGCTTAAAGTGCAATTTTTCCTCGTAGGAATCGAGGAGCTCCCTGCACTTTTTGAGGGTATCCGAGACGGCTTGCTTGGAGACGCCCTTCTCTTCGGCGATCTCCGAAAGGGAGAGATCGAGCGAGTAATACATCCCGCAGATCTCGCGCTGGAGATCGGTGAGAAGGGGCCCGTAGGCGTCCCACAGGCCGAGATAGCGGAGCCGCGTGCCCTGCACCGACGGCGCCGCGGCGCCTTTCACCGTCGCGAACATACCCACCTCCGTCAAGCCGTTCCGCTTGACCCTATCATTATAGCAAATCAAAAAACATCCGTCAAGCATTTTCGCTTGACGGATGTCAATTTCTCATGGGATTTTCCGTTCTTTCGAGCAAATAGTCGATGGAGACGTCGAAATAGTCGGCGATCGCGATGAGCGTCTTGTAATCCGCCTCATGCTCGCCCGTTTCATAGCGCGAAATGGAATTTTGGTTCATGCCGAGGTCCATCGCCAGCTTTAATTGAGAGATGTGCCTCTCTTTTCGCAACTCTTTTAATCTTATCATGGAAATTCTCTTGACTTTATTATACCGAATCGGTATAATAAATATATCCCGATTCGGGATATAAACAGTCACAAAGGAGAATCTATGGTTCAAGACAAGAAGTTTAAGCGTGGATTCACGCTCTGCATGGTGGGCGCCTCCCTGCTTTTGGCGGCCGTGTTAACTTACCTCATTTTGATCAGGTTTGACCGTCTCACGCACGTATTTTTGCCATTGGAGATCGGCATCTCCGTGATCATTCTCTCCGTCTATGGAAAAAAGGGCGGGCGTAAGGAGATCATCGGCGCGCTCGTGTTGAGTTGCCTCTCCCTTTCCATCCTTTCCCTGATCGGGAGCGTTCTCATGTTGAAGCATTTCCCCGCAGCGGAACCGGCATCCGCGGAGAATGCGGACGAAGCGCAGGCGGATGAAGCGCCGCAGATCGCCCAAACTTCCGCCGCGGAAAGCTCCGAAAGCGAACAGGCGTCTGAAAGCGCAGGCTCGGCAGAGGAGATCACCGCCGTAAAAAAACAGAACGAAACCATAATAAAATGTAAGGAAGTACTCGGAAAAGTCGGCGCACGGTTCAGGGCCATACGGGCGCGTTTCCGCAAGGAGCATGCCTCGAAGAAACCCGCTTTTGTTTTTCTCACTTGCTTTTTTGCGGCGGTGCTCATCGCCCGCGTTGCGCTCCTCTTCTTGGGCGACTTCCCCCACCGCACCTTGATCTTATTGCCCTTTGCGCTCTTATCCCTGCCCACGTACCTCGTCTACCTCGGCGCGCATAACCCCTTGAACTTCCCCAAGGGCTATGCCGTCCTTTTCATCGTGCTCGGCGGCATCGGCTTTTTCCGGACGGACCTCCCCATTCGCAGTTTTATCGCGGAAGCGTCGATGTATTTCACGGAATATATCGAATCCAACGGGATCCTCTATGGATATCTTATCTATCACTTGCTCGCCTCCGTCATCTGCGCACAGATCGCAACGCTTTTCATCTTCCCCTACTTCGTCAACGAAGAAACCGCCTCGAAAGCGGCGATCGGGGTCGTCGTGGGATGCGCCTTCCTTCTGCCCTTGGTCTTTGCGATCATCATCTACGCGATCCTCGCCGTCGTCGGGCTTGTTTTGCTGGCAGTCCTCGCCGTCTTTATCCTGGGTCTCGTTGCAGTGCTTTTGAAATACAGTAACTATGGAAACAGCGGCGCTTCGCAGAGCGGAGATAAAGTCGTCGTCAACGACGGCGGACAAAACATCGAGCTCACTTATTTGCCCAATGCGGTCGGGAAAGACCGTTATGAAAGAGTCTACGAAGATTATGCGGGCAGACGCTATGCCAGCTCGGATGGAGGAAAGACGTTTCACAGAATGTAAAAAACATCCGTCAAGCATTTTCGCTTGACGGATGTTTTTTTCTGCGGAAATTACAGGTATCCGATGGCGCCGACTGCCATCGCGATGGAGAGGGCGAGCGAGACGGCGATCAGCGGAAGGGCGAAATAGTTCCTGCGCAGGATCGCATACGTGATCATGGCGGCGTTCGGGAACACGGCGAGGAAGATGACGACCGCCCAGTTGACGTAGTTCGCGAGATAGAACGCCCAACCCGCAAGCGTGAGCGCCGCAAACAGGCAGGTGAAGAGGAAGCACATGCTGGAAAAGCGCGGGTCGCGCGCCTCATCCTCGTGCCGCACGAACATCAGAACGGCGCAGGCGATCGCCGTAAAGACGAACGACGTGAAATACAGGCTCTGCGTCGCGCTGCGGAGCAGGAGGTCGACGGGCTGCCAACACCAGAAGATGAAGTTGGGCAAGAGGAGCACGCCGAAGAGCCCCAGCGCCCAGAAGTCGATCCCGAGGAGGTATTCCCCGAGAAACGCCTTGCATTTCTGTGTGAACGTTCGCTTCTGTTTTTTCTTCATGCTTTTTCCTTCGGAAACGGCCGCCCGTTTCCTCGTGAAATGTCGTTTTATCGATCAATGTCCCCCGCGTTACGGCAGCTGCGGGGCGACGAGGCGCTTTGCGCGCGGGCGATGTGCTTGGATCTTTGCTCCGCTGCGCCGCTTTGCGCTCCGCACCGCCCCATGCGCGGACTTTTTGCGCGGAAAAGCCAGGGGATGTAGTGGATAAAATCAAAAAATGTCCGCTCCACCCCGCACGGGAACTTCTTGGCGCGAGAACGTTCCTTTACCTCAAAAGAACCCTTCGACGAACTGCTCGGCATCGAAAAATTCGATGTCGTCGATCTTCTCGCCGACGCCTGCGAACACGACGGGCACCTTGAGCTCGCCGCAGAGCGAGAACACAAAGCCGCCCTTCGCCGTGCCGTCGAGCTTGGTGAGCACGATGCCGTCGAGGTCGACCGCCTCCTGAAAGACGCGCGCCTGCGAATAGGCGTTCTGCCCCGTCGTCGCGTCGAGCACGAGGAACTTGTAGAAATGCGCCTCGGGATACTCGCGCGTGACGACGCGGTCCATCTTCTTGAGCTCGTTCATGAGGTTATCTTTCACGTGCAGACGCCCCGCCGTATCGATGAGCAGCACGTCCGTCTTTTTCGCCTTGGCGGAGGTAACGGCGTCGAACACCACGGCGGAGGGGTCGCTCCCCTCTTCGTGTTTGACGATGCGCACCTTGGCGCGGTCGGCCCAGATGCCGAGCTGGTCGATCGCCGCCGCGCGGAAGGTATCCGCCGCCGCGACCGTGACAGACTTTTTCTGCCGCACGAAATAATTCGCGATCTTGCCGATCGTCGTCGTCTTTCCGACGCCGTTCACGCCGACAAACATCATCACGCAGGGGTACTCGATCTCGGGGACGGGCGCCTCGTTGAGCGTGTCCTCGAGAATATCTTTCAGAAGATCGGTGACGAACTGCTCATCCTTGATCTTTCCGCCGATCGCCTCCTCCTTGACCTGCTCCACGACGTCCTCCGCCGTGCGGACGGAGACATCGGAAGAGATGAGGATCTCCTCGAGCTCCTCATAGAAGGCGTCGCCAATCTTATTTTTGAGGAAGAGCTGGCGGAGTTTTTGCGCGACGTTCGCGCGCGTTTTCTTCAGCGCTTCCTTGATCTTTCCGAAAAAGCCCATTCGCTTCTCCTTTTTTCACGGGACCTTGGCGCGCGTCCCGGGCGTGCCTGCACACGCGAAACGCGGGGGGATGTGGTAGATTTCTCGCACGATCCGTTGCGGGCAAGAACCCGTGCGGGATCTTACATCACCGTATCGCCGCCGAGCTTCTTCTCGACCTCGGAGAGCTTGACGGAGACGATCTTCGAAACGCCCTTCTCCTCCATCGTGACGCCGAAGAGCGTATCCGCCTGGTTCATGGTGGGCTTTCTGTGGGTGATGACGATGAACTGCGTCTCCTGCGAGAATTGTTTGAGGTACTTTGCGAAGCGGTCGACGTTCACGTCGTCGAGCGCGGCGTCGATCTCGTCGAGAATACAGAAGGGCATGGGGTTGGACTTCAGGATCGCGAAGAGGATCGCGATGGAAGTCAGCGTCTGCTCGCCGCCCGAGAGCAGCGAGATCTTGGAGAGCTTCTTGCCCGGCGGACATGCGACGATCTCGACGCCCGCTTCGAGCGGATCGACGCCCTCCTCGTAATCGAGCTGCATCTCCGCCCTGCCGCCGCCGAAGAGGTCGTGGAAGGTCGTCGAGAAGTTCTGGTTGATGCGGTTGAAGCCTTCGTCGAACTGCTCCCGCATGCGCCGTTTGACGTCCTCGAGGGAATCGGAGAGGTCGTGGATGCCCTTATCGACATCCGCCCGCTGCGCTTCCATCTCGTTGTAGCGGGCGAGCAGGTCCTCATAGCTGTCGATCGCGGTGAGGTTGACGTTGCCGAGCTCGGTGATCTTGCGCTTGAGCGAGGCGATGTTCTTGGTCGAGCTCTCGAAGTCGTAGTTGGGATCGCGGAATTCCTGCGCCGTGTCATAGGTGAGGTCGTAGCCCTCCTGCAGACGCTGGGTGAGCTGCTCGAGGTAGACCTCGGCGCGCCCCTTTTCGTTCTTCGCGTTCGCGATCTGCTCTTTCAGAGAGTTCTGGCGCGCATACGCAGACGCCCGTTCCTCGGAGAGCTCCCGCTGTTCCTCGGTGAGGGCGCGCTTCTCCGCTTCGATGGTGTCGCGGTCGGCATGCAGTTTTTCGACGATGACGCGGTCCTCGTCGCTGAGGCGGACCCGCTCTTCCTCTTCCTTGAGTTCCTCGATCTTTTGCTCGCAACTCGCGATGCTCGCACGCATGTCCGCGACCTTATCGGCAAGTTCGCGCTGCTCGAGCTTGAGCTTTTCCGCGTTCTGCTGTTCGGCGTCGCGGGCGGACATGATCGACGCGCTCTCGATCCTGAGCTTGGAGATGCGCTCGAGGATCGCCGCGCGCTCTTCGCGGACCGTCTCGATCTTGCCCGCGCTGAGCTTGTACCCCTCCGCCGCCTCGGTGCGGATGCGGCGCAGAAGTTCTTCGTTCTCCTGCGAGGAGAGCACTTCGCTCTCGAGGTCGCTCGCCTTGCGGGTGAGCCGCTCCAGAAGATCGGTGTATTCCTTGATGGTGGCGTTGCGCTCCTCGACGAGATCGGAGAGCGCCCGCACGCGCTGGGTGAGGGCGGCGTAGTCGGCCGTCTTTTGCTGGACTTGCAGGCGGAACTCGTCGCGGTTCTTGCGCGCCTCTTCGAGTTCCTTCTCGCAGGACGCGAGCGCCGCGGTGAGGCGGGAAAGCTCGGACCTGTGGGCTTTTATCCGCTCTTCCGCCTCGCGGATCAAGCGGTCCGCGGAGAAGAGATTGGCCTCTTTGCTCCTGTGCCCGCCGCTCATGGCGCCGCTCGATTGGATGATGTCGCCCTCGAGCGTGACGAGGCGGAATGCCTCGGGATAGCGGTTGCGGATGCGGGTCGCGTTCACGAGCGTATCGCAAATGAGCGTGTTGCCGATGAGGTTCTTCACGACGCTCGCATAGTGCTCGTCGTAGCGGATGAGGTCGTTTGCCGCGGCGATCGCGCCCGTCTCGGAGAGCGCGCGGCGCAGGTCGCGCGAATCCTCGCGGGGACGCATGCCGTCGATGGGCAGGAAGGTCGCCGTGCCGATCCGGTTGGCGCGGAGATATTCGATGAGCTGCTGGGCGTCGCGCTGGGTCTCGGTGATGATATACTGCATCGCCCCGCCGAAGGCCGTCTCCATCGCGACCTCGTATTTCTTATCGGTATGTACGATATCCGCGATCGTTCCGACCATGCGCTTCGCGAGCACGGGATCGCTCTTGGCGTCGGTGCGCAGTTTGCGGACGACTTCGCGGTATCCCTCCGAGCGGTCGCGCACGGAGAGCTGGTATTTGAGCTGATACTCGCTGTTGGAGATATCGTTGTTGGTCTTGGTGATCGCTTCACTGTATTTGCGGTAGCCGCGCTCGAGGGCGTCGGCTTCGTCGATGAGCTCCTCTTCGCGCTCCTTCTGGTGTTGGAGGAATTCCTCGCACGTCTTGAGCTGTTTCTCCGCCTCGGCGAGCTGGCGGGCGTGTTCGTCGCGGAAGCGCGTCTCGCGGGCGATCGCCGCGTTGATCTCGCCGATCCTGTCCTGCGTGGCGTCGCGCTGGGCGGAGAGGCTCCCCTGGTTCGCGCGGAGGTCGGCGAGCTGTTCCGCCGAGGAGAGCTCGCTCGCGTGCGTCTCGTCCGTCTCGAGTTCGTGGGCGATGATCCGCTTGTCCGCCTCGGCGAGGTGGGCGTCGAGCTCGAAGAGCTGCTTCTCGATCTCGCGCATGCGCTTATCGGAGCCCGAGAGCTTCTTTTCGCCCGAATCGAGGAGCACGTCGATCTCCCCCGAACGGCGCTCGGAGGCGGCGATGTCCTCGGTCGCGCGGGCAAGCTGCTGGTTATACGCCTTGATGCGCTCCTGCACGACTTTGACTTCGCCTGACTTGTGTTCGTTATCGACCTCGTATTTGCGGAGGTCGTCGTTGACGTGGCGGAGTTCGGCGTCCACTTCGGAGGTGCGCAGGCGCGCCGAAGCCTCCTTCCCGTCGATGAGCAGGATCTGCGCCTGCACCTGCGAGAGTTCGGCCTCGCCCGCCGCGATGCGCCCGTTGTAGCGCGCTTCGTCCTGCGCGAAGCGGTCGCTGCGGATCAGGAAGGTGTTGACTTCCTCATATTTGAGTTTATCGACGTATTCGCGGTACTTGCGCTCCTCGTCCGCCTGCTTCTCGAGGGGTGCGAGGGTGCGCATCGCCTCGTCGATGCGCTGGCTGTAAAGGGCGAGCTTATCGCGCGAGAGGTCGAGCTTGCGTTCGATCTCCGCCTTGGTCGCCTTGTATTCCATGATGCCCGTCGCCTCTTCGAAGATGGCGCGGCGTTCCTCGGGCTTGGAGTTCATGATCTGGGTGACGCGCCCCTGCCCGATGATGGAATATCCCTCCTTGCCGATGCCCACGCCGTGGAAGAGCGCGATGAGGTCTTTGCGGAGGCAGGGCGTCATGTTGAGCAGGTATTCGCTCTCGCCCGAGCGGTACAGGCGGCGGGTCATGGCGACTTCCGCATATTCGACGTCGAACATTTTCTCCGAATTGTCGAACACGAGCGTGACTTCGCAATAGGAGAGCGGACGGCGCAGATCGGTGCCGTTGAAGATGACGTCCTGCATGGAGGCGCCGCGCAGGTTCTTCGCCGACTGTTCGCCGAGCACCCAGCGCACGGCGTCGGCGACGTTGGATTTGCCGCACCCGTTGGGTCCGACGATACAGGTTACGCCGTCATCGAAGTTGACGGAAGTTTTATCCGCGAAGGATTTGAAGCCGACCAATCTGATTTCTTTGAAATTCATATCTTACCTTGCTTGGAAATATTCGAATAATGCCTTCGCCGCGGCGGTCTCCGCGGCCTTTTTGCTTGTCCCGTCCCCCTCGGCGCGGCTGCCGAGCGCAAAGACTTCGGCGTGGAAGCCCTCTTCGGTCTCCCGCGTCGTGTAGACGGGCGCCTCTTTCGCGCGTTCCTGCACGTATTCTTGCAGGTATGTCTTGAAATTCTCCGTTCCCGTCACGGTGAGGAAGCGCTTTAGAAACCGTTTTGCGGGGGCGAGCCCGCCGTCCGCATAGATGGCGCCCGCGACCGCTTCGAAGAGGTTGGAGGGCGTCTTTCCGCCGAGATTGCTCTCCCCGCCCGCGTGGCGCAGAAAGGGCATGAGCCCCGCGCGCCGTTCCGCCCGCTCGAGCGCGGGCCGCGCGACGTATTGCTTGCGGAGCTCCGTGAGCACGCCCTCGTCCTCGCCGTGCTCTCGGAAGAGCCGTTCGGTGACAATGAGCTGCAACACGGCGTCGCCCAAAAATTCCAGCCGCTCGTTGCACACGCCCCCGTGCGCGTTCGCGTATGAGGAGTGCGTAAACGCCGCGAGCAGCAGCGCGCGGTCGGAAAACGCATAGCCGAGCGCTTCTTCCGCCCGTGCGTAGGTCTCCTCCGACCAATTCTCGCCGTTCTTCATGCTTCGTCCGCGGCGAGCTGCGCGCCGATCATCTCGGTGATGCTGTCGATGAGCCCGCCACGGTAGGCATCGACCGCCTGCACGACGGAGGGCGTCACGCTCTTCGCCTTGGACGCGCCGTGACACTTCACGACGACCTTCTTGAGCCCGAGGAACACCGACCCGCCGAGCTTGGCGTAGTCGAGCATGCCCTTGAGCGCCTTGATCTGTCTGCGGGCGCAGAGGTAGGCGAGCTTGCTCCCGAGCGATCTGCGGAACTCCCGCTCGAGAACGGTCGCGACCGTCTTGCCGCAGCCCTCCACCGCCTTCAGGGCGATGTTGCCCGAGAATCCGTCGGCAACGGCGACGTCCACATAGTCGCCCTCGCCGAACATGATGTCCCTGCCTTCGATATTGCCGACAAAATTGATCCCCTCCGTCGCTTTGAGCAGGCGGAACGCCTCCTGATGGAGCGGATCCCCTTTGTGTTCTTCCGTACCGTTGGTGAGCAGCCCCACGCGGGGCGCCTCGATCCCGAACGCCGCCTTCGCATAGGCGGAAGCCATGATGCCGAACTGCGCAAGATATTGGGGCTTGCACTCGGCGTTGGCGCCGCAGTCGCAGAGGAGCGTCCTGCCGCCGCGCACGTTGGGAATGCCCGGGCAGAGCGCGGGGCGCAGCACCCCCCTGATCCTGCCGATGAGCATGATGCCGCCCGTGAGCACGGCGCCCGTCGACCCCGCGGAGACGAATCCCCCCACCTCGGGGTCGTTTTTGAGGAGATTCAGCCCGACGACGAGGGAGCTGTCCTTCTTGGTGCGGACGGCCTGCGTCGGGATATCGTCGTTTGTGATGACCTCCGTGCAGTGGACGATCTCCACGCGCGTCGCGTCGTATTTATATTTTTGCAGCTCGTGCCCGACGAGACTCTCATCCCCCGTGAGCACCAGCATGAAATCTTTCCGTTCGTCGAGCGCCTTGATCGCGCCCTTCACGATCTCCGCAGGGGCGTTATCCCCGCCCATTGCGTCTACGATGATTTTCAACATTTTCCTCTCTCCATAATGCGCCACGCACCATGCACAGCAGTATTTTAACATTTATGGCGCAAAAAAGAATTTAATTCAAATATATTGAACGCATTATGCAAAAAAACCGATGCCCGAAGCGAGCATCGGCAATGGCGTCAAAACAACCTTCCGGAAATCAGGAGGAGAAAGAGAAAGATGATCGTAAAAGCGAGCAAGGTGCAGAGCATCAGGGGCGTCAGCCGCTTGACGACGGAGATGTAGGTGCGCCATTTTTCGCGCATGGTGGACTTGCGGCGGGGCGGCCCCTTCTCGGGCTTGCGCGTATTCGTCATATCGGCGACGGTCGAGCCGTCGTCGATATAGATGATCTTTTCCTTCTTCTTTTTTTCTGCGGGGGCCTTCTTCTGATCTGCGGAGTCCTTCGTCTTTTTGCTCATTCTTCCTCCTGCGGGTAGCAGTGGCAGGCGACGAAGTGCCCGGGCTCGTATTCCTTATAGACGGGCGCGACGTGGCTGCAGATCTCCTTGGCAAGGGGGCAGCGCGTGTGGAATTTGCAGCCCTTGGGAGGATCCGCGGGCGAGGGGATATCCCCTTTCAGCACGATGCGGTCCATCTTCACGTCGGGATTGGGATTGGGCACCGCCGAGAAGAGCGCCTGCGTGTAGGGATGCATGGGGTTGTGGAAGATGCTCTTCTTATCGCCGAACTCCACCATCGTCCCGAGATACATGACGCCGATCTTATCCGAGATGTGCTTGACGACGGAGAGATCGTGCGAGATGAACAGATATGTGAGCCCCATCTCCTGCTGCAAATTGCGCAACAGGTTGATGATCTGCGCCTGGATGGAGACGTCGAGCGCCGAGACGGGCTCGTCGCAGATGACGAGCTTGGGCTTCACCGAGAGCGACCGCGCGATGCAGATCCTCTGCCGCTGCCCGCCCGAGAATTCGTGCGGATAGCGCTCGAAGTAGTAATCCCGCAGCCCGCACTGCTCCATGAGGCGGAGCACGTAGTCCTTCACCTCCGCGGCGGGCACGATATGGTGCACTTTCACGGGCTCGGAGAGGATCCCGCCGACCGTGCTCCGCGGCGGGAGCGAGGAATAGGGATCCTGGAAGATGATCTGCATCTTGGTGCGCAAGGGGCGCATCTTGGAGGGCTTGTAGCCCGCGATGTCCCGCCCCTCGAAGAAGATCTGCCCGCCCGTGGGCTTGTAGAGCTTCAGAATGGAGCGGCCCATCGTCGTCTTGCCGCAGCCCGATTCGCCGACGATGCCGAGCGTCTCCCCCGCTTTGAGGGTAAAGGAGACGTCGTCCACCGCGCGGAGCGCGAGCGTGACTTTGCCCGTGATCGTCTTTTTGAGCGGGAAATACATCTTGAGGTGGCGCACTTCGAGGAGCGATCCCCCGTCTGCGGGCACAAATTCGTCGTCGAGGGCGCGGAGTTCGCGCTCCCGCTGTTCCTTGCGCGCCTCGGCTTCGTCGTCGAAGGCGGTGAAATCGCCGTTTGCGAGCGCCTCGGCGTTCTTATCGAGGATCGCCTGCTCCTCGGGCGTGATCTCGGCGAGCTTCCTGCGGCGCTCCGCATTCTTTCTGCGCAGCTTTTCGAGTTCTTCCTCGCTGACGGGCGGCTCCACCCATTCGGGCAGGGCGTCGATCACGGCGCCGATATGCTTGTGGAAGGGGAACAACAGGCCGATCCCCGCTCCGCCGACCGCCAACAGCAGGAGCCCCATCCACCAGACGACGGGGACGAGACAGAAGATGCAGATCGCGGTCACGACGCAGAAGAGCGCAAGCAGCACGGTGACGACCGTATACAACGTGCGGATCAACGCATAATTCAACGGCTTTTTCATTCGCTCTTCTCCTTGTTGTCATAGAGATGGCAAGCGACCCAATGCGTCGGGCTGACCTGCACCATCTCGGGATAATCGCCGAAGCACTTCTTGATGCAGCCGCCGCAGCGCTCGCGGAAATAGCAGTAGTCGGGCATGTCGATGGGATTGGGCACGTTGCCGGGGATATTGAACAGCGTATCGCTGTCCGAATCCATCGTGGGCTTGGACTTTTGCAGGCCGATCGTATAGGGGTGCATCGGGTGATGGAAGATCTCCGAAGCCGTCCCCCGTTCGATGATCCGCCCCGCGTACATGACGACAACGTAGTCCGCCATCTCCGCGATGATGCCGAGATCGTGCGTGATGAGCAGGATCGAGCCGTGGATGCGATCCTTGAGCTCGCGCAGAAGATCGAGGATCTGCGCCTGGATGGTCACGTCGAGCGCCGTCGTGGGCTCGTCGGCAATGATGAGGCGGGGATCGCCCGCGAGCGCCATGGAGATCATGACGCGCTGCCGCATGCCGCCCGAGAGCTCATGCGGGTAGGATTTGTAGACGCGCTCGGGCATGGCGATGCCGACGAGATTGAGCATCTCGATGGAGCGGCGCTTGGCGTCCTCCTTGGTCGCGCCGGGGAAATGCAGGAGGGTCACTTCGTCGAGCTGGTTGCCGATCGTAAACACGGGGTTGAGGCTCGTCATGGGCTCCTGGAAGATCATCGCGATCTGCCTGCCGCGGAGACGGTACATCTCCTTGATGGGCATTTGGGCGATATCGAACACCTTCTCTTCCATCTCAAAGACGCGGGTGCCGTATTCGTCGCGCTTCTGGCGGCGCTCGGTCATGGGCGTGCCGTCCTTGTTCTTTTTGACGTTGCCCTTCTTATCCTTCACTTCGTCGAATTGGGGATTGCCCGCTTCGTCGTCGTCCCAAACGGGGATGGGCTTGCCCGCTTCGTCGCGCTTGAAATCGTAGGACTTGAAGCGGATGCTGCCCGAATAGATCTGCCCGTAGGGGCCTTGCAGGAGCTGCATGATCGACATGCTCGTGACCGACTTGCCGCAGCCCGATTCGCCGACGACGCCCACCGTTGCCCCCTGCGGGATATCGAAGGAGACGCCGTTGACGGCCTTCACGATGCCCTGCTCGGTGAAGAAATAGGTATGCAGGTCCTCGACTTCGAGGATGTTCTTCTCATCCTTGAGCGACGACAAAAATTCGCTCTCGGACGCCTTTCTGTGCTTCTTTTTTTCGAGCGCGCGGACGATCTTGTTGTTCTCGCGGACGATCGCGCGGACTTCCTTGCCCGTAAGATAGTGGCGGTTCTTCTTTTCTTCTGCCATATCTTACCTCCTCGCCTTCGGGTCGAGCGCGTCCCGCAGACCGTCGCCGACGAAGTTGAACCCGAGCACGGCGATGACGATACAGATCCCGGGAGGACCCCAGATGTTGAAATAGTTGCGCAGGATGTTCTGATCCTCGGTGACGATGTTGATCATCGTGCCCCATGCGGCATAGGGCGCCTTCACGCCCAAGCCGAGGTAGGAGAGCGTCGCCTCCTGCAGGATCATGCTGCCGAGCGAGAGCGTCATCGAGACGATGAGCTGGGGCAGCACGTTGGGGATGAGGTGCTTGAAGATCTTCCTCGAGGTGGAGAATCCCATCGCTTCGGCGGCGACCATGTATTCCTGTTCGCGCAGGAAGAGGATCTGTCCGCGCACGAGGCGGGCGGTGCCCGACCACGAGATGAGCGTGAGGAAGAGCATCAGAAGGTATATTCGGTATTGCGAATCGATGTGCCAGGAATCGAACAGCGTACCGATGATGAGCATGATGGGAAGGCTGGGCAGACACATGAAGATATCGCAGATACGCATGATCACTTCATCCGTCGCGCCGCCGAAGTAGCCCGCGATTCCCCCGAAGATGATCCCGAGGAAGGTGACCGCGAACACCGCGATAAAGCTGATGGAGAGCGAGATCCGCCCGCCGTACATGAGGCGGGTAAAGACGTCCATGCCCGCCTTATCGGTGCCGAGCAGGTGCGAGGCGCTCGGCGGGGCATAGGCGTTGAGGGTGCGGTCGGTCTCGGTGACCTGATACACCGTGTAGGTCTCCCCCGTCGCCTCGTCCTGATAGGTCGTCTCCACGCTGAAGTATTCGATCCTTCCGCTCGCGTCCTCCTCGATCTCCCCCCATGCGCGGTAGACGATGGGTCCGAACCACGAGAAGAGCATGAGCGCGACGATCATGACGAGCCCGATGACCGAGAGTTTGGAGCGGAAGAAACGGCGCATGACCATGCGGAAGGGCGAGAGCAGGCGCACGTTCTTATCGAGCGAATCGGTCTCCTCGAGCATCTCCTCCGCGCCCTCCGCGAAGGCGTCGCCGAGCATGAGGCGCGCGTCGCGCTCCTGTGCTTCGTCGCGCACGTCCTGCACGATCCCGTCGTTGTTCATTCTTTCTTTTTCGTCCATTTTCGTGCCTCCTCAGAACAGCTTCACGCGCGGGTCGACGACCGCATACATGAGGTCGGTGAGCAGTACACCGATGACGGACAGGAACGCGAGGAACATATTGTAGCCCATGATGAACGGGATATCCGCCGCCTGCATGGCGCGCAGGGCGATGTTTCCGATGCCGGGCAGGTCAAAGACTTGTTCGGTGATCATGGCGCCGGAGAACAGCGTCGGGAGCACGCCCGCGAGCATCGTGACGATGGGGATCATCGTGTTGCGGAAGGCGTGCTTATAGATGACTCTCGACTCGGGGAGCCCCTTTGCGCGCGCCGTGCGGATATAGTCGGAATTGAGCACCTCGAGCATGTTCGTGCGCGTGTAGCGCATGGTGCCGCCGATGCTGAGCAGCACCATGACGGTCAGCGGCAGCATGATGTGCCAGAACTGGTCGAGCAGGGCCATAAAGCCCGTGTAGCCCTTGGAGACATCTTGCAGCGCCGAGGGCGGGAACCAGCCGAGCTGCATGGCAAAGATGTTTTGCAGCACCCTTCCGAAGAAGAACGAGGGAAGCGAAATGCCGATCATGACGAGCACGGTGACCGTGTAGTCGCGCACCGAATATTGGTGCGTCGCCGCGGTGACGCCGAGCGGGATCGCGATGAGATATTCGAGGATGATCGCGATGAACGCGATGACGAAAGAGACGCCCATGTGGTCGACGATCTCATCGAGCACCGAGTTCCCGTAGAGGAAGCTCGTGCCGAGATCGAAGCGGCAGAGCGCGCCCAGCCAGTTCGCATATCCCTTGAGGATGCCGAGGAAACTGTCGTCTTCGAGCCCGTACATCTTCTTCATCGCTTCGATGGTCTCCTCTGCCACTTCCGCGCCCGAGGCCGTGATCTCGACGATCTTCTGTTCGATGAAGGAGACCGGCATGAGACGGACGAGGATATAGATGAGCAGGGAGACGCCGAGCAGGATGAGGATGGCGAGCCCGAGCCGTTTGAGGATATATTTCAGCATGTTGCTGCTCCTGTGGTGGATTCGCCCTCCGCCGTGCGTTTGCGGCGGAGGGAACTGTGGGTTGCGTGAAGATCGGCGTTACTTGACAAAGTCGACCATCCAGATCTTGGAGAGCGGGGAGACGTAGGAGTTGCCCATGAGGTTGCCCGAGCTGTCGACGTCGATCGAGAGCGTGTTGATATCGATGACCTTTGCGTTGAGGGCGTAGAGCGTCTTTCTCTGGTAGGTGGGAAGCTCGACGGCGAGATTGAGCACCTGCGACATCGCGTCCTTATAGATCCGCGCACGTTCGGTCTCGTTGGTCGTCTCGCGGCCGTCGTCGATGAGCCCTGCGAGCGTGTTGAGGATGCTCGTCTCCTGCTGGTAGGAAGCGGGCGCCGCGAGGATCTGCGGATAGCCCCATGCCTTCACCGAGCTCGCGGTGGAGTTCTTGTGATAGACCTGATACATATCGGGGTCGATCGTGGAGCCCCACGCCGCCGCCCAGACGGAAAGCGAACCCGTCGAGAGCTTGGTGAGCGCGTTGATATCGGGGTTGACCTGGATGTTGAAGCCGCACTGGTTCAGAAGATCCGCCGCGTGCTTGAACACGTTGTAGCAGGGGTGCTCGGTGAGGTTGGAGCCCGCGATCGTGAAGGTGAGCGAGAGGCTCGGATCGTTATCGGGCACGCCCGAGATCGACTTATACTGCCTGATCTTCGCGAGGGCGGCTTCGTCCTCCTGCGCGTTCTGTGCGGCGCTGTTGCCGAGCTCCGTCCACATCGTGTAGTCGTGGCCGTTGTTTTCGAGCTTGTTCGCAAGCGGGTTGGCGCCGTTGAACTGCGTGCCTTCGTTTCTCGGATACGCCCAGCTCACGAGGGACATGGGCCACGAAATGGTCGTCGCCTGTCCGCTGAGGTAGTACTCGACGGAGAGGTTGGTGTTCATGGCGGACATGATCGCCTTGCGGATGTTGATGTTGGGCACGAGGCCTGCGTTGATGCCGATGTAGCCGTAGCCGAGCTGCCACGAGCTGACCTGCTTGAAGCCGCTCCCCATCTTGTTCAGACGGTCGGCGTTATCCTTGGTGTAGTTGGGTTCGATGAAGTGGACGCCGCCCTTCTGGAGCTGGTCGATGGCGTTCGTCGAGGAGACGACGAGATAGCACATATCCTCGATGAGCGGGGCATGCAGAAGTTCTTTGTTCGCGCCCTCGACGTCCTCGAAGAAGCGGTGGTTCGCCTTGTAGTAGACGGTATTATTGGTGAAGAAGCCGTTCGCCGCGGGGGCGTCGCTCTTCTGGGAGTCGGTCGCCATGTAGGGACCCGCGCCCATGGGTACCTTGTTCTTGCTCACGCCATCCGGGGTTTCGCCCTGGATGACCTTCTGCATGAAGGAGAAGGAGCCCCAATCCACGCCGAATTGGTTGTTCTTGATCTCTACCTTATATTTCTCGGGATCGGAATAGTAGTGGTAGGGCGCGACGGAGAAGCCGAAGTTCCAGATCGCCTTGGGGTCGGTGCCCTCAACCGTGACGCGGAGCACGTCGTAGCCGCTCGTGGGCCGCCCCTCTGCGTCGTGCGACTGCGCGACTTCATAGTCGTGGTTGTTGACGGTGACCGTAGCGATCGTCTCTTCGGGCTGCCCGTTGACTTCGGGCATGTGATCGGGCGAAAGGGAGCGGATGCCCTTGATGTTGGGATTGGCAAGCCCCGTATCGCCGACGCGCTCGTGCAGGATGGCGTCGCGCGCCTGCCCTTCGTATTCGGAGCGGAGCGTCGTGCCCGTCTGGTAGTAGCTCAAGATCTGGTGGAGCGCCGTGGAGATCTTGTCGTTAAAGACATAGTCGATCGCCGTGTCGCGGGAGCCGATGTTGGTATACTGCTTGGTCGCCTTGACGATCTTGTTCTTGTCCTCCTGGTTGGTGACGGGATCCTTGTAGTATTCGAGTTCGATGTAACCCTCCATGAACATGAAGGAAGTCACTTCGTCAAAGACGAGGCCCGCCGTGTTCGTCGAATATGGCTCATCCTGGTAGGCGTCCTTGGCGGCGTTGAAGTCGTTCTCGAGCTCTTCGCGGAAGAGGGTGAGCACGCGGTCGTAGTCCTCGCCGAGCTGGGTGCGCGCCATTTCCGTGGCGTCGCCCGAGGTAGGCGTGCCGTTGGGCCAAAGCGCTTCGCGGTAGCCCGACGTCGGCACAGATTCCGCGATTGCGGCCCGCATCGTCGCGGGGTCGGCCTCGTAGGTCGTCGCGCCGGCAGACGTCGGATGCGCTCTGAAGAGGTTGATGAGCTCGTTCAGGCGGTTCTGCGCCCTGCCCGCGGCGTTCATCGTGAGCGCGTCGTCCTGCTGGGCGCCGCCGCCCGAGAGATTCTGCTGGGTGCGGTAGGCCTGCAAGCCTTCGATCTTGGTCGAATACATCGTGGTCGAGCCCGTGTAGGCGGGATCGAGGTAGACGTACATGTTGAACAGGATGTCGTTCATCGTGAGGGGCGTGCCGTCCGAGAACTCGATGCCGTTCTTGATGACAAAGTAATACACGCTCTTGTTCCCCTCGGACTTCATCTCGTAGTCCTTGACGATGACGGCTTCGTCGTCGCCGAAGGCGATCTTGCCGTCCTCATCCGTCGTGAACATCGAGAGCTGGGTCTGCCCGACGACGTCCATATCGGTGCCCGACGTCGAGAAGAAGGGATTGAAGAGCCCGTTGAGTTCCTGCGTCATGATGACGAGGTACTTCGAGCCGTTGGTGCAGCCCGCAAACGCGCCGAGCGCGCCGCAGCCAAAGACTGCGCTGAGTGCGACCGCTGCAAGTTTCGTCGCTTTCTTTCCTTTCATGATTCTATCTGTCCTCCGTTTATTTTACGATTTGAGATCACACGTTCGATCGGATATCATCCGTTTCGGGATTGGGGTTTGCCATGGGATCGGGGTTCTTGGTGACGCGCACCGAGCTATCCTCCTGCGCTTCGACGAGCACGGGATAGGTATCCACAAAGCCGCCCGCGGCGCTGTCGTATTGCGATACGGCGAGCGAACGCACCTCGATGCCGTCCGTCGCGATCCCCGCCGTGACGAGGTTGCCGCCGACGAGCCCGATCGTGAAGTTGGTGAAGTTGCGCTCGTCGATGAGGTCGCCCGCGAAGATCGTGCCCGTGAGCGTGACCCCTTCGATCCTTGCATTCGCCGAGACGTCGCCCGCCAACAGCCCGTAGAGCCCGCCGACGAGACGGGTCGCATTGGTGACCGAGAGCGTGACGTCCTCGAAGTGCACATTCTCGATCACGGCGTCCGCGGCGATCTTTCCGAATACGCCGCCCGCGGTGAAGTCGTTCGCCTGCGTCGTCGAGATGCCCTTCACGGTGTGCCCGCCGCCGAGGATGGTCCCGCGGAATTCCAGCCGCCCGCCGTTCCAGAAGAGGTTCGCCGTTTGGGTGAAGTCGAGATCCTGCAAGATCTCATAGCAGCCGTCCGCCTGAAGATTTGCATTGAACTGCGCGGGCGTGGAGATCTTGAACCAATTCCCCTCCCGCCAGGTCGTGTAGCACGCGACGACCGTATCCGTCGCCGTCGCCGTCGCGTCGTCGACCCTGCCCGCGTGGGGGATGACGTCCTTGAATTCCTCCGTCTTTCCGGGATCGACATAGATGTGTTCGAGCGTCTTTCCCGAAAGGCGGGGCACCGTGCCGTAGGAGAGCTGGCCCGTCTCGCTGTTCCAGGAAGGGACGGGGATGCTGTCGGTATTTGCGGGTTTGACCGCCGTGCCGTAGCTCTCCCACTCGCCCGCCTCGTTCTCGGCAAAGAACTCATAGCTGTAGTTGGGGATCCATGCGGCGTAGAGGGTAATGCCGTAGCCATCGACCCCCGCATGGGTGACCCGCTTGAGATCGCCCATGGTGAGGACGTCCTCCGCGAAGTCCCACTTGCCCGAATACACATAGCCCTGCGGGTTGCCCGTCTGGATGCACAGCGCGCCGTTCTCGTCGAGCTTGTTGCCGAGCGCGTCGACGCGCGCCTGCTCCGCGCTCCTGTACCAGCCGTAGAGCGTGTATCCCTCGCGGGTGACGACGGTGCTGTCCTTCTTGCCCTCGCCGCGGCGGGTATCGCCCGGGAGGAGCAGCTTGACGCCCTTCTGCACGGCTTCGGCCTTGTAGGTATCCACGAAGCGGCTGTCCGAAGCGCCTGCGACGAGCCCGCCGTTCGCGTCGAAACTCACAAACACGTTGTAGCCGTCCGCCGCGTGATCCTTATAGGGATTGTTGCTCAACGTACACGCCCCGAGCGTCACCGCCGCAAGGAGGGTGCCCGTAAGCGCGAAGATGATCTTGAATTTCGTTCTCATGCTTTTCCTCCGTTCCCGCCGCGTCAGCTCCGCTTCTTCTTGCGCACGAGCACGACGGCGAGCGCAACGCCCGCGCCGACCGCAAGCAGTCCAAAGACTCCCGTGAGCACGCCGAGCGTGACGACGGTGGGATCAGCGGGCGTCTCGGGAAGCACTTCGGGCGGCTGCTCGGACTGTCCGCCCTGTTCGAGCATCGTGAGGATCGCCTCCGCCGAGGTGAGCTTCTGGTAGTTCGTGACGAGCGCCTGCTGCTCCACCGTGACGATGAGGTCATAGAGCCTGCGCGCCTCGCGGATCTGCGCCGCATGTTTGAGCGCGATCTCGCTCATTTCGGGCAGGGCGTCGATCGCTTGGATTGCCGCGAGCGTCTCGTCCGCGGGGGCGGTCGCGCCGTCGATGACGTTGCCGAAGTAGCTGCCGTAGACGATGTTGTCGTAGCCCGTGCCGTTGGCGGGGCGCACCATCGTGATATCCCCGGGCGCCACGCCGACGTGATCGACGAAGTTGGCGCCGTAGAAGATCGCGGTGTAGTTGTCGCTCATGTTCCATGCGAAGAACTTGAATATGCCGAGCCCGTAGACGCTCTCGCCATCCGTCATGCTCTCGAAGCCGCTGATGACGCCCGAAACGGGGCTGCTCGTGTAGAGCTTGCCGTCCGCGCCGCGGAACACGTTGGCGAGCGCCGTCCAATTCGCCCAATCCTCATCGTATTGCTCTTCGAGGATGGGCGCTTTGAGGCTCTGGAACACGACCGTTCTGAGCCCTGTGCAGCCGTAGAACGCCCTGTCGCCGATCGCGTCGAGCGAGACGGGAAGTTCCACCCGCTCGATCCCGGAGAGCGCGAAGGCGTACGCGGAAATGCGGACGGTCCCCTCGGGGACGGTGTAACTCTTTTCGGTGCTGCCTGCGGGATAGCAGACGAGCTCGAGCCCCGCGGGAACGGTGCGGTAGAGCGCGCCGCCGATGACTTGCAGGGAATCGTTGAGTTTATAGGTATCGAGGATCTGCTCGCCGACCACCACGCCGTGGAAGGTCTCGGGGGTGCGCATCGTGAAGCGCGGGATGTCACAGCCCGCGAAAGGATTTTCGCCCACGTCCTCGAGGGTGGTGGGAAGCAGGACTTCCGTGATCGCCGTATCCATGAAGGCGAAATCGCCGATGTGGCGCGCCGCGCTCGGAGCGAGCGGCCCCGCGAGCGCCGTGCCCGAGAAGGCATAGGCGCCGAAATCGGTGACCGCGGAGAGATTCTCCGCCTCCGCAAGCGCATCGTTGGCTTCGAAGGCGCCGTCGCCGATCGTCGTCCCCGCTTCGTTGAGGATGACCTTGGTGAGTTCCGCCATCGCGAAGGCGCTGTCGCCGATCGCGGTCGCGGCGGAGAGATCCGCCTCCGTGAGCGCCGTGCCGAGGAAGGCGCCGTCGCCCACCGTCTTAACCTTGGAGAGGTCGAGCGCGGCGAGGGAGAGCGCGTTCATGAACGCCTGCGCGGGGATCTCGGTGAGACTGCCGAGTTCGACGGTTTCGAGCATGATGCAGTTCGCGAAGGCGCCCGCGCCGAGTTTGCCGTTCTCGACGGAGGAGAGATCCGCCGCCGTAATGAGCGCACCCTCGGAGGTATAGCCCGCCGTGCCGATCACGGAAGTGATGGTATTGTTGGAGAACTGCACGACATAGACGGTGTGCAGCGATCCGCCGAACGCGCCCGCGCCGATCTCCTTCACCTTCCCGAGATCGATGGTCTCGAGCGACGTCGCGTGGTAGAACGCCCTCTCGCCGAGCTTTGCACCGTCGCCGAGCGTGACGTCGGTGAGCGCCATCGCGTTGCTGAACGCGTAATCGCCGATCTCGGCGCCCGCGCCGATCTGCAAGGTCTCGAGCGCGCTGTCCGAGAAGTACCAATCGAGGCTCGCGTAGTAGTAGGTATTCTGGTATCTGCCGAGCAGCGTCGCGCCGAGCTGCAACGGGAAGGCAAAGGCGTAGCTGCCGATCTTCGCGTCGCTGCCGATCGCAACGCTCGAGAGCGCACTGCAATAGGCGAAAGCGTAGTCGCCGACGGTGACGTTATCGCCGAGCGTGAGCGCGGAGAGGTTGGCGCCGAAAAAGGCGTAGCTGCCGATCTCCTTCACGTTGGTAAGATCCGCGCTGCGGAGCGCCGTGCCCGCAAAGGCGTAGCTTCCGATCTTCTCGGCGTTCGAAAGGGTGACGCTCAAAAGCCGCGCGCAGTCCGCGAAGGCGTACTCGCCCACTTCGCGGAGGTAGGGCACGTTCACGCGCACGAGGTCGGTGTTGCCCGCAAAGGCGCCCGCGCCGATCTTCGTGATGTCGTTATCCGTAAATTGTCCGTCCGTGATCGCCTTGGGTGCGGCGAGCAGGAGCTCTCTGCCCCGCTTGTCGTAGAGGAAGGCGCCGTTGCCGTTCTTCGTCGTATACGTGGTGTTGCCCGCAGCGACGTTGAACTTGGCGACCGAGGTCCCCGCGAAGGCGTACGCGCCGATGGAGACGACGTCCGCGCCGAGGTTGACCGTCGAGAGCGATGTGCAGCCCATGAACACGCTCTCGGGGATGACCGAGGCATTCACGGTGATGGAGCGCAGCGATTCGCAGTTCGCGAACGCGCGCGCGCCCAATTTAATTTTTTGCGCGCGGATGTTCACGCTGACGAGGTAGGTCTCTTCAAAGACGGAGGCGCCGAGCGATTGCGCGCTCTCGGGCAGATCCAGCGCAACGAGGTGGGTGCGCATGAACGCCCTGTCGCCGATGGCGATGACGCCCGAGAGATCCGCGGAGTTCAGGGGAACGATGTCGTATCCGCCCGTCGGTTCCCCCGCTTCGTCCACGGTCGCGGGACCGTTGAAGGCGTCCTGGTTGATGAACTTCACGTGTTCGAGCCCTTCGATCTCGGTGAGCGACGTGCACCCGTAGAAGGCGCCCGCGGCGATCTTGACGCAGGTCGAGGGAATGACGACCTTTTTCAGGTTCTTCATGCCCGCGAAGGCATAGGCGCCGATGAGCTCGATTCCCTCGGGCAGGACGACTTCCGTCACATCCTGGTTCTCGCCGAGATACCAGATCTTCGTGGCGAGCGGATCGTCCTCGGTGATGACGTCGCCCGCGGAGAGATCCTTGGGGATGTAGTCATAATGCGAGAACGCATATTGATAGATCTGCGTGAGCCCGAGCTCCTCGGGGATCACGACTCTCCCGCCCAAGCCGCGGTAGCCCATGAGATAGGGACCGCTGCGCTCATAGGGATTCTTGACCGTGATCGAGATGGTCTTGGAGTAGTAGGTGCTCGTCTGCGAGCCGTCGTCGTTGTTGAGCATGACACGGACGGAGATGGAGCCGATGCCCTCCGCGAGCGCGGTGATCTGTCCGTTTTCCGTGACGCTCGCGATGTTCGGGTTGTTGCTCGAGAACACGACCTCGGTGCGCTCGGGGAAATAGGATTCGAGCACGTAGTTGATCGTGACCTGCTCGGAGGGGAACATCGAGAGCGCATAGCTCTGGCGGTTGGGCGCCCATGTCGTGCGGGCCCCCGTCAGGCTGATGTCGCGCTCGCTGCTGCTCATGAAGTAGAAGGCGTTGTCCGTCGTGTAGCCGCTGAGGTAGAACACATCGACGTCGGGCGCGTCGTAGACGAAATACCCCTCTTCGCCCTCCGAACGCACCTTCACGGTGAGCTCGGCAAAGACGTTCTCATCCTGCGCGCTGCGCGCCGTGATGCGCGCGGTGCCCGAGGAGATCGCGAGCAGCTGGTTGTTGATGACGCGGACGACCGCTTCGTTCGAAGAAGTATATACGAGGGTATCCGTCCAGCTGTCGGAGGGATAGGCCATGGGCGCGAGATTGTATTTCTCGTTGGGGTTCAGCACGACGCCGTACTCCCCTTCGCCGAGGGGGTTGCCCTCGTCGTCCTGCATCTCCGAGAAGTAGAGATAGCGGACGTCGTCGGGAACCGAAAGTTCGAAGTTGCTCTCGTTCATCGCGTAGTCGTAGACCGCTATGACGAACGTGTTCTTGTTGTAGGAATTCGCGAGCCGTCCGATGTAGTCGGTGAGCTCGATGGTGACCTCCGAAGTCGCGTTGCACTCGGAATAGACGGGCACGGGCAGCGAGGAGAAGAAATCGAGGTAGGCGCTGTTGCCTTCGCGGTAGACCTGCCCCGCGCGGTATGCCATCGTGTAGTGGTTATCCCAGATCGAGACGTGCGCATACAGCCTGTTCTTTTCCTCGGTGCGGTCGTATTCGACGGTGTAGTACACGTCGGTGACGACGGGCGCGCGGAAGTCGGTCGTGAACGGGAATTCGAACACGTTGCGCTTGTTCGTTTCGAGGCCGCCGTCGCCGTAGTCCACCGTCGCCACGACGCGGAAGATATACTGCGTGTTGTTCTTGAGATCGTGCTCGGCGACGTGGAAATCGACGTCCACCGAGGAAGGATAGATCTGCGAACCGCTGCTATACGACTTCCGCTGGTGCGCTTCGGTCTTTCTCCAGATCACCTCCCCCGTCGTCGCGTCGGTGACGGTCATCTCGAGTTCCCGCGCGCCGCGCAGCATGCCGAGGTAGAGGGAACGGATGGAATTCACGCCCCCCGTTTCGCCCTCCTGGTTGGTGAGCGCGATGTGGTTGCGCTCCGCCGAGATCTGTTGCAGCGAGGGATCCTGAATGAAGTAGTAGGAGCCGAGATAGCTGATGTAATCCTGGTAGAGCCCGCCGATGGGACGGGTCGCATAGGCGTCGGGAAGGGTCTTGTCGAGGGTCTCGATGGCGTCGTTGTGGGCGTCCTTATCGGTCTCGAAGTAGTCGAGGTCGAAGATGGGCGCCTGCGTCCAATCGCCGTAGAAGGCGAGGTAGGGAACGCTGAGCGAGATCTCGGTGCCGCTCGTGGGCGTGAGGGTGACGTACCCCTCGACATACATGCCGTTCGCAAAGACGAGCAGATCGTTGCCCGCCTCGTCCTTTCTGCCCGAGGCCTGTTCGAGATACTGCCTGTCGCTTTCGCCGAGGGTGACGGTGAGGGTGACGACCGCCCGCGCGCCGGGCTGGACGGTGACGACGCTCCCGTTCACGGAGCAGCCGCTGCCCTCCACGCCGTTGATCTCGACCTGCGCGCCCTCGAGAAGGTAGCCCTCCTCGGTGACCGTCATGTCGCCCTGGTGGGTCTTGGTCTCGCTGACGCCCTCCGTCATGACGATGGCGTCGACGTCGTAGGAGACCGACGAATCGCCGAAGGCGTTGACGATGTTGAACTTCATCTCATAGACGCCCGTCTTTTGAGGGTCGTCGCCGATCTCGATCTTCGCCTTGCTGCTGATCTGATCGGTGAAGCGTTGGTTATAGAGGTCGGCATCGTTGCGCTCATACGTCGTGATGAACGCGGGAGAGGTCGTCGCCTTGGTGAGGTTGGCGAGCCCCGCCCCCTGCTTGCGGACCGAGTAGGGCAGCCCGTTGACGTTGTAGGCGATATCCGTCGTCGACATCATGAGCTGGTTGACGTAGTTGTTGACGTCCTTGGGATCGGCGGTCGGGAACTTCTGCTTGATGTATTGGCGGATGAGCGCCGTGACGCCCGCCTGGTTGGGCGAAGCCATCGAGGTGCCCGAGAGACGGTCGTAGGATTGCCCGGGGACTGCCGAATAGATCTCGCCGCCGTGCGCGGTGATCTCGGGCTTGATGCGGAGATCGGGCGTCGGGCCCCACGAGGAGAAGTTCGACATGAAGGGCCCCGCGACCTGGTCGCGGCTGATGTGCAGGGTGCCCCGCTCCACGGAGGAGAGGATCTCGCCGTTGTCCTGCGAAATGGAGCAGACGGGGATCTTCACGGAGCCGACCGTCATCGTGATGTCGCCCGAGACGTTGTTGTAGATGATGACGCCCGCCGCCCCCGCGGCCTCGGCGATGCGCGCCTTCTCCTCGAAGGTGTTGGAGCCGCGGCGCACGAGCGCGATCTTGCCCTTGATCTCATCCTTGATTGTCGAATAGTCCGCCGTCCGCCCGACGCCGCCGATCGTGATGTATTCGATGTCGATGGCGTCCACATCGCCGTACTGTTCCTTGACGGGCCCGTAGTTGAGCAGGTCGTCGACGAAATGGCGGGGTTCGCTCGAAGCGTCCGCCGATTCGGTGAAGTACATGAGCTGCCCGTTGTAGGTGAGGTAGGGCGTCTTGACGCCGCTGATGGAGGCGACGGAGAGCGCCGCCGTGTACGTAGAGGGAGAGCCGACGACCGCCGAGTCGGGGTTGGTCGTGAGCCCGAGGTTGCCGTTCTTCTCCGAACCGTAGGTGGAGTTGTAGTCGTTGGAGGCCGCGCAGACGAGGCTGATGCCCGCCTCCTCGATCATGTCGTAAACGTAGGCCTGCCGTTCATCGGCCTCGGTCGTGAAGCCCGCGGCGGTCCCGAGGGACATGTTGATGACGTCCACGCCGAGATAGACGCAGTCCTCGAGGGCTGCGACGAGCCACGACCAGCGCGCGCCCTGCTGGGTATCCGAGAACACCTTCATCGAGGCGAGCTGCGCGTTGGGCGCAACGCCCGTGATGCCCTCTTCGTTGTCGTCCGCGTCCTTGCCGACGATGACGCCCGAGACATGGGTGCCGTGCTCGCTCTCGAGGGGATAGACGTCGTAGTCGCCGTCCGCATAGTCGTAGGTGTAGGGCACCTTGGGGCTATAATAGACGTTCGCCGCCGAGAGGCCGCGCGTCATCGCCGCGGCGCGGAGCGTGGGCACCTTGGCCGCGAGGTTTTCGAGCGTGAGGACTTCCCGCCCCGTGAAGCGGTCGGCGTCGAAGGCGGAGTGCGTGTAGTCGAGCCCCGTATCGAGGACGGCGATGACCGTGCCCGAGCCGTCGAAGCCCGAATCTGCACTGTTGAAAATACCCGTATCGTAGACGTTGACGTCGTTTTCGACGAGCTTGGATTCGGCCTCGGCATAGACCTCGCTCACGCTGAGCGAATAGTCGGTGCCGTCGAGGGAGGCCGCGAGCTTCTCGTAGTCGCCCGCTTTGAGGACGACTTCAAAGCCGCCGAAGAAGGTCTCATACGTCGTGCCGTAGCTGAACTTCACGCCCGATCTCTCGAGGAGGGACTTCGCGGCGTCGTTCGCCGTGCGCACGCGGCGCAAAAGGTCCGCCCCCTCCGAGGAGGTGCGGTAGGCGACGATGTCGTCGTAGCGGGTGAGCGCGCTCTGCGCGTTGTATGCGCCGAGCATGCCCTCGCCGACCGTCTGGACGATGACGGAGATCTCTTCATCGGACTTCACGGCGTCCGTGAGGGGCATCGCGACGCCGGGATCGAGGTAGTCGCGCGCATCGACGTTCGCAAGCTCCCCCGTGTATTCGGTGACGGTGGCACGGTCGCCCGTATCCGCGACGTCGCCCGAAGCGGGCTTCCCTACCGCGGGGAATGCGGGGAGCAACTGCGCGGCAAGCAACGCGCCTGCCATCAGGGTGCCGACTGCACCGAGAGCGATACTTCTTTTCTTGTTCCGGATCTTCTTCATGGTTCCGCCTTTCTTGTATAAATTTTATTCCGTAAGACTAATTTTTTCGGGTTCCGGGCTCCCCTGCGGGGGAATTCGGATCATCGCGTGCATACACGCGCTTCCATCTATATTATGGTGTGAAAATTATACCATGCGGATACGCGCGGTGTCAATCGAATTTATTTTCGAATTTGTTTCCGAAGATTTTGTCATTGTTTCACAAAAACCGAGCGTTTGCAATCATTTTTGAGGAAATCTATTGTATTTTTGCCCGAAATCGGGAAGCCCGCCGCCCCGCCCTGCGAAAAATTTTCGGCCGCGCGAAGTATTTGAATTTCGTATATCTGCTATAACCTACGCTTATATTTGTATAAATGTTTGCAAAATTTGTATAAAAAAGGGGCGCCGAAGCGCCCGTCCCGCCCGAACCTCACGCGCGGGAGAGAATTTCCGCGATGTGCGAGAGCAGCGCGTCCTTGCCCGCCCCCGTCACCGCGGAGAGCGCGATCACATTGCCCGCGCCCAGCCCGAAGCCGTTCGCGACGGCGCGCGTCCGCACGAGCGCGGCGCTCTTGGAGAGCTTATCCGCCTTGGTCGCGACGACGGTGAACGGGATGATGTGATAGTTCAGGTAATTGACCATCGCAAGGTCGTCGGGCGAGGGGTCGCGGCGGATGTCCGAAAGCAGAAAAACGTGGGTGATGTGGTCTTTTTTCGCGAAAAACGCGTCGAGAATTTTCCCCCATTTTTCCTTCTCCGCCTTGGAGACGGCGGCATAGCCGTAGCCCGGAAGATCGGCGAGCAGGAAGGCGCCGAAGTCGAAATAATTCACGAGACGGGTGCGCCCGGGATCGGCGCTCGTCTTGGCGAGCCGCTTCTGCCCCGCGAGCAGGTTGATGAGCGTGGATTTGCCCGAATTGGACTTCCCGCACACGACGAGCATGGGCTTTTCGGGGACGAGGAACTGCCGCTCCGAGGCGGCCGACGTCACAAATTTTGCGTCAATGCGCATGCAACCCCCTCACGGCGCGCGCAAACACTTCGTCGGCGCCGCTGACACAGATGAATTCGAGCTCCTTGCGGATGTTTTCGGGGATCTCCTCGATGTCCTTGCGGTTCTCCTCGGGGATGACGATCTCGCGGATGCCGATGCGGGAGGCGGCGAGCGCCTTCTCCTTGAGCCCGCCGATGGGCAGCACCTTGCCGCGCAAGGTGATCTCCCCCGTCATCGCGATGTCCCGCCGCACGGGCAGCCCCGTGAACGCGGAGAGGATGGCCGTCGCCATCGTGATGCCCGCAGAGGGCCCGTCCTTGGGCGTGGCGCCCGCGGGAACGTGGATGTGGATGTCCTTGGCGGTGAAATCCGCGCGGTCGATGCCGTATTTTTCGGCGTTGGCGCGGATGTAGGAGATCGCCGCCTGTGCCGATTCTTTCATCACGTCCCCCAGCTTTCCCGTGAGGATGATCTCTCCCTTGCCCTGCATCGCCGAGACTTCGATCGTGAGCGTGGCGCCGCCCGCCGCCGTCCATGCGAGCCCCGTCGCCGCGCCGACTTCATCCCGCTCGCGCATGCCGCCGTCCCGCAAATAACGGGGGGCCCCTATATATTTTTCGAGGTTTTTGGCGGTGACGCGCAGCCCCTTCTTCTCCCCCTTTGCGATGCGCACCGCCGCTTTGCGGCAGACCGTGCCGATCGTCCGCTCGAGGCTGCGCACCCCCGATTCCATCGTGTAGCCCTCGATCATCGCCATCACGGCGTCGTCGGCGACGCGCAGCTGCCCCGCCTTGAGCCCGTTGCGCTTGCTCTGCTTGGGCACGAGGAACTGCTTGGCGATCTCGAGCTTCTCCTCGGGGGTGTAGCCCGAGAGCTCGATGACCTCCATGCGGTCGAGCAGGGGCATGGGGATGGTATCGAGGGTGTTCGCCGTCGCGATGAACATGACCTTGGAGAGGTCGTAGGGCTCCTCGATGTAGCGGTCGCGGAAGGCGTGGTTCTGTTCGGGATCGAGCACCTCCAGAAGGGCGCTCGCGGGATCCCCGCGGAGATCCGAGGAGATCTTGTCCACCTCGTCGAGCAGGAACACGGGATTGACCGCCCCTGCGTTCTTCATTTCGTAGATGATCCGCCCCGGCATGGCGCCGACGTAGGTGCGCCTGTGCCCGCGGATCTCCGCCTCGTCCTTGAGCCCGCCGAGGCTCATGCGCACGAATTTGCGCCCCATGGCGCGGGCGATGGAGCGGGCGATGCTCGTCTTGCCGACCCCGGGCGGCCCCACAAGGCAGAGGATGGGCGCCTTGAGCTCCCCCGTGAGTTTGAGCACGGCGAGGTACTCGAGCACGCGCTCCTTGATGGTCTCGAGCCCGTAGTGGTCCTCCGCGAGGGCGCGCGCGACATCTTGAAGGGACTCCGTGTCCTCCGTCGCGTTGTTCCACGGGAGATCGAGGATCCAATCGAGGTAGTTGCGGATGACCGTGTATTCGGGCGAGGAGGGCGACATGCGGTCCATGCGGGCGAGCTCGGCGAGCGCCTTCTCCCGGATCCCCGCGGGCAGCCCCGCCTGTTCGATGCGCTCCTTGAGCTTCTCGCCCTCCTCGGCGCCGTCGCCGAGTTCTTCATGGATGACCTTGAGCTGTTCGCGCAGAAAATACTCCCGCTGGGAGCGGTCGATGTTCTTGCGGACCTCCTGCATGATCTTCTGTTCGAGGCGCACGACCTCGAGCTCGCGATTCAGAAGCGCGATGAACTTCGTGAGCCGCGCGGAAAGGTTTTGCTCCTCGAGGATCTCCTGCTTGCTCGGGTCGTGGAGGTGCAAATGGTGGGTACATATGTCGATATATTGCTCGATATCGGCGACGCCGATGAGCGCGGCGTCCATCTCCTTCATATCGAGCCCGCCCCGCCCGAGCAGGCTCGCGACGAGCCCCTGCGCGACGCGGAACTGCGCTTCCTCCTCCTCGGGATCCCCGTGGACGGCGGGCATCTCCTCGAGTTCGGCAACGAAGTGCTCCTCGGAAAACTCATAGCGCACCACGCGGGCGCGCGCGAGGCCTTCGACGACCACGCGGACGCGGTCGGTGCCGGGCATGCGCGTCTTTTGGCGGATGCGGGCGACCGTGCCGACGCGGCAGAGGTCCTCCTCCGCAGGCACCTCCTTGGGGAAGGTTTGCCGCACGATAAACACATACGCCTCGCTGAACATCTCCGCCTGCTGGGCGGCGACAAGCGAGAGCCCCCGCCCGATGTCGAAGGCGGTCTTGGCGGAAGGCAGAATCACCTGCGTCCGCATGGGAATGACGGGCAGGCGGCTGCGGAATTCGAAATCATTCATAAGCAGATCTCCCTTGGCGTAGTATTATATCACACGCGCGCGAAAATTTCAAACCAAAACCGCGGAAAAAACCTTCCGTATCCCGCGATTTTCGCAAAAAGCAACGCGCGGGCGGCAAAATTTCCCAAACCGATGAAAAACTCGATCCCCCGCCTTGACAAACCGCCGCACTGCGGCTATACTGTTTTGTATCACACTTCCAAAGCGAGGACCGAAATGTACGCGTCGACAGCCAAATTCACCGCCGCCATGGAGCGCAATGGGATCCGCTATTCCTACCAAGGCGTGCATAGCAACACGAAATGCGAGATCGTCATCGTCTCCTATGCGAGCGAGAGCATGGAGGTCATCCCTGTGGTATTTTACTTCACAGAGAACTGCGAGGACGTCGCCATCTACGTATTCGATCTGGCGCGCGTCCCCTCCGAGAAGGTCGCTGCCATTCTGGACGTCATCAACTGCCAGAACCGCAAAAACCGCTATGTGCGCTTCTATCTCAACCCCAAGGAGAACACGATCGAGCTCGCCGCGGACGCCTGCTTCCGCGAGAGCGACGTCGGCGAGATCTGCCTCGAGCTGCTTTGGCGCGTCGTGGCCGTCTGCGACAACGCCTATCCGGAATTCATGAAGGCGCTCCAAGCATAAGCAAAGCAAACGGAAAAACCGCACCACGGTGCGGTTTTTTCATGCGTTTTCCCGGGGAACGGCCCTCAAAAATTGCTGCCGTTCCAGCCCCAATCTGCGAGCCCGTGGTAGGTCACGTAGACGGCATAGCCCGGGATGGAGAGCTCCTCCTCGAGGATGCGGCAGATCTCCGCCGTCATGCGCGAATAATCGGCGGAGGACGCCTTTCCGAACAGGCTCACCTCCACGTAGGCGCCGTGGTCGAGCTTCTTGCCGCCCAGCCAGAGATCGTAGTTCTCGCTGATCCCCACCATGAGATAGGTCTCGCCCTTGTGCAGGATGGAGACCGCCTTTCCGAGTTTGGATTTGATGGCTTCCTTCTTGGATTCGGTGACGGGAACGGTCACCTTTGCGTCGATAAACGGCATATGCTACCCTCCTAATTGGATTTTTCGGAAATTCTGCGGAGCACAACGAGCGTCTCCACATTGGAATTGCTTTCACACATAAATTTTCTGACCTCCTCCCCGTTACGGTAGATAGGAAAGTTAAATTCTATGTATTTCAGCGGGGACTTGCTCTCCCAATTTGGATTGAGTTGAATTTCCTTAACAAGGTAAGTCAACAGATTCTTCTGCTCGTCCTCTTCCATTATATCAAAAAGCTCTGTAAAATTCAACAGTATTTTACGGATATTTTCCAATGTTATGGCTTCTTCTTCCATTGCCTTCTTGCGAAGCCTTGCATCGGCAATCGATTCTTCTATCTCCGCTATCACTTCATACATTCCGTCAAGCCGTAAATTCATATCATGGA